>NZ_JBXAVX010000005.1:0-364434 GCF_057291295.1 Janthinobacterium sp. 1L-D-8-B-C4
ATTGCACGCTCCAGTTGGTGGCGGTGCAATCATCATAAAAGGTGTTACCCATGTCTCCCGACAAGTGTTACCTATGTGTCCCGGCTATACACCCTGAGGGTCCGACCCCAGCCTCTCGCGGGCTCAACGTTCAACAGCAAGGAAAACCATGTCCACCCTCGACGATTTCGTCAACAAGCAAAAACCAGGCGCGCGCTTTGTCATCACGGCGCCGATGCTGCGCATGACGCCGCAGCAGTTCGACAGCGTGGCGCAGGAATGGATGGAAGACGGCGGGCCCGGCTTCGATATCGCCGGCATCCCGCACCGCGTGGTGATCGACGGCCAGTTTTATATCGCGCGCATCACCGTACAGCGGCACGCCGAATACGAATAGTCACTCCACGCCCAGCACGTGCAGGCGCCGCCGCAGGCGCGCCACTTCTTCCGACAGATCGACCACCAGCGCCGCCAGGTCGGCGTTCGCGTCGAACACGGCTTCGATCTCGCGCAGGCGGCGCGCGCGCACCAGGTCGGCGCTGGTAAAGCGCCAGCCGGTGGCCTGTACCGGCGGCGGACCGCCATGCAGCAGCACGCCGGTCTGCACGCGCTGCACCACCCAGTCGGGTTCTACGGCGCAGGCGCGCGCCAGTTCTTCCAGGCTCAGGGCCGTGTCTTCCAGCAGTACGCCGATCACATTGGTGGTCGCGAGGTTTGCCATGCGGTTTGTCATGATCATGCTCCCAGCTTCTGGCGCGGATTGAAGGCCATCTCGCGCGCCATGGTTTCATACAGTGCACGCGCTTTTGCGTCGTGCGCGGGCGGCAGCACCACTTCCAGCAGCAGATACAAATCGCCTGGCTGGGCGGCGGGAATGCCGCGCCCTTTCAGGCGCAGCTTGCGCCCCGTTTGCGAATCGGGCGGCACCGTCACCGACACCGTGCCCGAGGGCGTGGGCACGTCGATCGCGCCACCGAGCGCAGCTTCCCATGGCGTGACCGGCACGGTTTCGAACACGTCGCGCCCTTCCACCTTGTAGCGCGCGTCGGTTTCAAAACGGATTTCCAGGTACAGGTCGCCGGCCGGCGCGCCGCCGCTGCCGGGATTGCCCTGGCCCTTCATGCGCAGCTGCTGGCCCTCCGTCACGCCTTTCGGGATCGTCACTTCCAGCGTGCGCTCGCGCGTGACAACACGGCCCTGCGCATCGGCTTCGGGCACGCGCATGACGATGGTGCGCGTGGCGCCGTGGTAGCTGTCGCGCAGGGCGATGGTGATGGCCGCATGGCTGTCGTCGCCCTGCATCTGGAAGTTGCTGTTGGCGCGGCGCCGTCCGCCCACGTGGGCGAACAGGTCGGCAAAAAAATCGTTGTCGTCAGTGCTTGATGATTCGAAGCCCGCGCCCCAGTCGGGCGGTGGCCGGAAACCGCCGCCAGCCGCGCCGCCTTGGGCGCCCTGGCGGCCAAGGTCGTCATAAGCGGCGCGCTTCTCGGCGTCGCCCAGCACGCCATAGGCTTCGTTCAGGGCCTTGGTGCGCTGGTCGGCATCGACTTCCTTGCTGACGTCGGGATGGTATTTGCGCACCAGCTTGCGGTACGCCTTCTTGATGTCGGCCTCGCTGGCCGACTTGTCGACCCCGAGTTCCTTGTAGTAGTCCTTGTAGTCCACCGTGCATGCTCCCCGTGGTTGAATCGTCAGGAAAGATTACACGAATTGAACCGGGCATGCAGTACGTCTGCATGCCCGCTTCAGCGCCAAGTCAAGGATTGTTAACGTGCGCGGCGGATCGAGGAAAGTTTGCGGTCCAGGCTGCCGTCGATGCGGGCGTACTGGCCCGGCCCCATCACCACACAGCGGCCGCGGAAGTTGGCGTCGGCGCAGAATTCCCAGCGGCCGTAGTTGATGACGATGGACTGGGCGCGGTCATTGAAGCGGTAGCGGTTCAGGTCATTGACTTCATTGTCCAGGCGTACCGGCTGGCCGCGCATGCCGGCGTCCGGGAACAACAGCACGGCGCCGTTGTTGTCAGGGCGACCGCCACCGCCGTGGCCGGGGCGCCCCGGCTCGGGACGGCCCGGACCATTGTCGCCACGGCGCACTTCGCGCGCCGAGGAGATGGAATCGTTCATGCCTTGCATGCTGGCGTAGCGGCCCGGCTGCAGCGTGCGGCAGCTGTTGCGGAAGTCCGCGTCCTTGCATACTTCCCAGGTACCCGAGCGCACCAAGATGCTCGAAGTCTTGTCGTTGAAGTCGAGGCGCGACAAATCCCTGACGTCGGAGCGCACGCTGACCGAGCGGCCACGGAAATTATCGTCCTGGAACAGGGTCATCTCGCCCGCGCTGGCGGCGGCGTGGGCAAAGATGGTGGTGGCGCACAACAGCGCGTAGATTGTTTTTGATTTGATCGATGTTGACATGACAGGCTCCATTGATTGCATGAGCACCAGTGTAGTCTGGCGCAGCGGCGGCGAGTGTAACAAATGGCAAGCAAATGTCAGCGCACGACTGGACATGAAAAAAGCCGCCTGGCAGGCGGCTTTGCACGAGAGCGCGGCGAAAACGATCAGCGCACGCGGCGCAGCGACGAAATCTTGTTATCGAGCGCGTTCAGGCGCGCGTATTGTCCCGGCCCGATCACTTCGCAGCGGCCGCGGAAGTTCGAATCGCTGCACACTTCCCACTGCCCTTCGTTGACAACGATGGAGCCGGCGCGGTCATTGAAGTTATAGCGTACCAGGTCTTCCGTGTTACGGTCGATCGCCACGGGTTCGCCGCGCAGGTTCGCATCGGGGAACAGCAGAACCGCACTGCGCTGCTGCTGGCCATACTGCTGGTGACGACCGTCGTCGCGCCACTCATTGCGTCCATCGTTGCGGTCATCGTTGCGCCAGTCATTGCGGCTATCATTGCGGCCATCGTTGCGTCTATCATTGCGGCCCACCTCGCGCACCGACGAAATGGCGTCGTTCATGCCCGGCATGGAACGATATTCGCCCGGTGTCAGCGTCTTGCAGCTGCCGCGAAAGCCGGAATCCGTACACACATCCCACGTGCCCGAACGCACCATGATGCTCGATGCCTTGTCGTTGAAACCGACGCGCGACAGGTCATCGGTGGTGTCGCGCACGGTCACGGCGCGGCCGCGGAAGTTATCGTCTTCGAACAGGGTCAGTTCGCCGGCACTGGCAGCTGCATGGGTGAAAAAGGCGGCTGCGCACATCAGGGCGTGGGTAAGCGGGCGGTTCATGGGGGGTCTCCAGTGGTTGTCAATGCGACTATCCGGAAGTGTAGCCGTCCGGCGAAAAAACGGTGTAACAAAATATGCGAAAAACACCATCAATTGTTACCAAAGGAAATAGACGGCAAGACAAGGCGGCCGGACAAGCGCTAGGATTATCAGTAGAATCGCAGGTTCGACTCAGCCAGCACCTGCTTTTACCCCATGCCCCACACTACTTCGTTTACCGTTCCCGCTATCCGCCAGGAAGTTTCCTCCCTCTGGAAACTGGCCTGGCCGATCCTGATCGGCCAACTGGCCACGGTCGGCATGGGCGCGGCCGACGTCGCGATGACGGGCCACACCACGCCCGACGAGCTGGCGGCGGTTTCCCTGGGCGCGGCCATCTGGTCGATCGTGCTGGTCACCGTGAGCGGCATCATGATGGCGACCAATACCCTGGTGGCGCATGAAATTGGCGCCGCGCGCCACCACCAGGTGCCGCATATCGTGCGCCAGTCGCTATGGAAGGCGCTGGCGGTCGGCCTGGTGGCGTGCCTGCTGACCAATATGGCGGCGCTGGTGTTCGACCACCTGATGCTCGAACCGTATGTGGCGGGCAAGGCCAAGCTGTTCGTGCACATCATCAGCTGCGCGCTGCCGGCGTTTGCCGCCTACCGCGCGCTGTATGGCTACAGCACCAGCATCAACCAGACCAAGCCGGTAATGGTGATCGCGCTGGCAGCGCTGGCGCTCAATATCTTCGTCAACTACCTGCTGATCTACGGCCACTGGGGCATGCCGAAGCTGGGCGGCATCGGCTGCGCGGTGGCCACCACCTGTTGCGTGTGGATGATGCTGCTGGCGATGCTGGCCTGGATCCGGTTCGCGCCGGCCTACCGCGCCACTTATCCGTTCACCCACTGGGAGTGGCCGCAAGCGTCGGCCATCGGTCCCATGCTGCGCCTGGGCCTGCCGATCGGCGTGACCTATTTCGCCGAGGTCAGCGCGTTTGGCGTGATCAGCCTGCTGGTGGCGCGCTTTGGCGTGGTGCAGGTATCGGCGCATCAGATCGCCCTCAATTTTTCGTCCGTCGTGTTCATGGTGCCTTTGACCTTCGGTATCGCGCTCGTCACGCGCGTCGGCCACGCCGTGGGCGAAGCAAACCTGCGCCGCGCGCGCTTCATTTCCTGGGTCGGCGTGGCCATGTCGCTGACGGCGGCCATCGTCTCGGCCGCCTGCATCACGCTGTTTCGCCACCAGATCGCGCAGGCCTATACGTCGGACCCGCAAGTGCAGGCGCTGTGCGCGCAGCTGCTGCTGTTTGCCGCCCTGTTTCAACTGTCCGACGCGACCCAGGTTGCCACCTCGTGCGCGATTCGCGGCTACAAGGTCACGCGCCAGCCGATGCTGATCCAGCTGCTGGCTTTCTGGGGCTTTTCGCTGCCGATCGGTTATGTGCTGGGCCTGGCGCCGCAAGGCTTCATCTGGTCACCAAGCGCGCCGATGGCTGCCGCCGGCTTCTGGATCGGCCTGGTCACGGGGCTGACGGTGGCGGCCGTGCTGCTGACCTGGTACCTGAACCGGCTGTCGCTGCAAAGGCTGCAAGGCGCCGTATAAAACACGGAATATTCACAGGATATGCCGAAGGAAAGCGTGCAATCGGCGGCGTATTCCGTGGCCTTCCCTATCGCATTGCACGCCGCGCTCTGGTATTGTTTGCCGTCAAGAATTACCTTGACCTCTTTCACATCACCGAGACATCCATGCGTTTTATTCTCTGTTTTCTGGCCGCCATGGCCAGCGTTCCCGCTGCGGCTGAAAAGCTGACGCTCGAGCGCATCCACGCCGACCCGGCGCTGGCCGGCCCCGGCGTGCGCAACCTGAAGGTATCGCCCGACGGCGAGCGCGTCACGTTCCTGCGCGGACGCGCCGACAACCAGTTCCAGCTCGACCTGTGGGAATTCAAGCTGAAAGACAAGAGCACGCACCGCCTGGTCGACTCCAAGGCGCTGGTGCCCAATGAAACCATCTCGCCGGCCGAACAGGCGCGCCGCGAACGCGAACGCACGGCCAGCCTGAACGGCATCCTCAGTTACAGCTGGTCGCCGGACGGCAAGCAGCTGCTGGTACCGCTGGCCGGCAATCTGTACCTGGTCGACGCGGCCCATCCGGACAAGGCGCGCCTGGTCGCCAAGGGCAATGTGCTCGACCCGAAGATTTCGCCCAAGGGCCGCTATCTCTCCTTTGTGCGCGAACAGAACCTGTATGTGATCGACCTGAAAACCGGCCAGGAACGCCAGCTGACCAGCGACGGCAAGGACACCATCCACAACGGCGAAGCCGAATTCGTGGCGCAGGAAGAAATGGGCCAGCGCACCGGCTACTACTGGGCGCCGGACGACAGTGCGATCGCCTACAAACGCTACGATGAAGCGCCGGTGCCGGTGGTGCGCCGCTTCGAGATCTTCGCCGACCGCACCGACGTGGTGGAACAGCGCTACCCTGCCGCCGGCGACGCCAACGTGCTGGTGCAGCTCAAAATCGTCTCGCCGGAAACCGGCGTGCAGCGCCAGGTCGACCTGGGCAGCAATCCCGACATCTACCTGGTGCGCGCCGACTGGAGCTTTGATGGCAAAGCGCTGCTGTACCAGCGCCAGTCGCGCGACCAGAAGACCTTGGACCTGGTCTCGGTCGATGCCGCCACGCTGGCGCAGCGCACGGTGCTGACGGAAACGGCGAAGACCTGGGTCAGCATCCATGACGACCTGCGCTTCCTGGCCGATGGCAAATCGTTTTTGTGGTCATCCGAGCGCAGCGGCCGCAACCACCTGTATCTGTATGACATGAGCGGCAAGCTGCTGCATCCGGTCACCTCGGGTGAATGGGGCATCGACAGCGTGCTGGCGGTGAATGAAAAAGCCGGCAAGGTGTATGTGGCCTCGAACCGCGACGCGGTGATCGACAAGCAGACCTACGCGCTGGCGCTCGACGGCAGCACCGCCGACAAGCCGCAGCGCGTGACGAAAGCGGACGGCTGGCACGACACCACGTTCGCACGCAATGGCGCGGTGTTTGTCGACACGTATTCCGATCCGGCCACGCCGCCGCAAGTGAGCATCCGCCGCCCCGACGGCGCAATGGTGGGATGGCTGGAAGAAAACGCCCTGAACGCCAGCCACCCGTATGGCAAGTACAAGGCTGATCATTTGCCGACCGAATACGGCAGCATCAAGTCCGAAGATGGTCAACTGCTCTATTACTCGCTGGTGAAGCCGTCGAACTTCGATGCATCGAAGCGTTATCCGGTATTCCTGTCGACCTATGGCGGCCCGCACTCGCAGCACGTGGCTCGCCGCTGGGGCAACAACTTCGACCAGTACATGGCGCAGCAGGGCTTTGTAGTGTTCCGCCTGGATAACCGAGGCTCCTCGCGCCGCGAGCGCGCATTTACCGATGCAATCTACCATAACCTGGGCAAGGCCGAAGTGGCCGACCAACTGGCCGGCATCGCCTGGCTGGGCCAGCAAAGCTTTGTCGACGCCAGGCGCATCGGCGTATTCGGCTGGAGCTATGGCGGCTTCATGAGCTTGCGTTTGCTGTCGGCAGCATCCGACAAGATCGCCGCCGGCGTCTCGGTTGCGCCGGTAACCGACTGGTCGCTGTACGACACCCACTACACCGAACAATTCCTCGGCATGCCGAAGGAAAACGTGGAAGGCTACAAGGACAGCACCGTGTTTGCGCATCTGGACGGTTTGAGCTCGCCGCTGCTGCTGGTGCACGGCATGGCCGACGATAATGTGCTGTTTTCGAACAGCACGCGTCTGATCGACGCACTGGTCAACCGTGGCGTGCAGTTCGACCTGATGACGTATCCGGGCGCCAAGCACGGCATCTCGTCGCGCGCCGGCCAGCGCCATGTGTACGCGAAGATCGCCGCTTTCTTCAAGAAGAACCTGAAAGTGGACGACGCGAAATAAAAGCGCCTGCCCAATGAAAAACCGCCGCCGGTCTTGCGACCGGCGGCGGTTTTTTACTTGGTGCGAGCGATTATGGCTTGCGCGTCACGGTTTCAACCGCATCTTTCACGTCGCCAACTTTCTTCTGCACTTTGCCTTCGACCTGGTTAGCCAGGCCCTTGGCTTGCTGTTCTTCGCTGCCAACGGCTTTGCCAGCCGTTTCCTGGATTTTACCGCCGACTTCTTTCAGTTTGCCTTCGACTTGATCTTTGTTCATGATAAATCCTCACTGTAGTTGGTCCATCTGTTGTCCGGCCCAGGGCCGGTACTGCGGCTCACACGCTGCGTTTTGCTTGCTGCGTGTCGATGAGTCCATACTACGCCTGAGGTGTCAAAAACTATGTACGGTTCCTAACACATGGGAAAATATTGCTATCTTTCACTATCCTTGCGCCAGACGGTGGCCAGCCACGGCTGCTGCTCACGCGGCAGGCCCGGCGGCCGGTAATAATGGTCGAGCAGGACGAAGCCGGCCGCCTGCACGTGATCCGTCCAGGTGTCGAGGTCGTAATAGCTACCATAGCGCGCGCCATTCCAGCCTTCCTGGTTGTTCCCGCGCGGATTTGAACTGAACAGCACGCCGCCCGGTTTCAGACAGCCATGCAGGGCGCGCAGCACGCCGGGCAAGGCGCTGCTGGGCACGTGGAACAGCACGGCGTTGGCAAACACGCCGTCAAAACGGTCGGCGGGCAAGTCCAGGTCGAGAAAATCCTGCTGCCAGACGGTGCAGCCGCTATACGCGTGCGCCATCTCGACAAAGCGGGCGGAACCATCGACGCCGGTGGCATGGTGGCCCAGCTCCGTAAATGCCTTCAGGTCGCGCCCGGGACCGCAGCCCAGGTCGAGAATCTCGAACGGCGCCGCACTGCCGATGGCGTTCAGCAGCGCGGTCATGTTCTGGCGCACGTCATGCTCGCGCGTGCCTTCGAAGAACTGCTCCGCGCTGGCGTCGTAATGGTCCAGGGTGCGGCGGGTAATGGCATGCAGGGGGTCGTGTGGAGTATCGGTCATGGTGGCGCTTCCGTCAAAGATGCCGCCATTTTAGACGCTCGCCAGTATTCATGCGGGTTTGCGGGCAGTTTGAGAAAAGTTGAAAATTATTTTGAATTATTTTCAAAAAAAGCCTCAAGTTCTGGCTCAGGCCGCCGTTAATCTAGACAAGCGTAAAACCATTGATAAAAATACAGGTGTGCTCATGAACTCCAACGATGTGCTTTCGATGTATGAAAATATTGCCACTTTGACCAATCAGATGGTCGCGGCCGCACGTTCGGAAGACTGGGATCGCTTGAGCGCGCTGGAAAATCAATGCGCCAGCGCAGCCAGCGCCACCCTGGTCGGCGCCGTGCCTGCCCTGTCCGGATCCCCGCGCGCGCGCAAGTTCGACCTGATCAAGCAGATCCTGGCCAATGACCGCGCCATCTGCAATATCACCGAACCATGGATGGCGCAGTTATCCAGGACCATGCCGGCGCCACGCGCGCACCGATAAAACATCTGGTCAGAAGTCGACGGCGCCTGCGGGCGCTTTTTTTACGTCCACAGCAGGCGGCCCGCCGCGTTAGCGCGAGAAAGGCTCGGGTTCCGACGCCAATGCCGGCTCGTCGCGCTCAGTCACCGTATCGCCAGGCGGCACCACCGGCGCCGGCTTGCGGCGAAACGGCTTGCGCAGCAAGACCCAGTATTTCGATGGCGGCCTGGCGCCTGCCTCCGCACGGCCCTTGCGCTTGCGAACGATATACACGATGACGGCCGTCGCCAGCAAGAACAGTAAAGTCCCCAGCCCCAGCCACCACAGGCCATTGCCGCCGGCTTTCTTTTCCGCCGCCGCGGCCTTCGCCTTGACATGCGGCGCGACTGCAGCGGCTGGCGCAGCGGGAGCGGCAGCAACAGGCGCGGCCAGCGCCTGCTGCAGCGCCGAAACCTTGCCTTCGAGCACACCAATCTTCTCATTCAAGGCCGTGTTTTGCCGATCCAGCGCCACGCACGCTGCGGCCGGCTCACCCGCCGCTTGCGGCGCGCAGGCGGCCACCGGCAGCGGCACGCGGCGCAACGGCGGCGGCGCGGCAGGCACGAATGCCGGCTTCGGCGCCACCGGTGGCGCAACAAATACGACCGGCGGGCGCAGCATGCCCTCGGCGCGGGCGCGCGCCGCCAGGGCGGCAGCGTCCGGTACCGCGACAGGTTTGGACACAATGACCGGCGCGGCGGCTTGCGGCACCACCTTGGGTGCGGGCGCTGGCACGGGGACAGGCGCTGGCACGGGCGGCGCCGGCGTCAGCCAGACAGTGGCCAGCCGCACAATGCCACGGCTGCCATTGCCCAGCATTAAATACACATGTACATGGCCGGCATTGATCGCTTGCCGCGTACTGAGGTGGACAAAGCGCCGGCCATCGCGCTCCACCTGGCTGATGGCCAGGGTTTGCAAGGCGGCGTCCATGCTGATGCCGCCGCCTTCGTAGACATTATTCGACGCCAGGCGCACCGGCAAGCCCTGCAACTCGTCGGGCGCCAGCGCCGTCAATTCGATATCGGCCGACAAGGGCTGGCCCACGTGCGATTGCACGCTGATTTCACCCAGCTCGGCCGCAAACGCGGCCGGCATGGCCAGGCAGGCGGTGGCGCACAGGATGGCGGTCCAGCGGGAAAAGACTATGCTCGGCATGAAATGATCGCTTTGACAACTGGAACAAAGGGTAACGTAACTTGTTAACGGCAGGAAATTGAAAAAATATAGGCACAAGCGGGCGCGCGGTGCGTTTTTGACGCCTGGAGTACACTCGATCCATCCCCAGCCATGAAAGGAATGCCATGAGCAGCAGAATCGAACGCGACAGTTTCGGCCCGATCGACGTACCCGCCGGTCAATTGTGGGGAGCGCAGACCCAGCGCTCGCTCGAGCACTTCCATATTTCCACGGAAAAGATGCCGCCCGAACTGATCGCCGCGCTGGCCACCGTCAAGCGCGCAGCCGCCCACGTCAACCTGGGCCTCGGTTTGCTCGGTGGCGACAAGGCCGTCGCCATTACCCAGGCGGCCGACGAGGTACTGGCCGGCAAGCATGCGACCGAGTTTCCACTGGCCGTCTGGCAGACCGGCTCCGGCACGCAAAGCAATATGAACATGAACGAAGTACTGGCCAACCGAGGCTCGGAACTGATGGGCGGCCTGCGCGGCGCCGAGCGCCTGCTGCACCCGAACGACGACGTCAACCTGGGCCAGTCCTCGAACGATATCTTCCCCACCGCCATCCATGTGGCCGCCGCGCTGGCCGTCGCCAACACGGTATTGCCGCCGCTGCGCCAGCTGCGCGCCACCCTGGAGGCGAAGTCCAACGCTTTTGCCGACATCGTCAAGATCGGCCGCACCCATTTGCAGGACGCCACGCCATTGACCCTGGGCCAGGAATTCTCGGGCTACGCGGCCCAGCTGGAATTTGCCGAGCACATCATCGAGGCTTCGCTGCCGCCACTGCTGCAACTGGCCGCCGGCGGCACGGCCGTGGGTACGGGCTTGAACGCCCACGTTGAATTTGCCGACCGCATCGCCGCCGAGCTGGCGCGCCTGACGCACCAGCCGTTTGCCAGCGCCAGCAACAAGTTCGCCGCCCTGGCCGCCCACGATGCGCTGGTGGCCGCCCATGGCGCGCTGAAAACCCTGGCCACCGCGCTGATGAAGATCGCCAACGACGTGCGCTGGATGGCCTCCGGCCCCCGCTCGGGCCTCGGTGAAATCACGATACCCGAAAACGAACCGGGCAGCTCCATCATGCCGGGCAAGGTCAATCCGACCCAGTGCGAAGCGCTGACCATGCTGTGCTGCCAGGTGTTCGGCAACGACGTCGCCATCACGGTCGGTGGCGCCTCGGGCAATTTCGAGCTGAACGTGTTCAAGCCACTGATCGCGCACAATTTCCTGCAAAGCGCGCGCCTGCTGGGTGACGGCATGCGCAGCTTTGACGAGCATTGCGCGCATGGCATCGAACCGAATCGCGAGCGTATCGCCGAACTGATGGAGCGCTCGCTGATGCTGGTGACGGCGCTGGCGCCGCATATCGGCTATGACCGCGCGGCGCAGATCGCCAAACAGGCGCAGCACGAAGGCACTACTTTGAAAGAAGCGGCATTGGGCCTCGGTTTCGTGACCGAAGAGCAATTTTCGGAGTGGATTGTACCGCTGGACATGACGCGTCCGAACAAAAGTTAAGGCCACTTCCGCATGTCTGGTTGCAACCATGTAAACTAGCTGTTTGGCCCGGCTACCGGGCTGCACAGTGTTGAAAACACATTATTGCGATTGAGGATAGAATGCAAAAAGTAAGCTTTGATTTGACATCCGAGTTCGTCGAGCTGAACCAGCTGCTCAAGCTGGTCGGCTTGTGCGACAGCGGCGGCGCAGGCAAGGTCATGGTCGACAGCGGCGTGGTCAAGGTCGACGGCAAGAAGGAATTGCGCAAGACTGCCAAGATCCGCGCCGGCCAGGTGGTCAGCGTGGCCGATATCCGCATTACCGTGGTGGCACCCGCCTGAGGCTGCTGTAGCGCGTTCCTGTGCCAGATCAAAACCTGCCCGGCTGGTTTGCCTATGTTTATATTATTGCCATATATTCATCAACAAGCGGAAAGGACAGACATGGACAATACCGAGCACGACACGCGCAGCCAGCAGCGATTGATCGCCGACTTGCGCCAGGTCATAGAAAACGCGGAAGACCTGCTGCGCACCACCGACAAATACACCAGCACCTTGTACCAGGGTGCGCGCGCCAAGCTGGAAGTGGCGCTGGTGGCGGCCACCGCCGAACTGGCGCACTTCGAAGACGAACAACTGGCGCGCATGATGGAAGCGACGCTGGCGGCCAATACGGCATGCCGCGACCAGACCGGCGAAGCGCGTATCCTGCGCGCCTTTCAATAGCACTGTTCAGGAGCGAGCACTGCTGTCAGCACGGCATGCTCCAGCCACAGGCGCAATTGCCCGCCGAGGTAGAAATCCGCATCGATCCCGAAGGCGGCATCGAGCGCTGCGCCAAAACTTTCCCCTTGCATCAGCAACAATAGCGCCGCATGCGCGGCTGCATCTTGCGCCAGCACTTGCGCCTGCCACTGCGGCCGGCACACGAGCGCATGGCTGGCAACAGCCATCTGCTGCGGGAATGCGCCATTTTCTTGCTGATGCGCCTGCCATAGCGCCACCACCTGCCAATCGGAACGGATCAGCGCGCAAGCCGGATGCACGGCAAAGCGGCAGGCTTCCAGCTGTTCCGGCGCCAGGCAGGCCAGCGCGTCAAACGGCAACCCTGGCGCGTCCGGCGCGTAATGGGCCAGGTGCAGCTCCCATTCCAGGCGCGCCATGTCGGGCAGGTAAGGCAGTGATGCGGCAGGCGGGAAATCAGCCAGGAAAGCGGCAAAGCCGTCGCCGAACCGGTTCAGGTCGGCATCCTGCGAAGGCTGGCACCGGCCATATTCGCGCGCCAGTCCGGCAAAAAACTCCTCGCCCACCAGCGCCAGCAGCACCGGATACACCTGGCCCAGCACGCGGCGCCAGGTGGCGCTCATATTGCCCCGATACAAGCCCAGGCGTTCCTCGGCCAGCGGGCCCCGAAACAGATTCACAGCGCCGGCCGCCTGCTTCATATCGACCAGCGCGTCGGCAAATAGTTGTTGGGTACGCGCCAGTTGCCGGCCTGGCGGCGACGCCATCACAGTGCAGACAGCGCCGCGCCATGGCGCAGCTTCATGATGGCGCTGCTGCATGGCGCGCGCCCGGTCGGCCTCTGCCAGTAAAATGGAAAGCTCCGGCAGGTCGGTGTCCCATTCGACCAGGGTCGGCATCCGTCCAAAGCGCTGCACGGCCGCGTCGTACAAGGCCCATACGGGTTCGGCCACGGTGGCGCCGTGGTGGTCGATCACCGCGCGCGGCGTCACCAGGTGGCCGCCCAGGTGCATTTCGCCAACGATACCGACGGGAATGTCCAGCAAGGCAGCCAGCGCGTCTTCGCCGTGGTTGCATTGGTTGACATACAGGTTATTGATATCGAGCAGCAGGCCGCAGCCGCTGCGGCGCGCCAGCTCGGTCAGGAACTGCGCTTCGCTCATGGCGTCCGCGTGAAAACGCAGGCTGGTCGACACATTTTCCAGCAGAATCGGCCGGCGCAAGGCATCTTGCACCCGCCCTACCCTGGCGCACAGCAGATCCAGCGCTGCCCGGTCCAGTGTCAGCGGCAGCAGATCGTTCAGTTGCCGCCCCGCCACCGCACCCCAGCACAGATGTTCGGACACCAGCGCCGGTTCGATGCGTTCGGCCAGCCGCCGCACCCGTTCCAGGTGCGATTCGGAAAAACCGTGCGCCGACCCCAGGCCAAGGCCCACGCCGTGCAGGCTCAGCGCGTAATCCTGGCGCAGGGTCTGCAGCACATGCCAGTCGCGGCCCGCGCAAGCGAGGTAATTTTCGGTATGCACTTCCAGCCAGTCCACGCGTGGCCGGCCGTCAAGAAAATCGCGGTAATGCGCGGCACGCAGGCCGACGCCCACGCCGGCCAACGCATGGACGGGATGCGTCATGACTTCGGGATTATGACTGCGGCTTGACCGGCGGCGCGGCTTTTTTTGCCAACTTGACAGGCTTCAAGGTGCCGCCCGCCTGCTCGCACGTGCCTTTGGCAACATAAGCCCATTCGGTCGGCAGATTGTCGCTGACGGCCTGGCCAGCGCACGAGTGGGCGCCGTCGGACGAGGCGCAGTCATTCTGCCCTGCCTTGGCCACGCCATAGCATTTTTCCTTGTCGCCGGCGGCCGGCGCATCGTGGGCGGCGGCACTGGCAACGGAACTGGCGCAGAGACCGGCCAGGGCGGCGGCAACGAGGGCGTGACGTTTGTTCATGGAAGTCTTTCGTAAAATAAGCGGTATCCGATTTTACGCTGTCGCAGAAAAAGAAGGGAAGACCCTGCATGCAGACAAACGCCGCCGCCAGAACGGCGGCGGCGTGAACAGGCCATGCCTGTCAGGAATCAGGCCGTCGTATTGATGCGGTTGCCCAGGTGCGAAGGCAGGCTCGGCGCGGCCGGCACCGGCGGCAAGGCCTCGATCAGGGCAGTCGCGGTCGAGCTTTGGATGTCCTGGGCTTTCTTCAGGACGGCCATGCCCACGGCTTGACGGGTGCCGGTCTCGGCCATCGTGGTTGACAGTTGTGCGATGCTTCCGACGTCCATAAGTCTCTCCATCCATTAAAGGTCTACCAGGATTAACGGCCAGCCGGCGAAATACTTTAGCGCTATTTTTCCAGCCGCTGCAGCAACCAGCTTAGCACGCCTGCGCGATCATTCAAGTCCAGCCAGGCGACGCCGTCGCGCAGGTCGGGCGGCGCCGGCGCGTCCGAGGCCACGGCGATCACGGTCACGTCGTGCGGGAACAGAGGCGCTTGCCCTACTTCGTGGCGAAACACTTCCAGCTTGGCGATGGGGTCGGTCTTGAAACCCTCCACCAGGGTCAGGTCGGCAGGACCCATGCGGGCCAGTTGCTGCGACAAGGTCGGTTCGGGCGCGCCGCGCAGCTCATGCACGATGGCAAAACGATACGGCGAGGCCACCAGCACTTCGGCCGCGCCGGCCATGCGCAGGCGGGCGCTGTCCTTTTGTGGCGGCTCCAGCGCCAGGTCATGATGGCTGTGCTTGATCAGGTTCACGCGCAAGCCGCGCGCCGCCATTTCCTGCACCACATATTCCAGCAAAGTGGTCTTGCCGCTGCCGGAACGGCCCACCACGCCCAGTACCGGGTGGGCAGGCGCGAACGCGGTTGTCGCATGGTCCATCGTGTTGTTCCTTCCGTGAGATCGCCGCATTATACCGGCCATGCCATGGGCAACCAGGCAATCGCTCAGTACGGCACGCGGTAACGGTAGCCCTTGAAGCTGAAGATGGCCGCCTTCGGCTGGAGTTTTTCCAGCACCAGTCCCGGCGCCACTTCCTCGCCCTCGTGGCGCAGTACCTTGTCGATCAGCAGCAGGCGATCGGCCGGATCCTTCGAATAGATATAGCCGCCCAGCACAATCGGCGCAATCTGCCGCTGTATCGGTTCGGGCAGGTCGCGCAAGCCGGGAATGACTTCTTCGGATGGCAACGTTACCGGGACCGGGACCGGGGCCGGGGCCGGCGCGGCGGGTGGCGTGACGGTCTTGACCACCGGCGGCGGCACTGTCTTGACGACCGCTGGCACCGGCAAGGGCGCAATGACCGGGACCGGGGCCGGGGCCGCAGCAACCGGCGCCACTGCAGCAACCGGCGCCGGCGCAACGTTTGTCGTCGCCGGCCACCACCACCAGGCGGCAGCCACCGCGCAGGCGGCGCCCAGTCCCAGCCACAGCGGCAACCGCCGCTTGCCGCTTGTATCGGGCGCCGGCTGCAGCTGCACTTGCGGCGCATGGATGGACGGCAATGCACCGAGCTGGCGTTCGGCTTGCGATTTTTTCAGTGCTTCAAGAATATACGACATTATTTCCCCGCCACGGTGGCCACGGCAGGCAGGGCCACCGCTGGAGGCGCGCCCGACAGGCGCGGCTCCGTGTTGTCGCCCAGCTGCATCAGGCGCATGAAGGTTTTCGGTCCCGCCAGGCCATCGGCCTTCAGGTTCTGGCTGTGCTGGAACTCGCGCAGCAAACGCTGCATGTCCGTGTCCAGCGGCAGGTTGGCGGCAGGCGCAGGCAAGCCATGCAACTGCGCCAGACGCGCCGCCAGCCAGTCCACGTCCGGGCCACGCGCCCCCGCCGGCACTTCATCGCGCCAGTTGCGCGGCGCGCGCCAGAAGGTGACGAAATCGCCATCGCTGCGCTGCGCCAGCTCAGCCACCGCCATGATGGCCGGCTTGCCATCGATCTGCACGCTGGCCGTTTCGCCCTGCACTTTGGCCAGCAGCGCCAGCTGCTCACCGGCACCGTCTTTGCCGCGCAAGACCAGCATGGCGGGACGGTCGAGCACGCGCAATTCGGCCACGCCGCCACGGCTTTGCAGGCAGCGCAGGCCGGTGCGGGCAGCCGCCTGGCAAGCGTCGCCGGCAGGCAAGTGTTCGCCCCACAGCGCGGCCAGCTGGCGCAGCACGGCATCGCGGTCCAGTACGACGGTAGCCGGGACCGGAACCGGGGCCGGCACAGATGCAGCGGGCGCAGGTTTGCTGACAGCCACCACCGGCGCGGCAGTTTGCTTGACCGGCATGAAATGCCAGGCCAGCGCGCCCGTGATCACGGCGCCGGCCAGCACGCCGCCAGCCAGCTGCGGCCAGCGCAAGCCGTTTGCTGCGGCCGGTGCGGCGCTGCCCGCCTCGGCAAACACTTCGGCCGCCGCGCGGCGCAGGATCTGGCGCGTCACTTGCGGCTGGTTTTCAACATAGGCGCCCAGCAGCGCACGGTCGCACAGCAGGTTGATGCGGCGCGGCACGCCGTGGCTGAGCTTGTGTATCTGCGCCATCAGGCGCGGCCCGAACGGCGCACGCGCAGTGCTGCCGGCCACCGCCAGGCGATGGTGGATATAGCTGGCCGTCTCCGGCGCCGACAGCGAACCCAGGTGATAGCGCGCAATCACGCGCTGCGCCAGCTGCTCCAGTTCGGCCCTGGCCAGCATGGCGCGCAGTTCGGGTTGGCCGATCAGGATGATCTGCAGCAGCTTGCGCTCGCTCGTTTCCAGGTTGGTCAGCAGGCGCAACTGTTCCAGCACCTCGGCCGACAGGTTCTGCGCTTCGTCGATGATCAGCACATTGTTCTTGCCCTGCGCGTGGCTGGCCAGCAAGTGCGCATTGATGGCGTCGACATAGCCCTTGACGCTGGTGCTGCCCGCCGGCGGCGCGATGCGGAATTCTTCGCAGATCGACAGCAGCAATTCCTCGACCGACAGCTTGGGATTGAAGATATAGGCCAGCTGGCAATTGTCGGGAATCTGCTCCATGAAGCAGCGGCAGACGGTAGTCTTGCCGGCGCCGATTTCGCCCGTCAGCAACACAAACCCGCCGCCGCTGCCCACGCCATACAGCAGGTGGGCCAGCGCTTCGCGGTGGCGCTCGCTCATGAACAGGTAGCGGGGATCGGGGGCGATCGAAAACGGCGATTGCTTGAGCTGGAAATATTGCGTGTACATGGAGACCCTGCGGTGGGACGATCAAAATGCGCCAAAACGATTGCACATTGCCATGTTCAGCGGGTTTGCGCCGGCGGCAATGGCTTGTACTTGGCGCAATAGACTTTGGCCTTGGTGCGAAAGTAGACGATTTTACTGCCTGGCACCGAGCCACGGACAGGATAGGCGGAATAATCGAGTTTGTCGAAGCGCAGGCCGGACGCGGCGCGGATGGCCGGCTCGAGTTTTTCCGGCGTGCTATCGGCCACCACGCCCATGAAGACCAGTGGACTGGTGTCGTCGCTGACGATCACGTCCGTCACCGGCGCCCCCCACAGCACGGCGTCGGTGCGGAACCAGTAGGCGCCGCCCTCATGCTTGTAGGCCGGGCCGAAGGCCGTCAGCAGATACGAATAAAACGATTTGTTGTCGATCTGGTCGAGGCAGAGCACGGCATTGCCCACCACCTGGCCGAAGGTCGATGGCGGCGGCTTGGGTTGCGCCTGCGCCACCATGACCGGCAGCAGCGCCGCCAGCACGGCCAGCGGCCGCCAGGCGGGGAGCAAGCGGTGCGCGCGCATGCCTAGTGCTTGCGCTCTTCTTTCTTGACCTTCTTTGCTTCTTTCTTTTCCTTCATGGTCTTTGCCGGTTCCTTCTTGGCTTCCTTCTTGCTGTCTTGTGCCTTGCTCATGGTGTGCTCCGTACGTGGGCGGGGATGCCTCGGGCATTATGACACCGCGCCGTGGAAATCGCCGTATAAATAAGCGGCCGCGCGAGGCGGCCGGTTTGATCAGTGCAGGCAGAGGCGGCGCTTGGTCTTTTCGATCAGCGCCGTATCGTAGGGATACAGGTTTTCGATAAAGAACAATTCCGTTTCCGCCTCGTCTTCCAGGCACATCGCGATCATCACCTCGCCATCGCTTTCGCGGCCCAGGAAATCCTTGGGCCAGCGGTTCTTGCGATGCGTGCGCATCATTTCCATGCCCAGCGCCGCCAGGGGCTTTGAGACGCCGGCGGCCAGCGCCGCTTGCTGCCAGTCATCCCAATAGTCGCTTTTTGCTGCCTTGTCGTTCATGTGCTCTTCCAGCTTCAGATGTAAAAGGCGGACTGTACTCCGGACGGCCCGCCGTGCCAAGCAGGTATTTGCGCCTGGCGCACTGCCATCGAGTTTGCGCGGTGAAAAGTGGACTTGAACAAGTCCACATCAATACCATTTTTAACCACAGTATAAACCTTTAATAAACAATAACTTAACGCAACCAAAGCGAAAACCGGAAACGCAGAATACAATACCACTTAAATACCTGTTGACAGCATCCCGCGCCAACCCTATAGTGCTTTCAGCTTTTTCGCCGCCCACAAAACAACAAGGGCAGGCACCATCCACCATGGCCGGACCACACATGATCGAATACATAATTGGCGTCGACGGCGGCGGCAGCGGCACCCGGGTACGCCTGGCGCGGCCCGACGGGCAGGAACTGGCACAAGGGCACGCCGGCCCGTCCGGCCTCGGGCACGGCATCGAACACGCCTGGAGCTCGGTGGCGCAGGCCGCCAGCCTGGCGTTTGACGCGGCAGGCCTGGCGCAACCGCCTTTGCAGCACCTGGCCATCGGCCTGGGGCTGGCAGGCGTGCACAACAGACAGTGGGCCGCCAGCTTTGTCGAACACAATCCCGGCTATGCCCACGTGGCGCTGGAGTCCGACGCCCTGACCACCCTGCTGGGCGCCCATGGCGGCCAGGCGGGCGCCATCGTGGCGATCGGCACCGGCAGCGTGGGCGAAGTGCTGCATGCCGATGGCAGCCGCCGCGAAGTGGGCGGCTGGGGCTTTCCCTCCGGCGACGAAGCGGGCGGTGCCTGGATCGGCATGCGCGCGGTCAACCATGCGCAGCAGGCCGTCGACGGCCGCGTACCCGCCAGCGACTTTTCCAAGGCCATCGTCGACGCCTGCGGCGGCCACCGCGACGCCATGCAGGCCTGGCTGGCGGCCGCCACGCAAACAACTTATGCGCAACTGGCGCGGGTGGTGCTGGCACACGCCGCCAGCGACGCGGTGGCGCATGGCTTGCTGATGGAGGCGGGCCGGCAGGTCGCGCTGATCGCCAGCGCGCTTGATCCGCACGGCAGCTTGCCGGTGGCGCTGTGCGGCGGCCTGGCCGCGCCTCTGCGCGCCTGGCTGCCAGACACCCTGCTGCAAAAAGTCGTGCCGGCGCAGGGCGATTCGGCGGCGGGCGCCCTGCGCCTGATACGCCAGCGCCTGGCCGGCCAGCCATCATGATGAGCTCCCTGGCGGCCTTCAAGCCCGAACCCGACAGCGATACGCCGCTGTATCTGCAGCTGGCCAACATGCTGTCGGACGGCATCGCCGGCGGCGAATGGCGCGCCAACCAGGCGCTGCCCTCGGAACGGGTACTGTCGGACATGGTGGCCGTGTCGCGCGTGACGGCGCGCAAGGCGATCGACATGCTGTGCGAGCGCGGCATGCTGACCAGGAAGCGCGGCTCGGGCACCTATATCACGCCCAAGCTGGAGCAGCCGCTGTCGCGCCTGACCAGCTTTTCGGAAGAACTGCGCCAGCGCGGCTTCACGGCCGGCTCGCGCTGGCTGCAGCGCGATATCGGCACGGCCGCGCCGCTGGAACTGCTGTCGCTGGGGCTGTCGCCGCATATGCCGGTGGCGCGCCTGCGCCGTTTGCGCACGGCCGACGACGTGGTGATGGCGATCGAAACGACCACCATCCCGCTGCAGTACATGCCCGATCCGCAGCAGGTAAACGACAGCCTGTACGGCTACCTGGAAGCGCGCGGCGCGATCCCGATGCGCGCGCTGCAGCATATCCGCGCCGTCAATGCCAGCGCGGAACAGGCCAGGCTGGCGCAAATCAAGGAGGGTGAGGCCATGCTGCACATCACCCGTGTCAGTTATCTCGACAACGGCGCGGCGGTGGAACTGACCCACTCTTATTGCCGCAGTGATTATTATGAATTCGTAGCGGAGTCACGCAGATGAGCAGTACTACTATCCAAGGCAATATCCTTACCCCTGCCGGCTGGGTCCACGGCGCGATCGCATTCGGCGAACGCGTGACCGGCGTCACAGGTGCCTCGGGCCACCCGTCACAGAACGGCGACGACTATATCCTGCCCGGCTTTATCGACCTGCACGTGCATGGCGGCGGTGGCCACGACATCATGGAAGGCGGCGAGGCAGTGCACGCGATTGCCGCGATCCATGCGCGCCACGGCACCACCAGCCTGCTGGCCACCACCATGACGGCGCCGCCCGAAGACATCGACATGGCGCTCACCGCCATCGGCGCGGCGGCAAAAAACCGCCGGCCCAATGCGGCGCGCGTGCTGGGCGCCCACCTGGAAGGCCCTTACATCAATTCGGGCAAGCTCGGCGCGCAACCGAACTACGCGCGCGCCGCCACCCTGGCTGAAATCGAACGGCTGGAAACCCTGGCGCAGCTGCGCGTGATCACGGTGGCGCCGGAAATCGCCGGCCACCTGGACCTGGTGCGCCAATTGGCGGACCGTGGCGTGCGCGTGCAGATCGGCCATACGCTGGGATCGTATGAAGACGGCGTCGCCGCGCTCGAACACGGCGCCTCGGGCTTCACCCACCTGTTCAACGCCATGAGCGGCCTGCACCACCGCGAGCCGGGCATGGTCGGTGCCGCCCTGGCCCATGCGCAGTACGCCGAACTGATACCCGACCTGCTGCACGTGCATCCGGGCGCCATCAAGACGGCGCTGCGCGCGATTCCGCACCTGTATTGCGTGACCGATTCGACCTCCGCCACCGGCATGCCGGACGGCGAATACATGCTGGGCCGCCACGTGGTGCAAAAGTGCATGGGCGGCGTGCGCCTGCCCGACGGCACCCTGGCGGGCAGCACATTGACCCTCGACCAGGCGCTGCGCAACCTGGTGGGGCTGGGGCTGGACCTGGCCGACGCCTCGCGCCGCGTCTCGACCAATGCCGCCGATTACCTGGGCCTGCAAGAACGCGGCCGGCTGGCCCCCGGCACTTACGCCGATCTGGTCGTGCTCGACCGCGATCTCAACCTCAAAGCTGTATATATAGAAGGAGAACTCTGTGACCTCAATGATGCTTGAAGAAGCCGTTTCCGCCGCCGAATGCGTCGCCCTGCAACTGGCCAGCGACGGCGAGCGCTACGCGGAACTGGGCCGCAAATTGAGGAGCACGCAGTTCTCCACCGCGCTGACGATTGCGCGCGGCAGCTCGGACCACGCCTGCAACTACGTGGCCTACCTGATCATGGCGCGCCTGGGCCGCGTGGTGGCCTCGCTGCCGATGTCGCTGGTGACCCTCAACAAGTCGCCCCTGAAAACGCGCGACACGCTGGCCATCTCGATCTCGCAATCGGGCCAGAGCCCGGACGTGGTCGAACCGATCAAGTACTTCCGCGACGGCGGCGCCACCACCGTGGCGCTGGTCAACGATATCGACTCGCCGCTGGCGCACGCCGCCGAATGGGCGATGCCGCTACGGGCAGGCAAGGAAAAAAGCGTGGCCGCCACCAAGAGCTTCATCACCAGCCTGGTGGCCGGCGCGCGCATGGTGGCGCAGTGGCAGAACGATCCTGAACTGCTGGCAGGTCTGGAGGCGCTGCCCGAAGCGCTGCTGGGCGCCACCCGCGTCGACTGGTCGCCAGCGGTCGACGTGCTGGCGCCTGCCCGCAACATCATGGTGGTCGGACGCGGCATCAGCTTCCCGGTGGCGCTGGAATCGGCACTGAAATTCAAGGAAACCTCGGCCCTGCAGGCCGAAGCGTTCAGCGGCGCCGAGATCAAGCACGGCCCGATGGCGCTGATCGAGGACGGCTATCCGCTGCTGATCTTCGCCACCCGCGGACCGACCCAGGCCGGCCTGCTGCAGCTGGCGCTTGACATGCGCGGTCGCGGCGCGAAAGTGCTGCTGGCGGCACCCGACGATGTGGCGGAACGCGACCTGACCCTGCCCGTGGCCGCCACGCCGGACCTGGACCCGATCGTTGCGATCCAGTCGTTCTACGTGATGGCGGCCCAGTTGGCGGCGGCGCGCGGCATGGACCCGGATGCTCCACGGCATTTGAGCAAGGTTACCAAGACCAACTAAGCACTACTTTCATGGACCCGGACGCAGAGCCGGGCCAGGTTTCAGTGGGCAGGATAATAAAAATGATCAAGAGACTGTTGGCGGCACTGGCATGCGCGGCCCTGCTGCCGCACGCCCACGCCGTGGAAAACCTCGAATTCTGGACCTTCGGCATGAAGCCCCGCTTCACGCCCTATTTCAATGCGACCGTGGCGCGTTATGAAGCGCAGAATCCGGGCGTGAGGATCGAGTGGATCGATTTTCCGTGGGACGTGATCCAGACCAAGCTGGTCACGCGCATCGTGGCCGGCACGCCGCCGGCACTGGTCAGCCTGAACGTGCCCTGGGCCGACGAATATGCGCGCGATGGCCTGCTGATCCCCGTCGATGGTTTGTTGAAAGAAGCGCGCGCCAGCTATTTGCCGTCTGCCCTGGCTGACCTGCGCTTTGGCGGGCATACCTATGGTTTCCCGCTGTATAGCAATGTGGCGGTGATCGCCTTCAATACCGCCATTTTCAGGCAGGCAGGGCTCACGCGCGGCCCCGCCAGCCTCGACGAACAGCTGGCCTTTGCGCGCCAGATCGCGCAAAAGACCGGCAAGGCCGGCCTGGCCCCGGCGCTGTCGAAAATCGACGGCCTGTTCCTGCAGCAGGGCCTGGCGGTGATTGCCAACCACCGCGCCGTATTCAATTCGCCGCAGCACGTGGCGCTGGTGCAAAAGCTGGCCGACACCTACAAGGTCGGCGGCCTGCTGAAGGAAAGCCTGTTTGCCGAAGACAATTTCCCGGCCGTGATCGACGCCTACAAGGGTGGCCGCCTGGGCATGCTGCTGGCGCCGCCGACCGCCATGCAGCGCATCCGCGGCGACGCCAAGGACATCTACGCCATCACCGACGTGGCGCCCGCTCCCCTGGGCCCGACCGGCATTGCCGACGGCGGCTGGCTGGTGCACTTCGCCATCCCGAAAGGCGTGCCGGCGCGCCTGCTGCCGGCAGTCGGCAAGTTCGCCCGTTTCCTGACCAATGACGACAACCAGCTGGCCTTTGCACGCCAGGCCAGCGTGTTTCCCACCACCGTGAAAGCGGCGGGCGATCGGTTTTTCCTGGCCACGCCCGCCAACGCAGGCGCGGCCGAAAAAGCCGTGGCCGCCGGCGCCCTGTCGATGCATCACTCGCGCACCCTGTACGTGGCCGGCATCGACGACTACGACGAATTGCGCCGCTCGCTGGTCAAAGCCGTGGAAGCGGGCGTCACCGGCAAGCAGGATGTACGGCAGGCGCTGGACCAGGCAGCCGCCATCTGGAACCGCAAGCTGGCCACCCTGCCGCGCCATGGGGAGCCGCGATGAGCGCACCCGGCCGCCGCACCTTGCAAGCCTGGCTGTTTCTCGCGCCGGCCCTGCTGCTGCTGGCCGCCTTTTCCTTCTGGCCGGTCGGCTACGGTTCGGTGCTGGCGTTTACCGACTACAGCCTGATACGCGAGACGCGCTTTGTCGGTCTCGACAACTTCCGCTACATCTTCAACAACGAGATGTTCGTCACCGGCCTGCAAAACTCCGTGGTGTTCCTGCTGATGGTGCCCTTCGTGCAGGTAGGTGCGATGGTGCTGGCGGTGCTGGTCAACAACCGCCTGCCCGGCATCCGCCTGTTTCGCGCCGCCTTTTACGTGCCGGTGGTGACCACCGTGTCGGTGGTCGGCATCATGTGGGGCTTCATGTTCCACGAACAGGGCGCGCTCAACTACGTGATGATGACATTGAGGCTGGTGAACGCGCCGGTTGGCTGGCTCAGCAACGACAGCCTGGCGCTGTTTGCGGTGATGTTCGTCACGCTGTGGCGCGGCCTGGGCTGGTATATGGTGATGTATTTGGCTGCCCTGCAATCGATACCGTCGGAGATGCAGGAAGCGGCCATCCTCGACGGCGCCAACCGCTGGCAGCGCTTCTGGAAGATCACCGTGCCGATGCTGCGCCCGACCATCATGTTGTGCACGATATTGTCGGTGCTGGCCGCCCTGAAGGCCTATCAGGAAGTCGACGTTCTGACCCAGGGCGGGCCGATGAATTCCACTTTTACTGCCCTGTACTACGCCTACGACCAGGGCCTGAAGCACCTGAAGCTGCCGCGCGCGCTGGCCGCCAGCTTTGTCGTGTCGCTGCTGTGCATCGGCATCGCGCTCTTGTGCCTGCGCTACCTGAAACCGAAACACCGCTGATGGGAGCGTCCTTGAAAAAACGTCTGCAACTGTTAAGTCATTACGGCGTGCTGTGCGCGATTGCCGTGGTCTGCGTGTTTCCGTTCTGGTGGACGCTGGTGACCGCGATTTCCACCGAAGGCAATATCTTTGCGTTTCCGCCCACCTTCTGGCCGAAGTCGCCCTCGCTGGAGAACTTCATCGAAGTGTTCCGCGCGATTCCGGTCTGGTCCTTCTTCAGGAATTCGGTGCTGATCGCCGTGTTCACCGTGTTCTGGAAGCTGCTGCTTTGTTCGATGGCGGCGTATCCGCTGGCGCGGCTGAAATTTCGTGGCCGCAAGCTGGTGTTCGGCCTGATCCTGGCCACGCTGGTGCTGCCGTCGGAAGTCAACTTCCTGGTCAACTTCATCACCATCACTCACTTGAGCCTGGTCGACACCTATACCGGCGTGATCCTGCCCAATGTGGTCACCGCCGTGGCCATCCTGCTGCTCAAGCAGGCGTTCGAGGAAGTGCCGCAGGACCTGATCGACGCGGCCAGGGTCGACGGCGCCTCCGAATGGATCATCTTCAGCCGCATCATGCTGCCCTTGATCACGCCATGGCTGGCGACGGTGGGCATCCTGACGGCGGTCGAATCGTGGAACGACTATATCTGGCCGTCTATCGTGATGAGCAAGCCCGATGAATTTCCGCTGTCGGTGGGCGTGCTGTATTTGCGCGGCACCTTCGGCAGCAGCACCCGCGTGATCGCCGCCGGCACCCTGATCACCATCGTGCCGACCCTGCTGGCATTCCTGTTCACCCAGCGCTTCTTCATGCGCGGCATGGATGGCGCCGTCAAATGACACCCTTGCATACCACCTCCCTCGAAAGGCACGACTCCATGAACGACAAAGCCGTACGCAGTCCGATCAGCTGGGTGCCCACGCTGTACTTTGCCCAGGGCCTGCCCTTCTATGCGGTGGCGCTGGTGGCCGGCCTGATGTTCAAGAGCATGGGCGTGGCGAACGACGAGATCGCGCGCTGGACCGGGGCGATCGGCTTTGCCTGGGTCTTCAAGCCCTTGTGGAGCCCCTTGCTGGAGCTGGCCGCCAGCAAGAAGACCATGGTGGTGCTGTTCCAGTGCCTGGGCGGCGTCAGCCTGGGGCTGATTGCGCTGGCCTTGCAGACGCCGGTCTGGTTTGCCGCCTGCGTGGCAGTGCTGGCAGTGGCCGCCCTGGCCTCGTCGACGCACGATATCGTCTGCGACGGCCTGTATATCGCCAGCCTGACGCCGAAACAGCAGGCCGCCTATGCCGGCTGGCAGGGCGCGTTTTTCAATGCCGGCAAATTCATTTCGCTGGGCGGCCTGGTGATCCTGGCCGGCTACCTGGAAAAAAATATCGGCGTCAAGCCGGCCTGGTCGGTCATCTTCCTGATTATCGGCGCGATGATGCTGGCGCTGGCGGCGTATCACAGCTGGTCGCTGCCGCAGGTACGCAACGTGGTCGTGGCCGACAAGAGCATGGCCGGCATCGGCGGCACGCTGTGGGACGTGTTCATCGATTTTCTGAACAAGCCCGGCATCTGGGGCATGATCGCTTTTATCATTCTGTTTCGCGCCGGCGAAGCGCAGGTGCAGACCATCGGCCCGCTGTTCCTGCGCGAAGCGCGCGAACTCGGTGGCCTGGGCCTGTCGACCACCGAAGTGGGCGCCGTGTATGGTACCGCCGGCACGGTGGCGTTCTTGCTGGGCAGCATAGGCGGCGGCTATTTCACCTCATGGCTGGGATTGAAGCGCGCGATGCCCTTCCTGATCCTGGCGATGAATTTGCCGAACCTGGTGTTTTATTATCTGAGCCACAGCATGCCGACCGACCTGGCGCTGATCACGGCCGCGCTCAGCGCCGAGATGTTCGGCTACGGCTTCGGCTTTGTCGGCCTGATCCTGTTCATGATGCAGGTGGTTTCGGTGGGCAAATACCAGACCGCCCACTATGCATTTGCCACCGGCGTGATGCAACTGGGCTTCGTGCTGTTCAAGATGGTCAGCGGCGATATCCAGATAGCGCTGGGCTACAAGACGTTTTTCCTGTGGGTGCTGGTGTCGGCGATTCCTGTGCTGGTGCTGTCGCGCTTTATGCGCATCGCGCCAAAAGAAGATGAGGCAAAGGCATAGCATGGCAGCGGTCACATTGAACAATCTCGTCAAGCGCTACGGCGATCACGCCATCATCCACGGCATCGACCTGGAGATACGCGACGGCGAATTCATCGTCTTCGTGGGCCCGTCCGGCTGCGGCAAGTCGACGCTGCTGCGCATGATCGCGGGGCTGGAAGAGATCAGCGGCGGCGAGCTGCATATAGCCGGCAAGCTGGCCAACCATATCGCGCCCGCCGAGCGGGGGCTGGCGATGGTATTCCAGAGCTACGCCCTGTATCCGCACATGACGGTGTACGAGAACATGGCGTTTGCCTTGAGCCTGGCCGGCCATGCAAAGGCTGAAGTGCGCGCGGCCGTCGAACACGCGGCCGGCGTGCTGCAGATCACGCCGCTGTTGCAGCGCAAACCAAAAGACCTGTCGGGCGGCCAGCGCCAGCGCGTGGCGATCGGCCGCGCCATCGTGCGCAAACCGCAGCTGTTTTTGTTCGACGAGCCGCTGTCGAACCTGGACGCCTCGCTGCGCGTGCAGATGCGCATCGAGCTGTCGCGCCTGCACCAGCAACTGCAAACGACCATGATCTACGTCACCCACGACCAGGTCGAAGCGATGACCCTGGGCCAGCGCATCGTCGTCTTCAATGGCGGGCGCATCGAGCAGGTCGGCACGCCGCATGCGCTGTACAACCATCCGGCCACTGTGTTCGTGGCGGGCTTTCTGGGCGCGCCGAAAATGAATCTGCTCGCCTGCACCGCCGTCGCCACCGCTGACGGCATGGTGACGGTGCGCCTGCCAGGCGGCGCCTTGCTGGCGGTGGTGGCCGATGGCGGCGCGGTGGCGGCGGGCGACAGCTTGAGCCTGGGCATGCGCGCCGAGCATATCGTCACGGCAGCGCCAGGCAGCACCGGCACCAACCTGCTCGACGCCATCGTCAGCCATGTGGAATACCTGGGCGATGTCGCCATCGTGCATGCGGCCGTGCCGGGGATGACGCAGACGCTGGCCGCCAGGCAGGCAGTGGAAGGAGGCCTGGCGCAGGCCGGCCAGCCCCTGCGCCTGCATTTTCCGCCGCACCATTGCCTGCTGTTCGATGCGCACGGCCAGGCGCTGCCGCGCACGCCAGGCGCCCCGCCCGCCCCGTTTATGTGACAATAGCCCATGTTGATCATGCTGCCGCTCTTGGCCTTGCGCGTACGGAGTGGCAGAATGCCTGTTTTTCCCATTATTCCTGCCCCCAAGCATGGCCGCCGCGCGATCCGCGGCAGAGCGTGCCGGAGCGTCTTTTTGTTATTGATTGAAGGATAACCCATGTCCCAATTCCGTCTTGCCCGTATCAGCCTGCTGCTGGCCGCCATCGGTCTCAATGTCCTGCCTGCCCTGTCGCATGCACAGGACGCCAAGCCAGCCGCCGCAGGTGCGCCTGCCGCCGCGCCAGCCGATACGGTACGCCCTGAAATCTTCAAGCTGCTCGACCCGACCGCCGTCAAGGCATCGATGGACGCCAAGAACTACGCCGACGTGCAAAGCCGGATCGACCAGGCAGCCGCCACGCCGGCCCTGACACCGTATGAAACCTTTGTCATCAACCGCCTGCGCGTGGCGCTGGCTTCGACCACCAACAATGCGGCGATGGCCATGCCGGCGCTCGAAGCGGTGATTGAATCGGGCAAGCTCGACAAAAAATCGCAGGGCGACTTCATCCAGGCACTGGCCAACTACCATTACAACGCCAAGGACTATCCGAACGCAATCAAATGGTTCACCCGCTACCAGACGGAAACCGGCGACGTGGCCAGCGTGCGTCCTTACATTATCCGCGCCTATTATTTCGGTAACGATTTCGCGCGCGCCAAGCAGGAACTGATGAGCGATCTCACCGCCAAGCAGCAGGCCGGCCAGACGCCGACCCTGGAAGAACTGCAACTGCTGGCCAACACAGGCTCGAAAAGCAAGGAACCGGCGACCTACCTGATCGCGATGGAAAACCTGGTGCGCTACTACCCGTCGGATGACTACTGGACCGACCTGCTGGGCCGCGTGCAAGGCAAGGCCGGCTACTCCGACCGTTTCGCGCTCGACGTGCTGCGCCTGCAATTCAAGGCCGTCAGTACCATGCCTGCGCAAGACTACAGCGACATGGCCGAAATCGCGCTGGCCAACGCCTTCCCGACCGAAGCGAAAAAAGTCCTCGACGCCGGCTTTGCCAAAGGCCTGCTGGGCACGGGCGCGAACGCCGCCAAGCACAAGAAGCTGCGCGACCAGGCCAACAAGGGCGCCGCCGACGACGTGAAAAGCATTGCCAGCGGCGAAGCGGCCGCCAACAAAAGCAAGGACGGCACCGGCCTGATCAACCTGGGCTACGCCTATGTGACGATGGACCAGTTCGACAAAGGTATCGACCTGATGCAGAAAGGCATCGCCAAAGGCGGCCTGAAGCGCCCTGAAGACGCCAAACTGCGCCTGGGTTCGGCGCTGGCCATGGCCGGCAAAAAAGACGAAGCCATCAAAGTGCTGGAAACGGTACAAGGCGGCGAAGGCGTGAGCGACCTGGCGCGCTACTGGATCTTCTGGCTGAACCGCCCTGCCACGGCAGCAGCGGCGCCGGCTGCAGCACCTGCAGCCAAGTAAGTTTCAGGTATCAGCTAAAAACAAAGCGGCCCCGATCAACACCGGCGCCGCTTTTTTCATGTCTTCGTTATTAATGCCGCACCCATATAGAATCGACAACCACCCGTATCATGCAGCGGCCAGCAGCCAGATAGGGCGACCTCGTCTCATTCCATTCCTTGCATGTGGCTGATCGTTATAATAAAGAATGAGACGCAGCCGAAGGTTGCAGCTGTCATTACCGCAACATGCAGCTGGCATGCCTGATTACAAATGCAAATGGACTCGATATGCTCGACCACGTTTCTCTGACCGTCGTTGACCTGGAACGCGCGGAACGCTTCTATGACGCCATCTTCGCCGCGCTCGATGTGCCGAAGGTGGGCAGCGACCATGCCGACGCCTGGATAGGCTATGGCGAACGCAGCGATGCTGACCATCCCGAACGCAGCTATTTTTCCGTGCGCCTCGGTCCCGCTCCGGACGATGCGCCGCGCCGCCACTACTGCTTCAAGGCGCCGTCGCGCGCCGCCGTGCAGGCATTTTGGCGTGCCGGCCTGGCCCACGGCGGCCTCGACCTGGGCCCACCCGGCCTGCGCGCCTATCACGCCAACTATTATGCTGCCTTCCTGTTCGATCCCGACGGCAACCGCATTGAAGCCGTCTGCCACCGCGCTGATGCCGGCTGACAGAGTGTGAAAGATTCTGTTGATTGTCGGCCAAAAGGAGCTACCTGGTAGCGATCGGAAGCGGAGGCAGGGTGTCGTTGTGCTTGTTCAGTCTACGGAAATTTTATGCCATCAATAATTTCGCATGCTGTTGTCCCACTCGCAGTCGGCCTTGCCCTGGGCAGCAAAGCGATTCCGGGGCGCCTGCTTGTGATCGGCATGATTGCCGCGATGCTTCCTGACGCAGACGTCCTCGCATTTCACTTCGGCATTCCCTATGCCCACCAATTGGGACACCGGGGAATCACGCATTCCCTGGCATTTGCGCTTCTGCTTGCCATGCTTGCCTGGATTTTTGCCAGGCAGCTGGCCTCATCGCGCAAACACGCATTTTTGTTCATGTTTTTTGCCACCTCTTCGCACCCGCTTCTTGATATGCTGACAAACGGTGGCCTCGGTGTCGCCTTGATTTGGCCGATTTCAAATGAACGATTATTTTTCCCGCTACGCGTCATCGAAGTAAGTCCTATTGGTATTCGACGGTTTTTCAGTGCCACCGGCGTCCGGGTTCTTCTGTCCGAGCTTCAGTGGATCTGGATACCGTCGGCCATCGCCGCCGTCAGTATTGTTGCGTGGAGGCGGATTTTTTATGCGTCAGAATTCAGAAAGCCACAGGGCCCCGTCTCATGAGCCAAGCGCGATATCGCCGCACGGCCAGGAGCAGACATTCGGTACCCACAGAGAGAATTGATGAAGTTTCTTGATGAAGCCTTTGATCGCGCGTGTAGTCGCTACAGCGGCAGTAACTTCGATCAGCTCGATGAAGCTGACAAGATTTTGGTCACGATCTGGGGCCTGGAAGGCGAGGTGAATAACGGCGGCTTCGACCAATACTATTTTAATAGTTCAGGCGATCTTGCCTTCCATGCGCCGGTGGCGCTACGCAACATCGGCGCTCATCAAATGGCGGAAATTGCCGATGACGCAAACAAGCTGTTTGGCCCAAACGGCCCCGCACGCAACCCTGACGAGCGCGAAGCTCAGTTGCTCGCGATAGCGCCAAACGGCAGCGAACCGCACCGGTGGGACGAGCTTACGCGGGCGTTCCAATCCTACCCGGACGACATTTCAGCGCTGCTGGCGGCCTTTCTCGAAGCACGTCGTCATGTACCAAAATGACTGCCGGCCCGCTGTTGGCTGAGGTCGCCGTCAGTGGCTGCCTTGAGGCCGGGCCAAAAGCGGACTTTTACGGCGAATATCCATTATGAGGTCAAATGCATGTATCGATACGTGTTCATTACGAATTGTCTGTTGTGGCTGGGGGGATGCTATACCGTGAGCAATGAGCGGTTTTCCGCTGACATCCATAAGCTTCTCGAATCTGGATTCGATATGGCAAGTGCAACAAAAAACCTTGAAGCGATTGGATTTTCCTGTGACTCGGTCAGTGCTGCACCTTCGACTACTTGTACAAAGACACGTCAAGGTCTTCTCCCTTACACATGTATCGAACGGGTCAACCTTATACCTGCAAGCAAACAGACTGGCGTGGAACGAGTCGATATACCTCAGATCATGTGTGCAGGGCTTTAGAAACTGGAGCTCACCAAATTCCGCTTCGGGGCGAATCCAGCCTGTCGTGTGGCGCAATGGATTTATCATCTGACAACCTGCTATGCTGGTTAGAATGGCCGAGTTCGGCCACTACCGGACGTTCGGGACACACAAACAAGTAAGCTTAGACTATATGCAAATTCAACCGTTCCCTTGGAAGTCGCTTTTCTTGGCTCCTTTCGCTAGCGTTCCTGTCTTGACGCTTGCTGGCTTGGGAAGTTCTGATGCGGGTGCAGCATCCGACTTTGGTTGGGGAATTTTCTTTGGGCTTCTGCTGGCGGTTCCAGCTTCCTTTGTGGCTATGCTGCTTATCGGCGTCCCGGTTTTCTTGATTTTGCGGCCTCACAAGTACGCGCTGATGCTGACTACTTGTGCAGCTGGCTTTGCTATACCATTTCTCATGTTTTTCGGAGATGCTCCTTCAAGAACAACTTTGGGTGCAGTTGCTTCAGGCGTCGCAGTGGCTGCAGCAGCATATTTTTTACGGCCACGTAATGCCTAACCACTTAATCAACCGGACGGCTTACGCGCTGCGCGCTTCAGACGCCGGTTATCGCGAACGTTAAAATGTTGGCAGAACCGGCCAGGAGCAGCCGCACACATCCTCAATATCAGGAGGGATTGGACATGAATTTCGATTGGCATGGTGGAGAAATTTCGCGTATGACGGAAATCGATTCTGATTACAAGAACACGCAAAATGTTCGGCGTTTTCTTTCCCACGAGTGTGGGCCAGATTTCAAGTTCGACCGTGAACTCATGGCGTGGGTGCGCAACGGCATTGCGAAGAACATGGGCGACGTGGCGGACGAATGGATTGGTCGTGTAAAGCGCGGCTGAGTTCGGCCAAGAGCGACCGTTATATTTTCGGATCAGGTCGAGTAATTAACTAGAAAAATTGCTAGAGTAAAAATGGATCATTCAACCGCGCAGAAGCTTATGGATGCCTACAAACGCATTGGAGAGGCTCTCAACGGAGCAGATAGCATCATTCGCACACTGCCGGAAGACGAGCGGACTGCGCACTTGCGTGGCCTTGCCGAGATGATGGGACACCTCTGGTTCAAACTTCAACTTCCAGTTGTTCGCGAACACAGAGATCTGGATCCGGATGGCGATCGTTTCCAGAAAAAGCCGAAGCAAGAATGATGAGTATGGCCGCTTTGGGGCGACAGCAGCCGGCCAGAAGCGGTCATAACAGGCATTATTCCGTCAGTCCGTTGCAGGGCTAAGCTGCTTGTCGGCAGCTTTCATTCTGTGTTCAACAAAGCTAATACTAAAAGACAACAGCAAAGCAGCAGCGGCGAATCCTGCGGCAAGCCAGAGGTTGGCTGAGAGGCCTAGCCTGTCCACCGCCTGGCCACCGACCCACGCCCCGAGCGCAATGCCAACATTGAATACCCCCACATATAGCGCGGCGACTATTTCCACGGCTCGGGGCGCCGCCTTCATCATCAAGGTCATCAGGCCGACCGATACGCCACCGTAGGCCAGTCCCCAAGCCAGCAACACCACGCCGCCGCCGACACTGGAGTCGCCGACAGCCAGGAACAGTAGCGGCGTGAGCAGCAGGCCGCCCGAGATAGTGATGATGGTTGGCGCAGTGCACCGCACCGCAACGACACCAGCCAGGAAGTTTCCAATGATGCCCGCGAAACCGTAGGAAAACAGCAGTGCGCCTAGCCATTGCGTATCAAACCCCGACACTGACAGCAGTAGCGGGCGCACGAAGGTGAAGGCCATGAAATGGCTAGTCACCAGCAACAAGGTCAGAAGCAGCCCCGCTTGCAATTGCCGGTTGCGTAGCTGTTTGCCGAATTGGTGCAAGGTCGCCGAACTGGCAGCGGGCAGCGCAGGAATGACGGCCAGATGCAGCGCCAGTACCAGGCCGCTAAACAGCGCCATGACGCCAAAGGACCAGCGCCATCCTGCAAAGGCGCCGATTTGTGCGCCAAGCGGCACACCCAGCACAGAAGCGGCCGCCACTCCACCGAAGATTATCGAAGTTGCCAGGCCGATTGATCGAGCAGGAACAAGCCGGGAAGCCAGGCCACCGGCGATGGCCCAGATTCCGCCCATGCATAAACCGACGAGTACACGTGCAGCCAGCATCCACGCCATATTCTGTGCCAATGCCGAGGCAATGTTCGCGATCACCAATAAACTCAGCAAACCACATAGAATTTTGCGCCTGTCCAAATTTCCCGATACGATCACGACCAGCGGTGCGAACAAGGCCGCCAGTAATGCTGGCAGCGAGATCATCAGGCCAGCGGTTCCGGTGGAGGTGTCCAGAGTGTCGGCAATCGGCGTCAACAGGCCTACCGGGAGCATTTCCGTCGTCACTACCGAGAAGGTGGCCATGCCTACAGCGGTGACCGCCAGCCACGGGTGGCGGACAGAGGTTTCTGCTGCAGCGTAGGGAGACGTACTCATGGTTCATATCCTTCATTAGATATTTAGATAAACGGCTTGTGCCCGTAAGGCGGCATCGGATAGCTGTTACACAATTGCTACGCAGTGGCATGTCAAAACCCCTGGTACGGAGCACAGCAGGCAGCTCCTGCTAATGCTTATCGATCTCCTACATGGGCACTTGCAATGGAGACACGCTGCAGTGATAATACATACAGTGCGTATGAATAAATTATATATACATACGCATCGTATGTAAACAATCATACGCTATGTATGTAAGGAGAAAGCAATGGTTCGCCGCACCCGTGTCGAAATGGAAGAAACCCGTGCATCGTTACTGGCCACTGCTCGCAAAGTTTTCAGCGAGCGCGGTTATGCCGACACTTCAATGGACGACCTCACCGCGCAGGCAGGGCTGACGCGTGGTGCGCTCTATCATCACTTCGGCGACAAGAAGGGCTTACTGCTAGCGGTGGTAGAGCAGATCGACGCGGAAATGGATGACCGGCTGCAAACCATCTCCGACAGCGCCGGAGATCCGTGGGAAGGCTTTCGCAGTCGCTGCCGTGCCTATCTGGAGATGGCCCTGGAGCCAGAAATTCAGCGCATCGTTTTACGCGATGCCAGGGCGGTCCTGGGTGGCGCCTCACCGGATTCGCAGCGCCATTGCGTCGAGTCGATGCAACGGCTTATCCACGAGCTGATTCATCAAGGCATTGTGGCCGACGCTAGCCCACGGGCACTGGCTTCGCTGATCTACGGCAGTCTGGCAGAAGCGGCGTTCTGGATCGCAGACGGTGACGAAGGTAATGCGCGATTGATAAAAGGAGTTGCCGCACTGGAATTGCTACTACGCGGGCTGTTAGTTAAAAGGTAAACTCAAAAAGTTGTAATGTCATCGCTCAAGGCAGTTAACTCGTTGTTGGGCGAGAGACCGCTGGAGAACTCAACATTTTTCGTTGTGGCAGCGACTGCTTTGGGGCGGAAGCTGCCATTCAGCGATGGGCCATGGAGCTTTCCTGCTTCATGCGCGGACCAGCAATATCTGTCACGACCAAAGTCGCCTGCCCGGGCTTTCCGGGCCAACTCGGCCCGCCATTGTTAGTCTTTCAAACCATAAAAAAAAGACAGACCCCCATCACAGGAACCTGCCTTGAAAGATAGCCAGCAGCACGAACGCGGTGCCGCGCGCCCATGTCTGCCTTGAAACCTACAACTTACAACTTGCCCCGCACCCCCAGGTAAAAAGTCCGCCCATTGCTGTAGAAAGCCCGTGGCTGATCCTTATTCTCGGCATACATCTTGATGGTCGTATTGGTCAGGTTAAGCGCATCAAACGTGATCGTGAAATGCTCGTTGATCTTGTAATTGATCGAACCCGCCAGGCCGCCACTGCCTTCAACATGCTGGCTGGCGCCACGGTCGACGCCCGCCTTGTAGGCCGAACGGTAGTTATAGGCCAGGCGCGCGCTGAGGGCGTTGGCTTCATAGAAGGCCGTCAGGTTGTAGGTATTGCGCGAAGCGTTGACCAGTTCGTCACCGTTGTCGAGCTTGCCATCGGCATAGGTGTAGTTGGCCAGGATGCCGAAGTCGCCGAACAGCGGCTGCTGGTAGCTGAACTCCGCGCCCTTGTTCTTGCCGCTGGTATTGAACGGCGAGGTGATCAGATAGACGGCGTTGGCGTTGCGCTTGCTGTTGAAATAGGTGGCGCTGACGGTGCCGTTCGAGACCACCGATTTCAGGTCCATGTAGAACAGGCCTACCGAGAAAGCCGACCTCGGCGCGAAATACCATTCGGCGCTGACCTCGGCGTTATCGGACTTGACCGGGTCCAGATTGACGTTGCCGCCGCTGCCGCTCAGTGCATCGTCGTTCAGCGAGACCGAACCACCGAGCGCGCTGTAGTCAGGGCGGGCGATGGTGCGGGCCACCGCTGCGCGCACGACCAGGTCGTTGCGCACGTCGAACTTGATGTTGGCGCTCGGCAGGTAGTCGTTATAGGTACGCTCGTACAACTTTTGCGAGTACGGGCCCCAGTCGGAACCGGTGATCGTGCCGCCGGCCTGGTTGACCAGGGTCGACTGCTTGGTGTGCACGGCGCGCAGGCCGAAGTTGCCGCTCCAGTTGTCGCCGGTCAGGTTGGCCATGGCGTAGACGGCCGAGGTTTTTTCCTGCAGGCGGAATTCGTCGGTCCAGTTGTGGCGGCGCACATAGTCGAACAAACGATTGCCGTTGGCCGCGCCCCAGGCACCCAGGGCCGCGCCGTCATACTTGAAGTAATTCGACGACAGGTTGCCACCCAGGTCGTTGGCGAAGTCGCTCGGATACATGCTGCCGGTCCACACCGGGCCCGGATTGGTGAAGCCCAGCGCGCCCGGACGAGTCTCGAACGGATGCTCGGCATCGCGCTTGTGGTCGGTCATGCGGCCACCGAACTTGATGCTGTCCCACACGCCGGAAGAGAGGCGCAGTTCGGCGTCGAGCTGGGCGTATTTTTCCTGGTCGACCGAGCGCGATTCGCCGCCGCCGGCCCAGGCCGTCGAACCTGGCTTGGTAGTGGTGCCGCCCGGATACGAGAGGCTGGCCGGACTCATGCCGTTCAGCTGGTACACCATGCCGCCGTCGACATTGTTCTGGTAGTACACGTCGTCGCGGTCGTAGCCGACGCCATGGGTCTTGCCCACTTTGCCGGTGAAGGTCAGGTCCTTGGTGGCGCGGTACTTGAAGTTGAAATCGAGGTAGTACGATTCGCCGCCCGCGTCAGGGCGGTAGATATTGTCGACTTCGCCCGAGTTGGTGCCGAAGGTGGCGCCGGTCAAGGTGCCGTTTTTCACCGTGTAGTTGGTCGGCACCTGGTTGGCGCTGTTGATCGAGTTGGCCGGTGCGGCCAGCCAGTTGGTGTTCTGGTGCGGGGCTTTCAGTTCCGAATAGAAGCCGTTCAGGTCCAGCGTCAGGTCGCGGCTCGGCTTGAATTCGATATCGAAGGCGCCGCCGGAACGGGTTTTCTTCTGCTCGAACAGGCTCGCGCCGATAAAAGTCGGCACTTTCACGCCGGCCAGTTCAGGGTGAGCCTTGGCGGCGGCGCTGTCGGCGGCAATCGGCGTGTAGCCGAGGATTTCCTGGCCATCGCGGCGCACCGTCGATTTTTGCGAGAAGCCCTGCACCATGATGCCCAGGGTATTGCTGTCGTTCTTCCAGTTCACCAGGCCCGAGAACTGCGGTTCGGTCTTGCCGGCCAGGTCATTGTAGAAGCCCTGGATCGAGCCTTCGGCCGTGACCTGGTTCTTGAATTCCAGCGGACGGCGGGTGATCACGTCGATCACGCCTGACACGCCGCCTTCGGGCAGGTCGGCAGTGGCGCTTTTATGCACTACCACCGAGCTGACCAGTTCTGATGGCAGCAGGGAAAAACTGCTGCTGCGCCCGACGTTACCGCCGAACTGGTTCAGCACGAACCAGTCGCCGGTGCTGATGGCATGGCCGTTGAACAGGGTTTGCTGGAAGCTGGGGCTGGTGCCGCGCAGGCTGACCCTGTCGTTCTCGCCAAAGCCGCCTTCACCACCGGCCGACGATTGCGTATTGACACCTGGCAGGCGCTGGATCGCGTCGGCCACGTTACGGTCAGGCATTTTGCCGATATCTTCGGCGGTTACCACTTCAACCACGGAATCGGCATTGCGTTTTTGCTTGAGCGACTTTTCCAGCGAGGCGCGCACGCCCGTGACCGTGACGACGGTGACGTCTTCGGCCGGCGCTTCCTGCGCTTGCGCCGAAAACGCCAGGCCGGCGGCCAGCACGGCCACCGCCGTGGCGATCGGCGTGCGGCGGCGCGATCCGGATGTCACAGCTGCAGGTGTCAAATTGCGTTTCATGTACTCCCCCTTGATGGCGGCTCCAGGATGGAACCTGTTCATTTTTTAATGTGGATCCTGTTGATATTGCGGACCCTTCTGTCAACCACTTACAAAACCAATTTAACGCCAATATACTACTATCCAATACCAGAGCACTACCAGTTAAACCATTTTTTTTATAACGTTGTGACAATCACACAGACCACTTGGGGCTGTTTCAAGGCGCTGCCGTATGGGGAGACGGCCATACCAGAGGGAAAAAAAGGCTCAGGAGGAAAGCAAAACGCGGTGGTGGGAGGTATCGTGAATTGGTTTTGCTGCGGTCTTCTTTGGTATTATCCAGTCGCGCATCAGCGCCAACCCAGCAAGCCATAGAGCGCGTCCATAATGCGCCGTACCGGAGACCGACAGCACATGAGCACCCTGGCCGACATCATGCACGACCTGGGGCAGAGCAGCAGCCTGCCCCTGTACCAGCAATTGCAGCGCGCGCTGCGCCTGGCGATCGACAAGCGCATCCTCGGTCCTGACGAAGCGCTGCCGGCCGAGCGCCAGCTGGCCAGCGACCTGTCGGTGTCGCGCATTACCGTGCGCAAGGCGATCGACGGCCTGGTTGGCGAAGGCCTGCTGGTAAAGCGGCCCGGCTCGGGCAACTTCATCAATACCCGCATCGAAAAGAACTTCGCCAAGCTGACCTCGTTCTCGGAAGACATGCGCGCGCGCGGACGCACGCCGCGCAGCGTGTGGCTCAAGCGCTCGGAAGGCACTGTCACGCCGGAAGAAGCGCTGCGGCTGAGGCTGTCGCCAGGCGCGCCGGTGTACCGTTTTCACCGCATCCGCTACGCGGACGAGCTGCCGATGTGCCTGGAATACGCCACCATCGCAGCGGGCTGCCTGCCGTCGCTGGCGGCGGTCGATATTTCCATGTATGACGCGCTCGAGCAGGCGGGCAACCGCCCGGTGCGCGCCCTGCAGCGCCTCAGCGCGCTGCTGCTGACGGGCGAACAGGCGGCGCTGCTGCAGGCGCGCGAAGGCGATGCCGGCCTGTCGGTCGAGCGGCTGGGTTTTTTGCGCGATGGCCGCGCGGTGGAGTTTTGCCGCTCGTATTTTCGCGGCGACATGTATGATTTCGTGGCCGAACTGAGCACCAGCTGAGGCCTGCCTGACGATGCAAGGAGAAGTGCATGAAGGAACCGCTGCTGCCGCCCTGCCGGCATGCGCTGGTCGAGATCCGCAGCCTGCTGCCAGCCGACATCCCCGACTGGTATGCCTACCTGCGCGAACCCGAGGTGATCCAGCACACCAGCTGGAACCTGCGCGACATCAACGATTTGTACGCGCTGTATAACGATTACCAGTTTGAAGGGCCCGAAACGCCGCTGCGCTTTGCCATCGCCGAGCGCGCTACCGGACGCCTGGTCGGCACCCTGGGTTTCAACCACCGCTCGCTGCAGCATCGCCATGCCGAAATCGCCTATGATCTTGCGCCCGCATGGTGGGGCCGCGGCATCGCCACCGCGCTGTGCCTGGACGCCAGCGATTGGGCGCTGCAGGCGCAGCACTGGCTGCGGGTACAGGCGGTGGTGCTCGACACGAATGCGGCGTCGATACGGGTACTGGAAAAAGCGGGGTTTGAACGCGAGGGCTGGCTACGCGCCTATCGCGTGGTGCGCGGCGCAGCGGGCAATTTTTTCATGTATGCGCACGTGGCGCAGGCAGCCGACCTGTAGCGCCCTGGCGGGCCGCTGAGGGCAGGCGGAAGCTTACTTGCCTTCCTTGGGCGGCAGGAAGCACGCTTCGACGATCTGCAGGTCGTTGTCCTTGGCAAACTCGCGCACGAAGTGGAACGCCATCGGTTCGATCTCGCGCAACTTGCTGTTGACCACCACCGACTTGACGCCATTGACAATGGTCGGACGGACATACGGAGAATATTGCAGGTGCGCATTGCGCCCGCCACCCTCGGGATTGAAACAGGACATCACTCCGCACAGGCGTTCGGCCCAATCACTGGGGCGAAATTGCTTGCCATTGCTGGTGAGACCAAGGATGAAGAACTCATCTGAGAGTTCTCCGTTGTTTTGAGATAACTCGGCCATGTGGCTTGTCGGGACTGGATTGCGTGAATGGCCCCGGCGGGTAAGCCGGGCTGGTAGTTCAGTGCGTCTTGCGGACAGTCAGTATTATATCTTATAGAAGACTTGGGTTCTACCTCGATCTGCCCTGATGTGCCAGCCAGATGCAAAAAGGGCCGGCACACTTGCGGCGCCAGCCCCTTATTCTAATCCAATTGCACTTGCCGCACGACGCACATCAACCGAGGAAGATCGCGCCCGACAGAAGCAGCAGCAGCAACATCCACAGCAGCAAGGCGCGCCAGACCAGGCCCACCGTGCTTTGCAGGGCGCGTGCGCCCGGCTCTTCGCCGGGCAGGATATCGCTTTCGCTGTCGCTGTCATCGACCGCCATGTCGGGCGTGATCACCATGCGCGCTGCGGTCTCCGCCGGCGTACCCAGGCGTACACCCATGGCGCCGCCGCCGGCCGTCAGGATGATGCCGATCGCCTCGTCGTACCAGCGGTGGGCAAAATTGCGCCAGGCATAGATGGCGTCTTCGAAATTGCCGACCACGGCAAAGGCCACCGCCGTCAGGCGCACGGGGATCCAGTCGATCCAGTAAAAAGCGCGCGCGGCAAACTGGCCGAACGCCTCATTGCGCATGTGCTCGGGCTCATTCCAGGCGCGCGCCAGGTATTCGGCCACGCGGTACATCACGGCGCCGGCCGGCCCGAGCGGCATCATGAACCAGAAGAACACGCCAAAAACATTACGATGCGTGGTGATCAGGGCTTTTTCAACGGCGATGCGGGAAATTTCATTGGTGTCCATGCCCACCGTGTCGAGCTTGGTCCATTCCGCCAGCAAGGTACGCGCGGCCGGCTCGTCACCGGCGCTCAGGGCCAGCTGGATCGACGTGAAGTAATGGCTGTAGTGGCGAAAACCCAGGGTCAGGTAGACGATCAGCACATTCCAGGCAAATGCCACCAGATCCAGGTTGTAATACCTGAGCACCCAGTAAATGCCGGCGGTGGGGATCATCAGCATGCCCATCATCAAAAACCAGCCGATGCGGCCATGGCTGGCGTGGCCAGCGTTGAACCAGGTCTCCATGCGCATCGCCATGCTCTTGATCTCTGCGTAGATCATATTATCCGCGCGCAGGGGCTTGAGTTGCTCGATCAGTAGTGCGCAAAGTATGGAGAAAAATGTCATCGATGGTCCTTTTTGTCTTTTACAGCAATACCGCAATGCCCGCTACGATAACGCAGTGCAGTGCTGGAATCAAACTTATTACAATTGAAGCTGATATTTGGACAGTTGCCTAAGCGCGCAAGAGGTGAAACAGGTTGCGCAGCATGCCGGCGGTGGCGCCCCAAATGTAAAATCGCTCGTACGGCATGGCGTAGAACGAGCGGCGCCCGCCCGGCAATTCCACCGACAGGCGCTGGTGGTTCAGGCCATCCATCAGAAAGGCCAGCGGAACTTCGAATATCTCCGCCACTTCGGACGGATCGGCACGCAATTCGAACGGCGGCGTGACCAGGCCGACCACGGGCGTGACACGGTAGCCGGTGCCGGTCAGGTAATCGGGCAACTGGCCCAGCACTTCCACGTGCGTGCGCGCCAGCCCGACTTCCTCTTCCGTTTCACGCAGCGCCGTGGCGATGGCCGTGGCGTCATACACTTCGCTGCGGCCACCGGGAAAGCTGACCTGCCCGGCATGGCTGCTCAGGTGGTCGGTGCGCATGGTCAGCAGTATCGTCAGGCCTTCGGGACGCAGCACCAGCGGAATCAGCACGGCGGCCGGCACCGGTTCGGCGCGGGCCGACAAAAAATCCTGGGTGATCTCGGGTTGCCACTCGGGCGGCGACAACAGGCGCTGGCGCAAGGCTTCGGGCGTCATGCGCGCCGCGTCCAGCGCGGCTTCGCCGGCGATCGAATCGACGGCCAGTTTTTTCGGATCAAACGCGATTGTTGCCATGCTAACAGCCTCCTGCTCCAGAAACGAAAAAGGGGTACCCATGGGCACCCCTCTTACCAACGCAGACGCTAGTATTACGCGCTTGCTTTCGCCACAACGCGGCGGTTTGGCAATTTTTCTTTGATACGCGCCGATTTACCCGAACGCTCACGCAGATAGTACAGCTTGGCGCGGCGAACATCACCACGGCGTTTCACTTCGATCGAAGCGATCAGCGGCGAGTACAGCTGGAACGTACGCTCGACGCCTTCGCCGGACGAGATCTTGCGAACGATGAAGTTCGAGTTCAGGCCACGGTTACGACGCGAGATAACGACGCCTTCGTATGCCTGGGCGCGCTTGCGCGTACCTTCGACTACGTTGACGCTGACGATGACGGTATCGCCTGGTGCGAAGTCAGGAATCGATTTACCCAGACGGGCGATCTCTTCTTGCTCTAATTGTTGAATCAGATCCATTTTTAACACTCCGAAAGCCATCATGCCGGCGCACTGTGGATAGCTGACTATCCGCCCGGTAGAGGATGGGTACTACACTAATTGGGCAACATGCCCGGCACTGCAAGGCCACCCTGCTTGCCGTTTTGAAACGACTTACAGGCTGGCCAGGAATTGTTCGTCGGTCTTGCTGAGCAAGCCGGCGGCACGCGCGCTGATCAACAGGTCAGGACGCTTTTTTGCGGTCGCTTCCAGCATGCGCTGGCGGCGCCACTTGACGATCTCGGCGTGGTTGCCACCCATTAACACGGGCGGCACCGCCACGCCTTCATACGTGTCCGGCCGCGTATAGTGCGGCGAATCGAGCAAGCCATTGACAAAGCTGTCTTCAACCGCCGACGCCTCGGTGTTCAATACACCAGGCAGCAAGCGGATTACCGCGTCCATCAGCGCCATCGCGGGCAACTCACCGCCCGACAACACGAAGTCGCCGACGCTGATTTCCTCGTCGACGCAACGGTCCAGCAAACGCTGGTCCACCGCTTCGTAGCGGCCACACAAAATCACCAAACCAGGTTCGGCTTTCAATTGCGTGACGCGCTCATGCGTCAGGGCGCGGCCTTGCGGCGACATGAACACCACGCGCGGCGCGGCAAGACCGAGGTCCTGCTGGCGCTGCTTTGCGGCGTTGATGGTTGCTTCGAGCGGCCGGGCCATCATCACCATGCCCGGGCCGCCGCCATAGGGGCGGTCATCCACGGTACGGTGATTGTCGGTCGTGAAATCACGGGGATTCCACAAGGACAAGCCACATTTTTTCTGCTCGAAGGCACGCCGGGTCACTCCCGACTGCGTCAGCGCGGCAAACATTTCGGGGAACAGGGTCACGACATCAAATTGCATCGCATCCCCACCCAAAAATATTGCCCATCGCGATCAGCGCAGCCGGCTTAATAATCAAGGCCCCAGTCGACCGTGATCTTGCCGGCGACTTTGTCAACATTGATGACAAACTGGCCGACAAACGGGATCAGGCGCTCTGGCGCCTTTTCTACGGACTCATCGGCAGTGGCGACAGGGGTGACGCGCAAGATCGACTGCGGACCGTTGCTCATCATGTCGTGCACTGTGCCGAGGCACTCGCCTTGCAAATTCTCAACTGTCAGCCCGATCAGATCGGACCAGTAAAACTCATCGGCATCCAGCGTCGGGAAATGGCTACGCGGAATTTGCACGGACACGCCTTTCAGCGCTTCCGCGGCATCCCGCCCGACCACACCCACCAGCTGGGCCACGACGTCGCCGCCGTGTAACTTCGCCTGCCTGACTTGAACGTCATGCAAGGTCGGTTTATCAAGCCACCAGGTTTTAACGCTTAACAATGCATCCGCGTCGTCGGAGAAAGGAGTGATCCTGACCCCGCCAGCGATGCCATAGGCACCGGAGACATAGCCTACCTGTACCAGGTCATCGGGGACTTTCACCCCGGATGCAGTCTTGACCGTCAAACCAGTGATCTGATATTAAGCTGCTGCTTTGCCGTTGCTGGCAACCAGGCGAGCAACGGTTGGCGACAATTGTGCGCCAACGCCTTGCCAGTAGGCCAGACGGTCTGCGGTGATACGCAGTGGAACTTCGCCACCTTGCGCCATCGGGTTGTAAAAACCGATACGCTCAATGAAGCGACCATCGCGGCGATTGCGCGAATCAGTAGCGACGATGTTGAAGAACGGGCGCTTCTTGGCGCCTCCACGAGCTAAACGAATAACGACCATAATATTTCCAAATAAGTGTGCTGAGGCGGAAAAAGCCGCAAATTATAGCGCGCTTTACCGCCAGGCAGCAAGCGTTATGATGACGGGCGTGTAATTTGGGCTAATCAAACATTATGACCAGTCAGCGCCAAAGACGCAATAGGCGCGTGCGCTTATGACCCGTTGCTTGACCCCTCGCGCCACACCGCAAGACTGTTTTAATCACCACAAACGGCCCGCTTTGACCGATACTGGGCTTTCCTTATCGCTGCAACCGGAACGCCATGACCACCACGACGATCTTGCAACATCCGCACAAGAACAAGGCATTCACCTCGCTGCTGGCCTTCCTGCTGGGCATGCTGGGCGCGCACCGCTTCTACCTGCATGGCGCCACGGATCGCTGGGGCTGGCTGCACGTCGCTGCCCTGCCCGCCAGCCTGGCGCTGCGCCAGCTGTTTCCCGAGGCCGACTGGTTCTACCAGATACTGCCTTTGATCATCTCGGCGCTGACCGGCTTTCTCGAAGCGCTGGTGCTGGGTTTGATGCCGGATGAAAAATGGGATGCGCGCTATAACGGCGGCTCGGGCCGGTTGTCGGACACCGGCTGGCCGCTGGCGGTGGTGCTGGTGGCTACTTTGATGCTCGGCGCGGGCACCCTGATCGCCACCATGGCGCGCCTGTTTGACCTTTTATATACGGGCGGCGCCTACGGCTGACAGGCTGGCCCAACACGCGCACGGCTGTGTTGGCAAGCAATTATGCTTTTCCTCTATACTGCGGTGATTACCAGCTTCGCTGGTCGCTTATTGGAGAAGATCATGATTCGTCGCCCTACTGCTATTATTGTTGCCATGACATTGGCCGGCCTGTTCAGCACGCCCGCCTTTGCGCAAAACCTGTCGCCCAAGGCGCAATACGCCTACGACAGCAAGCAAGCCAATACCCGCTACGCGGATGACAAAAAACTGTGTGCCGAGGAAACCTCGTCGAAAGCGCGCATGCAGTGCCTGCGCGACGCCAAGACCGAATACGACCAGTCCATCATCAACGCCAAGGCGGCGCAAAAAGCCGGCAACTCCTACGCCAGCCAGCCGGCCAAACAGCAGCAGCAAGTGTGCGCCGATTGCGGCAAGGTGCTGTCGGTCAATGTCACCGAGAAGGCCGGTGAAGGCGGCGCGCTCGGCATGATCGGCGGCGGTGTGGCCGGCGCCCTGCTGGGACGCCAGGTCGGTAGCGGCCGCGGCAAGGACCTTGCGACCCTGGCCGGCGCTGCCGGTGGCGCCTATGCGGGCAAGCAGGTCGAAGGCCACGTAAAGAATTCCAAGGTGTGGACCGTGACGGTGCAATATGAAACCGGCGCCCGCGCCGATTTCGCGTTCGACCAGGATCCGGGACTGCACTCGGGTGACCTGGTGCGCAATTCCGGCAATGGCATTACGCGTAGATAAAACCACCCTTAAAGCGAAGACTGGGGTCGGACCCTGAGGGTCCGACCCCAGCATTTGCAGTGGGGTTTGGTTTAACTCAAAACTGCTCTTCGGAGAGCGCCATCACGCCTGCGCTGCCATCGATAATGGTGGCCCGCAACCCCGGCGCCTGCGACAGGATATGGTCGGCAAAAAAGCGCGCGGTGGAAATCTTGGCCTTGTAAAAGGCCGCGTCGCCGCTGCCCTCGCCCAGCTTCTGCTGCGCCGCCACTGCCGCGCGCGCCATCTGCCAGCCACCCAGCACGATCCCGGCCAGTTTCAGGTACGGCACGCTGCCCGCAAACACCGCCTTGATGTCGGTCTTCATGTTGGCCACCACATAGTCCACCACCGCCTCCAGGGCCGCACTGCCTTCGGCCAGGTGCCGCTGCATGGCCTGGAAATCCGCGCCCGTGAATTCGCCGAGCTGGGCTTCGGTGGCGCGCACCTGGGCGATAATGGCTTTTGCCACCGCGCCGCCGTCGCGCACTGTCTTGCGTCCCACCAGGTCATTCGCCTGGATCGCCGTCGTGCCTTCGTAGATGGTGAGGATTTTCGCATCGCGGTAATGCTGGGCGGCGCCGGTCTCTTCGATGAAGCCCATGCCGCCATGCACCTGCACGCCGTCGCGCGCCACGTCCTGCGACATTTCCGTCGACCAGCCCTTGATCACCGGCACCAGATATTCATAGGTAGCCAGACTGTCCGCGCGCACCTCGGCGTCGGGATGGTGATGGGCCACGTCGCTGATGGCCGCGCCCACATAGGCCAGCGCGCGCGCCGCCTCGGTTTGCGAACGCATCGACATCAGCATGCGGCGCACGTCCGGGTGGTGGATGATGGATACGGGGCCTGGCGAGCCTGCCAGGTCGCGCGACTGCACGCGGTCTTTCGCAAACGCCACCGCCTGCTGGTAGGCGCGCTCGGCGAGGCCGATGCCTTGCAGGCCGACGCCGAAGCGGGCCGCGTTCATCATGATGAACATGTATTCCAGGCCACGGTTTTCCTCGCCCACCAGGGTGCCGATGGCGCCGCCGTGGTCACCGAACTGCAGCACCGCCGTCGGGCTGGCCTTGATGCCCAGCTTGTGCTCGATCGACACGCAGTGCGCGTCGTTGCGCTGGCCCAGGCTGCCGTCCGCATTGACCAGGAATTTCGGCACGATGAACAGCGAGATGCCTTTCACGCCAGCCGGTGCGTCGGGCGTGCGGGCCAGTACCAGGTGGACGATGTTTTCCGCCAGGTCGTGTTCGCCATAGGTAATGAAGATTTTGGTGCCGAATACTTTATAGGTGCCATCGCCCTGCGGCTCGGCGCGCGTGCGCACGGCGGCAAGATCGGAACCGGCCTGCGGCTCGGTCAGGTTCATGGTGCCGGTCCACTTGCCCGACACCAGGTTTTCCAGGTAGATTGCTTTCTGCTCGTCGCTGCCAGCCGTCAGCAGCGCTTCGATGGCGCCGTCGGACAATAACGCCACCAGCGCAAACGAAATGCTGGCCGAGTTGAGCATTTCAATGCATGGCGTGGCCAGCAGCTTGGGCAAGCCCTGGCCGCCGAATTCGGTGGGATGCTGCACGCCTTGCCAGCCCGCTTCGCCATACGCCTTGAAGGCTTCCTTGAAGCCTTTCGAGGTGGTCACCTGCCCGTCATGAAAGAAGCTGGGCTCCTTGTCGCTGGGCCAGTTCAGCGGGGCCACCACGCCACCACAGAACTTGGCGTTCTCTTCCAGCACGGCCTCGGCCGTATCGGGCGTGGCGTCTTCGCAACCGGGCAAGGTGTGGATGTCGGCCAGGCCGGCCAGTTCGTTCATGACGAACAGCATGTCTTTCAGTGGGGCTTGATAGCTCATCTTATTCTCTCCAAGAAAAAAGCCACGCGCGGCTCGCCATGTGGGGCGGGCCGGCGTGGCTTTGTAATTCACAAAACCTGATGGGTTTGAATTAACCCCGTGTTTAGCCCAGTTCCTTGACCAGTTGCGGCACGATCTCGAACAGATCGCCGACGATGCCGTAGTCGGCCACGGCAAAGATCGGCGCTTCCGGATCCTTGTTGATGGCAACGATGGTTTTCGAGTCTTTCATGCCGGCCAGATGCTGGATCGCGCCGGAAATACCGACGGCAATGTACAGCGATGGCGCGACGATCTTGCCGGTCTGGCCCACTTGCCAGTCGTTCGGCACGAAGCCGGCGTCCACCGCAGCGCGCGAAGCGCCCATGGCGGCGCCCAGCTTGTCGGCCAAGGGTTCCAGGATATGGAAGTTCTCGGCCGAACCCATGCCACGGCCACCGGACACGATGATTTTCGCAGCGGTCAGTTCAGGACGGTCGGACTTGGCCAGTTCGCGGCCAACGAAAGCGGACTTGCCGTTATCGGCCACGGCGGTGATGGTCTCGGTGGTGGCCGAACCGCCGGTGGCGGCGGCCGAATCGAAACCGGTGGTGCGCACGGTAATGACCTTGACCTTGTCGCTCGATTGCACGGTGGCAATCGCGTTGCCGGCGTAGATCGGACGCTCGAAGGTGTCAGGCGAGTCGACCTTGGTGATTTCGGAGATCTGCGCCACGTCCAGCTTGGCGGCCACGCGCGGCAAAATGTTCTTGCCGTAGGCGGTTGCCGGCGCCAGGATGTGGCTGTAGTCGCCGGCGATCGCCAGCACCTGCTCGGCGATGTTTTCGGCCAGGCCGTCGGCAAAGTAAGCCGCATCGGCGACGATGACCTTGGCCACGCCGGCGATTTGCGCGGCGGCAGCAGCGGCGGCCGACGCGTTCGAGCCGGCGATCAGCACGTGCACGTCGCCGCCGCACTGGACAGCTGCGGTGACGGTATGGTGGGTGCTACCTTTCAAGGTAGCGTTGTCGTGTTCAGCAATAACTAATGCGACCATGATATGTCCTGTAATTGTTCTGGATGACGGCTAAGCCGCTTAGATGACTTTGGCTTCGGTACGCAGCTTGGCAACCAGGGTGGCCACGTCAGGTACCTTGATGCCGGCCGAGCGCTTGGCAGGCTCTGCCACTTTCAGCGTTTTCAGGCGCGGGGTGACGTCGACGCCCAGGTCTTCCGGCTTGACGGTTTCCAGTGGCTTTTTCTTGGCCTTCATGATGTTCGGCAAGGTCACGTAGCGCGGCTCGTTCAGGCGCAAATCGGTGGTGACGATGGCCGGCAGGGTCAGCGCCAGGGTTTCCAGGCCGCCGTCGACTTCGCGCGTGACGGTCACTTTGCCGTCTTCCAGCACGACTTTCGAGGCGAAGGTGGCTTGTGGCCAGCCGAGCAGCGCCGCCAGCATCTGGCCGGTCTGGTTGCTGTCGTCGTCGATCGCCTGCTTGCCCAGGATGATCAGTTGTGGCTGTTCTTTTTCTGCCAGCGACTTGACCAGCTTGGCCACGGCCAGCGGTTCGAGTTCGGTGGTGGTTTCAACCAGGATGCCGCGGTCGGCGCCGATCGCCATGGCGGTGCGCAGGGTTTCCTGGCACTGGGTCACGCCGCAGGAAATGGCAACCACTTCGGTCACCTTGCCGGCTTCTTTCAGGCGCATGGCTTCTTCGAGAGCGATCTCATCGAAAGGATTCATCGACATTTTGACGTTGGCGGTATCGACGCCAGTGCCGTCACTCTTGACGCGGACCTTGACGTTGTAGTCGACCACGCGTTTGACGGGTACCAAGACTTTCATAGCTATGCCTTTGGGAAATTATAAAAATGACGGATCAAGTGCTGATTGTGAGGTCGATTATAAGAGAAATTTGAATCTCGAACCGAATTTAAGCACGATCGTGCGATTTTTAGTTAGAGCAAACCATCTAAATTGTTTGCGGCAAGGGTGAACGAGGGAATCCGGCGCTACGCTGCAAGGCAGCAAAACTGCCGCCCGCCAGTGCCATGCGGCCCGCCTGTGGCGGCGCAGCCAGTGAAGTTACTTGCGCTGCATCAGGAAGACAAACTCGGTGCCGGTCTGCACGTGCGACAGCAGGGCATTGCCCGTCTGCTTGGCAAAGGCCTGGAAGTCACGCACGGAACCGGGATCGGTTGCCATGATGCGCAGCACTTCACCGCTTTGCAGCTCTGACAATGCCTTTTTTGCTTTCAGAATCGGCAAAGGGCAATTCAAGCCCCGTGCGTCGAGTTCTTTATGAAATTCCATAATCTCGGTATCAAGTAGTGTGTCGCTCATCAATATCCCACCATTGTTTTGTTGCACTGATTTTCGACATACTACTCTAATTCAGCGCCAATGACGCGCTGCACCAAAATAGTTCACAGGCTGTTGTGGGGTCACAACGAGATGCTCTAAAGCAAAACGGCCCGCAAACCAGGTTTGCGGGCCGTTTTCAGGCTGCGAGGGTGTACCCACCCCGCATGGACTGTGGCTTGCGGCTTATTTCACCTTGTCGCCGACCCAGGCCGGCACGCCGGCCAGGGCATTCGCCAAACCGCTGGCATCGGTGCCGCCAGCCTGCGCCATATCGGGGCGTCCGCCACCTTTGCCGCCCACTTGCTGTGCAACGAAGTTCACCAGCTCGCCTGCTTTCACGCGCGAAGTGGCGTCGGCCGTCACGCCGGCGATCAGGCTGACCTTGCCGTCAGTGACGCTGGCCAGCACGATGGCGGCCGTCTTCAGCTTGTCCTTCAGCTTGTCCATCGTCTCGCGCAAACGGGCCACATCGGCGCCTTCGAGCACGGCGGCCAGCACCTTGATGCCGTTCACGTCAGCCGCCTGGGTTACCAGTTCATCGCCCTGGCCCGACGCCAGTTTCGATTTCAGGGCCGCCAGTTCTTTTTCCAGCGCCTTGACATGATCCTGCACCTGGCCTATGCGCGCAGTCAGTTCCTCGGGGTTCGACTTGAGCGCGGCAGCAGCGTCCAGCAGGCGGCGGTTCATGGTTTGCACCAGCGCCAGCGCGCCCTCGCCCGTCACCGCTTCGACGCGGCGAATACCGGCCGCCACGCCGCTTTCGGCGATGATCTTGAACAGGCCGATGTCGCCGGTGCGCTGCACGTGCACGCCACCGCACAGCTCTTTCGAGGTACCGATGTCAAGCACGCGCACTTCGTCGCCGTATTTTTCGCCGAACAGCGCCATCGCGCCGTGTTTCACCGCGTCGTCAAACGACATGTGGTGCGACTGCACTGCATGGTTTTCCAGGATCTCTTTGTTGACGATGGTTTCCACCGCCGCGATCTGCTCCGCTGTCATCGGCGCATTGTGGCTGAAGTCGAAACGGGTTTTGTCCGGGTCGACCAGCGAACCTTTTTGCGCCACATGGCTGCCCAGCACTTCGCGCAAGGCCTTGTGCATCAAGTGGGTGGCCGAGTGGTTGCGGATGGTGCGGCCGCGCTTGGCCGTGTCGACGTCGGCCGAGACCGTGTTGCCTACCTTCAGGGTGCCGGTTTCCAGCACGCCATGGTGACCGAATACATCAGCCTGGATTTTCAGCGTGTCGTCGACCTTGAAGACGGCGTCGCCAGCCGAGATCACGCCCTGGTCGCCGACCTGGCCGCCCGATTCGGCGTAGAACGGCGTGGTGTCGAGCACCACGATGCCGGCCTGGCCCGCCGCCAGCTGCGCTACCGACGTGCCGGCCGCGTACAGGGCCACGACCTTGCTGCCGAAGGTGAGGCTTTCATAGCCGACGAATTTGTTTTTCTCGCCCGCGTATTCAACCTTGCTGTCCTTGTGCGACTTGCCGCCCTTGCGCGACAGCTCCTGGCTTTCCTTCAGGGCCGCGTCATAGCCTTCCTGGTCGAACGCGATATTGCGTTCGCGGCAAATGTCGGCCGTCAGGTCTGGCGGGAAGCCGTAGGTTTCGTACAGGGTAAAGGCGGTGGCGCCGTCGATGCCGGTGGCGTCCTTGGCCAGCTGGGCTTCCAGCACTTTCATGCCGGTTTCCAGGGTTTCGCCGAAACGCTCTTCCTCGGCTTTGAGCATGTTGGCGACGTTGACCTTGGCTTCTTCCAGCTCCGGGTAAGCGGCGCCCATCTCGATAGCCAGATCCTCGACCAGCTTGTAGAAGAACGGCTTGGTCTGGCCCAATTTATGGCCGTGGCGCAGCGCGCGGCGGATAATGCGGCGCAGCACGTAAGCGCGGCCTTCGCTGCCCGGAATCACGCCGTCGACGATCATGAAGGCGGCGGCGCGGATATGGTCGGCGATCACGCGCAGCGACTTGTTTTCCAGGTCGGTGGCGCCGGTTTCACGCGCAGCAGCCTTGATCAGATGCTGGAACAGGTCGATCTCGTAGTTCGAATGCACGTGCTGCAGCACGGCGGCCAGGCGCTCCATGCCCATGCCGGTATCGACGCACGGCTTCGGCAGCTTGTGCATCACGCCCGCTTCGTCGCGGTTGAACTGCATGAACACCAGATTCCAGATTTCAATGAAGCGGTCACCGTCTTCGTCAGGCGAACCCGGTGGGCCGCCAGGAATATCGGCGCCGTGGTCGTAGAAGATCTCGGTGCAAGGGCCGCATGGGCCGGTGTCGGCCATCTGCCAGAAATTGTCCGACGCGTAGCGCGCGCCCTTGTTGTCGCCGATGCGGATGATGCGTTCGGTTGGCACACCGATTTCTTTCGCCCAGATATCGTAGGCTTCGTCATCTTCAATATACACGGTGACGGTCAGTTTTTCGACCGGCAAGCCGTAAACACGGGTCAGCAGCTCCCAGGCAAAATGGATCGCGTCACGCTTGAAGTAGTCGCCGAAGCTGAAGTTGCCCAGCATTTCAAAGAAGGTATGGTGGCGCGCCGTGTAGCCGACGTTTTCCAGGTCATTGTGCTTGCCGCCGGCGCGCACGCAGCGCTGCACCGAAGTGGCGCGGGTGTAGGGGCGGCTGTCGGTGCCGGTAAACACGTCCTTGAATTGCACCATGCCGCTGTTGGTCAGCAGCAAGGTTGGATCGTTGCCTGGCACCAGCGAGCTGGAACGGACGATGGAATGGCCCTTGGACTCGAAAAACTTGAGGAACTTGTCGCGGATTTCAGATGATTTCATGTTTTTTTGGCAAAAGGTGGCGGCAGCTTTAAAGGAAAGATTATACGTGATATGGCTGCCTGCAATTAAGGCAGGCAAGGGCTTGTTGCGCACAGGCCCCGGTTAATTGTTGGTGATCCTTGTTGGTGATCCGCGACTCAGGCGTGATCGGCGCAGCTGTGCGGTGCCGGGCTGGCAACCACGCCAGCGCTATTGCAATCGGCGCAGCGGCCATACAGCGTCAGCTCGTGGCGCTCGACCACGAAGCCCTGCGGCGCCATGCGTTTCAAGTCGCCGGGGCAATCATGCACATCGAACACGCGCTGGCAGCTGGTGCACTGGAAATGGTGATGATGGTGATTGGCCACCGCGTTCGACTCATAGCGCGGGTTTTCACCGGGCAAGGTCACCACGTGGACTTTCTCTTCCAGCACCAGCGACTTCAAATTGCGGTAGACGGTGGCGATGCCCAGCTGCGTCACTTGCAAGCTGGCCTGTTCAAGAATTTCCTGCGCCGACAGCGGGCGCCGGGCCGACTCGATGGCGGCTTGTATAGCGGTTTTTTGACGTGTTGTGCGTTCCATGACAACAGAATACACCATCCACCCACGATCAATATAGCGCCCGGAGGTTCACACGCTAATGATAATGGGATATCATTATCAAATTAACGCTTGCCCAGCCCCTGCAAACATCGTCACAAGACAAGGAATTGACACATGACCGCACCGCACTACCTTCACCGCCCTACCCCTCTGGCCCTGGCCCTGATGCTGGCGTTTGCCGCCCCCGCCAGCGCGCTGGCCCAGCAAGCGCCCACCCTGCCGGCCGTGACCGTGTCGGCCAGCGCCCTGTCGCTGGGCAGCGACGACATGAGCACGCCGGTGACCGTGCTCGAAGGCGATGAACTGGTGCGCACCCGCGAAGCGACGCTGGGCGAAACCCTGGCTGGCCAGCCCGGCATCACCTCCAGCCATTTCGGCGCCGGCGCCAGCCGCCCCATTATCCGCGGCATGGATGGCCCGCGCGTAAAAGTGCTGTCCGATGGCGCCGAAGTGCAGGATGCGTCGACCATCAGCCCCGACCACGCGGTGGCGTCCGAACCGATGCTGGCCGAACAGGTCGAAGTGCTGCGCGGCCCGTCGGCGCTGGCGTATGGCGGCGGCGCCGTCGGCGGCGTGGTCAATGTCATCGACAAGAAAATTCCCACCCGCGTGCCGGCCAGGGGCGTCGAAGGCAGCGCGGAAGTGCGCGCCAACTCGGCCGCCCGCGAAAAGGCCGGCGCCTTTGAAGTGACCGGCGGCTCGGGCAATTTCGCGTTTCATGCGGAAGGCGTGAAGCGCGATGCGAAAGAATACAAGGTCGGCAGCGGCTGGGAAGGCGGCTCGAAAGTGGCCGGCAGCTACAACGAAACCGATACCGGCAGCGTCGGCGCCTCGTGGGTGGGGTCGCGCGGCTTCCTGGGCCTGGCATTTACCAGCCAGCGCGCCGAATATGGCCTGCCCGGCCACAATCATGAATTCGAAAGCTGCCACCCGCACGGCACCCACCTGCACTGCGGCGAGCATGAGCACGAAGGCGAAGAAGGCGAAGAGCACGACCACGAGCACGAAGAAGGCGGCGCCGTACCCTACGTGAAACTGAAAAGCGAACGCTGGGATGTGCGCGGCGAGTTGCGCGACCCGCTGCCCGGCTTTACCCGCTTGCGCCTGCGCGCCGCGTTGACCGATTACAAGCACGATGAAATCGAAGGCAGCGAGATTGCCACCACCTTCAAGAACAAGGGCCATGACGCACGGCTGGAAATGGAACATGTGCCGCTCGGTGGCTGGCGTGGCGTGGTCGGCCTTCAAACCACGAAACGCGATTTCTCGGCGCTGGGCGAAGAAGCCTATGTGGCGCCGACCGTCACCAAGAAACACGCCGCCTTCCTGGTCGAGGAATACAACCTGGCGCAATGGCGCTTCGAAGCGGGCCTGCGCCACGAATGGCAGGATATTTCGGTCGACAGCGCCACCCTGAAAGATCACAGCGCCAGCGGTACCTCGGTCTCGCTGGGCGCCGTATGGAAATTCGCGCCGCAGTATTCGCTCGGCTCGACCATCTCGCGCACGCACCGCCTGCCGAGCGCCGAAGAGCTGTACGCCAACGGCGTGCACATGGCCACCGCCACCTATGAACTGGGCAATGAAAACCTGGGCAAGGAAACCTCGAACAATATCGACCTGACCCTGCGCAAATACGCGGGCGCCACCACCTTTTCGCTGAGCGCCTACCGCAACCAGATCGACAACTATATCTTTGGCTCCACCCTGGACAGCCACGAAGGCTTCCAGCTGATCGAATACGCCCAGCGCGACGCCACCTTCACCGGTATCGAAGGCCAGATCCGCCAGCAACTGAACCCGGTCTTCGGCGCCAGCGTGTTCGGTGATTATGTGCGGGCCAAACTGGCCGATGGCGGCGGCAACCTGCCGCGCATCCCGGCCCAGCGTTTGGGCGTGAAATTCGACGCCAACTGGCAGGCCTGGAACGGCGTGGCGGAGTTCTACCGGGTCGGCAAGCAGGACAAGGTGGCCGCTTTTGAAACGCAAACGCCTGGCTACAATATGCTGAACCTGTCCGCCAGCTACAACACCCGCATCGGCGGCACGCCGGCCCAGTTCTACCTGAAGGCGAATAATCTGACGAACGAACTGGCCTACAGCCACACCTCGTTTATCAAGAACGCGGCGCCTTTGACGGGGCGTAATCTGACGGCAGGGGTAAGGGTGACGTTTTAATTTTTGACCCAACAGCAAAGAGCTGGGGTCAGACCCGACGGGGGAATACGTCCCAGTGGGAAGTATTCCGATCGCGAAGCGACTGACCCCGGATTTCTGCTGCGTCTTCTATATATTCAATGGCATCAATCCTGTCCGTACAAAACCCATCCACGCCCCACCCCAGCAACTCGTCAGCCCTATCCTGCGTATTGACGGTATAGCAGAACACCCCATACCCCTGCGCCTTGATGGCCGCTACCTGTTCGCGGGTCAGCGGCGCGTGATCGCAATGGATCGCCACGACCTCCAGCGCGCGGGCCTGCGCCAACCAGTCCGGCGGCAACGCATCGACCAGCCAGCCGCGCGCCAGCTCGGGCGCCGCCTCGCGTGCCGCTTGCAGCGCCTCGATGCTGAACGATGACAGCAAGGGCAACCGTCCGCCGCCGGCAAAATGCTGGCGCGTGCGCTGCGCCACCACCGTCCCGGTTTCGACCTCGAAGCCCGGCGCCGGCTTGATCTCGATATTCATCCAGATGCCGTGCGCCTGGCAATATGCGACCACGGCATCAAAAGTGGGCACGCCTTCGTCCGCAAACTGCGGACCGAACCAGCTGCCCGCATCCATTGCCGCCAGTTGAAAGGCCGTGTAATCGGGAATGGCGCCGCTGCCGGCGACGGTACGACCCAGTTCCACGTCGTGCACCACCACCGGCACGCCGTCGTTTGCCAGCATGACGTCGAATTCGACCGCGCGATAGCCATGGGCCAGGCCGCAGCGCAGGGCGGCAATCGTGTTTTCAGGGGCCAGCGTGCCGCCGCCGCGGTGCGCCACAGTACGTGGATAGGGCCACATGGTTTGTCCTTGCTTGATTGGAATGACTGCCATCATCGCGTGCGGGCACGTTCATGTAAAGGACACACGGCCACGATTGGCGCCGCGCCAGAGCCGTTTCGTCGCAGCGGCGTTGCGCTGGCCGCGCGCAGCAGACACAATGGCTTATCGACTACACTACAAAACGACCATGTCCAGCCCGACCATTGCCCCCGCCACCCGGCCGCGTTCACGCTACCACCGCATGCTGCACGATATCCGCTACGCGCTGGCGATCAATGTCATCTGCGCGCTGGTAGTTACCTACCTGCTCAATCCGGGCAGCCACCTGGGGCAGAACCTGATCGCCTCCATGTGTATCGGCAGCATTGCCTTCGTGCTCATCGACGGCACGCGCCTGACCCTGTGGAGCCCGGGCCAGCGTCCCGGTGCGCTGCCGTTCATCGCCATCATCGTGGTATCCGTACCGGTGGCGCAGTGGCTGGGCATGCATTTGTTTGTCTGGCTGACCAATGTGCGGGTCAAGGCCATGACCACGCTGGAGCCGGCCGAAGTGGCTGCCAACCTGGTGTTTACCCTGATCGTCACGGGCGTGGCTGTACTGTTTTTTTCCAGCCGCGAACGCATTTCGCGCCTGCAAACGGCGGCGGCCGAAGAAAAGGCGCGCGCCGAATCGGTGGCGCGCCAGGCCATGCAGGCGCAGCTGCAAATGCTGCAGGCGCAGATCGAACCGCATATGCTGTTCAACACGCTGGCCAACCTGCAGGGACTGATCAGCTTTGACCCGGACCGCGCCCAGCTGCTGCTCGACCAGCTGATCCAGTACCTGCGCGCCACCCTCAGTTCCTCGCGCGCCGAATCGACTACCCTGGAGCAGGAATTCAAGCTGATGCAGGCCTACCTGGGCCTGATGGCCATCCGCATGGGTGCGCGCCTCACTTACACGCTCGACTTGCCCGACGACTTGCGCAGCGCCAGCCTGCCGCCCATGCTGCTGCAGCCGCTGGTGGAAAACGCCATCCAGCACGGCCTGGAGCCGAAGATCGAAGGCGGCCATGTCACCGTGCAGGCCAGCGCCGATGCCGGCATGCTGATACTCACTGTCAGCGACGATGGCCTGGGTCTCGACCATGCAGGCCAGACCAAGGGCACGCACAAGGGTACCCAGCTGGGCGTGACGAATATCCGCGAGCGGCTACAGGTCATGCATGGCGCATCGGCCAGCCTGTCGCTGTGCGCCAACGACACCAGCGGCGTGACCGCCCGCCTGACTTTTCCACTTCAACCTTCCATCACCACTACCACGCCATGACAGACCCAGCCAACGCCCCCATCCGCGCCCTGATCGCCGAAGACGAACCGATACTGGCGGCCGCCCTCGCCCACGCCCTGCGCCGACTGTGGCCGGCGCTCGAGATCGTCGCCACCTGCGCCAATGGCGTGGAAGCCTTGCGGCAAGGCCTCGCCCTGCGTCCCGATATTTTGTTCCTGGACATCAAGATGCCCGGCAAGACGGGCCTGGAAGCGGCCGAAGAGCTGGCCGAGCAATGGCAGGACGGACCGGAAGGGCAGGAAATCACGCCGTTCCCGCAGATCGTCTTCGTTACCGCCTATGACGACTACGCGCTGGCCGCGTTCGAACAGGCAGCCGCCGATTACGTACTGAAACCCGTCAACGATGCTCGGCTGGGCAAGACGGTCGAACGCCTGCAGCAGCGTCTGCAAGCAACATCGGCACCGCTCCCGCCAGCCCAGCGAGCTGAGCCGGCGCCTCTTGACGACAACCTGACCCGCTTGCTGACCCAGCTGCAAGCGATGACGCCAGCCGCGCCGCGCCTGCAGATGATACGGGCGGCCGTCGGCAACAGCGTGCGCATGATCCCGATGGCCGACGTGGTCTACTTCGAGGCGCTGGACAAATACATCAATGTGGTGTGCCGCGACGGCGAAGCGCTGATACGCACCAGCCTGAAGGAATTGCTGCCACAGCTGGACCCGCAGCAATTCTGGCAAATCCACCGCGGCACCATCGTCAACGCCAGCGCGATCGCCAGCGCCGTGCGTGACGAGGCGGGCAAGCTGTCGCTGACCTTGCGCCAGCATGCGGCGCAACTGCGCGTCAGCCCGCTTTACGGGCATTTATTCCGCCAAATGTGACAATCAATGCAGCTGGTGCTTCAGGTCCGACAAGGTATCGTGAACCTGCAGCACCGCGCTCTTCAGTTCAGGCGTCAGGTTGGGCGCCGCGCCGCAGGCCTGCTTGGCGCGGTCGCCGAGCGACTCCATATTGTCGACCGCCTGGCGGATGCGCGCGTCGTCCTGCGAGTCGATCGCCTGGCGCACCGACGATTTCTGCTGGTCCAGCTGGTTGAGGCAATCCTTCAGGTCCATCGGCAGTTCCTGTTCCTGGCCGCACAGTTTCGCCGCCTGGCCGATGGCTTGCTCGATTGAATTAAAGCGCTGTGCCACTTCGTTTGCTTGCAACATGGTGTCTCCTCCTGTGTTGATGACAGTTGGATCACGTATCGGTCACGAAGTTCCATGGCATGCGATCAGCCGGCCGCTTCGCGTGCACCCAGCGGCTGCAAATGGCGCAGCCTCAAGGCGATCAGCACGCCACTGCCCAGGCACAGGCCCAGCATGCACACCACGCCGGTCCAGCCATCGAAACCCCACATCATGCCCGAGGCGGAACCGATCAGGCTGGAACCGAGGTAATAGAACAGCAGGTAAAAAGCCGAGGCCAGCGCCTGCGGCGCGCGGGCGCGGCGGCTGACCCAGCTGCTGGCAATCGAGTGCGAGGCAAAAAAACCGAAGGTGGCCATCGCCATGCCCGCCACGATGGCCGGCAGATAGTCGAACAGGGTCAGCCCGATGCCGGCCAGCATGATCGACAGCATGATCCACAGCACGCCGCGGCGTCCCAGGCGATCCACCAGGCGGCCGGCCCAGACCGAGCTGAAGATGCCGATCAAATACAGGAACGCCAGCAGGCCAACCGTGCTCTGGCGCAAGCCGAACGGCGCGGCCAGCAGGCGGTAGCCGATATAGTTATACAGGCTGACAAAACAGCCCATCAGCACGAACGCCAGGCAAAACAGCCAGGGCAGGCCCCGGTCGGAAAAATGCTGCTTGATGGCATGCGGCAGCGCCTGCCAGCCGCGGGTCGAAGGCACGAAGTTTTTCGAAGCTGGCAGGCTGCGCCAGAATTCGGCTGCCGCCAACACACCGGCCACGCCGAGCACGCCCAAGGCCCAGCGCCACGATAAAAAGTCGCTCAGCATGGAGGCGATCAAACGCCCCGACATGCCGCCAAAGGCGCTGCCGGCAATATACAAGCCCATCGACAGGCCCAGCGACGGCCCTTCGATTTCCTCGCCCAGGTAGGCCATGGCGACGGCCGGCATGCCGCCAAGCGCGATGCCGAGCGCGGCGCGGATCGCCAGCAGCTGCGCATAGTCCTGCGCAAACGCGGACAATATCGTCAATATGGCGGCGGAAAACATCGAAGCCACCATCAAGGGCTTGCGCCCCACGCGGTCCGATACGGCGCTGAGGAGCACCAGTGAAATGGCCAGCAGGCCGCTCGATACCGACAGCGACCAGCTGCTTTGGGCCGGCGTCAGGTGGAACTGGTGCGACAGCAGCGGAAACAGCGGCTGTATGCAGTACAGCAGGCTGAAAGTGGAAAAGCCGCCAAAAAACAGCGCGCGGTTGCTTCGTTTGAATTCGACGCTGCCCTTGGCAATCGCGGTGCGGGGAACCGGCGCAGCCGGCGCAATGGCGGCGGAAGAGGCGGAAGAATTGGAAAAGGCCAGCGATGAATCAGACATGACGTTGTGCGGAGAAAGGCGAGATTTCATCATAGGATTGCCAACTCATATCGTCCAATATATATTTAAGCATCAACTCATACTTTAAAACGATTACTGGAACCCTATGGAACTGCGCCACCTGCGTTATTTTGTCGCCGTCGCCGAGGAGCTGCACTTCACACGTGCGGCCGAGCGCCTGCATATTGGCCAGCCGCCGCTGAGCCAGCAGATCCAGGCGCTGGAAGCGGATGTGGGCGCGCAGCTATTCGAGCGCAACAAGCGCTCGGTGCGGCTGACGGAGGCGGGCCGCTTGTTTCTGGACGATGCGCGCCGCATCCTGGCGTTGTCGGAACAGGCGGCGGTGACAGCGCGCCGGGCCCAGCGCGGCGAAGCGGGCGAGCTGCGCATCGGCTTTACCTTTTCCACGCCATTTACGCCGTATTTCGCCACCGTGATCAACCGCTACCGGCAGTCGTTCCCGCACGTGACCTTGACCTTGCACGAGATGGCGACCCTGCATCAGCTGGAAGCGATTTCCGCGCGCAGCCTGGACCTCGGTTTCGTGCGCCCGCCCGAGACCGCGTATCCGTCCGATATCCGCTTGACGCAGCTGCGCCAGGACCCGCTGTTCCTGGTGCTGCCGGTGGCGCACCGGCTGGCGGCAAAATCCTCGATTGCGATTGCCGACATGGCCGGCGAAGGTTTTGTGATGTACCCGAAGGATGCCGGCACCGGCATCTATCCGCAGATTTTCCGGCTCTGCAAGGCGGCCGGTTTCGTGCCAACTGTAACGCAGGAAGCGGGCGAAGCGTCGACCATTATCGGCCTGGTGGCGGCCGGCTGCGGCATCTCGGTATTGCCTGCGTCGTTTGACCGCATCCGCATGGACGGCGTGTGCTACAGGCCGATCGCCGACCCGCAGGCCACCACCAGCCTGCTGCTGGCGCAGCGCGAGGAAGAGACCTCGCCGATGGTGGCGGCATTCGTCAAGCTGGCCGAAGCGGCGGCGCTGGAAGGCGGCGCCTAAGCACCCGATCCGCTCCCCAGGCGCAGCTCGATCAGTTCCAGCATGCCCCGCGCCGCCACCGACAAGGTGCGCGGCATGGCCAGCAGGATCGGCCGCCCGGGCTGGCCGGGCGCCAGCGGCACGGCCACCAGGTCGAGTTTTTTGAACTGGAACAGGGTCAAAGCCGGCACCAGCGCCACGCCCAGGCCTTGCTCGATCAGGCCGGCCACGGTGGCCAGGTGCTCCACTTCCAGGCCGCTGTCGCGCACCGCCACGCCCTGCGTCAGCAATTCCACATGCTGGCGCACGCTGGTCGATTTCGCCAGATGGATCAATTCGCAGCCGGCCAGGTCGGCCAGCTGCACGCGGCGCTTGCGGGCCAGCGCATGGTCGCGCCGGCACACCAGGTAAAACGGATCGCTGCACAGCACGCGCGTATCGAATTCGGCCAGCCGGGCGCTGGGCGCCGTGATCGCCAGGTCGACTTTCCCCTGGCGCAGCAGGTGCAGACACTGGTCGGACAAGGCGTCGTGCAGCTGCACTTTGACGCCGGGATAGCTGGCGCGGTATTCGGCGATCACGGCCGGCAAGCCGTTGGCCGCCAGCGACGGCAAGGCCGCAATCGCCACCCTGCCCTTGCGCCGCGCCACATAGTCGCCCATGTTGCCAAACGCCGCCTCCATGTCGGCCAGCAGGCCGCGCGCCACCTCGACGAACATCTCGCCTTCCACCGTCAGCATCACATTGCGCGTGTCGCGCTCGACCAGCCGGGCGCCGAGCGCCGTTTCCAGCTTCTGGATCACGGCGCTGAAGGCCGATTGCGACAGGTGGCAGCGCTCGGCGGCGCGCGTGAAATGGCGGCAGTCGGCCAGCGCGACAAATGCTTGCAGCAGCTTGCTGGAGATATTCGGCAGCATCTTGATTCATTCAAAAAACAGGATAATCATCCTGAAAAATCGATTTTACAATATAAACCGCGCGCCGCAGAATGCATCAAACCCCGCATAGACGGGCACCAAAACCTCAGGAGACAAACCCATGCTGGCCCTGCTCGGACTGTGCACCATCGCCATTTTATTGGCCGCCATCCTTACCAAGAAAATGTCGCCGCTGGTGGCATTGATTACCATCCCGATCATCGCCGCCCTGATCGGCGGCTTCGGCATGGAAACCTCAAAATTCATCGTTTCCGGCATCACCAATATTGCGCCGGTGGCCGGCATGTTCGTGTTTGCCATCCTGTTCTTCGGCATCGTCACCGACGCCGGCATGCTCGATCCGGTCATCAGCGCCATCCTGCGCGTGGTGGGCAGCCGCCCCAGCCGCATCGTGCCCGGCACGGCGCTGCTGGCGCTGCTGATCCACCTCGACGGCTCGGGCGCCGTCACCTTCCTCGTTACCATCCCGGCCATGCTGCCGCTGTACACGCGGCTCGGCATCGACCGCCGCATCCTGGCGTGTGTGGCCTCGCTGGCAGCCGGCGTGAACTTTTTGCCGTGGACCGGGCCGATGATACGCGCCTCGGCCGCGCTGCATATTCCGGTCAGCGAGATTTTCATGCCCTTGATTCCGGTCCAGCTGATCGGCCTGGCATTCGTGTTCGGCGTGGCCTACTACCTGGGCCGCAAGGAGGAAGTCCGCCTGGGCCTCACCACCGGCGCACCGGCCGGCTTCGTGCAGATGCATGAGCTGACGGACGACGAACGCGCGATCCGCCGGCCGAAAAACTTCTGGATCAATATCGTGCTGACGGTGATCGTGCTGGGCGTGATGATCAGCGGCAAAGTCGATCCGGTGGTGATGTTCATGATCGGCGTGGTGCTGGCGCTGATGATCAACTACCCGAACGCCGACATGCAGCGCGCCCGTATCGACGCACACGCCAAGGCGGCGCTCTTGATGGCCAGCATATTGTTTGCCGCCGGGGTATTTACCGGCATCATGAACAAGTCCGGCATGCTGTCGGCCATGGCCAAGACGGCGGTCGGCTTCGTGCCGCCCGAAATGGCCTCGCATATCCCGGCCGTGCTGGGCGTGCTGTCGATGCCGCTGTCGATGCTGTTCGACCCCGATTCCTTCTACTTCGGCGTGCTGCCGGTGGTGGCCGAAGTAAGCAAGATGCTGGGCGTGGAACCGGTACAGGTAGCGCAGGCGGCGCTGCTGGGGCAGATGACGACCGGCTTTCCCGTCAGCCCGCTGACACCGGCCACCTTCCTGGTCGCCGGCCTGGCCGGCATCGACCTGGCCGACCACCAGAAATACACCTTCAAATACCTGTTTGCCGCGTCGATCGTGATGACCATCAGCTGCATCGTGCTGGGCATCTTTCCGCTGTAAGCAGCGCCAACTCAAAGGAGCAAGCATGAAAACCATCCGCATCGGCGCCGGCGCCGGCTATTCCGGCGACCGCATCGAGCCGGCCGTGGAACTGGCCGAGCGCGGCGAACTCGATTATCTGATCTTCGAATGCCTGGCCGAGCGCACCATCGCGCTGGCCCAGCAGGCGAAGATGAAGGACCCGCAACAAGGCTACGACCCGCTGCTGGTCGATCGCATGCGCGCCGTGCTGCGCCCGTGCAGCGAGAACAGCGTGCGCATCCTGACCAATATGGGCGCGGCCAATCCACTGGCGGCCGCCGAGACCATCCGCGCCATCGCCCGCGAACTGGGCCTGCCGCACTTGAAAGTGGCGGCGATTACCGGCGACGATGTGCTGGACCTGCTAACCGGCGGCGACTACCTCGACGACACCGGTGTGCCCGTCACCCAGTTGCAGGAGCGGCTGCTGTCGGCCAATGCGTATCTGGGCGCGCAGCCGCTGGTCGACGCGCTTGCGCAAGGCGCCCACGTGATCGTCACGGGCCGGGTGGCCGATCCGGCGCTGGTGCTGGCGCCATTGATCCACGAATTCGGCTGGGCCATGGACGACTGGCACAAGCTGGGCCAGGGCACCCTGGCCGGCCATCTGCTCGAATGCGCGGGCCAGGTCAGCGGCGGCTATTTTGCCGATCCCGGCTACAAGGATGTGGCCAACCTCGCGCGCCTCGGCTTTCCCATTGGCGAAGTAGCCGAGGATGGCAGCGTCGTCATCACCAAGGTAGCCGGTTCCGGCGGCTGCGTGACGGTGGCCACCTGCACCGAACAGCTGCTGTATGAAATCCACGACCCGGCCGCGTACCTGACGCCGGACGTGGTGGCCGATTTTTCAAACGTGGCGATGCAGCAGATTGGCCCCGACCGCGTGGCCATCACGGGCGCCACTGGCCAGCCGAAAAGCGGCTTGCTGAAAGTGACCCTGGGCTACCTGGACAGCCATATCGGCGAGGGCCAGATATCGTATGCCGGCCCCGGCGCCGTGGCGCGCGCGCAGTTGGCGCAAGCCATCGTTGCCGAACGCCTGCAACTGTGCGGCGTGCAGACGCAGGAACTGCGTTTTGACCTGATCGGCATGAACGCCATCCATGGTGCGCAGCTCTCCGGCGAGCACGGCGAACCGTACGAAGTGCGGCTGCGCGTGACGGGCCGCACCGCCAGCTTGCAGGAAGCGGCGCGCATCGGCAATGAAGTTGAAACCTTGTATACCTGCGGGCCATCGGGCGGTGGCGGCGCGACCAAATCGGCACGCGCCGTGGTGGCCGTGCGCGCCACCCTGGTCGACGCCAGCGCGGTACACACCACCATCCATTTCGGGGAGCACTGAATGAGCACCATCACACTGCGCGAACTGGCCCATGCGCGCGCCGGCGACAAAGGCGATATTTCGAACCTGTCGTTGATCGCCTACGACCGCAACGATTACGCACTACTGCTGCGCGAGGTAACGCCCGAGCGCGTGCGCAAGCATTTCGAGGGCGTGGTTCACGGTAGCGTCACCCGCTACGAACTGCCGCAACTGGGCGCGCTGAACTTCGTGCTGCAGCAGGCGCTGGGCGGCGGCGTGACGCGCTCGCTGGCGCTGGACGCGCATGGAAAATGCCTGGGGGCGGCGCTGCTGGGGATGGAGATTAGCATGGTCTGATTTTGTACCATCAACCCCGGCCCTTTTCTGCCGTTGGGTTAAAGAGATTACATCTCACCTATTTTGCAACTCAATCCGTCTCTGCGCCACCGCCCGCGCAATCTCGGCGTCATGCGTCACCAGCAGCACGGCGCAGCCGCTGTCGCCGGCCACTTCCAGCAGCAGGGCCAGGGTCTCCTGCTGGCTGACGGGATCGAGCCGCGAGGTCGGTTCGTCGGCAAAGATCAAAACGGGTTTGAGCAGCAGCACGCGCGCCAGCGCAAAGCGCTGCAGTTCGCCGCCCGACACCTGCGACGGCAGGCGGTCGAGCAACTGGGCGCCGAGCCGCAGGCGCGCCAGCAGCGGCGCCACCGCATCCCAGCGCAAGCCGTGCAGCGCCAGCACATCGGACAGCGCCGTGCGCAAGGTCAGCGTGGGCGCAAACGCGGCGGCCGGGTCCTGGTACAGCTTCTGGAACGCAGTGCGCGGCAGGCCGGCTGCCCGCGTGACCTTACCCGCATCGGGCCGCAATAATCCCAGCAGCAGATTGCCGAACGTGGTCTTGCCGGCGCCGCTCTCGCCGGTAATGGCAAGCACCTCGCCGCGACGCAGATCAACGCTGACGCCGGTGAACAGACACCGCTTGCCGAACAACTTTGCGACCTTGTCGACGCGTGCGACGATCTCGCCTGGCGCGTGTTCGGCCGGGCGCACCGGCCAGCTTGCCGGATCGGCTGCCAGCAGTGCGCGCGTATAAGCATGCGCGGGCTGCGCCAGCAGTTTTTCAGCGCTGCCCTGCTCGATGACAAAGCCGTCCAGCATCACGGCGATCTCGCCACCGAGCGCGCGCGCCAGCCAAACGTCGTGCGTAATGCACAGTAACGCCATGCCCTCGGCTTGCGCGGCACGCAACATGGCAACGATCTCGCCGCGCTTGCCGCTGTCAAGGCCCTTGGTCGGTTCATCGGCGATCAACAGGCGTGCGCCGGCCGCATGGGTGGCCAAAAAGGCCACGCGCTGCGCCATGCCGCCCGAGATCTGGTGCGGATAAAGCCGCGCCGCATCGTTCATTCCCAGCTGCTGCAGATCGCGCAGCGCCGCCTCGCGCGACTGGCCGGCGCTCTTGCCCGCCACCAGTTCATGCGTTTCCGCCACCTGCTGCTGCACCCGCATGGTCGGGTCCAGCGCCAGCCACGGCTCCTGCGGCAGCAGCGCCACTGCGCGGCCCCACAGGCGCTGCCGCGCTGGCTGATCGGCCGCGTCAGACAACTGGCCATCGATGTTGATGGCGCCTTCGGCACGCAGGCCGTGGGCCAGCGTGCCCATGATGGCCTGCGCCAGCAGCGACTTGCCCGAACCGCTTTCGCCGAGCAAAGTCAAGACGCCGCCGGACGCCACGCGCAGGCTCACCCCAGCGACAATCGGCTTGCCGCTGGCGGCGTCAAACACGTGCAGATCCGCCACGTCGAGGAAAAACTCACTCATGGGTGTCGCCGATCAGCATCAGCCCCAGCATGGTTAAAAACAGCAGTGCCACCGGCGCGCCCACCAGCCACGGCGCTTCGCTGTAATACGGCAGCAGTTCAATCATCATCACGCCCAGTTCGGGCGTGGGCGGCTGCAGGCCGACGCCGATAAACCCCAGCGCCGCCATCGCCAGCACGGCGCCGCCAAAGCCGAAACGCATCAGGGTCGCCAGGCGCGGCAACAGCACCGGCGCCAGGTGGCGGCGCACGATATACAGCGGGCCAAAGCCCAGCAAGCGTGACGCTTCGACCTGCGGCCCACCAAGGAGCAGCGCGCTGGCGCTGCGCGTGACGCGAAAATATTCGACCCAAAAGGCCAGCGAAATGCCCACGTACAAAGGCCAGAACTGGCCCGGCGCAAACGCGGCCAGCAGCAGTACCAGCAACAGCCCCGGCAAGGCCAGCACGGCGTCGGCCAGTGCGCTCAGGATGCGATCCAGCCATCCCCCGCGCCAGGCCGCCAGCACGCCCAGCACCGTGCCCGGCACGGCCGCGCTCAAGACGCTCACCACCGCCATCGCCAGGGATAGTTGGGCACCATGGGCCAGGCGTGCCAGCATGCTGCGGCCCAGGTGATCGAGGCCCAGCGGGTGGGCCAGGCTCGGCGTTTCCAGGAAGCGCAAAAGACTTTGGCTGGCCGGGTCGATGCCGACCAGCGCCGGGCCGAAAACGGCAAAGCCGGTGATCGCCAGCAGCAGCACCAGCCCAAAGCGCTTCATGCGCGCCTCGCGCGCGGGTCGAGCGCCGCGCAGGCCAGGTCGACCACGCAGTTGAACAGCACGAACAGCAATCCCAGCACCAGCGCCGTGCCCTGTATCATCGTCACGTCGCGCGCGAAGATGGCGTGCACCAGCGCGTGGCCGATGCCGGGCCAGGCAAAGATGGTTTCCACCAGCACCACGCCTTCGACCAGGTACACCAGTTGCACGGCCGTGTAAGCCACCACCGGCGTGGCGACATTGCGCGCGCCATGGCGCAGCAAGGCGTCGCTGGCACGCAGGCCCTTGCTGAGCGCAAAAGCGTAATAGCCGGACGCGCGCACAGCCGTCATGGCGTCGCGCGCCACCCGCGACGACACCGCCGCCAGGCCCAGCGCCAAGGTCAATGCCGGCAGCAGCAAGCTGCCATGGTCGGCGTGGCCGGCGGCCGGCAGCGATCGCAGCTGCACCGCAAACGCCAGCACCAGCAGCAGCGCCAGCACGAACGGCGGCAAGGCGCGCAGCAACACCGACAGCGCCAGGTTGATGCGGTCAAACCAGCCGCCCGGACGCAAGCCGGCCAGCACGCCCGGCAAGGGCCCCAGCGGCAGCGACAGCAGCACCGCCATCAACGACAGGCGCAGGGTCTGGCCCAGTTGCATGCGGATTTCATCGATGACCGGCTGCGCGGTGACCAGCGACACGCCCAGGTCCAGCCGCAGCAGCCGGCTCCACCAGTCGGCCAGCGCGGCCAGCGGCGCCCGGTCCAGCCCCAGCTCGATGCGCACGGCCTGCGCGGCGGCCGCGTCGACCATCTCGTAGCCATAGCGGCCTGCCGCAATGCGGTAGGCGGTGTCGCCGGGCAGCATGCGCGTCATGAAGAAGCACAAGGTACCCACCAGCAGGGCCACCAATAGTGCTTGTATCAGCGCTTTGAATATCGTTTTCATGCGGCCTTCCAGGTCAATGCTGAAATACGGTAGCTGCGCTCGAACGGGTCAATGCTGGCACCCGCCACGCGGCGCGACACCGCCATGGTCTGGCGGTACCAGACGACGGGAATCACGGGCAGGCCCTGCTGCAGTTCGCGCGCAACGCTGGCGCGCAAGGCGGCCGCTTGCGCGCTGCCGGCCAGCACGCCGCCATTCGACAGCCGTGCCAGCGCGTCCGTCAACGGCGCGCTGTGCCAGCCCATGGCGCCCCAGTCTCCCCCGCCTGTCCCGTAATCGTCGGCCAGGGTGGCGACCGGGTCGGGCAAGCTGCCGAAGTTGCGCGCCACCAGGCCGATTTCCAATGCGCCGCTGCGATGGCCGGCCGGGATATCGCTGGAATTGCCCACCACGACCTTGACGGCGATGCCGACCTGGCGCAGTTCTTCCTGCACCGCGGTGGCGATCAGCGGCAGCTCGGGGCGGTCGACAAAGGTCATCAGGTTGACTTCGAAGCGCCGGCCATTGCGGCGGACGATGCCGTCGGCGCCGGGCAGAAAGCCCGCTTGGCGCAGTAGCGCGCGGGCGGCCGCCTGATCGCTGCGCAACGGAGCCAGTGCCGGTTGGTGCCACAAGGCCATCGCCGGTGGAAACAGCTGGCTCGCGCCCAGGTCATCGTCGCGCAGCAGCGCGCGCGCAATGCCGTTGCGGTCCAGCGCCAGGCTGATGGCGCGGCGCACGCGCACATCGTTCAATAGCGGATGGGCGGCATTCAGTTTCAAAAAAGTGGTGCGCGGCAGGGGCGCCGCCACCAGTTGCACGTTCTTGTCGTTGAGCAGGCGGCGGATGCTGGGCGGGTCGAGCGAAAAGGCCAGGTCGGCCTGGCCGCTTTGGACCATCAGAGTCCGCGTTTCGGCACGCGAGACGCTGATATAGCGCGCGCGGCGCACCGCAGGCGGCGCGCCGCGCCACTGTTCGAAAAACGCCACGTCGAATTGCTGCGGCAGCGAGATGGCGGTGATGGCATACGGGCCGCTGCCAACGATGCGCAGCACGCGGCCGTCCGCGCCATACGACGACGGCGCGAGTATCTGCGTGCCGGAGTGGGTAAATAAAAAGGGCAGCGGCGCATACGGCTGCGCCAGGGTCACCAGAATGGCGCCGCGCGACACCGCCATGGCGCGGATGCGGGCCAGGCGCAACACGCCTGGCGCGGCCAGCGCGCGTTTCAAGGAAGCGAGCACGGTGCCGGCCGTCAGTGGCGAGCCATCGTGAAACAGCCGGCCCTGTTCGATGAAGAAGCGCCATTCCAGGCCATCGTTCGATACTTCCCACTCGCTGGCGACAGCCGGCAGCAGCCGGCCCTGGTCATCGGCGTCAAGCAGGGTCTGCGTCACTTGCATGCGGGTAAACATATAGCCGCCGCGCGACGGTTCCAGCCCCGTCAGCTCCCATGGACCGACCACGGTCAAGGTATCGCGGCTGGCCGGGACGATGGCCGCATGTTCGCTGAGCGGGCCATCGTGCGCGCGTGCCTGCGGCAGCACCAGCGCGGCGCCAGCCGCCAGCAGTCCGGACAAGCGCAGCAGCGCCTTTCGCCTGTCCTGTTCTGTCATAGAATGAAGTCCCTGATAATTGATAAGCACTGGAGCGAACGTATGATCTTTGTTTTTCACCTGACCGACAAGCCCGATAGCGGCCATATTCGCACCAGGGTGCGGCCCGAACACAAGGCCTACCTGGGCCTGCAGGCCGAACGGATGGCCTTTGCGGGCCCCCTGACCAGCGACGACGGCGCGACCATGATCGGCAGCCTGCTGGCCATCGATTTCCCCGACCGCGCCGCCGCTGAAAGCTGGCTGGCCAACGAGCCGTTTACCAAGGCTGGATTGTATGGCGCAGTGAGCATCCACGCTTTTAATAATCTGTGGCCACAAAAAGTGGGGTTTCCGGCGTGATCTGATATACGCCGGTGTCGGCTTACGCTGCGCTAAGCCGACCTACGAGTGCAATATGGCACCTGCGTAGGTCGGATTAGCGGCGGCACGCCGCGTAATCCGACAACAGCGTTGGATTACGAATAATCCGCATCCAGTTCCGACCCCGCATAATTCTCCAGGTCCTCGAACAGGCTTTTCATGCTGGCGCGCGTGAGGATTTTATGCACCACGGTGCAACTGCGGCGGTACGATTCGATGCGCTCCAGCAGCACCGGATGATGCTGCACCGGCACCTTGGCCACCAGCGCCGCCCAGCCTTCTTCGAAGTCCGGCTTGTTCTTGCGCACCGAGCGCACGAAACGCTCGAACTCCTTCTGGCCGGTGCGCGCCATGATGCGCCCGCCGCCTTCGATGGCGAAGATGATGGCCAGCGCGATCACGCCCTCGGCATTCAAATCGCTGTCGCTGACGGGGCCATGATCATGGTGGCGGCGCAGCCAGTTGGCCAGGCGTACCACCGCCTGCACTTCCTTGCGCTGCTGCAGCTGCAGCGCGTATTTTTCGGCACCGGACCAGTTCTGGTTCGGGTCGGCCTGGCAGATGTCGATGAACAGCTCGCGCAGGCGGCGCTGCAGGTAGACCGGATCCTGGTCGTATTCGCCCACCAGTGCGTCTTCGGGCAGCTGCGATAATTCCTTGATCAGGCGAAAACCGACCTGGAACGCGTGTTCGGCGCCATGCTCGACCAGGAAGTCGAGCGCGGCCTGGTCGCTTTCCAGGTGCAGCGCGTTTTCCAGGCCCAGCGAGACGCAGCCCACGGTCAGGTACAAGGCCTTCTGGATGCCATCGGCCGTGCGCTCATTGGTGAACTTCTCGGCCACCATGGCCGTGATGCCCGTCAGTTCGTCGGCCAGGTTCAACGCCACATCCTCGCGTGGGTCGCCCGGCAGCAGCTTGATGGCGCGCACCAGGCGCGGCAGGTTTTCTACAACTATTGCTGGCAGCATCAATAATTCCTCGCTTCGATCAAGAGAAAATACCGGTGCCCAGGCTGCGGCGCGCACCGGCGCGTGGCGCGCTGCGCGTGCTCGGCACTTGCTTGCGCAGGCGGTACAGCAATTCCTTGGTACTGCGCTGCAAAATCGTCGGCTCTTCGTCCGGGTCGTCCGTGTATTCGGCGTCGGCCAGGTCGGCGCTGTGGCGGAAGTCGGGAAACAGTTCGAACAGCGAGCGGTCCCAGCCGTCTTCATTGGCCTGCGCCAGTTCGATCGCCAGCGGCACGACGTCGTTGTCCGACGAAGTCACGCCCGTCACGTATGGGCCCTTGATGACGATCTCGCCCGCCACTTCGAGGATCTCCTTCGGCGCCATCGAGAACAGGATGGCGAACGCGGTGGCGCCCCAGTCGGTGGCCGAGGCTTCCAGCAACAGTTCGCGGCGGCGCTCAAGGTCGTCGGTGGAAAACACCACGCCATGGATATGCGCGAACAGCGACTCGGCGATGCGTTCCGGGTCGTCCTCGATCTGGTCGTCGCTCCAGGTGGCGGCGATAAAGGCCAGGCTGTCGGCCCAGGCCTTTGGCGGCACCAGCAGGGTCGCCAGCGACATCTTGCCGCCGTCGAAACCGGCCAGGTGCAGCGCGGTCACCTGCGGTGGAATCGCGCTCAGCACTTCGACCACGGCCAGGTCGCCGTACTGGTCGGCGGCGTCGGCAAACGCCTGCTCGGCGTGGCCCAGCGAACCGGACAGCACCAGCTCGGTCACCTGTTTCGTCAGCGCGGGAAGATTGCTCTTTTGTTCAATATTATCGGCCATGGTCATCTCCATCCTGGTCAAACATCTGGGCGAAATCGTCGGTTGCCTGGTCGTCGTCATGATCGTCGTCGCCGTCGTCATTGGCGGCCAATTGATCGAGCGACTGGTCGTCGTCGTCCCACAGGCGCGGGTTCTTGTGCAAAAAGGCCGTGATGATGGCCTGGCGCGCCAGGTCCGGGAAGCTCTCTTCGATGGCGGCGTACATCTTGGCCGCTTCCGGTGCGGCGCAGGAAGCCATCGCAAACACGCTGGCGTTGTCGCCGAATTCGTAGTCTTCGCTTTCGGCCAGGAGGCCCTTCGGGTCGCTGAAGGTGATATGGTCGACCAGCGCGAAGGCCAGCATGTTGACGTCTTCGATGCCGCCGCCGCTGGCGTATTCGCCAACCAGCGCGTCGACCATGCTCTTGTAGTTCTTGCGGTTCGGCGGATCGCCCAGGATGCCTTCGATCTGGCCTTCCAGTTCACGCGACTGATAGGCAAATTCGGGGTGTACTCTTCTCATTATGTGCTTTCCAAATATCATGCGCGGCGCTGGTCGATGAAAGCGCCGTTGGTGTTGTTTTCAGGGTATGCGGCCGCGGCCGCGCGGTCTCAGTCGGCTGGCAGCACGGTGCCGTGCAGGCGGAACACGCCGCTCCACAAGGCATAGGCTTCCGCTTCCGGATCGATGATGATGCGGTGGTTGACGCTCTGGTCGTACTCGGCGCGCTTGGCCGGATCGGCCAGGATCTCATACGCCTTGGTCACGCTCTTGAAGCGCGCCTCGGCGCCGGGAGCCTGGTTGCGGTCGGGGTGAAAGCGCATCGCCAGCGAGCGGTAGACCTTCTTGATCTCGTCGTCGCTGGCATTGGGGGCGACACCGAGGACGTTGTATAAATTTTCCATGGCAGGCTCCGGAGGCACGTTTTTTGCAAATTAAAGTACGATTATCCTATAGAACGGCCTGCGCGTCGCTGCCACGCTGCTTTCCGGCTGAAAATTGCCCCGGAAAAAGAAGCGGCGGTACGGTAAAATGCTCTTTACTGTCACTCTTCCAGCATTGATCAATGAGCAACGATAATCCGAATACCGCCGCACCGGCGCTGGCGCCCAATTTTTTGCGTAACATCATCGAAGCCGACCTGTCCGCTGGCGCCCACGTGCGCCCTGGCCTGCCGCAGGTGATCACGCGTTTCCCGCCGGAGCCGAACGGCTACCTGCATGTGGGCCACGCCAAGTCGATCTGCGTCAACTTTGGCCTGGCGCGCGACTACGCCGGCCAGTGCAACCTGCGCTTCGACGACACCAACCCGGCCAAGGAAGAGCAGGAATACGTCGACACCATCATGGACAGCGTGAAATGGCTGGGCTTTGACTGGGAACCGAAAGAAGCCGATGGCCAGAGCCATCTGCACTATGCCAGCGACTATTTCGACCAGCTGTATGCGATGGCCGAATACCTGATCACGGCCGGCTTTGCCTATGTCGACAGCCAGAGCGCCGAAGAGATGGCCGCCAACCGCGGCAACTTTGGCCAGGCCGGCAAGAATTCGCCATTCCGCAACCGCCCTGCCGAGGAATCGCTGGCGCTGTTCCGCGCCATGAAGGCGGGCCAGTTCAAGGATGGCGAACATATCTTGCGCGCAAAAGTGAGCGAAGACGCGATGAGTTCGCCCAACATGAACCTGCGCGACCCGGCCATTTACCGCATCCGCCATGCGCACCACCACCGCACGGGCGACGCCTGGTGCATCTATCCGATGTACGACTACACGCACCCGATCTCGGACGCGCTGGAAAACATCACCCATTCGATCTGCACGCTGGAATTCCAGGATCACCGCCCGTTCTACGACTGGCTGCTGGCGACCCTGTCCGATGGCGGCTTCTTCGCCAGGCCGGTGCCGCACCAGTATGAATTCTCGCGCCTGAACCTGACCTATATCGTCACCAGCAAGCGCAAGCTGCGCCAGCTGGTGGAAGAAAAGATCGTCGACGGCTGGGACGACCCGCGCATGCCGACCCTGGTGGGCATGCGCCGCCGCGGCTACACGCCGGAAGCGATCCAGCTGATGTGCGAACGCACCGGCGTGACCAAGTCCGACGGCTGGATCGACTACAGCGTGCTTGAAGGCTGTTTGCGCGAAGACCTCGATCCGAAGGCGCCGCGCACGGTGGCCGTGCTGCGCCCGTTGAAACTGATCATCGACAACTTCCCTGAAGGCGAAAGCGTGGAATGCACGGCGCCCGTGCACCCGCACTTCCCCGAGCGCGGCCTGCGCACTTTCCCGATCACGCGCGAGCTGTGGATCGAGGAAGACGACTTCATGGAAGTGCCGAACAAGGGTTACTTCCGCCTGTATCCGCCGAGCGCCGACAAGCCGGGCAGCCGGGTGCGCCTGCGCTACGGTTACGTCATCGAGTGCACCGGCTACGACAAGGACGAAAACGGCAAGGTCATCGCGGTCCATTGCAATTACTTCGAGGACAGCAAATCGGGCACCGAAGGCAGCTCCACCTACAAGGTCAAGGGCAATATGCACTGGGTCAGCGCGCCGACGGCGATTGCCGCCGAAGTACGTTTGTACGACCGCCTGTTTACCGATCCGCAGCCGGACGCGGGTGGCAAGGACTTCAAGCTGGCGCTGAATCCGCTGGCCAAGGAAGTGGTGCAGGCGTGGCTGGAACCGGGCGCGGAACTGGCGCTGCCGGAACAGCGCTTCCAGTTCGAGCGCCATGGCTACTTCGCCGCCGACCGGGTCGACAGCCAGCCCGGCAAACCGGTGTTCAACCGCATCGTCACCCTGAAAGACAGCTGGCAGGCAACGAAGTAAGCTGCCGCTTGCACAACAAAAAACCGCTACGGCGGTTTTTTTTGTTTTGATCGCAGTTTATTTGATCAAAAATATTGCATTTGACTATCACGCGAGAATTTTTGTATATTATGGAGTGATTGAATAATTTACAATTTTATTGACGCTGGCGCATCGCAGGCCGCGCCGCCCGATACCACCTCCGATGCGGATTGCCATGCCTGCTGATGCCAATGGCGAGAGCCTGCGAACACCTGAAAAAAAGCCGCTCTGGCTGCTCAGTTGCCTGCTGTCGCTGTTCGTCGGCCTGTTGTTCCATATGGCGGCATCGATGTCGATCGACAACGATGCGCGCGTGCTGTTCGACAGCCTGGCACATTCCACCAAACAAAATATCAATATGCGCGTCAAGTCGTATACCGATTTGCTGCGCGGTGCGGCCAGCCTGTTCCGTGCCAGTGACCAGGTCAGCCGCGAACAATTCCGCGCTTATGTAAGCCACCTGGACTTGCGGAAAAACTTTCCCGGCGTGATGAATCTCAATTATTGTCAGTGGCTCGACGAAGCCAGGCGCCCCGCTTTCGAAGCGGCCATGCAACGCGACTATCCCGAAGGGCGCGACGGCTACCCCGCCTTTGCCATCGACCCGCCGGGGCCGCGCGACTGGTATTCCGTGCTGGTATATATCGAACCGATCTCCAGCGCACCGGAAAAATATGGCCATGACATCGCCGTGCGCCCGAGCGTCGCCGAGGTGCTGGCGCAGTCGCGCGACTCGGGCGAGATCAGCAATTCGGGCCTGCCCGTGCCGATGCCCGGCCGTCCACAACTGACCGGCATGGCCATGCGCCTGCCCGTCTACCGCAACGACATGCCGCTTGGCACGGTGCAGGAACGCCGCGCCGCCTACCAGGGCTCGGTGGGCCTCGGCTACGACCTGGCGCTGATGATACGCGGCGTGCTGGCCGCGATGCCGGTGCGAAATGTCCGCCTGACCCTGTTCGATATCGGCACGCAGGCCACCGAACCGCAGCCCCTGGCGCGCGAGACCCGTCCCCTCTTCGACAGCACGACGGCCAGCAGGCAGCCGCACTGGTGGCAGATGGCCGGCTCGCGCAAGTATCTGAGCAGCACCATGCTGATCGACTACAACGGCCGTGTCTGGCAAGCACAGTTCAGCGTGCGCAAGAGCGACCTGTACACGCCGTTCGAAACGTATCTGCCCTGGCTGGCCCTGCTGGTGGGCTTTACCGGCAGCATGCTGCTCTATACCGTGTTCCACACGCTCGCGTCGTCGCGCCTGCGCGCCATCCGCATGGCCACCGTGATGACCGACGAACTGCGCGCCAGCCAGTTGCGCCTGCAGCAATCGCACCAGAAGCTGCGCCGCCTGGCCGCCCACGCCGACCATATCAAGGAAGAAGAACGCAAGCGCATCGCGCGCGAAATCCACGATGACCTGGGGCAGAATTTGCTGGTATTGCGGATCGACGCCGACATGCTCGCTTCGCGCACGCAGCAGCGCCACCCGCGCCTGCATGCACGTGCCCGCTCGACCTTGCGCCAGATCGACGCCACCATCAAGAGCGTGCGCCAGATCATCAACGACTTGCGCCCCACCGTGCTGGACCTGGGTGTCAACGCCGCCGTGGAGTGGCAGGCGGCGCAGTTCCGGCTACGCACCGGCATCGCTTGCGAAATCAGCGAAAGCCATGGCGAGATCAACGTGAGCGACCAGTGCGCCACCGCCCTGTTCCGCATCCTGCAAGAATCATTGAGCAATATTTCGCAGCATGCCAACGCCAGCCGGGTACAGATCAAGCTGGAAAAATACCACGACAGCGTCGCGCTGACCGTCAGCGACAATGGCGTGGGGGCCGGCGCCGACGGGCGCAACAAGCAGGGCTCCTTCGGCCTGGTCGGCATCGAGGAGCGCATCAAGCTGCTCGGCGGTACTTTCCTGATCGACAGCAGTCCCGGCGCGGGCATGAGCGTGCAGGTGACTGTGCCGCTGGTCGCCGGCACGCAAGACTTTTCGTTTCGGTAAGCGCACTCTAGTCACTATCAAGATGCAAGCTACATGGCTTCGCCAGGCGGCTGCAGCAGCTTGCGCTGAGCCCGATTCAATGCAATATTAACGGTTTCCTAACTGAATTTTCCCAGGAGTCCCGCGACCAGCCCGCATCCCGCCACACCCTCTGCGCAGTTTTTCCAATGACACTTTTTAAGGATATTCATGGATACGAACATCGATTTCAAGGCAATTGCAGATCTGAATCTGGACGCAATCAAAGTCAAACTGATGCACCGCGAGTCGGGCGAAGGCTGGAGCCTGGAAAAGGCCAATGCGGTGGAGTTCGAATACCGGCGCTTCCTGATCCTGATGAAGCAGTTCCCGGAAGAGGAAACAGCGCCGTTGATGGATGTCGACACCTTCTGGCACTACCATATCCTCGACACCCTGAAATACGCGGCAGACTGCGAACAGGTGTTCGGCTACTTCCTGCACCACTTTCCATATATCGGCCTGCGCGGCGAAGACGACGAAGCGGCGCACCAGCGCGTGGGCGAGCGCATGAAGCAGTTGTATGAACAGACCTTCGGCGAAGACTATGTGCGCGCCGCAACAGCGTACTCAGGAAGAGCGGTGCAGGCGGCGTATTCTGGCCGTGCCGTGCAAACAGCCTATTCGGGCCGTGCCGTGCAGGCAGCCTATTCGGGACGTGCCGTACAGGCGGCAGCTTATTCGGGCCGCGCGGTGCAGGCGGCGTATTCGGGACGGGCAACGGGGGCGGTGACGGCGTTTTCCAGCGCGCCAGCTTCGCTCGGCGCGGCGCTGGTGGCGACGTCGACCGCAGCGTTGGCCGATGGGGACGTGAAGCGTTTCTATATCGACAGGCCGGTATTGCGCCAGGAAAATGCTTAAAGGCTGACGGCGGATTCACCGTGCTGGCTGCCGCACGCGGCAAACCTGTTTGAAACCCAGACGGCAGCTCTCAGTTTGCCGTCTGTCTGGCAGGCTCAGGCTGCCATCAGTTCGCGCAGTTCGCGAATGCTGAAGTCGCTGATTTCGTGCATGCGGATCAGGATGGTGGCGCCGATCGGCAGGGTGTTATGGCGAATCTTGCTGATCACCGGTGGCGCCACTTCCAGCGCACGCGACAGGGCAGCGTCGTTTTTCAGTTGCAGCTTGTCGATGATGGCATCGAGCACGCGGTTAGGGTTATAGGTAGGCAAAGAGGTAATTTGTTTGAGAGACATGGTGAGAAATCCGTACTTGTTGTATTAAGGCAAAAAAAGACTGGTCGTCGCTTTTGCGCTAATTCAGGGTCAACACACTAAAAAGCGCCATTGCTTGTGCGGCTTTTAGCCGACAGACAATATAATACACTTATTTGTTGATTTTTGCTTAACTAGAAGCAAAAATGTGACAATTGAAGAGAATTTGCGCGTTTGGAATGTGCTAAAGGATAACTCAAAACAACATACTTTGCTGCCGGCCCTCCATTTTCAGAAAAATGGAGGCGGCCATGCCTGCAAGCCAGTTGCAGCGCCACTGCCGCCCCTTGCCCGCCTTACTTGTTCTTCTGACGCACGCGCTGCTGTTGCTTTTCCTGCGTTTGCTGGCGGTTCTGCTTGCGCTCGAACAGGGTGACGGCGTCTTTCCTGGCCTGCTCCACCGTGCGCATGGCCTCGTGGTCGTCATGCGGCACGAAAAATTCGGCGTCCTGCGCCGCCATGACCAGCTTGATGGCAGCTTCGTCATCGAGGTCATACAGTTCCGTCAGGACGGTGGTCACTTCGTCGAGGAAGGCTTCGTAGGTCAGGGTAGTCATGGTGATCCTTAGGTAATCAGGCGCGCGGCAAACAGGCTGGGCAAGTTCCCCGGCCTGTGGAAAGTGCGAAAACAACCGCGTATTTTAACTGATGCCGGCCCTGCCGTCTGTCAGTAACTGCAATGCATCGACCACGCGCGGGTAGCGCAGGCGCACGCCCAGTTCGCGCTTCATGCGGCCATTGTCTAGGCGCCGCGATTCGGACATGAACGACAGCAGCATCGGCGTGACCATCTGCTGCAGTGCTTCACGCGGCAGGCGCGGCGGGCGCGGCAGGCTGAAGGCGTCGGCCACCGCATCGAAATACGCCGCCATCTTCATGTCGCTGTCATCGCTGGCGTGGTACACGCGCCCGCCCGCCTGCATGCGCCACAACGCGTGCAGCACAATGTTGGCCAGGTCATCGGCATGGATATGGTTGGTGTACACATCGTCGGCGTCAAGCAGCGCCGGCGTGCCTTCGCGCAAGCGTTTCAGCGGCAGGCGGTCGGCCGCATAAATGCCGGGCACGCGCAGAATCGCCAGGCGCGCGCCGCGCCGCGCACCCCAGGCGCGCAGCACGGTCTCGGCGTCCAGGCGGCGCCGCGCACGCGCATTCGACGGCGCCGGCGTGCGCGTTTCATCGATCCGCGCGCCGCCGCAATCGCCATACACGCCGCTGGTACTCACATACACCAGGCGCGCATGCTCAGGTAAAATGGCGGCCAGATTGCGCGTGCGCCGGTCCAGCAGGCCGCTCGACTGCGGCGGCGCCAGGTGCACGATCCAGGGCGCGATGCCGGCCAGCTTGCGCAGGCTGGCGCGGTCGTCGAGGTCGGCCACGATGGGGATGGCGCCGGCGGCCCGCAGTTCGGCACAGCGCTCAAGCTGGCTGGTGACGGCAAACACGCGAAAACGCGCGCCCAGCAGGGGCAGCAGCCGCATGCCGACATCGCCACAGCCCAGTATCAGCAGGCGCGGCAGGCCCAACGGTTTGCGCAAAGAATGCTTTAACATATTTTTCATCTCAAGGATTGTATGACTTTTCAAGTTACTGTTCAGCCCAGCGGCCACCAATTCAGCTGCGAAGCGGACGAAACCGTGCTGGCGGCGGCGATCCGCGCCGGCGTCGGCTTGCCTTACGGCTGCAAGAACGGCGCCTGCGGTTCCTGCAAGGGCAAGGTCGTGTCCGGCAGCGTACAGCACAAGGCGCACCAGCAGCGCGCCCTGACGCCGGAAGAAGAAGCGGCCGGCATGTCGCTGTTCTGCTGCGCCACCACCAGCGCCGATCTGGTCATCGAGGCGCGCGAAGTGGCCGGCAGCAGCGACTACCCGATCAAGAAAATGCCATCGCGCGTGACCACGCTGGAAAAAGTCGCACCCGACGTGATGGTATTGACCCTGCAATTGCCGGCTGCCGAGCGCCTTCAGTATCGCGCCGGACAGTATATCGAATTCATGCTGCGCGACGGCAAGCGCCGTTCCTACAGCATGGCCAGCGCGCCGCAGGACGGCGGCCCGGTCACCCTGCATATCCGCCACCTGCCCGGCGGCCTGTTCACCGACCAGGTGTTTGGCACCATGAAGGAGCGCGACATCCTGCGCTTCGAGGGTCCTTTGGGCACCTTCTTTTTGCGCGACGACTCCGACAAGCCTGTAGTGCTGCTGGCCTCGGGTACCGGCTTTGCACCCTTGAAAGCCATCGTCGAGCACATGATCCATGAGCACTCCACGCGCCCGATCAGCCTGTACTGGGGCGCGCGCCGTCCGCACGATCTGTACATGGATGGCCTGTGCCGCCAGTGGGCGGCCGACCTGCCGCAATTGACCTACGTGCCGGTGGTATCGAATGCGCTGCCGGAAGATGGCTGGCAAGGCCGCAGCGGCTTCGTGCACCAGGCGGTCATCGCTGACCTGCCCGACCTGTCCGGCCACCAGGTGTATGCCTGCGGCGCACCGGTAATGGTCGATTCGGCCAAACGCGATTTCGTGCAGCAATGTGGCCTGCCTGAAGAAGAGTTTTACGCCGACGCCTTTACCACCGAGGCCGACCTGGCCAAATAATGCCGTCCGGAGCGCAGGGCGGCGCGCCGCCCGGCCCTCCCCCTGCTTCACCCTGGAAAGCTTTCATGTCCACAGCAATATCCGGCAATGGCTTCAGTGTCCTGCGCCACCGCAATTTCGCATTTTATTTGTCCGCCCGCGTGCTGGGCACCCTGGCCGTGCAGATGCAAAGTGTGGCCATCGGCTGGCAGGTCTACCAGATGACGGGCAGCCTGTTCGACCTGGGCCTGATCGGCCTGGCACAGTTCGCGCCTTTCCTGCTGCTGATTTTGCCGGCCGGCCATATCGCCGACCGCTACAACCGCCGCAACATCATCGCCTGGTGCCTGACGGCGCAACTGGCCTGCGCGCTGGCGCTGCTGGGGTTCACCATGACCGGCCTGTCCGTGGTCTGGCCGGTGTTTGCCGTGCTGGTGCTGTTCGGCAGCGCGCGCGCCTTCATGATGCCGGCCACCCAGGCGGTGCTGGTCAACATGGTGCCGAAGGAGAGTTTCAGCCAGGCACTGGCGCTCAGTTCGTCGAGCTCGCATATCGCCATCATCCTTGGCCCCACCCTGGGTGGCCTGCTGTATATTTTCGGGCCGAAGGTGGTCTACCTGATCTCGTCGGCGCTGCTGGTGCTGTCGGTGCTGCTGATGCGCGCCACCACGCCAGCGCCGCAGATCGTCAAGCGCGAGCCGGTCAGCTGGTCGACCCTGCTCGAAGGCCTGCATTTTGTCTGGTCGCGCCCCATCATGCTGGGCGCCATTTCGCTCGACCTGTTCGCGGTGCTGTTCGGCGGCGCCACCGCCCTCTTGCCGGCGCTGGCGCACGACGTGCTGCATATCGGCCCGACCGGCCTGGGCCTGCTGCGCACGGCGCCCGGCATGGGCGCGGCGCTGTGCTCGGTGCTGCTGGCCTTTCACCCGATCACGCGCCGGGTCGGCGCCTGGATGTTCGGCGGCGTGGCCGTGTTCGGCCTGGGCACCATCGTGCTCGGTTCCACCGGCACCTTCCTGGTGGCGCTGGTGGCGCTGTTCCTGATGGGCGCCGGCGACATGGTCAGCGTCTATATCCGCCACCTGCTGGTGCAGTACGAAACCCCCGATGAAATCCGCGGCAGGGTCAGCGCCGTCAACTCCGTCTTTATTGGCGCCTCGAACGAACTGGGCGAATTCGAGTCCGGCGTCACGGCCGGCTGGTTCGGCCTGGTGCGCGCGGTGCTGTTCGGCGGCGCCGCCACCCTCGCCGTCACCGGCATCTGGGCAGTGCTGTTCCCGGTGCTGTCGCGCATGGACCGCTTCCCCCACCATGAAAAGGAAGAGGCCGCCAAAACGGCAAGCGGCAAGCCGGCTTAAGGACTACCATGCGCTATTGTCCACTCTGCTGAAGTTTCCATGAACATACCGCTGCCCTTCCACGGCTTTGTCCGCAGCCGCCCCCACCTGAGCCTGGCCATCGTGATCGGCGTGGCGGCCGGCGTGCTGCTGCCTTCAAGCTGGGCCGCGATGACACGCGTGCTGACGGCGTGGAATATCGCCGTCTGGCTGTATCTGTTCACCATGGGCGCGATGATGATGCGCGCCAACCATCACAAGGTGAAACAGATGGCCAAGCTCCAGGATGAACGGGCCGCCATGGTGCTGTGCGCGCTGTCGGTGGCCTCCGTGATGAGCCTGATCGCCATCTTTTCGCAGCTGTCGTCGATCAAGGGCATGGACGAGGAACAGCGCAGCCTGCACTACGCGCTGACGATACTGACCCTGGTCGGCTCCTGGTTTTTGGTCGGCACCCTGTTCTGCTTTCACTATGCCCACCTGTATTACCGCGCCGAAGCCGACCGCCGACCTTTGAAGTTTCCCGATGACGAGCAGGACCCCGACTACTGGGATTTCCTGTATTTCGCCTTCACCCTGGCGGTGGCCGTGCAGACCTCGGATGTGACGGTGCAGACGCGCACCATGCGCCAGATCGTGCTGGGCCAGTCGGTGCTGAGCTTTTTCTTCAACCTGGTGGTACTGGGACTGTCGATCAATATCGCAGCCGGCCTGATCAACAATTAGAAACTTGACCTGGCTGAACCGTTAAGCCCGGCTTAATTGTGCCGCGCCCTTGAATTCCGGCAAACAGGAGTAAGATAAGTCTCATGCAACGGGCATTGACTGGCAAAGCTGCCGCAATGACCGGGCACAGCATGACGCCCGTGTTGGGTTTTTTTCGAATTGACAGGAGATAGCATATGCAAATCAATATTCAAACCGACAGCACCATCGCCAACAACGCTGGACTGAACGAACATGTGCAATCCGTACTGGAAACAGCCCTGAGCCGTTTCCGCGACAACATCACCCGCATTGAAGTCCACCTTAGCGACTCCAATGGCCCGAAAGGCGGCGCCGACGACATTCGCTGCGTAATGGAAGCGCGCATCGCTGGCTACCAGCCGATCGCCGTCACCGAGCAGAATGCTTCGGTGCACCAGTCGGTCAGCGGCGCTACCGACAAACTGAAACGCGCGATCGACAGCGCCCTGGGCCGCCTGCAAGACAGCAAACGCCACGCCACCGGCAAGCACGCCGTGAATGACACGGCGGACGTCGAAGAAGCCGCCGAATAATCCCCCGTTTTTCATATGAGACCTGGGCAGCCGATCAAGGCTGCCTTTGCTTTTGTGCCACACACTTTCATGAAAGTGGTGGGTTGTGCTTTCAAATCAACCATAGTTATTACTCCCAAGAACGCTTTACGCTATGATGATGCGCACGTCCCGCCGCTTGCGCGGGGTCGTCTCTGGAAAGCATATCGTGGAAAAAATCGGCAATTTTGGCGCTTCGGGCTGCAATATCGGCGATCTTCAGCTGTTTTCCGCCGCCGCCGATGACACCACGGCGGCCATGCTGGCGCACTGCCCGGTGCTGCGGCTTGAAGCGGGCGAAGCACTGGGCGACAACAGCGGCGCCTGCCTGTATATCGTGCTGCGCGGCTCGCTGGCGGTGGCGGCAGATACCTATACCGGCATGGATGACGGCACCGTCAGCAAAGTCTTGCCCGGCGAAAGCGTGGGCGAACAATCGGTGCTCGATGAGGCCAGCAACCTGACCGCCATTTCCGCGCTGGAAGAAACCGATGTGCTGGTGATCGACGCCGTGCTGGTGTGGGAATTGATCGAACAGTCGAACGGCCTGGCGCGCAACCTGCTGCGATTGATGTCGTTTCGCATCCGCGCCGCCAATGCCTTGCTGCGCCGGCGCCAGAAACTGGGCGAGTTCTACCGCCAGTTGTCGATGGTCGACAGCCTGACCGGCCTGTACAACCGCGCCTGGCTCAATGATCTGTTGCCAAGCATGATCACCACCGCGCACGACAGCGACGCGCCGCTGTCGCTGCTGATGATAGACCTCGACCATTTCAAGCGCTTCAACGACCAGCACGGTCACCAGGCCGGCGACCAGGCGCTGCGCATCGCCGCCCAGGTGGTGGGTGCGGCCTTGCGCCCCACCGATTTTGCGGTGCGCTATGGCGGCGAGGAATTGATGGTTATTTTGCCCGACACCAATGAACACCTGGCGCTGCTGGTGGCCGAACGCCTGTGCGAGCGCATGCGGCAGGCGGTCATTTTCGAGGATCTGCGCTGTCCCTTGCCCCATATCACGGGCTCGTTCGGCGTGGCCAGCCTGGCGCAATGCCAGGACGAGCATGGCCTGATCGCCACGGCCGATGCGGCGCTGTACCGCGCCAAGGATGCCGGCCGCAACCGCGTTGCGGTGTAAGCTCAAGCCGCCGTGTCGGCCTTCTTGCTGGAATGCGCGGCGACGAAATCGGCATAGCCTTTCTGCACCAGCTCATAGGTCTTGTCGATATTGCCGGCGATATCGCCTTGCAGCACATTCAAGCCCTTCAGGATGTCGCGCGCCTCCGAAAAGCCTTTTTCCATGCCACCGGAAATGGTGCCCATGAATTTTTCCAGCGCGGCATCGTTGTCCATGCCGGGGTTCTGCTTCTTGAACGCCTCGAAAAAGCCGGTCGACAGCGATACAATCCGGTTCGCGGTCGCTTCGGCGCTATTGTCCTGCGATGCCGCGTTTTGCACGGCGTCGTCGCCAAAATCGGCCTGCAGCGCTTCGTTGATGCTGGTGATGGCCGATTTGTAGACCAGCGCCAGCGGATCATTCTGCGAACTGATCGATACATTCATGGACGCCTGCAAAATGGCGGCGTTCAGCTGCAGTTTCGAGCGGTCGTTGACGCTCATCTGGGCGGTGCTGCCTTCGGCCTGCTTGACTTTGTCGTCCTTGCCGGTGACACCGGTGGTGATATTGCCGGTATTGCTGACGGAACTGGCGGAATTGCCGCTTGCGGCGATGGGAAGTGACACGATAAGCCTCCTTGGACGGACAATGGTTGACTCCATGCGAGAATGCGCAGTACAGCTGATCCTCTCTTTGGTAATATCGGCAAGAATTCCGAAAACTGAAGCGGCGACTTTTTTCGCCGCACACCATGCAAGCACCACCAATGACAAACCAGACTTTTCTTTGGCACGACTACGAAACCTTTGGCGTGCAGCCGCGCCGTGACCGGCCGGCCCAGTTCGCGGCCATCCGCACCGACGCCGACCTGAACGAAATCGGCGAACCCATCATGCTGTATTGCCAGCCTGCCAATGATTTCCTGCCAGACCCGCAATCGTGCCTGATCACCGGCATCACGCCCCAGCAATGCCTGGCGCGAGGCGTGCCCGAACACCAGTTCGCCGCCACCATCGAAGCGGCCTTTTCGGAGCCGGGCACCATCGGCGTGGGCTACAACACCATCCGTTTCGACGATGAAGTAACGCGCTTCCTGTTCTGGCGCAACCTGATCGACCCATATGCGCGCGAATGGAAAAACCATTGCGGCCGCTGGGACCTGCTCGACGTGGTGCGCATGACGCATGCGCTGCGTCCCGAAGGGATTTCCTGGCCGAAGCGCGACGATGGCCAGACCAGTTTCAAGCTCGAGCATTTAAGCAAGGCTAACGGCTTGCTCCATGAAGCGGCGCACGATGCGCTGTCCGACGTGCGCGCCACCATCGCGCTGGCCCGCCTGATCAAGGAGAAACAACCAAAACTGTTCGATTTCTGCCTGGCGCTGCACAAGAAAGACAAGGTCGCCAGCGAAATGGGCATGCACCTGGCCGCCGCCCAGCGCCAGCCTTTCCTGCACGTGTCGGGCATGTTCCCGGCCGAGCGCGGCTGCATCGGCGTGGTCTGGCCGCTGGCCACGCACCCTTCCAACAAGAATGAAATCCTGGTATGGGATTGCCAGTACGACCCAAGCGAGCTGTTCACGCTGGATGCCGACACCATCCGCACGCGATTGTTCACGCGCACCGACGCCATGCTCGAAGGCATGACGCGCCTGCCCGTGAAAAGCGTGCATCTGAACAAGTCACCCATGCTGGTGGGCAACTTGAAAACCCTGTCACCGCCGATGGCTGCGCAATGGGGCATCGATATTGCTGCCGCGCTGGAAAACGGCCGCCTGGCGGCCGGCGCGCCGAACATGGACGCCATCTGGGCTGAAGTGTTCAAGCGCCCCGCCGAAGGCCGTGCCGACGTCGATGAAGACCTGTACAACGGCTTTGTCAGCAACGACGACCGCCGCGTGCTCGATTCCTTGCGCCGCGAGACGCCAGAAAAACTGGCCAGCGCCCGCCCTTCCTTCAGTGACGAGCGCTTGCAGGAGTTGCTGTTTCGCTACCGCGCGCGCAACTTCCCGCAGACCCTGAGCGAAGCGGAAAGCGCACGCTGGGAAGAGCACCGCGCCGCCCGATTGTTCGACGGCGAAGCCGGTGCCCGCACCATCGAGATGCTGTTTACGGAAATCGATACCTTGTCGGAATCGGTCGATGAGCGGGGGGAGGAGATTCTCGGGGAACTGTACGATTATGCCGAAATCGTCGCGCCACAGCGTGACTGAATGAAAAATGCCGGGCAAGCCCGGCATTTTTCATGGTACAGCTTACAATGAGCGATGCGCATTGATCGCATCGCGCGTTTCAATTGCCACGCGCCGCGCCGCGTCGGCCCAGTCTTCTCCGTCTTGCGGCTTGGCATAGATGATGGCCCGCGAGGAACTGATCATCATGCCCATGCCGTTTGCCGTCTGGCCCGCGCCGACGGTAGCGGCGATGTCGCCGCCCTGGGCGCCAATGCCTGGCACCAGCAGCGGCATGTCGCCGACAATCGCCCGCACCTGCGCCAGTTCTTCAGGGAAGGTGGCCCCCACCACCAGCGCGCACTGGCCATTCTTGTTCCATTTCTCGGCCACCAGGCGCGCCACGCGCTGGTACAGGGGCACGCCGTCGGTGTCGAGGAACTGCAGGTCCGAGCCGCCCGGGTTCGAGGTGCGGCACAGGATGATCACGCCGCGGTCCGGCCACGCCAGGTATGGATCGAGCGAATCTTCGCCCATGTAGGGGTTGACGGTAACGGCATCGGCGCCATAGCGCTCGAACGCTTCGCGCGCATATTGGGTCGCGGTGGCGCCGATGTCGCCGCGCTTGGCGTCGAGGATCAGCGGAATATGCGGATAGTGCTCGCGCAGGTAGCGGCAGATGTCTTCGAGCTGCTTTTCCGCGCCCAGCGCGCCAAAATAGGCGATCTGCGGCTTGAAGGCGCAGGCCAGGTCGGCCGTGGCGTCGATGATGCGCGTGCAAAAGGTGGTGATGCCATCGGGCGCGTCGCGCAGTTCGGCCGGCAGCCTGGCCAAGTCCGGGTCCAGTCCCACGCACAGCAGGGAATGATTGGCCGTCCACGCGGCTGATAATTTATCGATGAAATTCACGGCACACCTTTTCTGTATTCAGTTGCAAACCCCGTATTGTAACGCGGCCGGCGGCCGCTCCGGCGGCGCCAGGCCCGCCTGGCGTACTGATTAAACCAACATTTTGTGGTGTTTCAGGTATATTTGCCCCACCTGACTCTCCTCTTACCACTACGCACGGAAACCATCATGCAAATCACCCAACAATTCACCAAATGGCTGCGCCTGGCCCTCTCCATTACCGTGCTGGCCGGCGTACTGAGCGGCTGCGGCTACAACGATTTCCAGAGCAAGGACGAAGCAACCAAGGCCGCCTGGGGCGAAGTGGTCAACCAGTACCAGCGCCGCGCCGACCTGATCCCCAACCTGGTCAATACCGTCAAGGGCTATGCCAGCCACGAACGCGAAACGCTCGAAGCGGTCACAAAGGCGCGCTCGGCCGCCACCAGCTTCCAGATCACGCCTGAAGTACTGAATGACCCGGCCGCGTTCGAGAAATTCCAGCAGGTGCAAGGGCAGTTGTCGTCGGCACTGTCGCGCCTGATGGTGGTGTCCGAAAAATATCCGGACCTGAAAGCCAATACCAACTTCCGCGACCTGCAGTCGCAACTGGAAGGCACGGAAAACCGCATCGCCGTGGCACGCCAGCGCTATATCGTGGCGGTGCAGGACTACAACGTGCATGCGCGCAGCTTTCCGAACAACCTGACGGCGATGATGTTCGGCTACAAGGTCAAGCCGTCGTTTACGGTGGAAAATGAAAAAGCCATCTCGACCGCACCAACCGTCGACTTCGGCAAATAAGCATGGGCATCCGGGCCTATTTTGCGGCGTTGTGTACCGCGCTGCTGTGTGCGGTGGTGCTGCCGGCCAGCGCCCAGCTGACGGCGGTGCCGCCGCTGGCGGCGCGCGTGACCGACCAGGCCACCATGCTGGATGAGAAACAGAAGGCGTCGCTGGAAGCCGTGCTGGCCGATTATGAAGCCAGGACCGGCAGCCAGATCGCCGTGCTGCTGCTCAAGTCGACCGAGCCGGAAGCGATCGAGCAATACAGCATCCGCGTGACGGATGCCTGGAAGCTGGGCCGCAAGGGCGTCGACGACGGCGTGCTGCTGCTGGTGGCGAAAGACAATCCCTCCTCGCTGCGCCGCTTGCGCATCGAAGCGGGCCGTGGGGTGCAGGGCGTGCTGACCGATGCGCAATCGAAGCGCATCTTGCAGGACGTAATCGCGCCGCACTTCAAGCAGCAGGATTATTACGGCGGCCTGGTGGCCGGTGTGGGGGCGATTGCCACCTTGCTGAACCAGGAGCAATTTCCTGCGCCTGCCAAGCAAGCCGCACCTGCCAGCGTGGAAGCGGGCGGCCTGGGCTTCTGGCTGCCGCTGCTGTTCTTCGGCTTCCTGGTAGTGCTGACCATGTTCCGTTCGCGTGGCAATTCGAATCGCTTGCAGCGCGGCAGCAACTGGAGCAGCGGCGCCACCGGCGTGGTGCTCGGCAGCATCCTCGGCCAGGCCATGAACCATCGTGGCGGCGGGGGAGGCTTTGGCGGCGGGGGAAGTTTCGGCGGCGGTGGCGGCTTTGGCGGCGGTGGCGGCGGCTTTGACGGCGGCGGCGCCTCGGGAGACTGGTAATGACTCAAGAACTGACATTTGGCCAGCGCTGCGGACGCGCGCTGAAACACTGGCGCGGCACGCCGGCCACGGCGCGCCAGGCTTTCCCGCAAGCGACCCTGAAAGCAATCGAAACGGCGATTGCCGACGGTGAAACAGTCCATCGCGCGGAAGTACGCCTGATCGTCGAAGCCGCGCTCACGCCAGGCATGGCCTACCAGGGCGTGACAAACCGCGAACGGGCGCGCGAACTGTTTGCCCACTACGGCGTGTGGGATACGGAAGACAACTGCGGCGTGCTGATCTACATCAACCTGGCCGAACACCAAGTCGATATCGTGGCCGACCGCCATGTGGGGCGCCGCATCACGCCCGAGCAGTGGCAGGCCATATGCCGTACCATGACGACCGGTTTTGCCAGTGGCAACTACCACGACAGCAGCTTGCAGGCGCTGGGTGAACTGAACAGCTTGCTGCAGCACCATTTCCCGGCCACGGGCGAGCGCAGCAATCAATTACCGAACGAAGCCATTCTTCTCTGAACAAGACACTATGAAACTAAGCAATAAAACCGCCATCGTCACGGGCGCCACGCAAGGCATCGGCCTGGCCTGCGCCAGCCGCCTGATCGCCGAGGGCGCGCAGGTGATGCTGGTCGACATCAAGGAAGCCGGTGCCGAAGCGGCCGCCGCGCTGGGACCACAGGCGCACTTTTTCTGCGCCGACGTCAGCCAGAAAGCCGACGTTGACGCCATGATGGCCGACACCCTGGGCCGTTTCGGCCATGTCGATATTTTGATCAACAATGCCGGCGTGACCCACGCCGCCGATTTCCTCGACGTGGCCGAGGACGATTTCGACCGCGTCATGCGCATCAACCTGAAATCGATGTTCCTGTGCGGCCAGGCCGTGGCGCGCGAGATGGTCAAGCGCAACAGCGGCGTGATCATCAATATGTCGAGCGTGAATGCCGAACTGGCGATACCGAACCAGGTACCGTATGTGGTGTCGAAGGGCGCGATCAACCAGCTGACCCGTGTCATGGCGTTGAACCTGGCGCCGCATGGCGTGCGCGTCAACGGCATCGGCCCCGGCACCATCCTGACCGAACTGGCGAAACAGGCGGTGCTGTCGAGCCCCGAGGCACGTCACACCATCCTGTCGCGCACGCCCTTGGGGCGCTGCGGCGAACCGGAAGAAGTGGCCGGCATCGCCGCTTTCCTCGCCAGCGACGACGCCAGCTACATGACGGGCCAGACGATTTATGCCGATGGCGGCCGCATGGCGCTCAACTATACGGTGGCGGTGCAGGAATAGACAGACTCGGCAGTTATATCAAAAAACGATAATAGATATCTGAAAAGACCATTAGACATATATCGTGCGGCGCAGCATAATGCACCTGTCTCCACTATTCTCCTCCAAGAAAATAGTTTCAAGCCCGCTTTCACCAGCGGGCTTTTTTTTGTCCGCTTGCAGCCTGTCATTCTGGCAAAAACCTGGCAGTGTCATCATGCAGTCATTTTTGCTGGCTATACTAGCTTCATCTGCAGTACACGCAACCGATATGCGCGACGGCGGACAGGTGTGCCTTCACTGGCGCACCACTCCACATTTTTACCATGGCGCGCCGCAGCACCGCGACTTGGCCAGCACTGCTCACTCTTGACCCGTTTGGGTTTTCAGCCCGCTTCTTAGCGGGCTTTTTTTTGCCCGGGATTGTGCGGGAAGATGGCGTCGGCGCCGGCCCACATGCTATTGTTTCCATCTTTCCGCTACCCCACTGATCATGCAAGCCACACTGACCCAGCTTTGTTTCGCCGAACGCCACGAGCGCCTGCGCTTTCGCACCGCGCTGTTCCTGTACACGCTGGTGATCGTCATCGGCGACATACCGGGCGCGCGCGCCGATGTGGGCCAGTACGCTTCGGGCGTGGTGCTGCATTCGTTTGGCTATGGCGTGCTGGCCTTGCTGCTGTTCAGCGGGATTGCCGGCGGCATGGGCCGCCGGGCCGTGCTGTCGGTGCTGCTGGTGGCGGCGATGGGCGCGCTGGACGAATACATCCAGAGCTTCCTGCCCTACCGCCGTGGCGCCGTCTCCGACTGGCTGGTCGACATCACGGCCGCCACGCTGGTGGCGGTGCCGCTGTATTTTCTCTGGCCGCGCATGGCCGCCGCCGCGCTGAAAAGATCGCCTTTGTAAACAACATCACGGCGCACCTGTTACGCTGCCGTGCAATTCCAGCGCCAGCTGACGCTGGCCCATGGCGGTCTGGCTGGCGGTCTGGCTGGCGGCACGGCGCAACAGCGCGTGCATTTGCCGCCGGCCATTCTCTCCTGCCGCGCGCGCCGTATCGCGCCGCATCTCCATCAATTGTTCTGACCGGGCAAGCCTGGCCAGGCCATGCAAGGCCTGCCGCAGCGCATGCCGGGCACGCATGTCATCGACCGTACCGCTTGCGCCATAGACAGCGGCCAGCACTTCTTCAATCAACTTGCCACTTGTAAAACCTGAAGACATTTTTTCTCCTGACATGAACAAAGGGAAGTGCGAACGCTCTGCATTTTTGCGGCGAGCACCGCTTTTATACCAAGCTCGACAATCAGAACACTTGATGTACCTCAACGCCAAATGACATGCGTCGAACGTCTCGGCATCGTGGCGCTCTTACATGCAGCAGTCAGGGCCATGTCTGGCGTGCGCGACGCATGCGGGTATGCGCCAAACCTCCACCATATTGTCATTCCTCAAGGAGAATACAAATGAGAGCAAAAACAACTTCAGCGCTGGCAGGCCTGTTGTGTATGTTGTTGAGTGCCTGCAGTTCCACGGGTAGCGATGGCATGTCCATGAATCGCAGCGGCGAAAACTACGGCAGTACCGCAGGTTCTGGCCAAAGCGGTACCAGCGGCAGCGGCGGCAGCAGCGATACCAGCAGCATGGGCGCCAGTGGCACCAGCGGCACCAGTGGCAGCGGCAGCATCAACGCCGCCGGCCGCAGCGACATGGGCAGCACTGGCACCAGCACGGGCAGCAGCGACAGTCGCACATCCACCGCCAATAACGCCAGCAGCACGGATGGCAGCAAGCCGGGCGCCAGCATCGCCTCGGCCACGGTACAGTCGATTGAACCCGTGCCACGCGGCACGGACCAGGGCAGCGGCGAGATGCAATCGGGCAGCTCGGGTACCGCCGGCAGCACAGCGGGCAGCTCGGGTAACACGATGTACCGGGTCACGCTGCGGCTGGACGATGGCAGCACCCGCGCCATCATGCAAGGCTCACAACCCACCTACCAGATCGGCGATCGCGTCAAGATGAGCAACGGCCAGTTGCAAAGCTACTAAAGTACATGATGGCAGCAGCGACAGGCAGCACGATGACTGCCTGTCGCTCCGGTTCTTCATCCCTTCCCCAATGACGATATTGCAGGCCACTATTGCAGCGCTGCCGTCAGCGTGGCCTGCCGCACAGCCAGCTGCGCGGCAGGAATGGGTTGCGTTAGCGCAGGCCTAGACGGAGACCTGAACCACCGCTCCCGGTTTGCGCTGGCCATCGGCGCGTTGCGCGATCGCATAGGCCGCCTTCTTGCCGGCCAGGAAAGCATGGTCGGAATTGTAGTACTCCCACTCGCTGTAGCGTCCGGCCAGCACGATATCTTGCGCGGCAAGCCAGGCCTTGACCAGCGCCACATTGGCTGCCCGTGCGTGGTCGTAGACCACATAGGCATACGGCATGTCCACCTGGTTGGCGGCCAGCAGGCGGTCATCTTCGCGCAGCAGGCCAACCGTAATGCAGTCGGCGACGCAACGATCGATCAGTGCCTGCCCGTCAAGCGGCAGCGGTTTCCATGGCGAATACGTGATTTCGCAGGTCAGGCCAAAGCCGCCGGGCGCATTGCAATGGGGGCTGGCATTGCCTTGCAAAAAGATGCGGTGGAAAATCGTCTGCTCCGGATAATAAATCCAGTGTTTCTCGCTGATGTGTTCGCGGGCCACGCCCAGGTTGACGCAGCGCACCGAGATATGCCGCAGCGCGCGCGCCGCCGCCTGCACCTCGGGCGGGGCCTGCTCGCCGATCAGCCGCACCAGTTCCGGCAGCGGCATGGTGCTGAGCAACTGCTCGTAGCGGTAGCGGCGGCCATCGCCCAAAGCGATAATGTGCTGCTGTGGCAAGACCTGCACCACACTGGCACCGAGTTCCAGCTTGCCCTTCAGGTGCGGCAGAAAACCCGACATCAGCGCCTGGAATCCTCCCTTCAGGGGATAGCCGAAACGCGCGTTCGGCCCCATCGGCTTGGCCACCGGTTCCAGTGCCCCTTCGATGATTTCTTCCAGGTTCGGCAGCGGCACCCGCCCGCCCAGCCATGAAGTTTCCATCTCGTTCAAGGGCACGGTCCATAATTTTTTATTGTAAGGAATCGCGAAGTGGCGTGCGATGCCGCTGCCCCACACCTGATAGATGAATTGCTCGAAATTGGGCGGTGCGGGCGGTGCCGCCGCAGCCGTGACGGCGCCTTCGGCATGCGCCAGGTCGACCCCGCCATCGGCGCAGCAGTCCTTTACCACCGGGACCGGGGCCGCCTGGTCGCCATTGGCAGCGACAGGCTTGCCGTGCCGCGCCTCGATGGCACCGACAATGCACTCCTTGATGACGGCTGGCGGCAAGCCATACAGCGCGCCCTGGAAGGGATAGCGTGTATACACCTGTTTGCTGTACACCCAGGCCTCGCGGTTCTGCCAGTGCAGGTTGGCGCCCAGCAAAGTGCGGTACATCTCGAGCACATAGGCATCGTTGGAAAACATGATGTGGCCGGCATGGTCGAACGTGAAGCCGTGGTCTTCGATGGAGCGGCACCAGCCGCCTACGGTGGTGTTTTTATCGATCAGCAAGGTGTCGCTGCCCAAGTGATAGGCGGCGGAGAGGCCGGTCGGACCCGCGCCGATGATGGCGCAGGACACGGCCTGCGGCAAACCCGGTCCGCGCAAGGGATTGATGCTGGCGCCAGGCGTGGCGCCGGACAGGGCCGCCGCGCCAGCATCAGGCGGCGCCTGGCGCACGCCCTGCCCCGGCGGCGTGGTTTCCAGCAACTGGTGCATCTGCAGGACGGTGGCGTCCCAGGAAGTGGCCGCGACCACCGCGCGCATCCTGCTGGCCATCGCCGCGCGCGACTCGGGCGTGCTTGCCAGGGCGTCGGCGCAGGCTGCCACGAAGGCCTCGGGTGTATCGGCAATGGTCACGATATCGCCGTAAGGCACGGCTATGTCGGTAATCGAGGTGCTGACGATGGGCAGTTCGGCTGCCATGTATTCGAGCACCTTGGTCGGGCTGATGTAGCGCGTGGCCTCGTTGCGGGCAAACGGCAGCAAACAGACGTCCCAGCCGGCCAGGAAATGCGGCAGCGCTTGGTAAGACTGCTGGCCCAGGTAGTGGATGTTCTGGCGCTGCGGCAAGCTGGCTGGATCGATCTTCACGATCGGACCCACCAGCACGATCTGCCAGTGCGCATGGGCGTCAGCCAGCGCGGCCACCAGCGTGGCGTCGAAGCGCTCGTCGATCACGCCGTAGTAGCCCAGCCGTGGCCGTGGAATCTCGCTCTGTGCAGGATGGCTGTTGTGGCGCTGCAGCGCCTGCTCGAAGTGCACGGTGTCGACGCTGCTGGCAAAGCAATGGGCGTTGGGATGGCGGTTGCGCTTGGCTTCGAACAAGCTGGGACCGCCCGCAAAGACCAGGTCGGCGCGTGCCAGCAAGGCCGTTTCGCGCTGCAGCAACTGCTTCGGCGCACGCTTGAAAGCGGCCAGCTCATCCATGCAATCGTAGACCACCAGGCCAGCATGCAGGGCCGGCAGCAGCGGCAGCGCCATCGGCGTGTAGAACCAGACGATGGGATCGTCGGCCGGCGTAATTTGGCTCAGCAGTGGCTGCAGCGCGGCCAGCTGGTCGTCGTGGAAACCGGGTGCCTGCACCGCCGTGCGCGGTTGGCAGACGGTCACGTTGGGGGCCGGCGTGGACAGCTCCAGCCGGCTGGACCCCTCTTCCCACATGGGTTCTTCGATGAATACCACATGGTAGAACTGCGCCAGGCGCGACAACAGCTGCTGCGGCCGCTGATAGACAAAATTCCACCGCAGATGTGAAAAGACGATAATGGTGCGCATGCCAGTTCCTTTCCGCCCCCTTGGGGCAAACATTGAATAAAGGGTGATCCGTCAGGTGTTGCGCCTGGCTCGCGGCAGCCGCACAGCATGTCCCGGGCGTCGAACTGCGATTCGCGCCAGGCAGCAGCTTGCGCGATCGAGTCGGGGTGGCCGGCTGGCGCCGTAACATGGAGCAGGAGATCGCCTTGCCCGATGCACGCCTGTGGATCGACGCCCCAAAATCGCATCACAGCCGGCGATGGTGGCGCACACCGGTTGCCGCTTGCCTTCCTTGCCGCGCACCCGGTCAAGGTGGCCAGCGGCGCGGTTCATGTCCAGCGGCTGGACGTCACGCGCGACATGGTCTGCGCCCTCGTAGCCAGCCTGTCCATATGTCTGGAATGGCGCAGCTGCGCCATCGCTTGTTACCATGCTTGCCTCTTGATCATGACGGGAGATACAGCGAATGCCTGCCCGGCCGCAGCCTGCGCGTGGCCAGAACCAAGCAAGAGTGAAACCTCAGCTGAGGCGGATATTGCGGGTGGCCGCGCTGAGCAGTTCCAGCGCAGCCTTCGGCGTTCGGTCCGCCGTCAGCAAGCCGTTCGCCTCCTGGAAGGTGTCGGCGAACTGGGTATAGCAAAAGCCGCTGAACATCTGCGCCGTGTTGACCACCGTCATCAAGCGCTGGTACAGGTCAAGAAACGCCGCCTCGCTGCCCACGCGCGCATAGCCCCAGGTGTCGGGCTCGTCGACCTTGTTCTTGTCAAACGCGATGCCGCCAAATTCGGTCAGCACGATAGGCTGGCCACGGTGTGGAAAACCGTCAAGCGTGAGGATGCGCCCGCCAGGACGGCGCTGGTCGAACAGGGCCGTGCGGCCAGCCTCGGAAATCGCATAGCGCGCCCGCAGCCGTTCCGGATCGCAGTCGTAGTCATGGATGCCCAGAATGTCGGTGGCCGACGCTTCCCAGCCGTCGTTGCCGATCACCGGCCGCGTCGGGTCCAGCGTGCGCGTCAGGTGGTACAGCGCTTCGACCGCGTTGCGATGGGACTGGATCGCCGTCAGGTTGGGCACGCCCCACGATTCATTGAATGGCACCCACACCAGGATGCATGGATGGCTGTAGTCGCGCTCGATGGCATCGGTCCATTCGCTGACCATGCGCGTGATGCCCTTGGTGGAAAAACGGTAAGTGGACGGCATTTCTTCCCATACCAGCAAGCCAAGCCGGTCCGCCCAGTACAGGTAGCGCGGGTCTTCGATTTTCTGGTGCTTGCGCACGCCGTTGAAACCAAGCGCCTTGGCCAGTTCCACGTCTCGCCGCAGGGCGTCGTCGGACGGCGCCGTGAGCAGGGTGTCGGGCCAATAGCCCTGGTCGAGCACCAGGCGCAGCGGATACGGGCGGCCGTTGAGCATGAAGCGGTCGCGGTTGATCGCCACCGAGCGCAGCGCCGTGTACGACGTGATCGTGTCGAGCACCGTGTCGCCATGGCGCAGGGTCACCTCGGCGTCGAGCAGGATCGGGCGCTCGGGACTCCACAGCAATTCATTGCGCGAGTCGTCGATGCCGGGGTCGGACAAGGCGATCTTGCGGTTGGCCTCGTGTTCGATCAGCTTGTAGTGGTCGTCGGCCAGCAGGTTCTTGCCATTCCAGATGCGCACGCCCACCGTCAGGTCGGTACTGATGTCGCCGGCGGCAAAGATTTCGCAACCGATCTCGTAGCCCTCGAACACCGGTGTCCAGCGCAGCTTGCGGATATAGGTCGAGGCCACCCTCTCGATCCACACGCTTTGCCAGATGCCGGTGGTGCGTGGATACCAGATCGAATGCGGTTCGAGCTGCCAGTCCTGCTTGCCACGCGGCTTGGCCAGGTCGTGTGGATCGTCCTCGACCAGCAAGGTCAGCACCTGCGGCGCGTCGTCCAGCAGCACATCGCTGATATTGGCGATAAACGGTGTATGGCCGCCTTCATGCCTGGCTACCACATGGCCATTGAGCCAGACCGTGGCCTGGTAGTCGACGGCGCCGAAATGCAGCAGCACGCAAGGACCGCCCGGCTCGAGCATGAATTCGCGCTGGTACCAGCAGGCGCGGTGAAAGCCGCGGTCGCCCACGCCGCTGGCCTGCGATTCGGGTGGAAACGGCACGATGATGTCGTGCGTCCAGGCAATGGCGTCACTGGGCAGGCGGTAGCGCCTGTCATTATCGAACGCAAAGCGCCACGGACCGTTCAACGACTGCCATTGCGCTCGCACCAGTTGCGGGCGCGGATAGGCGAAATCCCAGGGAGCGGCGCCGTTGCCTGCTGTGCTGCTCTCGTCTGGCGACGGGGAACTTGTGTCATGGAGGTTTTCATTTTGCATGACAGTTGGAGGCGGCGAACGCGTCCTTGGTTCCCTGGCAACATCATTCGCCGACCAGGATTTGAGCGGCATCAAACCATGTGATTTTTCAGGGAACATTTTCCCGTGTCGTACGCCAAAAACGGAATCGCCTTATGATGGCCTTCTACTGTTGCCGCATACAACCCTGCTGCTGTCAGGGGATAGACAAATCATCCATTGTGATTTCCCAACCCGACCCGATATCTATTTCATGATCCCATTTTCCATACTCGACCTGGCGCCCATCGCCGAAGGCAGCACCGCCTCCATTTCTTTCCAGAACACCCTGGATCTCGCCCAGCACGGCGAGCGCTGGGGCTACAACCGTTACTGGCTGGCGGAACACCACGGCATGCCCGGCATCGCCAGCGCCGCCACGGCGGTGGTGATCGCCCATGTGGCGGCTGGCACGAAAACCATCCGCGTGGGCGCTGGCGGCGTGATGTTGCCCAATCACTCTCCGCTGGTGATCGCGGAGCAGTTCGGCACCCTCGAAGCGCTGCACCCGGGCCGTATCGACCTGGGCCTGGGCCGTGCGCCCGGCTCCGACCAGACCACCGCGCGTGCGCTGCGGCGCGACCTGCAGTCCGACGCCGACCAGTTCCCGCAGGATGTACTGGAACTGATCGACTACATGTGCGACGAGCCACGCCAGCGCGTGCTGGCCGTGCCCGGCAAGGGCGCCAATGTGCCCGTCTGGATCCTCGGCTCGAGCCTGTTCGGCGCGCAGCTGGCGGCCCACCTTGGCCTGCCGTATGCGTTTGCCTCGCATTTCGCGCCACAGATGATGATGCAGGCCGTCGCCTACTACCGCGAACATTTCAAGCCATCGAAGCAACTGGCCAAACCGTATGTGATGCTCGGCTATAACGTGTTTGCCGCCGATACCGATGCCGAAGCGCATCTGCGCGCCAGCTCGATGCAGCAGGCCTTTGTGAACCTGCGCACGGGCCGGCCATCGCGCTTGCAGCCGCCCGTGCCCGGCTACCTGGAACAGCTGGGGCCGCAGGAACGCGCCATGCTCGACTCGGTATTGTCGTGTACCGCCATCGGTTCGCCGCAAACAGTGAAAGCCAGAATGGCCGCCTTTATCGCCGAGACCGGCGCCGACGAACTGATGATCACCTCGCAGATTTTCGAGCACCAGCACCGCTTGCGCTCGTATGAAATCACGGCGCAAGTGCATGCGGAGCTGGCCGGCCAGCCGTAACTTTATCTCCGGTATATTCCCGACATATACCCTTTTCCCGGCCGTCCGCATGGACCGCCGGGATTTTTTTGCTGCCGGCAGCAGGAAAAGTGCATCGCCAGTATCATGCATGGCCCTGAGCAAGATTCGAAAGCCGCAACGCATGTCCTCCCCTTCCAGCATCAACGCCAGCGCCCTGCTCACATCCACCCGCATTTTGCTGTTCGCGCTGTCGGCCGGCGTGCTGGTCGCCAGCCTGTATTACGTCCAGCCGCTGACCTCGATGCTGGCCGCGTCGTTCGGCGTCGGCGTCACGCAAGCCGGTTATCTGGTGACGGCCACGCAGATCGGCTATGTGCTGGGCATCGTGTTCCTGGTGCCACTCAGTGACGTGCTGAACCGGCGCAAGCTCTTGACCTGGATGCTGCTGGCCAAGATCGCCGCGCTGCTGCTGGCCGCCGCCAGCCAGAATATCGCCGTGTTCGCGATTGCCAGCGTGCTGATGGGCATTACCGCCAGCGCACTGATGGTGGTCACGGCCATGGTCGCCTCATATGCGCCCGACCATAGCCGAGGCCGCATGGTGGGCACCGTGATGACGGGTTTGTTATTGGGAATCTTGCTGGCGCGCACGGTATCCGGCACGGTGGCGCAGATCAGCGGCGGCTGGCGCACCGTCTACGTGCTGGCGGCCGTGGTGGTTGCCGCCTTGCTGTTGATGCTGCGCCGCATCCTGCCCGACGAGGCGCCACGCGGCGCCTTGCAATACGGCAAGCTGATGGCCTCTCTGGCGGACATCATCCGCCAGGAACCTTTGCTGCGCCAGCGCGCCCTGTTTTCCGGCCTGGGCCTGGGCACCTTCAGCGTGTTCTGGACCGGCCTGACCTTTTTATTGAGCGGCGCGCCGTACCACTACTCGGAAATGCAGATCGGCCTGTTCGGCCTGGCCGGCGCCACCGGCGCGCTGGCCGCCAATACGGCCGGCCGCATGGCCGACCGCGGCTATGCGCGGCAAGCGACCTGGCTGCTGGCGGTGGCCTCGATCGCTGGCTGGGCATTGATCGGCTTCGGCGCACAATCGTTGACGCTCTTGTTGATCGGCATCGTGCTGCTGGACATGGGCGTAATGGGCCTGCAAGTGACGCACCAGTCCATCATCTACAAACTGGCGCCACAGGCACGCGCCAGGGTCACCACGGTCTTTATCGCGGCCGGCTTTATCGGCGCCTCGGCCGGCTCGGCACTGGCCAGCGCCAGCTTTGCCGCTGGCGGCTGGCTGGCGCTATGCGCGGTGGGCGGCGCCATGCCGCTGCTGATGCTGCTGGTGTGGAGCAAATACCGGTATCAGCAACGGCGTCTGGCGCGCGTCGCCTGAGTTACTTCGCGGCTTGCTCGCGCACCTTGCCGAACGCATCACCGGCCTTCCACGCCGGCATCTTCGGCGCATTCGCCACCGCCTGCCCCAGGTTCAGCGTGAATTGCGCCTGCTGCGTCATGCCCGAAAGATCCCAGCTGGCGTCGTACTCATCGGTCACCTGATGGTAGCGCGGGGCATAGGCGGCGGCCTTGGCTTTCGACGCTTCAGCGTCCTTCACGTAGTCGCGTCCGCCGTTGATCGAAAACGCCGGCACGCCGGCCTTGGCAAAGCTGAAGTGGTCGCTGCGGAAGTAACCACCGGCAAGGTCGGGCCGCGCTGGCGCGATCTGCAGCCCCATGGCTTTCGCCACGCTGGCGGCCGTCGCGCCCAGTTCCGTACGCTCGCTGCCCTGGGCGCCCATGTCGCGCGTGGCGCCGACGAAATTGAGGCTGTCCAGGTTCAGCGCGGCGGCCGTCTTGTTCAACGGCCACAGCGGGTCGGCGGCATACGCTGCGCTGCCCAGCAGGCCCTGCTCTTCGGCCGCCACCCACAGGAAAATCTGCGTGCGCCTGGCTGGTTTTTTCACCGCTGCCTGCGCCATCGCCAGCAGGCCCGCCGTGCCCGAGGCATTGTCGACGGCGCCGTTGTAGATGGTGTCGCCACTGGTTCCCTGCTTGCCCAGGTGATCCCAGTGGCCGCTGTAGATCACGGCTTCGTCCTTCAGTTTTGCGTCGGTGCCCGGCACCATGCCGGCGATATTGAACTGCTCGACCTTGCGCACGCTGGACTTCATTTCACCGGTCAATTTGACGTGCAAGTCGACGGCCTGGAAATCCTTGCTTTCGGCTTTTATACGCAAGGCATCGAGGTCCTGGCCGCCGGCGGCAAACAAGCGGCGCGCCGCGTCTTCCGTGATCCAGCCTTGCAGCGGCGTGCCTGCCGTGCGGTCTGCCAGCTGGAAACGCTCGCTGCCGCTCCAGCTGCTCTGCACCACGTTCCAGGCATACGATGCCGACGGTTTGGTGTGGATCAGCAAGACGCCGGCCGCGCCCTGGCGTTTGGCTTCTTCGAACTTGTAGGTCCAGCGGCCATAATAGGTCAGCGCCTTGCCGCCGAAGCGGTTCGGTTCGGCGTCGGTTGCATGTGGGTCATTGACCATCACGACGATGATCTTGCCTTTCACGTCGACGCCCTTGAAATCGTTCCAGCCCTCTTCCGGCGCCGTCACGCCATAGCCGGCGAACACCAGCGGCGCATCAAACGTGTGCGCGGCCACCGAATCGCCGGTAGCCCAGACCCAGTCCGGGCCAAACGCCAGCGGCACGGCCTTGCCGTCGCTGGCCACGGCCTGCAGCGAGCTGTCCTGCGGCTGCGACTTGACGCCGGCGATCTGTACGCTCTGGCGAAAACTGTTGCCGCGCAGGGGCTGCAAGCCGATCAGCCGTGCCTGGCTTTCCAGGTAGGCCACCGTCAGGTCGGCGCCGCGCTGGCCGGTACCCCGGCCTTCGAGCAAGTCATCGGACAGGAAGGCCAGGTGGGCGCGCAGCGGCGCTTCCTGCACCACGGGCAAATTGCTGGCGGCGTACACCGGAAACGCCAGCGCCAGGCTGGCGGCGAGGCTGGTAGCGGCCAGCGATGAAAACAGTTTCTGCATGAGATCCTTTGGATAAGAGGACGAAAAAAAACCGGGCGGCGGATAGCCGCGCCGGCAATTGCGTGTGATACGGGGAAAATACTACATCAGCAAAGACTAGACAAGCAAAGCAGCCGCCAGCGATTCGATCTCTTCAGCCGATTCCTCGAGGATGGTATGCAGGGTCGAGCCGCCGGTGCCGAAGTCGATCATGGCCGCGGCGCGGCGCCGCTCGGCCACTTCCGGCGGATGCAGGGGCGAAGCGACGGGCGCCAGGTCGTTGGCAAGCACCAGGGTCGCGCCCAAGGTACGCGGCGGGAACGGGCCGCCGCCATGCCACAAGCCTTCGACCGCCTGCAGCACCTGGTCCGGCACTTCGAGCTGGCGCAGCACGCCGCGGCCGATCAGCTTTTCGCCGTATTCGAGCCAGTCTTCGGTATTGCTGTCGAGCAGGCCCGGATATTCCTCGGCGCGCGACAGCAGGTAAAAACCACCGACTTCATGCACGATGGCGGCGAACATCGCCGTTTCCGGGTCCACATGGGTGACCTTTTTGGCGATCACCTGGCTAAAAGCGGCCACATGCGCTGTGTGCTCCCACAACTTGGCCGTCTTGACGCGCAGTTGCGGATCGGTAATCTGGCTGCCCAGCTGGCGCACGATGACCGAGGCCACCATCGACTTCAAGGTGGCAAAACCGAGCCGCGAGACGGCCGCGCGGACATTGGCGATTTCATTGCCGGATCGGTTGTAGGCGGCCGAATTGGCCAGCGCCACCACGCGCGCCGACAGCAGCGGCTCGGCCATCACCATATGGGCGGCCGTTTCGATATGGCAATCGGGGTCGTCCAGCGCTTCCTGCAGTTTCAGGGTGGCATTGACGTTGGCGGGAAAGGTCAGCTCGCCCTTGCTGGCCTGCTGCGCGATGGTCTTGAATACGTCGAGTCTGTCCATGTCTGTCTCCGGTACGGCCCGTGCGGGCTCTGCTGCGTGGATCGTACCGGAATACTACATCAAGTTTGTGTTACTTGCCGGAAACTTTCCCAGCCACGCCCTCGACAAAATAATCCATCTTCGACAGCGCCGCATCGTCCAGCACGCCCTTCTCCAGGCGCACCTTGCCGTCGTTATCCTTGATCGGACCGGTGAAGGCATTGAGCTTGCCGTCGACCAGTTCTTTTTCGCGGGCCGCGACGAATTGTTTCACATCGGCCGGCACGCTGCTGTTGATGCCTTCCAGTTTCACCATGCCGTCCTTGATGCCGCCCCAGGTGCTGCTGGTCTTCCAGGTGCCATCGATCACGGCCTGCGCCTGCCTGGTGTAGTACGCGCCCCAGTGGTGGGTGACGGCCGCCAGTTGTGCTTTCGGACCATATTTCTTCATGTCCGAATGGTAGGCGATCGCATACTTGCCCTTCTCTTCGGCCGCCTGCACCACGGCGGTCGAATCGGTGTGATGCGTGATCACGTCGGCGCCCTGGCCGATCAGGGTGATGGCCGCGTCGCGCTCCTTGCCCGGGTCGAACCAGCTGTTGACCCACACCACTTTCACTTCCGCTTTCGGATCGACGCTGCGCATGCCGCGCGTAAAGGCGTTCACGCCCTGCAGCACTTCCGGAATCGGGAACGCCGCCACGTAGCCGGCCACATGCGTCTTGCTCATCTTGGCCGCCAGCACGCCGGCCAGGTAGCGCCCTTCATAGAAGCGCGCATTGGTATTGGCCACGTTGACGGCCGTCTTGTAGCCGGTCAGGTGGATGAACTTCACATTAGGAAATTGCTTCGCCACTTTCAGGGTCGGGTTCATGTAGCCGAACGAGGTGGTGATGACCAGCTTGCTGCCGGTTTGCGCCAGGTCGCGGATGACCCGTTCCGCGTCCGCGCTTTCCGGCACGTTTTCCACATACTTGGTAGTGATCTTGCTGCCCAGCGCTTTTTCCATTTCCTTGCGCGCCTGGTCGTGCTGGGTGGTCCAGCCAGCGTCGCCGATCGGGCTGATATAGACGAAGCCGACATTCAATGGCGTCGTAGCAGCGGGCGCGGCAGCGGCCATGGCGACGGCCGGCATCAGTACGACACCGCACAGTGCGGCACGCAGCATTTTATGGGTCATGATGGACATGGTTTTCCTTGTGGTGAGTGATTAATTTCCGGGATTAAAATTTTTGCCCAGCGAGGCTGGCATATTGAGCTTGATATAGTTGGCGTTGCTCGATATCAGCACCAGCACCACGATCGCCGCCAGATAGGGCAGCATCGACAGCAACTGCGACGCCACCGGCACGCCGATCGCCTGCGCATGGAAAGTCAGGATCGTGATGCCGCCAAACAGATAGGCGCCGCCGACCACGCGCGCCGGGCGCCAGGTGGCAAAGGTGGTCAGCGCCAGCGCGATCCAGCCGCGCCCGGCGACCATGCCCTCGACCCACAGCGGCGTGTACACCAGCGACAAGAAGGCGCCGGCCAGGCCACAGCAGGCGCCGCCGAACAGCACGGCGGCCAGGCGAATGCGGCGCACCGGATAGCCCAGCGCATGGGCCGACGCCGGCGACTCGCCCACCGCGCGCAGCACCAGGCCGGCGCGCGTGCGATACAGGAACCAGGCGATGGCCGCGCACAGCAGCAGCGACATATACACCATCGGATGCTGGCGGAACAGGGCCGGCCCGACAAACGGAATATCTTCCAGCAAAGGAATGCCGAAGCGGCCGTTCTGCAGGCTGTGGGCCACATAGTTCAGGCCGATATAGGTCGAGGCGCCGGCGCCGAACAGCGACAGCGCCAGCCCCGTCGCATACTGGTTGGTGCCGAGCCAGACGGTCAGCCAGGCAAAAAAGCCGGACAGCACCATGCTGGCCAGCGCGCCGGCCAAAAAACCCAGGGTGGTGCTGCCGGTATTGACGGCAACCGCAAAACCGGCAATGGCGGACACCAGCATCATGCCTTCGGCGCCCAGGTTCACCACGCCCGCTTTTTCATTGACCAGTAAACCAAGTGCGGCCAGCATCAGCGGCGTGCCGGCGTTGATGCTGGCGGCAATCAAGGGCGCAAGCGTAAGAGCGAGGTTGTCCATTATTTTCTCCAGCGCAGTTTGTATTGAATCAGCACGTCACAAGCGAGCAAGGCAAACAGCAAGATGCCCTGGAATACGCCGGTAATCGCACTGGGCAGTCCCAGGCGCGACTGCGCCAGTTCGCCGCCGATATAGAACAGCGCCATGACGAAGCTGGAAAAGAGTACGCCGACCGGGTGCAGGCGGCCGACAAAGGCGACGATAATGGCCGCGAAGCCGTAGCCGGGAGAGACGGTGGGCGTCAACTGGCCCATCGGCCCCAGCACTTCGCACACGCCGGCCAGGCCCGACAACGCCCCGCAGATCAGCATCGACGACCACAGCGCCTTGCGCGAGGAAAAGCCCGCATAGCGCGCCGCCGCCGGCGCCATGCCGCCCACCCGCAGGCGAAAACCGGAGATGCTTTTCGACAAGAACAGCCAGCCACCGAGCGAGGCCAGCAAGGCAAACACGATACCGATATGCAGGCGCGTATCGGCCAGCACCATCGGCAACAGCAGGCCGTCGGACAATAATTTCGATTGCGGAAAATTGAAACCTTCCGGGTCGCGCAGCACGCCATACACCAGGTAGCTGAGCAGCAATTGCGCGATATACACCAGCATCAGCGAGACCAGGATTTCGCTGGCGTTAAAGCGGTCGCGCAGCCAGGCCGTCAGCCCGGCCCACGCCATGCCGCCGGCCATGCCGGCCAGCAGCGACACGGCGATAATGCCGGCGCCGTTGGCGCCGTCGCCCGTGTCCAGGTACAGCGCGGCCGCGCCGCCGCAGATCGCGCCCAGGGTCAGCTGTCCTTCGGCACCGATATTGTAGACATTGGCGCGAAAGCACATCGCCAGGCCAACCGCAATCAGCAGCAGCGGCGCGACCTTGATGCCCAGTTCCGACCAGCCATGCATATCGCGCATCGGTTCGACAAAGAACACCGCCAGGCCCGCCAGCGGATCCTTGCCGAGCGCCATGAACAGCAGCGCGCCGCAAATGACGGTGAGCAGCACCGCCAGCACCGGCGACAGCCACGACATCAGCCGCGATGGACTGGGCCGCGCCTCCAGGTAAAAGGCCAGCTTAACCATGCGCCGCCTCCTGCGCCTGCGGCCACAAGCCGCTCATCCATTCCCCCACCAGGGTCACGCTGGCGTCTTTCACGTCCAGCGACGGCGACAACTTTCCTTTTGCCATCACCAGCAAACGGTCACTGATTTCAAACAATTCGTCGAGTTCCTCGGAGACCACCAATAAAGCACAGCCGGCGTCGCGCAGCGCCAGCAATTCGGCGCGGATCTGGGCGGCGGCGCCCACATCCACGCCCCAGGTCGGCTGCGCCACCACCAGCACCGTGGGCTGGCGCAATACTTCGCGCCCGACGATATATTTCTGCAAATTGCCGCCCGACAGGCTGCGCGCCAGCGCCTGCGGCCCGCCCGCTTTTACCTGGAAGCGGGCGATGATGTCGCTTGCCCGCTGCACGATGGCGCTGCGGCGCAGGAAGCCATGGCGGATGGTGGCCGGCGTCTGCAAGCTCAGCAAAATATTGTCGGCCAGCGACATGTCGGGCACGGCGCCGCGCCCCAGCCGCTCTTCGGGCACGAAACCGAAACCGAGCGCGCGGCGCTTGCCCGGCGGCAAGCGGCCAGCCGCCACATCGCCCAGCACGATGGCGGCGGGCGCGGCGCGCGTGTCTTCGCCCGACAGCGCGGCCAGCAACTCCTGCTGGCCGTTGCCGGACACGCCGGCGATGCCGACGATCTCGCCGGCGCGCACCGCAAAACTGACGTCGCGCAGTTCGGTGGCAAACGGATGGCTTTTCGGCAAATTGAGGTTGTTTACGCTCAGCATGGCCGCGCCCGGCGTGCGCGCCTGGCGCGTGACGGCCGGCGGCTCGGCGCCGATCATCATGCGCGACAGGCTGGCCGAGGTCTCCTGCGACGGGTCGCACACGCCGACGTTCTTGCCGGCGCGCACCACGGTGCAGGTGTGGCACAGCGCGCGTATCTCGTCGAGCTTGTGGCTGATATACAAAATGCTGCAGCCCTGCGCGGCCAGCAGGCGCAAGGTATCGAACAGTTTTTCAACCGCGCCAGGGGTCAGCACGGAAGTCGGTTCGTCGAGGATCAGGAGCTGCGGCTTGGCCAGCAGCGCGCGCACGATTTCCACGCGCTGGCATTCGCCGACCGACAGGGTATGCACGTGGCGCTGCGGTTCCAGTTCCAGGCCATACTCGCGCGCCGTTTCCTCAATGCGCTGCGCCAGTTCGCCAAGGTCGGTGTCCGCCGGCAAACCGAGCGCGATGTTTTCCGTGACGGTCAGCGTATCGAACAGCGAAAAATGCTGGAACACCATGGCAATGCCCAGCGCGCGGGCGGCCGACGGGTTGGCGATCTCGACCTCGCGGCCATTCCAGGCCATCTGGCCGCCATCGGGTTTCACGGCGCCGTAAATGATTTTCATCAGGGTCGATTTGCCGGCACCGTTTTCGCCAAGCACGGCATGGATCTGGCCCGGTTCGACGGTGAGGTGGATGCCGTCGTTGGCTACCACGGACGGGTAGCGCTTGCTGATATTGATGAGTTCCAAACGTGCCGTCATCTGTGTTTTCTGCCTGCAGCAGGCGCTTGTAAAACGTTGATCGGATAGCCGGCGCATTGCATCGCAGCGCCGCCATTGCCATCTATCGTATCGGCATCCGCGCGCTTGATGTGGACAGGTTTGCGGGGGGAACTTGACGTTTCCACAAAAAAACAACACCCATGCGCGTTTTTGAAAAAATATTGTCCCCTGTGCCACAGCCCCGCGCCCCGGAGCGCCATGTTGATGCGATGATTATATGCAATAACCAATAGTCATTATCCAGATACCACATATGACCGGAGGTGGCGATTCTCGCATCATGGATTGAACAGAGCGCATGTTGTCGACATTGCGCCGCATCGCAAGCCGTACCTGCCATGGCAAGCCGCTTTACCAGATAACTACCATTTTTTAACATCGCTACCAGGAGTTCAAATTGCCTAAATTTACATCGTGTCTGTTGCCATGCCTGTGCCTCGCCGCCACTTTCGGACTGGGCGCCACCGCCCATGCCGCCGACTGGAGCGACACCGCACTGAGCTGGCGCGCCGGCAACGATTATCGCGAGCCCTTCAACCCCGATGACATCAAGAAAAACATCTTTGCCATCACCCATGCCAGCGGCTACAAATACGGCAGCAACTTCGTCAACCTCGACTTCCTGATGTCCGACAGCAAGGACCCTGGCGCACTGGGCAAGACCTCGGGCGCGCAGGAAGCCTATCTGGTCTACCGCAACACCATCGATATCGGCAAGGTGCGCGGCAGCGACATCAAATTCGGCCCCGTGCGCGGCGTCGGCGTCACCTTGGGCTTCGACGTCAACACGAAAAACGATGTCGGCTACAACTCGCGCAAGCGCATGCTGGTGGCCGGCCCGACCCTGATGTGGGACGTGCCCGGTTTCTTCAACACCAGCCTGCTGTTGCTGCGTGAAAGCAATGCCCCGAGCGGCGCCTTCCCGCCCATCTCGCAAGTCACCGGCCGCTACACCTACAAGACCCATGCCATGCTGACCGGCGCGTGGGGCATTCCGCTGTCCCCGCTGTTCTCGTTCGAAGGCTTTTTCAACCTGATCGATTCCAAGGGCAAGGATGAAGTGGGCCGCAACACGGCGGTGGAAACGAATATCGACATGCAAGTGATGTTCGACGTCGGCGCGGCGCTGGGCAACGCGAAAAACACCTTCCGCGTGGGCCTGGAATACCAGTACTGGAAAAACAAGTTCGGCAATTCGGCCGCCACCACCGGCAACCAGGGCCAGACGGCGAAGACGCCGATGGTGCGCGCCGAATACCATTTTTAAGCTGAGTTGCCTTAAGTCAATATCGACGATCGCCTCTGATGCCAGCATGGAACTTTCCAGCTGGCAAAGAAGGCGATCGTGGAACAGCTACTGCCCTATTACGAACGCGAACTGGGCTTGTTTCGCCAGTACACGCGTGAATTTTCCAGCCGTTTTCCACGTGCCGCCGGCCGCTTGCTGATCGCCGGCGACGCCTGCGAAGACCCGCATGTCGAACGCCTGATCCAGTCCTTCGCGCTGCTCACGGCACGCATAGCCAAGCGGCTCGACGACGACTACCCGAAGTTCACCGAGTCCCTGCTTGAAACGCTGTATCCGCATTATCTGCGGCCGTTTCCCTCGTGCTCGATCGCGCGCATCGGCACCGATGCAGCAGACGGCCAGCTCACAACCGTTGCACGCGGCACCGTGCTGCGCTCGCAACCGGTGCAGGGCGTGGCCTGCAAATTTACCACCAGCTTCGACGTCACCATCGCGCCGCTGGCCATCACGCAGCTGCGCTTTTCGCCGATCATCGACGCCCCGCCCGGGCTGCGCCTGCAGGATGGCGCCAGCGCCCTGCTCAGCATCGTGTTTGCCAGCACCAGCGATCATTTTGACTTGCGGCAAACGGGCCTGCAACAACTGCGCCTGTTTGCCGACGGCGAAGCATCCCTGCGTGCGGCCCTGCTCGACGCGCTGTTCCTGCGCGGCGCCGGCGCGTATGTGGCGCTGGACCGGCACTCTCCCTGGCTGGCGGTCGATGGCGCCGTGCTGCGGCCGGCCGGTTATGCCGAGCAGGAAGCGTTGATTCCGTGCTCGCCCCGTTCGCATCCGGCGCAGCGCCTGCTGACCGAGTATTTTGCGTTTCCCGACAAATTCCATTTTGTCGATATCGCCTGGCCCCTGCTGGCGGCATTGTTGCCCAAGGATACGCGCCAGTTCACCTTGCACCTGCCCCTGAAAAACCTGCGCAGCGACAGCCATGTGGCGCGCCTGCTGGCCGGCGCGAGCGCCAGCAATCTGCTGCCCGGCTGCACCCCGGTAGTCAATCTGTTTGCCAAGCCGGGCGTGCCGATACGGCTCACGCATACCGAAGCCGATTGCGCCTTGCTGGCCGACGCCACGCACGCCGGCAGCTACGATATCTACCGCATCGACCGCGTCACCATGCTGCGCAAGGACGCGGCCGGCGAGCGGCTGACCTCTTTCCTGCCGCTGTACGACGCGCGCGCAAGCGACATCGGCAACTACTGGCTGGCGCGCCGCGACGAAACCGTGGCGGCCGTCAGCCCCGGCCATGAAATGCGCCTGAGCCTGATCGATCCGCATTTTTCGGCCGAGTCAGCCGCGTTTGCTACCGTCTCGACCGAGCTGCTGTGCAGCAACCGCGACCTGCCCAGCCGCTTGCCGTATGGCTTGCCCGGCGGCGACCTGGAGGCCGAGGAAGTACCGGACGGCATGCAGATCCGCTTCCTGCGCAAGCCCACCGCCAGCCACCGTTTCGACACCGGCAACAGCGCACACTGGCGTCTGATCGCCCACCTTTCCTTGAATTACTCGGCCCTGACGCAGGCCGGCCTGGCCGAATTCCAGAAAATGCTCAGCCTGTACGACCTGCCGCGCACGCCCGCCACCCAGCGATTGATCGAAGGCATCACCAGCCTGGAGCATGGCAGCACGCGCGACTGGATCGACAGCGTGCCCTTTCCTACCCTGATGCCCGGCGTCGCGATACGCCTGGGGATCGATGAGCAGGCCTTTGTCGGCAGCAGCCTGCATGTGTTCGCCCAGGTACTCCAGCGCTATTTCGCCATGAACAGCCAGCTCAACTGCTTTAGCCGCCTGTCGCTGGTGTCGCAGCGCAGTGGCGAGGAAATCGTACGATGCCCAGCCCGCTACGCCGACAGCACGCCAGCCTGATCCAGCAATTGCTGGACGCGCCGCAGCGCTTCGAGTGCTGCCAGGCGCTGCGCCTGCTGCTGGGCTGGCTGCACGCGCACGGCGTGCCGCCCACCGAGGCCCTGGACAATCTTGTGCGTTTCGACAACAGCGTGTCGATGACGTTTCCGGCCGGCCAGATTGAATCGCTGACGGTGGCCGGCCTGCACGATGCGCAACAGTTGCTGGACGCGCTGCTCTCTAGCGACGCGCCGAAGATCCATCTGACGCCAACCTTCATGGGGTTCCTGGGCATCCACGGCAGCTTGCCCAGCCACTATTCGGAACGCATCGCCGGCCAGGCCGACGCCAGTGCGCGCGCCTTTCTCGACATCTTTTCCAGCCGTGCCGTGGCCCTGTTTTACCAGGCCTGGGAAAAATACCGGGTCGAACACGCGCCCGTGCGCGAAACCCTGCTGCCGCGCCTGCTGTCGCTGGCCGGCGCCTCGCCCGATACCGCCGGCGTGGCGGCCGACACCATCGGCCTGTACAGCGGCTTGCTACAGCAAAGCAATGTGTCGTCCCTGGTGATGGCGCGCATCCTGGAAGAGCACTTCGGCGTACCGTTTTGCATCGAGGAAAATACCGGCACGATGGAGCCGCTGGCGCCGCGCGAGCAGACGGCCCTGGGTGGCGCCAATGCGGTACTGGGCCAGCGCGCCATGCTGGGCGAACGCTGCCACCGGCCCGATCTGGCGCTGCGCCTGCGCATCGGTGCCCTGAGCGCAGCGCAGCACGCCAGCTTCCTGCCGCACGCCGCCGCCAGCGTGCAGCTGCAAGCCATGCTCAGGCTGTTCGGCCAGCCACTGCTGCACTACGACATCGTGCTGGTGCTGAGCGCCAGCGACGTGCATGGCGTGACTCTGGGCGGCGCGCAGGCGGGCCTGGGCTGCGACAGCTTTCTCGGCCATTGCCAGCCAGGCGTGCATCGCGACGACATGCACTACCGGCTGCACCTGATGGACGCGCTCGATGAATGACACTTGCGTCCGCTCAAAACGGCTGGGCTTGCCATTGCTACAGTCGGCGCTCCGGCCACCACACCCGCACATCAGGAGACAAGCATGAAGCTGTACCAGGACGCGGCTGAACGGCTGACATCGCTGCTTGGCGACATGCAGGGCGACCGCTTGCTGCGGCTGCATTTTCCGCAAGGCGACGCGCCCGCCGATACCCTGCTGCTGGCCAATGCGCTGGACGCCAGCGAAAGCCTGTCGCGCGATTTTTCCTATGTGGTGGAAGTACTGTCCGACAACGCATCGCTTCCACTGACCGAGCTGATAGGCAAGATGGTCAGCATCGAGCTGGTGCGCGAAGACGGCAGCCTGCGCTACTTCAATGGCCATGTGTTCGAATTCCGCTTCCTGCGCACCGACGGCGGCTTTGCCTTCTATGAAATGGTGCTGGAACCCTGGCTCAGCCACTTGCGCCTGCGCCACAACAACGTCGCCTTCCACGGCAAGACGGTTGCCGACCTGACGGAAAAGGTCTTCAACGACTACCTGATGCGCGACTACAAGCTGGGCGCCGGCGGCCCCGACCCGGTCATCACGTATATCTGCCAGTACCGCGAAAGCGACCATAACCTGCTGCACCGCCAATGGGAGCAATTGGGCTGGCACTACCGCTATGAACACCGGCGCGACGGCCATACCTTATGGCTGTCCGACGACACCACCAGCGGCCAGCCGATCGACGGCGACATCAGCAGCATGCCCTTCCAGCACCAGGCCGGCAGCCTGGAAGACGATGGCGTGCATGACTGGCGCACGGTGCGGCGCATGGCGCCGGGCAAGATGACGCTCGCCAGTTTCAACTTCAAGAATCCGCGCAGGGCGCGCGCCAGCGGCGACTCGCTGAACCGGCAAGGCGCCGTGCCGCAACTGGAAGTGTATGAAAACACGGGCAGCTACGGTTTCAAGAATATCGACGATGGCGAGCTGCTGGCCCGGCGCCGCATGGAAGAGATCGACGCGCAGGGCCAAATGTACCAGGCGCAAGGCAATGACCGCACGGCCCAGCCGGGGCGCTGGTTTACCCTCAGCGGCCATTTCGATGGCGGCGCCGGCAAAGCGGCCACCGAATACCTGATCGTCTCGGTGCGCCATCACGCCAGCAACAACTACCATCAGGGCCGCAACGCCACCTCGCATTACAGCAACAGTTTTACCTGTTTGCCACGCGACACGCCGTGGCGCCCGGGCCGCCATTTCCACAGCCATGAAGTGCGGATCGACGGCGTGCAGACGGCCACCGTGGTCGGCCCGCCCGGCGAGGAAATCCATACCGACGGCTATGGCAGGGTCAAGGTGCAATTCCACTGGGACCGCCTCGGTAACTTCGACGACAAGAGCTCGCCGTGGATACGGGTCGTCTCAAGCTGGGCCGGCGCCAACTTCGGCCACATCAGCCTGCCCCGGGTCGGCATGGAGGTGGTGGTGCAATTTTTGGACGGCAACGTCTCCATGCCCATCATCATCGGCTGCGTCTACAACGCCCGCAACATGCCGCCGTGGGACCTGCCGGCCAACAAGACCCAGAGCGGCATGCTGAGCCGTTCGTCAAAAAGCGGCACTTCCTCGCACGCCAACGCCCTGCGCTTCGAGGACCGCAAAGACAAGGAAGAGCTGTGGCTGCACGCCGAGAAAGACCAGCGCATCGAGGTCGAACACGATGAATCGCACTGGGTCGGCAACGACCGCCGCAAGACGGTTGACCGCGATGAGGTCGTGCAGGTCAAGCGCGACCGGACCGAGACGGTGGGGCGGGATGAAACGATTACCGTGCATAACAATCGCCAGGAAAAGGTCGACCAGCACGAGACGATCACCATCGGTGGCAACCGATCTAAAACGGTAGCAAGGAACGAGAAAGATCATATTCAGCGGAACTGGTCGGTGCGTGTCGACAAAGCGAAAACGGAAACCATCGGCATGGCCTATATGCAAAACGTCGGCATGGGCCGCATGGAAAATGTCGGACTCGGCTATAGCCTGAATATCGGGCTGGGCATGCAGACGGTTGTCGGCCTGAACCAGACCACCCGTGTCGGCAAGAAAGTGCACCTGATCGCGGGTGAAGAACTGGCCATCACGGTAGGCGATGCCACCTTACTGATGAAGTCGGACGGCACTATTTTCCTGAACGGAACTCAGATCAGCATCGAGGCGAGCGGGCCGTTGCAGATTGTTGGCCATGACGTGGATGTCAACTAGACCGGGGGCCGTCATGGAATTTCGCAACCTGACACCCTTCCCCGCGATTGCCTTCGATGCGCTGGACCAGCGCGATATCCGTTTCCACACGGTCGTGATGCGCCTGACCTTCACCTTGCTGCCGGACGGTACGCTGGCGTTCGCAGAAGAACAAACGCCGCTGCTGGCCAGCGACGTGTATTACGGCGATGCCAATCTTTCAAGCGTGCGCCAGGAGTCCGATTTTGCGCCCTACAAGCCTTGTACCGACGTGATCGTCAATGCGCATGCTTACGCGCCAGGAGGCCGGGCATTGGAACAGTTCCTGACCGGCATCGAAATTCAACGCGCCGCCATCGTCCCCGACCTGCCGCCACGGCCGCATGGCATGAACCAGTTCATGCCGCCATCCGCGGCACAACTGGCCGATTGGTCCAGGCAGTGCGAGGCAGCCCGGCGGCAAGCACAGACAGAAGCGGTGGTGCTGTCGAAAAACCTGCTGGTCAGCGGACCGCGCCTGTGGCGCTACCGGCCCCGCCTGCTGCGGCTAGTGAGCGGCTTCACGTTGCATGCATGGCTCCTAACGCGCGCGAGGCCGATTCATGCCCTGCCCTTGCGCTACGAATTCAGCTACGGCGGCGAAAACAAAGTTAACGCCGGCAGCAGCGATGCACAACGGGTACCGAAGCAACATTGCCTGCCTGCGGCTGTGACCCAGGCTGGTGCGCCGCTCGCGCATAGCGTGCACCTCGGCAATCCCGTCGGCCGCGGCTGGATGGAACGCTGGTATCTGAACGCCATCCGCGGCAAGCGGATTGTGGCGCCGCAGCTGACTTATCCGCACGACCGGCTGCGTCCGCATGCACCGTTTCATGATCACGTGCCGGCAGGCTTCGGCGTGATAGCCCGCGCCTGGCAACCACGGCTGCCGTTGGCCGGCACCTATGACCAGGCATGGCTGGATGAACGCCATCCTTGCCTGCCGTTTGATTTCGATTTTCGCTACTGGAATGGCGCCCCCGAAGATCAACAGGTACACCCCCACCTGGACGGTGACGAGAACGTCACCCTGTACAACATGTGCCCGCCGAAAACGCCAGGCGCGAGCCGCGACGGCAATGGCAACACCCGCCTAACCTTTTGCTTGCCCGGTCATGTGCCTTTCGTGCTGGTGCGGTTTGCCGATGGCCGGCTCGGTGAACTGGCGGCCAGGCTCGACACCTTGCTGATCGAAGCGGTCCCCGAATCACCGCATGCGGCGTTCACCGTCCAGGTCGTCTGCATCTGGCGCGCGACGCTGGCGGCTGCATCACCGGTGCGGGTGATGGAAGCGCGCATGATTTCCAGCCACGACGCATCGGCGATGCGCGCCATGGCGGACACGCCAGCGCCAGCTCACTGAATGGAGACCAGGCCATGCCTACCGGTGCCCGCAAGAACAGCATTTTCATGGTCGTCAGCCTGCTGCCGGACGTATGCAAAACCCCGATGGGTTCCAGCATGGTGCCGGTGCCCTACCCCATCGTCGGCGACCTGAATAACAGCGTTGCGGTAGCCAAGACGGTTTTCTTCAATCGCGATCCGGTATTCCTGCTCGACGACAGCGTGGTGACCACCGTCACCGGCAACGAAGCGGGCACGGGCGGCGGCATGAAGTCGGGGGTCAACAAGGGCAAAGTACGCGCCACGGAAAGCGCCACTTCCGTACGCGTGGAGAAAAAATTTGTGGTGCGGCACGGCGACGAGTGCGATATGAATCTGGCGAGCTAAGCATGGTACTCAATCACTACAGCGCCGCTGCGCAATCAAGCATCCGATTGAGAAGCGTCGACGATGTGACTCGCCGCCTCGCCTGCGCCATGCGGATTGCACTACCATGACCACCAAAGGGGTGATCCTGGAACAGGCGCCACCATCGACAACGCATATCGACGCAGATGGCGGCGGCGCAAATCCGCCGCTTGTGCCGGAAACCGAGCCAGAACAGTCCATGTGGCAGAAGTCCAGCCCTTGGGTCCATGGCGTGCTGGGCGTGGCGAGTTTTGTTCCCGGCTTGTCCGTCGTGACGGGGGCCCTGGACGCGGCCATCTACACAGCCGAGGGTGAATTTGTCGAAGCCGGCCTTGCCGTCGCCAGCATGATCCCGGGTGGCAAGGTAGTAACGACGGTGGGCAAGGTGGCCAAAGGCGCGGCAGGGATCGCCAAGGGTACGGGAACAGCCGCCAGGGTCGTCAAGGGGGCGCCTGAGGCGGAAGAAGTGCTCAAGGCGGCCAGGAAAGCGGAAGAGGCGGCCAGAATAGCAAAAGAGGCCAAGGCCGCCAAGGAAGCGAGGGAGGCAAAAGAGGCGGCAGATGAGGCGCGGGAAGCCGCCTCCAGTGCGAGAAAGCCGAAAAAAGAAGTGGCCGTCAAAGCACGACAACACAAAGTGCCGTGCTTCCATCCATTCGACAAGAAGAAATTCATGCGGATGAGCCAGTCCGATCAAAAGGCATATTTAAAGGAAATGGCCAAGCAGCTCAAGCGGCAGGAGGATGCAATCAATAACTTAACTACCACCCAATACAAAGATGCTAGGGATGCCTTCAAGGCCGTGAATCGTAATCCAGCTGCGGACATAGCACAAGCGGAGGTCAGAAACCAAGCTACCACGGATATCAGGATGAATATTATTAAGAGTTTACGCAAGAAAGGTATGAGTGCAGCCGATGCAAAGAAAGAAGGGATTATTCGTACTGAAGCAGTGATGAGTAAGCTTGCAGCACTACATGATCCTGACATGGTGGCAGGCGGCTGGATGCGCGCGAAAAATTTAGGAATAGGGCGCGCCGATGTAAATTCGTCAATTGGCGCTAGCTGGAATCAAAATAATAGAGTATCGGGAATGGACTCTGAAGCCAAAAGAGCAATCGAGGATGGTCGTGGAGATCAAAAAATGAACGTCAAACTGGAACCTTGCCGTGGAAGGATTATGCGATGAGAGATGAGGATTTTGAAGTATTCATAGATGCATTTGGAGAGGCAACACAACGCGTTGAGGTACCTACGACGAGCATTGAAAAGTGGCGCGGGAAATTGCCTGATCACCTACTAAGGTACTGGGAGGAAGAAGGATGGTGTGGATACGCAAACGGACTTTTTTGGACAGTCGATCCCGATGAGTATGAAGATCTGCTGGATGAATGGCTGGAAAATACCCAACTGGAACAGCTTGATGCATTCCATGTCATTGCAAGGTCTGCATTTGGCTATCTTTATGCGTGTGGCGAAAAAACAGGACAAAACGTTACGGTGGCATGTCCACTTAATAAAATATTTGTTCTCCCCAAGGAATTAAAACCGAAAGGAAAAGAAGATTTGAATTTTTCCATTCGTTGTTTTTTTTCCTCGATTGAGCCAAAAAGTTTTTACTTTTTGGACGAAGCAGGCCAACCTCTTTTCGAGCGTGCTATCGCCACTCTCGGCCCACTCGCAGCAGACGAAGTATTCGGTTTTGAGCCGGCGTTAGTGCTTGGTGGAAAAGTGCTGCTTGAAAATCTAGCCAAAATAAATCTGGATGTACATTTGACGATCCTCCGACAACTTGCAACGCCAACTTTACCGTTCGAACATATCGATATCGACAAACTGATGGATTTATAAAGTAGAAAAATTATGGGAAAAGTTAGAAAATTTAATGATGAAATTTCAGGAAAATACTTTAAATATATAATAATTGCTTACGTTGATTTTGAAAAGAAACAAAAAAATTGAGGATTTTAGAATATTTATTAGAGATAATGACCAAGAAATCGAAATCGTTTTTATGCCAAATCCGGCCACAGGAGAAAATAAAAAGTTAGGGGGAGAAACATCCTCAGGGCAGGCAGTAACATATTTGATTTCAAAAAAATATTACATGATTATCAGATTATACGGTCATCGATAATTAAATTTCAAGCATGGCACCACATGAAACATCACGCTATAAAATGGCATCTTCGGGGTGCATCTGGACAGCACACGGCAAGCAGCACTTCAGTATGTGTAAAGGTAGCGACATGGATGCCAAGGCCGACAGCGGGCATATTGAACTTGAGGGATAGCCAAGGTATTAGTAATAGTAAACATGAGGCAGTTGTCGTCGCGAAACGTCTTCACTACCGCATATTCTCGATTTATTAAATAAAATAGAATTCCAAATTCTTGGCATGTCGACATATTACAGGAGAAGGTCTTGCGCTCGGTTTTAGGTGGCCAAAAAATTATTACATTCCAAGAAAATAAAATTAGAATAAACAAACGCACTGGAGATTTAGAAATACTCGGGAACATTAAAATAAGCTGCAACACTGCAAAAAACGATATTGGAAATTTAAAAAATTTAGAAAAATATGAGAATATAAATGGATACGAAACATATAGCATAAAAGAAATATTTTTTCTTGATTTGAAAATGAGAATAAATTTTAGATTCAAAGACAATTCTTTATTCAAACTTCAACTTATATGGAAAGATGGCAAAGTTAATCTATTAGGTTATGACGCAATCAATTTAGACTTATCAAATGAAAAAGAATATTTGAGCACTAAAATATCACACACAATAAAAGAATTAGCTGAAGTCACCACAACCTACGAAGATTGCTTCTCGTTCTTGTGGGGATATATATTAGTTAAAGCTGACCAGAAATCGCAATCCTGCTCTATAGAAATAATTTACAAATAAAATTTGATAATTCTATTTATGCATAAATTATATATATTAAAAAATATATTCCAAATGAAATTAATGATGACACATGCAGAAGGTGGAAACTGGTGACATCCAATCAACCTATTCCAGAGATATATTGCCTCCTTACCTGACCAGAAGATGCGAAAAATAATTTTAAGAAATTGAGGAAAACCTGACTCGCAATGGAAAGAATTCTTAAAAAATGATAAGAACATCCTTTGATACAGAAAATGGGTATCTCCTACTGGATAGTATTGTGATGGCTCCAATTAACGAATTTCAGTTTCTTAAGAATGCAAAAGAAAATAAAATTGAAATCGAAATTAATCAAACAAACACTTATGTGCACACCTTATCAACATGTGGAGAATTGAATGATTTTGAATTTGGCATAAATTTTACATTTGAAAATTCTTCAATAAAAAATGTTTGGCTATCGTGGGATGGGGGAAATACAAAAAAATATGGATATAACACCACAGAGAATCAATTGATAGCTGACAAAAATAGTCTGGCGAAATTACTTACTAAAATATTCGATAGAGCCCCTGATGAGATAACAAAGACGTTTTCTGCATTTCACTTCCCATGGGGTGATATTTCAGCGTCAGCATCTCTTCAGTCAACCATCACAGCAATTGGAATATCTTGGAATTGTGAAAACCATGCTATCAAAGAGAAATTAATTTAAAATAGAAATTATTTCATTTAGCAATTTGCATCAATTTAGAAATGAAAAATCAAGGTGACGAAATGCAAATTCTTGCTTATCCACATAAAAAATTTTTATCAACTGCAAACTTGCAAATTGCAAAAAGAAATAACATCTACATTCATCTATCTGGCACATGGAACGCAAAATTAATAAGCCCAAAGATAATTCATTTACTGAACAATATGGAGTCACCGGAAACGAGTTGGAAGTTTATTTTTTGCTTTTTTCTAAATCCAAATTTTATCTGCGCTTGTTTTTACGCCATTTCTGAAACTACACAATAAACTATATTAATGCAAATAAAAAAATAATAAAATTTCAAAAAAGTAGCAAAAATAAAATAAAATAAAATAAAATAAAATAAAATAAATTATATTTCTTTATATCTACTAGAAAAATATCGAAAAATATCTTCGATAAATTTTAATTTGGCCGAAAATCGCAGAATCTAGCAGCATTTAAAAAATTATGGATACAAGTCGTGATTTTACATTTAAAGATGGACATTTTTCTGTGAAAGAATCAATCCTCCTGTTTAGAGGAATGAAAAGAAAAAATTTATACTCGACATCTCAGAATTGGGATGTATGGATTAGGCATGAGAATGATGAAATCGCCTATAGAGCCAGTTTTAAAATCAAAAAATCCACAATAATAATTATTTGTTTTTTTGAAGAAAATGACGGCCCCATAAAATGCTGGGACTTTGGCCCTGCAAAAGGCATGAATGGATTCCAGTCTGGACCTGAAGGAAAATATACAAGGAAATTGAGACGGTGGTTTCTAGATGAGTTAGGCATCATGCTGCCGCAAGCAGGGATTTGGGGAGGAATAGATGCTTTTCACGACCCACACAATCATACTACATCCGTTTTTTGCACCTATCAATAAAAATAATATTAATTCGAATTTATGAATATTTCAGATATTGCAAAACAAATTTCGATTTTAAAAATCCCGCCAGATGCGTTCTCTATTGGCGATCCAATTCAGGATGAGAGTCTATGCATCAGAGAAAAAAATAGATCTTGGGAGGTTTTCTACCATGAACGAGGAATAAGAACAGAACTTCGTGTTTTCAAAGAAGAAGATGATGCTTGTGAAAATCTTCTACTCAGAATAAAAACTTTGAATCTATATAAATTAAAAATAACTATTTACATCCATACTTGTTAACCAGAAATAAATTAGATCCATGAAAAAATCTAATATTTCAGATTCCATTAATATGGGAATACTTTGCTGAATTTTGACGAAGCGAAAAAATTCTATATTGATCATCTTGGATTTTTTGTCACGATGGACAGCATTATTCAGCTTAATTCAGGGACCAGTCGCCGACTAACAATGGCGCACGAGTACAACAAAAATTTCTCGATAGAGTTCATGCATCCTTCAAGCATTGAGCAGGCAAATCTCATAGGTGCGAAAGGTGGGACCATCAATCTATTCACCTTGCCAACAAGAAACATTGACACACTCAAGGAACGACTGGAAAAGACTGTTTTTTTCATCGATTATGTAGAGGTGCCCTACGCAAGTTTTTTAAACTTGGAAGATCCTATGGGGAACAATATTTGCCTCTACGAACCGTGCTGAACCAATGCAATAGTTACATGAAAATGCATCAATAAAATTACGCATAATAAAAATGAAAAAATTTAAAATCTCAAGTTATGCTTTTGATTTTATCAATGGATTGTTGCGCATCAATGGAGATATTGCAGTATCGAACAAAACCCCAGCAAACGATGTCACGAACAGAATTATCAACACATTCCTTATCAAACCCAGAACACCTGAGCCTGGAATTTTTATTTTCGATATCAACGGATGGGTAGACAAGCATGTCGTTGAGATGATTACTTTAAAAGAAAACTCCTTAAAAATATATTGCATAATAATGCATTATTTTGAAAATAATTCTGTCGGCAACGGCATCGGTGAATCATCGCTCGTCAAAAAAATTCAAAAAAAGAGTGGCATTCCCGGCAAAACAAAAGGACTATCAGAAATAGTATTCAAATTCCCATGGGGAAGCATAATCGTACAGCATGATATAAAATTATCTTCCTCATGCATAATCTTGCAGTACAAAAAAATACCCCGAGGATCAACTTATCATGTCGAGAAAAAATGATACTTCAAAACCATTAGTCAATATCGATAAATCCATCGATGTACAGAAAAGAATAATAGAATTCATAAAAAATAGTGATTGTTTCTTCCCAAAGTCGAGTGAGATAGGATGGCTTATTTTATTAAAGAAACTACCCGAAAAATTAAAAATATGTCTGCTACATGAAATTTCATTGGGAAATTCATTGGCAACATTGAATTGCTCAGACTGGCCAGAAAAGGGGAGTGTTGTAGCACTGCTGAGTAACAAGTTCAGCATAACCGAATTCGACAAGGACCTACATTTCAGAGAATTAAATGATCCGCATTATTGCAGAGAAGAAATTTCATACATTGAAGATAATGTTACGCATTTGATTATCAATTAGATCATATTAAAACGGGGCAGTATTTGACTTGCCCACCGCCCTGCCCGATACTTGCCGCTGTCGCCAAGCTCTCACCCTGAGCCACACAGCACCAGCACCTATCACCACCATGTCCTACTTCACCGCTCCCGCCCCCTACATCGGCCGCTTCGCCCCTTCCCCCTCCGGTCCCCTGCACATGGGCTCGCTGGTGGCCGCCATGGCCAGCTATCTTGATGCCAGGGTGCATCAGGGCACATGGCTGCTGCGCATCGAGGACCTGGACTATGACCGTAATGTGGATGGTGCCGATGCGGCCATCCTGGCCAGCTTGCAGCGCTGCGGCATGGTCTGGGATGGCGAGGCCACTTGGCAGAGCCGGCGCTTGCCGTTGTATGAAGCGGCCTTGAAGCGCTTGCAGGATGACGGCCTGGTGTATGCCTGCGGCTGTTCGCGCAAGGAGATACACGATTCACTGCTGCAAGCGGGTGCGGGCAGGCATGGCGCGGCGGTGTATCCGGGTACTTGCCGCCATGGCTTGGCGCCGGGCAAGGAGGCGCGCGGGCTACGGCTGCGGGTGCCTGAGGGCGCTGCGGTCGTGTATGGTTTTGTCGACCGCTGGCATGGCCCGGTGTGGCAGGACCTGGCCAGCGAGGTGGGCGACTTTATCGTGCTGCGCGGCGATGGCTATTGGGCGTATCAGCTGGCGGTGGTGGTCGACGATGGCGAGCAGGGCATCACGCAGGTGGTGCGCGGGGCCGACTTGCTCGATTCGACGCCGCGCCAGCTGTATCTGCAGGATGTGCTGGGCTTGCCGCATCCCGGCTATTTGCATGTGCCGGTGGTCAATAACGCGCTCGGTGAAAAACTGTCGAAGCAGACCGGGGCGCTGGCGTTCGATACGGGCACTGCTACAGCCGATTTGCTGGCCTCGGCCCTGCTGCCGGCGGCGCGCTTCCTGGGCCTTGACCTGCAGGCAAATAACATCGATGACTTCTGGCGACGGGCAATACCGGCCTGGGCAACGCGGCTTTCTGAACAGCCATAAAAAAACCCGCTGCGGCGCAAACCGTAGCGGGTTCAAGGCAGACACCAGCCGCAAGGGCTGGCGCCTGAAATCGGCAATTAGAAGTTGCCTTTGAACTGAACACCAAACTGGCGCGGCTCGTTGATGAAGCCGGTCAGGTTGTTGAAATCGATGGCGCCGGTCACGCGCTTGGTGTCAGTGATATTGCGGCCGAATGCGGCCACTTCATACTTGCCGTCTTGCCAGATGTAACCTGCGCGCAAGCCGCCTTCCACCAGCGCCTTGCCGGTGAACTCGGTCGACTCGTACAGGAAGAAGTTGATCTTGCTGCGGTAGGACCAGTCGGTGTAGACATAGAACTCGCCGTTTTCCATCGGGATCGAATAGCGGCCGGTGGCGGTAACGGTCCACTTCGGTGCTTGCGGCAGTGCATTGCCGTTGATGATGGCGTTGCCGGCGGCGTTTTTCGGATCGGTCACGATGCAGCTGCGGCAAGTGGCCACCGACAGGGTTGGATCGTCGATTTCCGTAAAGTTGTAGCTGCCGCCCAAGGACATTTTAAGGCTGGGCGTGACAAAACCTTCCAGTTCCAGCTCGGCGCCGCGGCCATTCGTCTTGGCGGCGTTGATCAGGCGCGTGACGTTCGAATTGCCACCCACCACCGTCAGCTGCTGGTTCTTGACCTGGTAGTCATACACGCTGAAAGCCACGCGGGCGCGGCGCTCGAACAGGTCGGCCTTGACGCCGGCTTCGTACGAGGTGATGGTTTCGGCATCGGCCACGGTGACTGGCACGCTGGTGCTGGCTGGGGCAATACTTGGCGCACGGAAACCGGTAGCGACACGGCCGTAGAAGCTCACGTCCTTGGTGTATTTATAGGTGCCACTCAGGTCCCAGTTGAACTTGGATTTGCTGACATCGGCGCTGGTCGGATTGACCTGCACCACGCGGTCGGCCACCACGGTGTCGAAGTCTTTCTTGTCTTTCGTGTAGCGCAGGCCGGCGCGCAGCATGAAGGCGTCGTTGACGGCGTAGTTGACCGAACCGAAGGTCGCCCAGGCGGTGTTTTTCTGGCGGCTGGCCAGGTGCGAAGCGAGCACGTGGGTGTCGGTGGTGTAGGTGTCCGAGAAACCGTTGGCGTCTTCATTGAAATAGTACACACCTGCCTGCCAGTTCAGCGGGCCGGCGTTTTTCGATTCGGCGCGGAATTCCTGCGAGTACTGTTTTACGCTGCTGATGCCGCCGGCGGTTTCCACGTTGAATGGAATCGCTGGCGTCATGCCTGGCGCGCCACCGTCGATATCGCCGTGCGACAGGTAATTGCCGACGTGCTCGAAACCGGTGATCGAATACAGTTTCACGCCGTCCAGATCCCAGCTCAGGCGGGCGCTGGCGCCATTGGTGCGCAGGTTCTGGAAGTTCGGTGCGTTGGTGAACGATTTGTTCGGATCGAAGCCGTCGACCAGGTCATTGCTGCCAGGACGGATGGCGTTGGCGTAGAACACGCGCGCGCTGCCGGTGGTGTTGCGCTGGTGTACGTTGAACAGGGCATTGAAGGTGGTGTTCGGCGCATACAGCACTTGCACGCGTTCGGCATGTTCGTTGTAGCCATCCAGCGAATCTTTCTGGCCGGTAAAGGTGTTGTCGACGTAGTCGTCGCGGTGCTGGCGCAGGGTCGAGAAGCGCATCGCCCATTCTTTGCTCAATGGCACGTTGACGGCGCCTTCGGCATTGATGGTGTTGTGGGTGGCGACCGAACCGCTGTAATAGCCTTCGATCTTGTCCAGGTTCGGCTTGGCCGACTCGAACTTGACCACGCCGGCGGGAGTGTTGCGGCCGAACAGGGTGCCTTGCGGGCCGCGCAGCACTTCGACGTTGGCCACGTCAAAGATAGGGTAACCCTTCAGGATCGGGTTTTCTTGCACGACATCGTCGTAGATCAGGGAAACAGGCTGCGATGCAAAGATGTTGAAGTCGGTATTGCCGTAGCCGCGGATGTAGAAGCGCGGGAAGGTACGGCCGTTCGACGATTCCACGTTCAGGCTCGGCACTTTGCCGGCCAGCATGCGGATATCCTGGCCACCCGAGACGATGACGTCCAGCTTTTGGGCGGTCAGCATCGATACGGAAACCGGCACGTCGCGGATGTTTTCCTTGCGGCGCTGGGCCGTGACGGTCACGGTTTCCAGCTGGCTGGCGGCAGGCGTTGCGTCAGCAGCGGCTTCGTCAGCGTAGGCCGTGCCGATAGGCAAGGCTGCGGAAAGGGCAAGCATGGCGGCGCTTTTGGCGCACAGCCGCTTGTGCATCTTGGACATTTTGATCATGAAGAGTTCCCCAGAAGTTAAAAAGTAATGCGAAGAATGTCCTGCGGTCTCCGGTATTCTTTATGCGGCGCTATGCAGTCACCTGCACCTTTCTGGTGCGGCAGCGCGAGCGGATGTCCCTCCGCTCCTGGCGTCGCTGGCTCCGTCCCTGCTGCCTATTGCCGGCAGCGGTCATGCCCGCATCGTCTCGATGTCTCGCAGACGCCAACTTTAAAAACAAGGCGCCAATTTAATTCAAGCGCGTCTTTGGCCGCAAGAATATTGTTGCCATGCACAACCATTCATCCAAAGAATGGCCTGGATAGTGGTTATTCAGCCACAAAGACCTCTTTTTCAGGTATTTCATGGTGGTTTTCATACTTTTCAAAAGAGCCACAAAAAAGTGTGGCATGGCTGCAAGCGAAAACGCCCGGGTCCGTAAAACCTGTAATATCGCAATAATTACATTCGCTGCGCTGCCCCATACCGGTGCAGCTGCAGTCCGCGTACCATAGCCGACCGTGTCCATGCCCGAACCCCGCCCGACCTCGCCTGCCACTGCCGCCAACCATGCGGTACCGTTCCTGTTCGATGTCACGCCGGACCTGGTCTTCAGCATCAGTGTCGACGGCACGCTGTCCGCTCTGAACCCCAGCGCGCGGCGCATGCTGCATGGCAGCAGTTGGGATAGATTATGGATTCCCAGCGACAATATCCGGACACACACGGCGCTGCAAGCAGCGCGCCGCGAAGGCCAGGCGCAATGCGACGCCACCTTGATCGGCGGCGCCACTGGCAACGGTTGGCAAGTGCTGCTGCATCGTTTGCCGCCCGATGAAATATCCGGACAACAAGTGCTGGCCATCTGCCGCGACATCAGCGCGCGCCTGGAAGGGGCACGCCAGCTGGCCGACAACGCCCTGCGTGCGCGGACCCTGCTGGGCGCTCATTGCGACATTGCCTGGAGTACCAGCACGGCCGGCAACTTTGACGCCGACCAGCCCGCCTGGCGCGCCTACACCGGCCAGAGCACGGCTGAACTGATGGGCAAGGGCTGGCTGAATGCCGTGCATCCCGACGACCGCGCCATCGCCGACGCCGCCTATCCCCATCCATCGGAAGTGCGCACCACCGAATACCGCTTGCGCCACGCCGACGGCAGCTACCGCAATGTTGTCGCCCGCATGCTGCCGGTGTACGGCGCCGACGGCGCCGTCAGCGTCTGGGTTGGTTCGCATACCGACGTGACCGCCACGCGGCAAGCCGAACAGCGCCTGCGGCTGGCGATGCAGGGCGGGCGCATGGGCACCTGGGATATCGACCTGGGCAGTGGCAGCATGGCGTGTTCGGCTACCTGCCTGGCCACTTTCGGCTTTGCCCAGGGCGGCACGGTGGACTATCAGCGCTTGAGCGCCGCCATGCTTGAACCGGACCGCCTGCGCTGGCAAGCAGTGCTGCACCAGGCGATCACCAGCGCCAGCGATGTCGAGGTGGAAGTGCGCGTGCGCTGGCCCGACGGCTCCTTGCATTGGGCACACATGCGCGGCGCCTGCACCTGCGACGCAGCCGGCAATGTCATTGGCCTGTCCGGCATTTCGCTCGACATCACCGCCAGCAAGCACAACGAAGAAACCTTGCGCATGACCCTGGCCGCCGGCGACGTGGCCACCTGGAACTGGGACATCGTGGCAGACAAAGTGACGGTCGACAGCAATATGGCGCGCCTGTTTCCAGTCGATACCAGCAGCTCCGGTCCGGCGCCGCTGGCGCGCTACGTGGAAGTGATCCATCCCGACGACCGCGAACGGGTCGGCAGGCAGATCGAGCAGGCGCTGCAATCGCATCAGCCGTTCGAATCGCGCTACCGCGTGCGCGCCGTCGACGGCCAGTACCATTCGGTGCTGGCGCGCGGCCGCGCCGAATATGGCGCCGACGGCACGCCCTTGCAGTTGCCGGGCGTAATCCTCGACATCACGCGCCAGAGCCAGGTGGAAGATGCGCTGTCAAGCAGCGAAGAGCGCTACAGCACCTTGATCGACCTGATGGACCAGGCTTTTTGCGTGATTGAAATGCTGTACGACGAGCAAGGACATCCGGTCGACTTCCGCTACCTGGAAGCGAACCCTGCCTTCGTCAAGCAGTCGGGCCTGACCGACGCAATCGGCAAGACCATCCGCAGCATCGTGCCCAACCACGACCAGCACTGGTTCGACATCTACGACCAGGTGTTGAAAAGCGGCCACCCGATGCGCTATGAAAACGAAGCGCATGCAATGGAGCGCTGGTTTGAGGTGTTTGCCGCCCGCCTGGGTGGGCCTGGCAGCGTCAAATTGACGGTACTGTTTACCGATATCAGCGAACGCAAGCGTGCCGAAAAGCAGCTGCGCCAATTTGCCGACGACCTGTCGGAAATGGACCGTCGCAAGACCGAATTCCTGGCCACGCTGGCGCACGAATTGCGTAACCCATTGGCACCGATCCGCAACGGCCTGCAGATCATGCGCCTGGCGGCCGACAAGCCGGCCACGGTGGCGCGCGTGCGCGACGTGATGGAGCGGCAGGTGAACCAGATGGTGCATCTGGTCAATGACTTGCTGGATGTGGCGCGCATCACGCGCGGCCAGATCGAACTGAAGCTCGAACGCACGGACCTGAAAACCATTATCGCCAGCGCGGTGGAAACGAGCATGCCGCTGATCGAAGCGAACCAGCATCAATTGCTGGTCAATGTCGATGAACAGGCCTTGCCGCTCGATGCCGACCCCACGCGCCTGGCGCAGGTGGTCGGCAATCTTCTCAACAACGCCGCCAAATACACGCCGGCCGGCGGCCAGATCGTGCTGACGGCACGCCGCACCGGCGACGCAGCGCAAATCGACGTGCGCGACAGCGGCGTGGGTATTCCAGCCGCATCCTTGCATACCGTGTTCGACATGTTCACGCAAGTGGGCCAGAACATGGGCCGTGCCCAAGGCGGGCTGGGCATCGGTTTGTCGCTGGTGCGGCGCCTGGCCGAGCTGCATGGCGGCAGCGCCAGCGCGGCCAGTGCCGGTACCGGCCTGGGCAGCACATTTACGGTACGCCTGCCGCTGGTGGTGCAAACCACGCCAGCCACGGACGACGGCATGGCGCAGTCATTGCCCACGGCGGCCGCGCCGTTTCGCGTGCTGGTGGTGGACGACAATGTCGACGCCGCCGACACCCTCTCCGCCGTGCTCGACATCATGGGCCATGCCACCCACGTGGTGCACGATGGGGCCCAGGCGCTGGCCGCGGCGCCGCAATTCCTGCCCGAGGTGGTGTTTCTCGATATCGGCCTGCCCGGCATGAACGGCTACGACGTCGCGCGCGCGCTGCGCCGGACCCCGGCCGGCGCGCATGCCGTGCTGATCGCGTTGACCGGCTGGGGCGGCGAAAACGACCGCAGCCAGTCCAGCGCAGCCGGCTTCGACCATCACCTGACCAAGCCGGCCAATCTGCACGCCATCGGCGAGTTGCTGGCGACCATATCCACCGAGAAAAAGAAAACCAACCATGAATGAAGAGTTCAACCCTGCCCGCCGCCACCTGCTGATCCTGGCCGGCGCCGCGCTGCTGTGCCCGACGGCGCTATTGCATGCCGCATCCAATACCGCCACGGCTCTCGATGCCCAAGCGCAACTGGCAGCGCTGGAGCAGGCTGCCGGCGGGCGCCTGGGCGTGTCCGCCCTGCACACCGGCAGCGGCGCGCGCCTCAAGCACCGCGCCGACGAGCGTTTTCCCATGTGCAGCACCTTCAAATCCATGCTGGCGGCAGCCGTGCTGGCACGCAGCACCAGCGACCCGCATCTGATGAACAAGCTGGTGCGCTATGAAGCAAAAGAACTGGTCAGCTATTCGCCGATCACGGAAAAACATGTGGCCACCGGCATGCGCGTGGCCGAACTGTGCGCCGCCACCTTGCAGTACAGCGACAACAGCGCGGCGAACTTCCTGATGAAAATATTGGGCGGCCCGCAGGCAGTAACCGCCTACGCGCGCAGCATCGGCAATGATGTGTTCCAGCTGGAACGCTGGGAAACCGAACTCAATAGCGCGATTCCGGGCGAGGTACGCGACACCACCAGCCCGGCCGCCACCGTGCAAAGCCTCGATGGTTTGCTGCTGGGTACCAGCTTACCCGCAGCGCAGCGCCAGCAACTCGATACCTGGATGCGCGGCAACACCACCGGCGACCAGCGCATCCGCGCCGGCGTACCGGCCGGCTGGAGCGTGGCCGACAAGACCGGTTCGGGCGCTTACGGCAGCGTCAACGATATCGGCGTGGCCTACCCGTCCGGCGACGCGACCGCGCCGCTGGTGATCGCCATCTACTACACGCGCGAACAAAAAAATGCGCCGACCAACCAGGACATCATTACCGCCGCCACGCGCATCGTCGTCGCAGCGTTGAGCTGATCAGCCTTGTGGGAGAGCGGCCATGAACCCTGCATAAGTGGACCATGCCGGGTCGGCTGCGCTGCGAATTTCAATCGGGAACTTCGGACGCGGCGCCAGCGCCGTATTGAGGCGATTGAAAAATTCCTCGCCCGACTGCGTGTAATAAATCCATTCGCGCAGGTTCTCGCCGGTCGACACCAGCGCCAGCGTGGCAAAACCGTCCGCTTCGACCACAGGTTCCAGCGCCGCTTCCAGCTCTTCCATATGCTCGCGCTCGTTCGGCGACGGCATGCCGGTCTCGTCTTCATAGCGCCAGGCAATGATGATGCGGTCCGGCTGCGACGACAAATCCCAGTCGTCATGGAAGGTATCGACATAGCGGTAGATGATGGCCATCTCGTCGCTATGGGTGACGACGGTGCCCCAGCTGCGGGCGGAAGTGGAGTTCTGGTTCATGGCGGGCACTCAAAGAGAAAAAACAAGGTCCGTAGTTTACAGCACCGGCGGACAAGTCACCGTCCAGGCATCATATTGCTGGCCGCTCTTGCGCAGCCAGATGCGGGCATAACTGTTGCGGTCGCTCCTGAACACCAGCGCATACTGCTCTTGCGCCTGTGGCCGCGACGCCCCCACGTCGACCGCCGCCAGGCTGAAGTTCAAGGCCCGCAACGGCGCGCATTCGGTGTTGCCCGCCATCAACAGACGCGCCCGCGCCAATAGCGGCTTCTGGTACAGCAGCACGCCTTCGAGTTCGGCATCGGGCACGCGCTGCAGCAAGCGCACCGGCTCGGCCACCGGCCGGCAGGCGCCACGGTCGAGCCAGGCGTAATAGTCGACGCCGGCCTCTTCCCAGCGCGCCTGCCTGCCGGCGCCCTTCAATACAAAGGTGGTGCGATGGGCGCGGCACAGCGCGCCCTGCCCCCGGTGCGGCGCCGCTTCCGTGCTGGCGCTGACAGTCCAGTCACGCTTGTCATCGTCGCGCCGTACCTCGAACAGCGTACGGGCCGGCTTGTCCTTCGGATGCGCCTGTGCATAAAAATCGTCGAATGACTTGCGCTCGCCGGCCGTGGCCGTGCGCTCGGCCGCGCTGGCGGACAAATTGCAGGCCAACAAGGCCAGCAGCGCCAGTGGACGCAGGGGAGTAACTTGCATGCAATTCCTTGAGAGGTCGGTCGAGGAATTATAGATGAGCGGCAGGTGGATCAGGGGGAACTCAGGTGTCACCATAAGTGGCGCCACCGGCAATCAGGGTCGCGCCGCAGCTGGTGCGGTCGCCTTCGAACGCCACCGCGATGCCATTGATGGTGTGACGTTCGCTACCACTGGAAATGGTGCAGCCGTTGTGGCCCTTGAGCGGGCAACTGCACAGGTCGCCGACACAGGCCAACGCGATGCCGCCCACCGTGAAGTGGCTGGCGGCGCAGGACACCACCTTGCCGCCGTGCGTGGTGGCGTCGCCGAGACGGATGACTTTGCGCATGGCATGCTCCTTTAATGTCCGGCCTGCTGATCCAGCAGGGCTTCCACCGACGGCGCCGCATAGTTGGCGGGGTCGACGGACGGCGTGACCCTGCTGCGGAAGATCTCGCGTGGCTCCTGTTCCTTGCGCACCGCGTCCGTCGGTGGCGTGATGAAAATGATGCTTGCTTCATCGCGGTCGCGCAGGTTGATGGCCGCGCTGGCGCCACCGTCGCGATAGCTGCCCATCACGCCGATCGCCATCTGCACGAAAAAGGTGGCCGCGCCCGTATTGCCCAAGCGATGGTCGGTATTGATGAACTGGGCCGACTTGCTGCTGTCGAGCTCCGGCCCGCCCTGCTCTGCATACTCGTGCAGCATGCTTTCCAACATCAAATGCTGCGCCGGCTGCTTGCCGGTGGCGGCAATAATGCGCGCCGCGCCCTTGCTGCGTTCGGTTTCCGGCAAGGTCTGCAGTGCTTCCTGCCAGCCCGCATTGAAGATCTTCTGCCGCTCGTCACGGCGCGTCACCGGCTTGCCGTTCTCGTCCTTGAATTTGACAAACACCGGACGGTGCACGAAGCCGAACGACGGCAGGCGGTCGAAGGTCTCCATCTGCGCGCGGTTCCACGGAATCGGAAACCACGGCGTCGGTTTCCAGGTTTGCGGCGGACGGTTGATCCACGGGTTGATGGCATTGAACTGGTACAAGCCAGCGCCACGGACATCGGGACGCTGGGCGAATTTGGCGGTGGCGGCGAGCCATTCGGGGACGGTGGGTTGGCGGGGCACAGGGATATTGGACCATCTGGAGTCCGGCGGTGAGGCCAAGGAATTCATTAATTCAAAATACATGGCCCTCAGCTGCTCATTGACGAATTTATTCTCAGGATCTTCCCATACATAGGGCAGCATGGATGCGACTCGCTCCCTGCGCGCCAGGATAAACACGGCGGTGGCGTCTGGCATATCCGGGATGTAATAGCCATCCTTCAATTTCCTATCTTCACCAGGCTTGCGATTTCCATCCCTGGTACCGACGCTGTCTTCGGAGTGCACCACAACATAAGGCACATCCGGATGCGCATCAAAAAACGCGAACACTTCGTTCAACAGATCATCGGGATGCACGTCGAGCTTCCAGGATGCGGTCGAGAAGAGATGCATGGGCAATCCACCGGTCACAGCCCCGGCTACCAGCCCTGCCATCGGATCAGCCGGACTCGGCTGTTTAGAAGGATCAAGTATCGGCGTACCGGCATAAAACGATGGCATTCCCCAGCAGATTGGCGTGAAATTGATCCCGTTTTCCAGCGCGTCATAGGCTCGGGTACCGCCTGTCCCATCCTTGTCTGATGCTGTCCACGGATATTTCTTCGGGTCCTGCTCGCGGATAGTTGTGAAAGGACTTCCCTGTTGCAAGGCATCCCAAAGCTTTCCTTGCCGGTACTTGTCCAGCGTGACACCCAGTCCTATCACTTCCAGTACATACTCGCGTCGCGCCTGCTCGCCAGCCCTGGCATTTGCCTCTGCCAACGGCTGCTGCGCTATCTGCTGCCGGCTACCGCTCTTTGCGGTGGCAGTTATCCACCACACTCCCGCAACCAGGACAAGCAAAACCGATACAACCCAGAATAAACGCACCATCATGATCATCACCTTTGAGTAATCGTTCATCGATCGACATTGATGTATATTTTTTGCCGGATTTCAAGTCACCATCTTCAGCGTTCTTGTGTGTGAGATGACAATCTTCCACAGGCCCCCTGACAGCAATGGCAGTCCTGCAGGCAAGACACCGCTGTTGTAATAGTCAATGGTTCCATTAATAATTGCAGCTCGCCATGGGGGCTCCACATTTAAATAAACAGAATACGAATCACGAAATAGTTCCTCCAAAAGAATCCCCTTTCTTGGTTTATCGTTAGTCTTTGGTTTTCTGATCCGCCAATCCGCCACCGCACACAAATACGCATAAAACTTCGGATCCGAACTGGCCTTGCCGCTGCCGATGGCCACGTCATACGCCGTTACCTGGCGATGGTTTTTCGCGCTGCCGATAATCGAGCTGTGAAACGATTTGGCGCTCACTTCATGCTGCCAACGCAGGCGCGCTTCATTCGGGCTTTCCTGTATATCGGCCACGACATTGCAATCGGGATAGCGTTTGGCGGAAACGACCGTGCGGCGGTCAGCCTCGGGTTTCTTGTCCAGCCCCTTTTCCTTGTTATAGCTGGCCGTCATCAAGGCCAGGTCTTGATCACCAAGGAATTCTTCTCTGTCAGGATACTTTTCACAGCCCCTTGGATCCGGACGAAATTCCTTGTGCACCAGCATGCCGCGTCCGCTGGTCGGGGCGATCGTCGCTTCGCAGGGATCGACCTCCTCGACCGGCCCCTGATCTTTGACTGAGCGATTCCTCATCCTTGATGTTGTTGGGATGCTGGCAGGATCGACTTGCGACGTGCCACGCAAATCTGCCGGCACGGGCTTGGGCAAGGCTTCGCCCGTGATGGTGCGGATGCCTTGACGCTGATCGGTTTTGCCGAGTTTGGTATCGATGGGCCAGGCGCCCTGCTTGTGTTGCGCACGATTGCCACGCTGCGACACTTCCACATGTGACTTCCCTGTTTCCGTCTGCAGGCGCAACGGAAAATCGAACGGCGGTGGCTTTCCCACCAGCGACACGCCAACTTTTCCCGTCGCAGGGTCCAGCCTTTCCTTGTTGCTGAATACGCGCTGGTAAAAATGCTGGCCCAGCTCCTCCAGCGGTTTGCGCACATGATCACGCAAAAAGGGAATGCTGGTAACACCTTTCTTGCCGTTCTCCAGATAGGCTCTTTCCTCTATCGCGATCTCGCTACCGGTGGCAATATCGGCTACCCCATCCCAGCCGATGCCCTGGATATTATCGAGCGCCACCGTCATATCTTCCGGGCAAAAATACAGAACCACCTTGCCGCGGTTGTCGCGGTCCGCTTCCGCCTTCCAGCCGCTGCCGACCATACCCCGATGCTTGTCATCTTTCAACTCGGCAAACGCCGGCGCAGCCGCTTTGCCTGCCCCATTCGCCACTCCAGCCACGATATTGACCAGTGTCTTCAACCGCGCCGACAGCGTCTGCATCCCGTCAAGCAGATGGTAATACGGTCCCATGGCAGCATCCTCGCCGCCGTCGAGCGTGCTGAGCACTTTTATCAGCGAGGGAATGTAATCGACCAGGCTATACGGAGGATGCATCAGGATCAGGTTGTCAGCGGGCGCCAGTCCCTTTTCCATCAGCATGGCCTGCGCCAGCAGCGACAACAAGCAACCCTGGCTGTGCGCGACGATACTCACCGTCTCTTGCGTATCATAGTCGCGTATCATGGAAATCAATGCCGCCAGCCGCTGTGCCGCCAGCACCATATACATGCGGCCCGGCGCGGTGCGCAACGGCCGCAGGGCATCGCCCATCGGATCGAGTGGCGCATAGATGCCGCGGCGCCACATATCCGGCAGGCTGCTGGTGGCGTTGCCGAAAGGGCCGCCTTCCTTGGACAGATCCTTGTCCAGCCGGTTGCCATGGCGATCGACAAACTGGCCATTCATGGTGCCGGTCTTGTCAGACACCTCACGGTAGCCCCAGTAAAACGGAATCACCGGGCTGTTCGTCTCTTCATTGAAACTGCGCTTGAAAAACACGGCGTCCGGGTCTTCTTCCAGCTTGTCCTTGTCGGCCGCCACCGGCATGCGGTAGGACGCCGGCGTAAAGCCGCGCCCCAGGCGCTCTTTCAAGCCCTCGCACAGGCCGTGTTCCACCGCCTTGTAACTGACGCCCAGATCATTGACGCCATGGATGACGATGATATTGCCCGGCAGATTGCGGCGTATTTTCACCTTCTTGCAGACAGTGCGTTCGCAATGCAGGACGGTCACGTCCTTGCCCACCACATACGGTACTTTCGGATAGATGCTCATCGCCGCTCCCGTTGTTGTCAATCCTTGTTGTTGAATACTTCGATGCCAGCCAGGTGCATGGCGTCGCGTTCCAGCAGCTCGCTCTTGGCGGCCTCGTCGCTGCGTCCATCCGCCGTCGAGCCATCGCCCAGTTGCACTTCAAACGGTGATTGCGGCGCCAGTTGCGGTTCCTGCTGGTCATCATCGTCTTCATATTCAAACTGGAATTGCTGGTCGGCCCTGGCATCGGCAAAGCCCGGCAATTGCGCTTCCATGCTTTGCGCGCCGCCAAAGGCAAAACTGGGCGCATTGAACTTCAGCGGCGAGTCGCTGCCAAAGGTAATGCCGTCGGCGATGCGGATAAAGGCGCCATGCTTGGAGATCAACACGATCTCGTCGGCCATGGCCGTGATCTTGCCCTCGCTGGCCGCCAGCTTGAGATTTTTCCCTGCATTGATATCGGTGTCGTCGTGCTGGCTTTGCAGCAGCAACTTGCCGTGATGGGCAATGGCGCGCAGGCCATCGGCATGGGCGAACAGCGAAATGCCCTTGCCGGCATTCACGCTGCAGCGTTGCCCCGCCACCCATTGCAGATGCTGCTGCGCCACCGTATCGACATTGCTGGCGGAATAACTGATGATGGCTTTGGAACTGGCAAAGCTGATGCCGGCCGGCGCCGTGACGGCGATCAGGGGCGCGCCACCTGGTTCCATGCGCGGTGCGGTATTGCTGGCGCCTTCCCAGCTTTTCAGCGCCTGCTGCAACTCCTGCTGGGCTTGCTCTTCAGGCTGGCCGCCTTCGTGACTGGCGGCATACTTGCCCAGCGAGCGGAACAGCTGCAGGCAGTTCTCCATCAGCGCCAGCATCTCGCCGCGCGCCATCTGGCCGCCTTCGTCACTGTGCAGCCGCCATGCCGACAGCAGCATGCCCTTGCTTGCCCGCAGCGACAGTTGTTCTTCGGTGCGCAGTTCGGCGCCTTCGCCGCGCGCCCCACCTTGGGCGTTGGAACGGTCGCGCGTCAGCCAGCCCAGGTTCAGCTGCGTATCGCCATGGTCGCTGGCAAGCTGGGCATTGATCTGCCCCGGCGCGTCATCGAAGCGCAACTGGTTGGCGCGGCCACCCTTGATTTCGCGGCTTTTCATGCCCGACAAATAGCGGTTGCCAGGCAGGTCTCCCGACTTGCTCAGGGCAATCGGCTGCGCGCCGTGGTTATACAATTGGCCGACGATCACCGGCAGGTCCGGATCGCCGCCGGGAAACGCCAGCAAGACTTCGCTGCCTACCCTTGGCAGCCCGAGAAAACCACACTGCCGACTACTGCCCGGTCCATTGCCGGCCCAGCTCGACGCCACCCGCACCCAGGCGGAATCGGCAGCGCTGTCGCTTGCGCCGGTGCCGTTCGCATGCTGATGGTCGGCCGGGCGGGTGGCGGGAAAGCGCACCTTTACCCTGCCATGCGCATCACAATGTACCTCTTCGTTTGCCGGCCCCACCACCACCGCGCTTTGCATCGCCAGCGGCGGCAAATCGGTACGCGGATCATAGGCCGGCACGATGGGTACGCCGCGCCGCACTGCCGTCAAGGCGACATGCAGGCGCAAGGGGCCGTGCGCCACCACTGTATTGAAATCGCGTTGCAGCAACGCATCACCCTGCTGCAGCCAGCGGTTGCGTTCGAACAAGCGCGCCACGCGCGCGGCCAGCGCCTGCGGCAGGTTATTCTGCGCCGCCACCTGCAGCGAGGTGACGACAAATTCGCGTTCAGCCGCAGGCAGGCGATCGATATCGGGATGATGCGTCAAGGTGAAATATTCGCCCGCGCACAGGTCGCGCACGCTGCCTTCGGCATGGAAACAATGGCTGGCGTAATCGTGACGCTGCATCGCCAGCATGCCGAGATGACACAGCGCTTCATGGTCCGAGGCACCCGTTTGTGCCGTACGTGGCGGCAACACCAGGTAATCGTCGAGGGTGGCGGCCAGCGCATTGCCGTGCATGCCACCCCTGCCCTGCGCCGCCATCTCGGCCGACATGAAAGCGCGACCGCGCGGATGCTCTTCATTCCAGCGATGGCGGGTGACCTTGCCTGCCTGCAAGGTGCGCACCTCGCTCCAGGCGCTCAGGGTATCGCGCTCTTCGGTGGCACGTTCCGCATGGTAGCGCACGCTGCCCACCATGCTCTGCCGCAAGCCATCGGCATGGTTGAACAGCACCAGGGTATGCGACGGTTCGGACGGCGCATGGGCCGGGCCAGGGCTGCCAGCACGGAAAAACCAGCCCACGCCGCTACGCGCCAGCAGCCTGCGCACGAAGGCCGCATCGGACTCGTTGTGCTGCATTACGAACTCGCGCCGCGGATAACTTTCCGCTTCAAAAAAATCCGCATAGGCATACTGGAAGGCATGCGCCAGGACGCTGTTGCTGCGTATCCATTCGTCAAGCAGCAGCTGGACGATATCGATATCGCTCTGGCGGCGAAACACGCGCGTATTGATGCGCTTTTCCATGATGGAAAATACATCGGTGAATACCAGCTGGTAGCTGGCCAGGCCGCCATCGCTGTCGCCGGCGCTCGCTTCAGTGATGATGCCGCACACGCTGGACAAATGACCCTGGTCGGTGACGATATCGAGCGCAGCTGGCAGCGCCACCAGGCTGGCCAGTGGCAAGCCTGCATGGCACGACACGCACAGCACGCGATACTCGACACCGCCGCAGATGGCTTGCCGGCCGAACACGCTCTGCGGTATCAAGGCTTTCGCAGGCAGCCCCGGCATGGGCGCCAGGCGCAAGCGCAGGGGGCGGTTTGCGCCCAGCAGGTGGTCTTGCTCGAAAAATTCTGGAAAATCATCGCCACCATCCATCGCCGCCTCCTGCGGTTGCCGTAGAAAAACGACAATGCCACGGGCAGGCAAGGCGATACTTGATTTTCAGCAACTGATGGTGGTGCGATCAACTATGCCGGCAGGGCCATGCGGAAGCTGAACACGGTACCTGCATCGGTCGAACTGACGCTCAACTCGCCCCGGTGCGAGCGGGCGATCTGCGAGGCGATATACAAACCCAGGCCCAGGCCGGCGGCGCCGGGGTTGGACTGGTTGCCACGCCAGAAGGGGTGGAACAGGCGTTCCAGGGTGGCCGGTGCGATTGGCTGGCCCTGGTTGGCGACGGTGATCAGCAGCTCGTTGTCGCGGCAATGCGCCGTCACGTGGATGGCCTGGCTGGCGTCGCCATGGATCAGCGCATTGACCAGCAGGTTCGACAGCAATTGCGTCAGGCGCCTGGGGTCGCAGACGAGTTCGCACTGCAGGTCGATCTGGCTGTGGATGCGCCGGCCCGGATGGCTGCTTTCCAGCTCGGCCACCGCATGCGCCAGTTGCGCACCCAGGGCGGCCGTGCTGACCATTGCCAGCGGGATGCCGCCACCGAGGCGGCCGCGAGTAAAATCCATCAGATCATCGACCAGGCCGCCGATGCGGTGGCCGCTGCGGGCGACGCGCTCGGCCACCTTGCTGGCTTTGTTGCCAGGTGACATCAGCTTGATCAGTTCTGCACCATTGACGATGGAGGCCAGCGGCGTGCGCAAATCGTGGCCCAGCACGGCGATGAACTGCTCGCGCAGCTCGGCCGTTTCGCGTTCGGCCAGCAAGGCGCCTTCGGTGGCGATCATGCGCTTGCCCGTTTCCAGCTGCAGCGAAATCAGTTCCGCATACAGCTGCAGCGAATCGCGCACCTTTTGCGACGCCAGGCTGTGGGGTTCCGGATCAAGGCCGCACAGCGTGCCAAAAAATTGCCCGTCCTGCCAGTACAAGGGGATCGAAAAATAGCTGTCAAAGCGGTATTGCTTCGGCGTCGGATGGTCGCGGTACAGGTCGCTGGCGGCCACGCTGTCGATGATGATGGCGGTTTGCCGCGTGCGCACGGCGTCGCACAAGGTGCTCGACAGCACCAGTTCATCGCCGGGCGCCAGGTTGTAACCCAGGCCGTCGAGCACGGCGCAGGTGGTCCAGGAATCCTCCGTCACGCGCGCCACGCACACGAAGCGCAAACCGGTACTTTCCGCAATCACGCGCATGATGGTGGGTACGGCTGCAATCGACTGCACCAGCGCCACATCGTTGGCTTTCAACTCGTCCATTTCCAAACACCCATCCATGATTATTCTGACATGATTGATATAACTTTCATACCATCTCCATGGGCGTCATTATGGGCCAGTGGCAAAACAAACGCGAGCAATCCAACGATTGCCGCACAGCACGCTGCTAAAATCGCGGCTGTTTGTTCACTTCTCCGGGTTTGCCATGTCCCTCTGTTCCTTGCTGCTGCGTCGCGCGGCCCTGCTGCCATTTTTCGTCACCAGCATGCTGCTGCCCGGCGCTGCCAGCGCAGCGCCAGCCGCGCCCGCTGTTCCCCATAAAGTCATCGTCGACATGGATATCGGCGACGATATCGACGACGCCTTTGCGCTGGCGCTGCTGCTGCAAAGTCCCGATATCGAGATTATCGGCATCACCACCGCCTGGGGCGACACGGCCTTGCGCACGCGCCTGCTGGAACGTTTTCTGCGCGACACCGGCCATGCCGGCATTCCCGTGGCGCAAGGCGCCGCCACCGCCAACCCCACGCCATTTACCCAGGCGCGCTATGCGCTGCGCGGGCAGGCGCCGGCGAAAACACCGGAAGACGCCGCCAGTTTCATTTTGCGCGAAGCGGCGCGCCAGCCAGGCCAGGTCACCTTGCTGGCGCTGGGGCCGCTGACGAATGTGGGCGCGGCGATCGCGCGCGACAAGGTTGGCTTTGCCAAGCTGAAACAGGTGGTGATGATGGGTGGCTCGGTACGGGCCGGCTACCGCAAGTCGCAGTATGTACCGGTGCGACCGGCCGACAAGGAATACAACATCGTGTCCGATATTGCCGGCGCGCAGGCGCTGTTTGCCTCTGGCGTGCCGCTCGTCATGATGCCGCTGGACTCGACCCAGATCCGCCTCGACGAAGTCGAGCGCAACGCCATCTTCGGCCACGGCTCACCGCTGACCGACGCCGTCACCTTGCTCTACCATCAATGGATCGACAGCTACCAGCCGTGGTCAAGCAATATGCCGTCGCTGTTCGACGTGGTGCCCGTCACCTGGCTGATCGATCCCGCCAGCTGCCCCACCACGCCGCTGCGCATCGCCGTCACCGACGACGGTTTTACGCGAGAGACCAAGGGCCAGCCCAACGCCCAGGTTTGCCTGGCATCAAGCCAGCCGCTTTTTTTCGACATCATGATGCAGCGGCTGCTGAAATGAAGCCGGGCCTTCAGCGCTGGTAATTCTTGAAGAAATTCCAGCTGATGGTGGTCGCGTCCGGGCCCAGCTCATCGCTGAAAGGCCAGCCCGGCGGGCCGCCGCTCCAGGCGTGGTTCATGCCTTCGACCGTGTATTTCTGCGCGATCACGGCGCCGTGGGCTACATACGTGTCGATGGTGTAACTGCGGCCATACGGCACGCTCTGGCGCACGATGCTGTCGGCACGGTAGCGCACGCTGTCATTGTCGAGGCCATCGTCGCCATAGTCATTCGTCTGCAGGAATTGCTCGACGGTCTGCTCGCCATTGACCGGGTTGACCACGATATCGGCCGTGCCGTGGAATACCATGGTCGGCATCAGGCGGCGCGGCGACCCCGAGCACTGCCAGGCGTCCCGGCCGCGCATTTTCGGATCGAAACTGCTGCCGTTGAACAGCGAATCGGCGGCCGTCACCAGTCCCGTGGCGCCCTTGTACATGCCGCCCGAATGCACCATCACGGCGGCAAACACATCGGAATAGCAGGCCGCCATGATGGAGGCCATGGCGCCGCCGGCCGAGATACCCGTCACATACACGCGGCGGCTGTCGACCGCGTATTGGTTCTTCACCTTGTTGAGGATGCCCATCAGCACGGCCGGCTCGCCCGTGCCCCGCTCCTGGTTCAGCGGCAGCATGAAGTTCCAGCAGCGCATGGGATTGGCGCTGGCGTTTTGGCGCGGATAGACAACGATAAAATGCTCGCTGTCGGCCAGCGCGTTGTAGCGGCTGACGGCCGCCATGCTGTTCGGTTCCGAGCCACAGCCATGCAGCATCAGCACCACCGGCAACGCTGTGCCGGGGTTGTAATTGCTGGGCAGCCAGACCTGGTATTCGCGCGAACCCCACAGGCTGGCATGCAGGCCGAAGTCCCATTGCCCGGCCGAGGCCGGCAGGGTCGCCAGCAGGCCACCGCAAACGATCAGTACCTAAAAAAAATGACGCAGTTGTTGGTAAAGCATGTCAGTCTCCTTGAGATTACTGCCGCTTAAAATTTATAACCCGCCTTGGCAATCACCTGGCGCGGCGGGCCATAGAAGCCGTCGAGAATATAGACAGCAGGAATGTTGTAGCCATCGGTGCGGTAGCGCTTGTTGCCCAGGTTGCTGCCGTGCAGGCTGAAGGTCCAGTTTTTCGCCCCCTCCCACACCACGCCGGCCGTCCACAAGCCGTAGCCACCCTGAGCCAGGGTCTCGCTCAGGTCGGTGGTGGGATAGACCTTGCTGCGGTAGCCATAGCCGAGCATGCTGCGCAAGGTGCCGCCCAGCACATCGCGGTCGGTGCGGCCGAGGTTCAGGCCCAACTGCTTGCGCGGCGTATTGCTGAATTTTTGCGTGGCGGCGATATCCTGGCCAGCGCTGATGAATTCCTTGTAACTGGCGTCCAGAAAAGCCAGGAAACCGTTGACTTCCCATTGCCGGTTGGGCCGCCATGAAAACTCGAATTCGGCGCCCTGCACGGTGGCCTTGCCCGCATTCGTGAAGTCTCCATAGAAACCGGGCAAGCCGCCTGGCTGCGTGTAGCTGCTAAACACCGATAACTGGATATCCTTGTAGCGGTTGTGGAACAGCGCCACGTTCACGTCGAAGGTGTCGTCGGGCGCGGCATACTTCATGCCCACTTCCAGCGCGTCGAGTGTTTCATCGCGGTAAGGCCGCGCCGAATCGGCCACCACCAGGTTGTTGGCGCGCACGTTGTAGCCGCCCGACTTGAAACCGCGCGAAACATTGCCGTACAAGTTCGTGGTGCTCGACGCCTGGTAGCGCAGCGACAGCTTGGGCGAGGTATTGCTCACTGACAGCGACTTGTCGAAGTCGGCCGCGTTCTGCAGCGGCCGCGTAAAGCCGGCGTCGGCGAACACCTGGTTGAGCACGATGGCGCGCTTGGTTTCGCGCGTGTGGCGCAAGCCCGCATTGACGCTCCACAAAGCACCCAGCGGCCAGGTCCAGTCGGTGTACAGCGCGGTACTGTCGGTCTCGACCGTGCTGACGGCCGAGGTAAACTGGCGGCCCAGGAAATTGTTGTAGATGCCGCCGCCGGCCGTGCCTTCGAAGCGGTACAGGCCGATCACGCCGGAGCCGTAGTCGCCGCCATAGGAAGCCTGCAGTTCCAGGCTTTTCTGCTCGTCGCGCGAGTCGCCGAACACATCGGCGATCGGCAGCGGCAGGCCGTCGAAGTCGATGGTCTGTTCGGAATTGCTGCGCCGCCTGGCGCCGATGAGTTTCAGCGCCCAGTCGTTCGACAGCGCATAGTTGGCCACCAGCGAGCCGCCGCGGTTGTGCGTGAAGTTGTTGCCCGGCATTCCGCTTTGAATATCGTAGGCGCTGCTGGACGGCGGACGGCGCAGCGGATCGAAGGCGCTGGTGCTCATGCGCTGGAAGCCACGCACGCCCGATTTGTCGTCGGTGGCGTCCAGGCTCAGCACGATGCTGAGGGGGACGTCTTGCGGAAAATAGCCTACCGAGACACGCGCCGCCGTGCTGTCCTGGTCGCTGACCTGTTCACCGTTATACGTGTTGCGGCCGAAGCCGTCGCGGTCGAGCTTGGCGCCAGCCAGGCGCGCGCGCCACACGCCGTTCTCGCTGGCCAGGTTGAAGGCCGCCTTGAAATTGCGCTGCTGGTAGTTGCCGATGCCGACTTCCGCCGATGCGCCGTTTTCCCTGGCCAATGGGCGTGAAATATACTTGATGGCGCCGCCGATGGTGTTCTTGCCGTACAAGGTGCCTTGCGGGCCGCGCAGCACTTCGATGCGCTGCACGTCGAACACATCGAGCAGGGCGCCTTGCGGGCGCGCCATGTACACGTCGTCAAAATAGATGCCCACGCCAGGGTCAACGCCCCATACCGGATCGGCCTGGCCCACGCCGCGGATAAATGCAGTGAGCGTGGTATTGGTGCCGCGCGAGGCGTACACGGTCAGGTTCGGCACCCTTTCCTGCAAGTCGGCCAGGCTCTGGATATTCGCACGCTCCAGGGCCTTGGCGGAAAACGCGGTGACCGCCAGCGGCACATCCTGCAGACGCTCTTCGCGCCGGCGCGCCGAAACCGTGACGGTTTCCATGCGCTCCCTGGCTTCCTGGTCGTCGACGGTGGCGGTGGCGTCCTGGGCCTGCGCAGGCAGGGCCAAGGTGAAAGCGCCGGCAAGAGCCAGCGCGGCGGGCAGCAATTTCAAAGCAGGTTTCATGAGGTCTCCTTGTTATCGAGCTCGCTGCGACATGCACAAGGGCACGCTTCCAGGATGACCAGGCGTCACGCTGCCCGCCGCACGCGAGGGCACGGTATGTCAGCACTGCAAGCGCGCCCCTGCCAATGCGGCAGGCGGCCGGTTTATTTTGAATGTGGCGGTAAGGACAGGAAGGACTGCAACAACGCGTTGACTCGCGGCGCCTGGTCCAGGGGCGTCGCATGGCGCGAATCGGCGATGATCCGGAATTCGCAATGCTGGAACTGTGCGGCAAACGCCTGCTTGCTGGCGACGGGCGTGTAGTCCTGGTCGGCCGCCACGATCAACAGCGGCGTGGCCAGGGCCGGCGCCTGCAGCACGATCTGCCAGTGAAAAATGGCGTCCAGCGCCGCCAGGTATGCGCGCCTGGACATGCCGGCCATCTGCGCGGCAAAGCGCTCGACCAGGCCCTGTTGCGCCGGCTCGGGAAACAGTTTCTTGCCGATGATCCTGCCCATCGCCTTCAAGCCGAAGGTGGCGATCACCGTGCGGCGCAGCCAGTAGGTAAACAACAGGGACGCGGGTTTGCCGCCCTGGAACGGTTGCGAGTTGATCAGGCAAAGCGAAGCGACCCGCTGCGGCGCGCGGTTGGCCACTTCCAGCGCCACCATGCCACCTAGCGAAAAGCCGACCAGGTGCACGCGCGGCAAGTCGAGCTGGTCCATCAGATTGAAAATATCGTTGGCGAAGTCACCGATCCGCCAGGCGCCTTCGGGAGCGGGGCTGATGCCATGGCCGCGCAGGTCGGGCACGATCAAACGATGCCTGGCAGCGAGCGCGTCGATCTGCGGGCGCCAGTCTTCGCCGCAGGAACCGAGGCCGTGCAGCAGGAACACGGGATCGCCCTGCCCCGGACCGGCGTGGAAATCGAGATAATGCAAACTGACATCGGATGTCGCATGGCGCCGCATTCTTGTCTCCTGTGAACATGCTGTGTGTTCATTGGCAGGTCGCTGGCGCCTGCCTTGGAAAACATAATACGGAATCCGAATTCCGATTTCAAGCTAAATTTGTTATTAACGTAAATAATTGAGGGCAACGCGCACCAGCTCATCTTCCAGCGCCGCGGCCGGCAAAAACGACAGCGAACCGGTCAGGGTATGCTGGTTGAGGATGCCGAGCAGCACCGGAGGCACCACCATCATGGCCTGGGTGGGATTCGGGTGGGTAATGCTGGCCGACTTGCTGGCCAGCACGGCCACCGTGCGCTGGGAAATCAAATGATTGATCTGGTGCACGCGGTCGCGGAACTGGGCGTCCTGCGACGAACGCGTGATCAGCGCGCGCAGCACACCGCGCCGGCCATGATTGACCGCCACGAACATCGCCACCATGGCGCGAATGAAATCTTCCAGGCTGCGCGTCTGCCACTGGTGCAGCTCGGTCAGCGCTTCCACCTGCGTCACCATGTCGGAAAAAAAGCGCTGCAGCAGCAAGCGGCTCAGGGTGTCTTTGTCTTTCAGCAAGCGGTAAAAGGTGCCGACCGAGGTCTCGGCCAGCCTGGCCAGGTCGGCCACGCCGATTTCATCGAAGCGGTTCTCCGCCAGCAACTGCTCGCCCACCTGCAGCAGGCGCTCGAACGCCTGCTTGCTGCGCGCCTGGGTCGGCTCGGGCGGAACGATCATCTGGGGAAACGCGATGGCGGCAAGTTCGGGCATTGATCAGTCCAGGAAGTGGAATAGCTATTCCGTTATTGTAACTGGCGTAGCTTCAGCTGTCGTCCTGCATCAACACCTGCCACTGCCTGGCAACTACCTCATCGACCAGCGCGTGCAATGTGGGCCACTGCTGCGCCATCCAGCGCCGGCCTTCGGGCGTGAAGGCAACATACGGCTGGGCAATGGCAGCGCAGGCCGTGCCGTACTCGATGATCGCCGCAGCACTGTCAAGCCCGCCCGCCATCATGGCGGCAATCGGTAGCGCGATCAGTTCGCGCGTCAGTTGCGGGCGCAATACGCAGCCGTGCGCGACGATGGCCAGCGATGCCTGGGCATAGCTCCAGCAATTGGTGGGCCAGTGCGCGCGGCTGACGGTATCGAAAAACACGGCGTCTGGAATGCTGGCAGGATGGGCCTGCGCATCGCGATAAAAGGCGGCCAGCGCCAGAAGCTGCGGAGGCGACGTCCAGCTCTCCCGCGCGCACACGGCATCGTTGATAGTGGCGCTCAAGCCGGCAGCTCGAAATAATGGACCAGAAAGTCGTTGACCGCCGGCCATTGCGGCGTCAGGCGCCCTTCCTTGAAATCCAGCAATTCATCACCCAGGGAAACAGCCAGCACCTGGCCCGTATGGCGGTTATAAAAGTAGCCGCTGCCGCCTTCGAAGCTGTCGAGCGGCAGATATTCCTGCGGCAGCCCCAGGGTCTCGTGGCAATTCTTCAGGGCCAGCGCATAGTTGGTATTCCTGGCAAACCAGCAGACCTGGTAGAGCTCCTTGCCGCGCTGGATGAAGGTGGGGCCGTCTTCCACATGCAGGCAGAACTGCCCGAACGCCGAGTCCGCCTCCACACCCAGGCGCTCCAGTTCGGCCGCATAGTCGGCGCTGGCGTCGTCATACCACCAGCCTTGCTGCTTGAAAAAGTCGATCAGTTTTGTCGATAACATAGTGCCTCACACTTGAGAAATGCCACGATTGCACAGCGATTGTATAGTGGATGTTTGCTCAGGCGAGCGCTGTACAAAGGAAACCCATGCTGCTGTCACTCGACGATCCCCTCTGGTCCACCCTCGAAGGCGGCTACCGCGCGCCGTATGATGCTTCCCTGCCGCTCATGGCCATCCGCGCGGGCGAAGACGTGTGGCAGGAGTTGTGGGAAGAACTGCATCACCAGGGCGACGTCGGTGCCGCCTCGTATGCGGTGATACCGCAACTGGTCGATATCTGCACCGAGCCAGCGCAGCGCGGCGACGATTTTTACGCCCTGATTGCGCTGGTCGAGATCGAGCGCCACCGCCGCGGCAACCCGCCGCTGCCGGAATGGCTGGAAGACAGCTATCGCGCCGCCTGGGCGCAGTTGCCGCAGATCGCCGCGCGCGACCTGCAGGGCAACCTCAGCGCCAGCATGCAGAACGCCATCTTCGCGGTACTGGCGCTGGCCAGGGGCAATATCAAAATGGGCGCCATGCTGATCCATATGGACAGCTCGGAAGTGAACGACTGGCTGGAAGAGCGGCTGGGCTGGTCCGAGCTCTACCAGCCAGGCTTGTGAACCACACCGCCGGTTGCCATCAGGACGTAACGTTTACTCAATGGTGGGAAATGCGTATGCTATGGATGGCAGTTCCTCCCATAAAACACATAAAAGAGACACATGGCTTCCTCTGATATTGCGTCCGCACGCCCCCTGACCCAACAAGACTACAAAACGCTGTCGCTGGCCGCCCTGGGCGGTGCGCTGGAGTTCTACGATTTCATTATCTTTGTCTTCTTCGCCAACGCGATAGGCCAGTTGTTCTTCCCGCCGGAAATGCCGGACTGGCTGCGCCTGCTGCAAACCTTCGGCATCTTTGCCGCCGGCTACGTGGTGCGTCCGCTGGGCGGCATCGTGATGGCCCACTTCGGTGACTTGCTGGGACGCAAGCGCATGTTCACCCTGTCGATCCTGTTGATGGCGGTACCAACCCTGCTGATCGGCCTGCTGCCGACCTACGCCGTGATCGGCCTGGCCGCGCCGCTGCTGCTGCTGTTGATGCGCATCCTGCAGGGCGCGGCCGTCGGCGGCGAAGTGCCGGGCGCCTGGGTGTTTGTATCGGAACACGTGCCGAGCCGCTACACCGGCCTGGCCTGCGGCATCCTGACGGCGGGCCTCACCGTCGGCATCCTGCTCGGCTCGCTGGTGGCCACCGGCCTGAACACGGTCTATACGCCAGCCGAAGTGCTGGACGGCGCCTGGCGCTATCCTTTCCTGCTCGGTGGCATCTTCGGCTTTGGCGCCATGTATCTGCGCCGCTGGCTGCATGAAACGCCGGTGTTTGCCGAAATGCAGCAGCGCAAGGCGCTGGCCACCGAAATGCCCTTGAAATCGGTGCTGCGCAGCCATCGCGGCGCCGTTGCGGTCTCGATCCTGCTGACCTGGATGCTATCGGCGGGCATCGTGGTGGTGATTTTGATGACACCGGCCCTGCTGCAGAAAATCCACCATATCGATGCGCGCACCACCCTGGTCGCCAATACTTGCGCCACGCTGTGCCTGGCGTTCGGCTGCGTGATCGCCGGCTGGCTGGCCGACCGCCTGGGCGCCAAACCCGTAATCCTGGTCGGCTCGCTGCTGCTGGCGATTGCCACCTATGTTTTCTACACCACCGTCGGCAGCCGCCCAGACCTGCTGCTGCCGCTGTATGCGATCACGGGCCTGTTCGTGGGCGTGGTCGGCGCCGTGCCTTGCGTGCTGGTGCAGGCCTTCCCGGCGCAGGTCAGGTTCTCGGGCTTGTCGTTTTCATACAACATCTCGTATGCGATTTTCGGCGGCCTGACACCGATCGTCGTGACGTTGATGCTGAAAAACAATGTGCTGGGACCGGCCTATTATGTAATCGGCGTGTGCATGGTCGGCATGCTGACGGCGCTGTTCGTGAAGAGCGGCAGCCAGGCGTCGCACTGATAGCACTCTATCGAAAATGGCGCCATCCCTGCCTGTGCTAAGGTAAGCGGACCGGGCGCCATTCGCAGCCCTCGTTCGCGGGTCCTCCCATGCAGGGAACACAGCACCTTTCCACGGCGCCACGCCACAAGAAACGGCCATTGCTCGCCCTGATGAGCTTGGCACTGTTGTGCATCTGCGCCGCCTTGCTGGCGGCCACCGCCTGGATCATCAGCGCGTCGCACAAGACCCGCCTGCACGAAGCCGAAGTCGCCACTGAAAACATGGCGCGCACGCTCGCCTCGCAGGCAGATACCGCCATCAAGATCGCCGACGTGATCCTCGACGATATCGTCGAACGCTCCGAGCACGACGGCAGCAACGGCGAGGCCGGCAAGCGCCTCGGCGCCTATCTGGTGCAGCTGACCAACAAGGTGACGAAAATCCATGGCCTGTTCATCTACGACGAAACCGGCGCCTGGAAGGCCACCTCGCTGGGCGTGCCTTTCAAGGGCGACAATTCGGACCGCGATTATTTTGTCTTTCACAAGGCCAACCCGCAAACTGCCACCCATATCAGCACACCGATACGCAGCCGCTCGACCGGCCACTGGATCATTCCCGTCTCGCGCCGCATCGCCCACGCCGACGGCAGCTTTGCCGGCGTGGCGCTGGCCACCTTGCGGCTCGATTCGTTCGAACGCGTGTTCGACAGCCTCAACCTGGGCACGTCCGGCACCGTGTTTTTCGCGCTGGAAAACGGCACCCTGATCTACCGCCGCCCGTTCCAGGAAAAACTGATCGGCACCGATCTGTCATCGGGCGCGGTGATGCGCAGCTACCGTGAAAAAAGCCATGCCGCCACCCTGATGCTGGTGGCAAAAGTGGACGGTATCGAGCGGCTGTACAGCTACCGGCGCCTGGACAGCTATCCGATCATCGTCTCGGCGGCGCTGTCGAAGGACGACATATTTTCGCAATGGAAAGTGACCAGCGCGCAGACCCTGGCCGCCGCCCTGTGCGCGATTGCCGCACTGGTCTGGTTCTTCCGCAAGCTGATGCGCCAGATCGCCCTGCGCGAGCAGATGGCGGCAGAGTTGCGCGTGGCCAGCCTGGAACTGGAAAAAGCCAATGCCGGCCTGAAAACCATGGCCTTGAAAGATGGCCTGACTGGCCTGGCCAACCGCCGCGCCTTTGATGAAGCGCTGGAACAGGAACACCGGCGCGCCCGGCGCGACGGCAAGCCGCTGTCGTTGATCATGCTTGACGTCGATTACTTCAAGAAATACAACGACGAATATGGCCATGTGGCCGGCGACGACTGCCTGCGCGCGGTGGCCAATGCCGTGGCTGGCAGCGCTGCCCGCTGCGAGGACCTGGCGGCGCGCTATGGCGGCGAGGAATTTGGCGTCATCCTGCCCGGCACCGACAGCGCCGGCGCCTGGCTGGTGGCCGAAGCGGTGCGCCAGACGGTACTGGCGCTGGGCATCGTGCACGCCGGCAGCCCGATCGGCCTGGTCACCGCCAGCCTCGGCGTGGCGACCACCGGCAATGGTGACTATCAAGATGCCAGCCCGACACAGCTGCTGCGGCAAGCCGACGCCCTGCTGTATCAATCCAAAAGCCAGGGACGCAACCGCGTCAGCATTTAATCAAGCGAAACAGTGCCATAGTTCGTCATAATCGCTGCAGTGCACCAAAATCTGAAACCCCATTTCACATTGCAAAATACGGCAGGCGCAGCACCTGACGCATGCGTCTCGCTTTTTGAAAAATCGTTTCGTATCATGGAATTGAATAACCAAGTCATTGAAAAAAAAGGAATAAATTTAAGTTATATGTCTTATATAAGACTTGATGAACTCTGTGGAAAGTCCTACTATTTAGTCATGCAGTTTGCTTCAACAAGACGCGGCGGCACACTCGACGATTTTCTTACTTCGCTTTTTTTCAGGAGATTCACATGTCCCAATATCAAGACGACATCAAGGCAGTTGCAGGTTTGAAAGAGCAACAAGGCAGCGCCTGGAACGCCATCAATCCCGAGTCCGCCGCCCGCATGCGCGCACAAAACAAATTCAAGACCGGCCTCGACATCGCCAAATATACGGCGAAAATCATGCGCAACGACATGGCCGCCTACGACGCCGACCCATCGAAATACACCCAGTCGCTGGGCTGCTGGCACGGTTTCATCGGCCAGCAGAAGATGATCTCGATCAAGAAGCATTTCAACAGCACCGACCGCCGCTACCTGTATCTGTCGGGCTGGATGGTGGCGGCGCTGCGCTCGGAATTCGGCCCGCTGCCGGACCAGTCGATGCATGAAAAAACTGCTGTCACCAGCTTGATCCGCGAGCTCTACACCTTCCTGCGCCAGGCCGATGCACGCGAGCTGGGCGGTCTGTTCCGCCAGCTCGACGCCGCCGAAGGCGACGCCAAGGCCGCCATCCAGGCCAAGATCGACGGCCATATCACCCACGTGGTGCCCATCATCGCCGACATCGACGCCGGTTTCGGCAATGCCGAAGCGACCTACCTGCTGGCCAAGCAGTTCATCGAAGCGGGCGCCTGCTGCATCCAGATCGAAAACCAGGTGTCGGACGAAAAACAATGTGGCCACCAGGACGGCAAAGTCACGGTGCCGCATGAAGACTTCCTGGCCAAGATCCGCGCCATCCGCTACGCCTTCCTGGAACTGGGTGTGGACGACGGCATCATCGTCGCCCGTACCGACTCGCTGGGCGCCGGCCTGACCAAGCAGATCGCCGTGACCACCACGCCGGGCGACCTGGGCGACCAGTACAACGCCTTCCTCGACTGCGAAGAAGTCTCGGCCGACGCGCTGGGCAATGGCGACGTGATCATCAAGCGCGAAGGCAAGCTGCTGCGCCCGAAACGCCTGCCAAGCAACCTGTTCCAGTTCCGCGCCGGCACCGGCGAAGAGCGCTGCGTATTGGATTGCATTACCTCGCTGCAAAACGGCGCCGACCTGCTGTGGATCGAAACCGAAAAACCGCATATCTCGCAAATCGGCGGCATGGTCAGCGAAATTCGCAAGGTCATCCCGAACGCCAAGCTGGTCTACAACAACAGCCCATCGTTCAACTGGACCCTGAATTTCCGTCAACAAGTCTATGACGCGCTGAAAGCCGAGGGCAAGGACGTGTCCGCCTACGAGCGCGGCCAGCTGATGAGCGTGGAATACGACAACACCGAACTGGCCGCCACGGCAGATGAAAAGATCCGCACCTTCCAGGCCGACGCCGCCCGCGAAGCCGGCATCTTCCACCACCTGATCACCCTGCCGACCTACCACACGGCAGCGCTGTCGACCGACAATCTGGCCAAGGACTACTTCGGCGACCAGGGCATGCTGGGCTACGTGGCCGGCGTGCAGCGCAAGGAGATCCGCCAGGGCATCGCCTGCGTCAAGCACCAGAACATGTCGGGCTCGGACATCGGCGACGATCACAAAGATTACTTCAGTGGCGAGGCAGCGTTGAAGGCTGCCGGGAAAGATAACACCATGAATCAGTTCTGATTTTTCCGGGTTGATTTGAGAGGGAAAGCTCGCTTCGGCGAGCTTTTTTTATGCACCCAAGGAACGCAAGCGCCATATCGGCCCACCTTCTACGCACCTTTATTCATTACATCATGTATCAAGTCTATCTCTCCAAAGCCGATTTATCGATACATACGGCATAGGTATAGTGGTCTGCATCGGCGCTGGCATCCCGCCCTCACCGCTGCGCCGTCAGGAGTCCATGCGACACCGGCGGCATTATCGACATACACACCGAAGAGGTCTTACATGAGCACCAACAACAAAACAGTCATCGTTACCGGCGCATCAAGCGGCATCGGCCTGGCCCTGGCCGCAGCGTATTTGCAGCGCGGCTATAACGTGGTCGGCAACGCCCGCAGCATGGAACGTTTGCAGGCGGCCAGCGACAATCTCGGCAATCCGCCCAACTTCCTGCTGGTGGCAGGCGACATCGCCCTGCCCGCCACGGCGAAAGCCCTGTTTGCACAGGCTGTTGCCACCTTCGGCAAAGTTGATGTGCTGGTCAACAACGCCGGCATCTTTATCGCCAAAGCCATCGCCGACTACACCGAAAGCGATCTGGACACGATCGTCGCCACCAACCTGAAAGGCTTCTTTTATCCCACTCAGGAAGCGGCCGTCCACATGGCAGCCAATGGCGCCGGCCACATCGTCACGATCACGGCCAGCATCGCCCTGCAGCCGAACGTCAAGGTGCCGGCCCTGTTGCCGATCATGATCAAGGGCGGCCTGAACCATGCAACGCGCGGGCTGGCGATCGAACTGGCGGCGTCGAACGTCAAGGTCTCGGCGGTCGCCCCCGGCATTATCGACACCCCCATGCACAGCAGCGACGAGGGCACGCAAAGTTTCCTCAGAACGCTGGCGCCCAATGGCAGCACCGGCGCGACCCAGGATGTGGTCGATGCCGTGCTGTACCTGACGGACGCGAAATTCACCAGCGGTGTGGTGCTGGCGGTTGACGGCGGCGCCACCGCCGGCACCTGGTAAGCCATGCATGCACATGCTCAAATCCTGGCGCTGATCGACAAGTATTTTGACGCCGTGTACACCGGCAACGCCGCATTGCTGGGCAGCTTGTTCGACCCTGGCGCCCAGGTGTATGGCGACATCGGCGGCCAGCTCTATCACCAGAGCGTTGCCGCCTATCTGCTGGCGGTGGCCGGGCGCGACAGCCCGGCCAAGCGCGGCGAGCCATTCCTGATGCGCCCGCTCAGCGTCGATGTGGCGGGCAGCATTGCCAGCGTCAAGCTGTATTCGCCGATGCTGGGCTTCCGGTATCGGCTGTACCTGACGCTGGTGCTGCGCGCCGGCAATTGGATCATCGTCAACAAGACATTCACGAATATCGCGCACGACCCACTTGAGGAAACACCATGCCCTACGTAAATATCCGCGTCACCCGTGAAGGTGTCACTGCCGCCCAGAAACTGGCGCTGATCGAAGGCACCACCGAATTGCTGCAACGCGTGCTGAACAAAAGTCCGCAATCGACCTTTGTCGTGATCGACGAAGTAGACACCGACAACTGGGGCTGGGGTGGCGAAGCCGTCACCACCTTGCGCCAGCGCGAGGCTGCCGGCAAGGAAGGCGCTTAATCAACGGAACTGCCATGCTTGATGCACAATGGCATCAGTCAACCATCATGGATTTCGCATGCAGCGGCACTTCGACGACGTTTTACTGGGCAGCATCGAGCTGTTTTGCCTGTCGGCGGAACTGGGCAGCTTCACGGCCGCCGCCAACACGGCCGGCGTGACGCCGGCGGCGGTCAGCCGTTCGGTGTCACGGCTGGAAGAGCGCCTGGGCGTGCGCCTGTTCGTGCGGACCACGCGGCAGATCCGCCTGACCGACAGTGGCCGCGTTTATTTTGAGCAGTGCCGCCAGGCGCTTTCGCAGCTGGTGGAAGCCGAACGCGAAGTGACTGGCGACCAGGCCGCGCCGGCCGGCCTGCTGCGCATCAGCATGCCTACGTCGTACGGCAACCACCGCATCCTGCCCTTGCTGCCGGCCTTTCGCGCGCGCTACCCCGAGGTAAAGTTCGACCTGCACATCAGCAACCGCAATATCGATTTCGCCGATGAAGGCTACGACCTGGCCATCCGCGGCCGCGTGCCGGCCGACTCCAACCTGATCGCCCGCAAGCTCGAAGATGCCGAACTGGTGCTGGTGGCCGCGCCGTCCTATCTGCGCCGGGCCGGCACGCCTTTGAACATCGAGGACCTGCAGCAGCACGACTGCGTCCAGTTCACCCTGCCGAGCACGGGGCGGCGCATCGCCTGGCCCTTCAATGTCAACGGCAGCCCGACCGAAGTGCTCACGCATGGCGGCTACGATTGCTCGGAAGGCTATCTGGGCATGGCCGTCCTGGCGCGCGCCGGCGCCGGCATCGTGCAAACTTACCGTTTTATCGTCGAACGCGATCTGGCCCAGGGTGACTTGGTCGAGTTGCTGCCGCAACACGGCGGCTGTTCGCGCCCGTTCATCTTGCTGTATCCGCATGCGCGGCATTTGTCGCTGAGGGTGAGGACGTTTGTGGAGTTTTTGGTACGCGAGCTGGCCTCTGATTGATAACGCCGAGCCATACCACGCAATAGCAAGGTGACAGGGGCAGCCAGCCATGGGCCGCCCCAGTACTGATTAACAGAGCGTCACCGGGCGTTGCGTCATTGATCCAGTACGCGGAAGGTCAAGGTGTAATTGTTGCCGTACATCGGCGCGGCCGCGCCGGTCGGCGCCGGTGCTTGAAAACGCACCAGGGCCAGATACAGTCCGGATTTCGTCAAGGGCAAGGCAACTTTCCCTTCAGCATCGGTGGACAGATGTTGCACCGTGCTCTGGCTGGCCAGGTCCATCGCCGAACGATAAACGCTGACCTTCTGATTCGGCAAGGGCTTGCCGTCATATTGCACCATGAAGTCGAATTTCTCATTCACGAACAGGTCGCTCGGATGCGTGATGGCGACGATTTCCAGCCCCTTGCCTAGCGGCGCCAGCGCCTTCGCCGATGGCTTGCCGGCAGTAACATACGCCTCGGCAATCGACAGCGACTGATAGTGGCTCAGCAACCTGGCGTCTGCCGGCATGACCTGCTTCGGATCACGCGCGGACTCGGTCTTGCCGTTGCGCTCCCAGGTGCGAAACACCGCGCCCAGCCGCGGGCCGGTGCTGAGCCGATACGTGCCTTTCTCATCGGGCAGTGTTTGTTCGGCAACGGTACGTTGCTTGAACTGATGGATGTCGCCGAACGCAATGCGCGCGCCTTCCGGCGTGACGATCGAAAATGCGGTCTCGCCAAACGCCACGGCGGGCACGAAGAATTTCTCGGTGAACCCCGCGTCAACGCCGATCACCTCCTTCGGCTGCACATCGAAGCTGCTCGGCAACAGGTACGGCGTATGGGCGTGTGCCGTGAGCATCACAAGCGACGATGCGGCAACCAGCGCGCGCAGCAGGAATGGCGGCATCATTTCTTGTCCCCATCGGCTTGATCGATCTTGCCGTCGCCATTGGTATCGGTGCGCTGGAAGGTTTTTTCGGCAATCGCGTTTTCTTCTGCCAGCGTCAGCTTGCCGTCATGGTCGGTATCGAGAATCTTGAAGCGCACATGGGCCTGCTTGATCGAGCCGGCGTAGCGCTCGTCCTGCGCACGGCCGGCGTACTGCTGCTGCAGGCGGCCTTCGAATTCGGCCACGTATTCATCTTCGCCGAGCACGCCATCGTGATTGGTGTCGGCTCCCGTGAAGCGCTGCGTGCGCACCGCGTCGTACTCTTGCCGCGTCACCACGCCGTCGCGGTTGGCGTCGAAACCGCCGATAAATGCCGACAGGCCATGGCCGCCGGCGGGCGCCGCTGGTCCTGCGGCTGCTGCCGGCTGCTGCGTTACTGACTGCGATGCTGGCTGCTGCGCCGCTGGCGGTGGCGCCGAGGTACAGGCGGCCATCATGGCCGCCACCATGGCCGCGATGGCGAGATGGCCGGTGCGCGCGCCGCGTTTGATTTTCTGGTGTTGCATGCTTGCTCCTTTGTGAATGAGACGTCGATATCGTCAATTTGAATACTTAGAACGCCAGGTTCAATGACAGCGCTGCGGTGCGGCCCGGCTCGGTCAGCAGTTCGATGTCGCGCCGGTCACGGGCGACCGACGGCTGCAGGCTGCGTGCGCTGGAATAATCCCAGTAACGTTTGTCGCCGAGGTTGTAAATGCCGGCGTCGAGGCGCACGTTCTGGTTGATCTGCCAGTAGCCGATCAGATCGAACGAAGCGTGGCCCGGCACGCGGAACAGTGCCGTGGTGGCATCGGCCAGCGCCGGCCCCGAGTTATTGTAGGCATCGCGGTTGGTCGCCACCGCCTGCTTGCTGCCAACAAAAGTGCCGGTCAAATTGACTCCCCACGCTTTCATCGGCGCATCGTAGCCGGCGCCGATAATGGCCTTGCGCGGCAACACCGACTCGAGCGGCACGTCCTTGTCGCCGGCGTAACTGGATTTGGCGGTGCCGCGGCTCAGGCCCATGGCCCAGGTGGTGTAGATGCCTTTGGCCTGCGGACTCCATTGCCCGTGGTCCAGCCGCGCGCTCAGTTCGAAGCCGTAAATCTTCGCATCGTCGCGGTTCTCGGCCTGATAGATGGTGCCGATATGCGCCGGCACCTTGGCAAACATGGCCGGGAACATCGCGCGGCCGTAGCGGGTGTAGGCGATGAAATCGTTGTACTGCGTGTAGAACAGCGACGTATTCAGGGTCACGCCCGGCGTCGGCTTGCCCTTCAGGCCGATCTCAAAAGCATCGCTGGTTTCCTCTTTCAGGTTTTGATTGCCGATCAGCGCGTACTGATTGTTGGCGACATAGTTGCTGGCCAGGTTCCATGAGCCGAAAATCTCGCCGGCCGATGGCGCACGTCCGCTGCGCTTGTACTGCGCATACGCCGCCATGGTCGGCGTCAGGTCGTAGCTCAGGCCCAGGCTGGGGCTCCAGATGGTGGTGCTGGGGGTGCCATACATCTTTTCCACGTCGTCAGGGGTTAACACGCCCGAGACAAAGTTGTCCAGGTCACGCGTCTTGATCCTGGCGTAGTCGCCGCGCAGTGCCGGGATCAGCACCAGGCGATGGCCGCCAAGGTCGAAGCCGATGTGATCCTGCACAAACAGTCCCGCGCGAACGGTCGTCGTGTCCGGTTGCGGTTTCATGTAGCCGGCCACGTTCCATGGCCGCTCCACATCCTGCGTCGACGCGTTCAGGCCATAGCTGAGATAGTGCAGGCCCAGCCGCTTGTTGACCACGCTCGACAGCCCCCAGGTGCGCGTCTTGTTCTCGGAAACATTGCGCACACTGGCATTGCTGGCCACCGTCTTCGTGTCGGTCGTGTCTTGCGTATCGGTGCTCTGGAAATACAGACGCGTATCGGCCTGGTCGACCAAGGCGTTGTTCGGTGTCCACTGGTGCATCAGCTGCAGCGTGTTGCGGCTGGTGTCGCTGTGTTGCTGCGAGTTTTCGGTGATGAAGGTGCTGGTGGTGTCCCAGCCAAAGAAAGATGTGTCGTTCTTGCGCCGGTACAAATCGGCAGAAAGTTCGAGCCGGTTGGCCGCATCGATGCGCAGTGCGCCCTTGAGCAGCAAGGCATCGGAATTCCACTCATTGGCCATGCTGTCGACGATATCGCTGTTGTTGCGCGTGGCATGGCCATCGCGCCGCGAATAACTGATCAGTCCGTCCAGGCCGCCGCTTTTACCGGCGGCGGTCACGCTCTCGTTCCACGAGCGGTCGGCCGAATCGTAGCCCACTTTGCCGCCGAAATACAACACCTTGTCGCCGCGCAGATAGTCGTCCGCCGACTTGGTCTTGAAGCTCACGGCGCCGCCGATACCCCCCGCCGAGCGCGTGGCCGAGGTGGTGCCGGAGAGGATATTGACCGAGGTGAACATCTCCGGATCGATGAAGTCGCGACCGACACCAAACGAATTGACGCCAGCCCGGCTCACGTAAGGACGGGTGGTGGCATCCGGCATTTCAATGCCGTCGACATCCATGCCGACTCGATTGCCTTCGATGCCGCGAATGTTATAGCCGGTCGTGCCGGAACGGTCAAAGCTGCTGCGGTTCCGAGTCGTACCCGCCGCCGTGCCCGGCGCCGACGCCAAAGGCTGGTTGCGCACCACATCCTTCATGTTGTTGGCGCGATCAAGTGCGTCGCCACTGACCGTCGTCGATGTACCTGGCTCGGCCAAAGCCTGCTCGGTCAGCTCGACTGGCGCCATCGTCTGCATGAATGGGAGCTGGCCGCTGCTGTTTTCCTGCGCCAATGCCGGTGCCAGGAACAGGGTGGAGATGGCGCAGGCCAGGGACGTGCGAACCAACAGGGGGGTGCGGCGATGGCGTGCAGCCAGGCGCCGCTGCGGGAGCGTATCCCGTAAAGCGTATCCGGTCATAAAGTCTCTTTGGGCTTGTTTTTGGCTGGATACCTCCTCTTTGGCGTTGCGGGGATTTCTGGCTGGCAAGCTAGGATACTTCAAATGGGAATGATTTTCATTAACTTTTTTAGGAGGGATTCGCGACTTGGATTGGACGCATGCGTCGCTTGAGCTGCGCCTCGTCAAAGTGGCAGTGAGGGCCAAGTCTGCCACGTGGAAACAGACTGATGCGCTGGGCGCCGTAAAAGTATGCTCAGTCGAAACCTAATCAGAACCACACAGGTGCACTGCAGGCGCGCGAGGCTGCCGCATACCCGCAAGCAGTGTGTGGATTCGAAGCGTGCAGACGAAAAAAAAGCTACCGAGGGTAGCTTTCTTTGTTTCGAGAGGGGGATTCCCATCAATGAGACTACCCTCATAAATCCACAGGTGTCTAATTTATCACGGCTCGAATGCCCCCAAAGCTGCCCAAGCATTTTAAATCTGTAAGATATTTTTTATCCCAAGCAAGAAGATTCACGTGATTGACGACGTGAGTTAAGAAGTCGTCACAGACATTGCTTCAGCGTCAGTCCTCCTGCAATTCCTTCACTGTGAACACTGAAAGCTCGGGGAAAATGCCGCTGGCAATAACGTTTGCCTTCACTGTTTCAGGAGCGTTGACAAAGAAAACCAGCACAAGCCCCCTCTTTGCGCGGGTGCAGCAGACATAAAGAAGGCGTAGGGTTCTACTCCAAGTATTTTCGCCTTCGGCTTCGAATGAAACACGGTCAGCTGTTCGTGATGGCTCGTCTGCAAAAACCCGTTCGTAGTCGTAGCTGTTATACGTGTTCTCTTCCTCGTCGAGTACCACAAGGACGCGGTCAAACTGAGCACCTTTCACCCCATGCTGGGTAGAGTATGGTGAACCCTCAGAGATATACCGCTGATAGGGCCAGAGTTCTAGCACAGGACAGGCAAGCATCTTCATCACTGCGAGATCTGCAGGTTTAAAAGCAGTGACTTCCGCAGCGTTCTCCGATGAGGTAGTGTAAAACTGAAGCGCTATCTCGAATCTTTGGTCGAATGTCCACAGGCCTGCATCCCGAAGATGGACTGCCACGGTGCCAATTGTAATTTCGCCGTCACTTAACATTTCGCCAAGCTTCAACACTGAGGCTCGCACCTCCTGCAGTACCTTTACAGCGTCACAACCAGCTAGAGCGTTCGGTACTAAGCGAGGACAGTGCTGCCGCAAAAGTGTCATCGCTGCGAACTCGTTGCCAGCACGCATGTTGATAACCATTGGCAGGGCGAAGGTGATAAATGGTCGGACAGGCCATCCGGTACCATCTTGCATACCCTCCTTTATCGCATCGGGAGCTCTATCATTCAATGCTGCGTAGATACCTTCAAAACCCAGTCTTTTAGCTGCAATCCTATGAACGATAACTAGCACCTTAGTTGCAAGTTCGGGCGTAGTCCACCCGTCGTCTCCGTCCGCAGTGGCGCTCCAGGTTCGCACTTTCGCCAACGCCTCGGCACGGTTCATAGTCTTCGGCAACACGAACATTCTTGCAGATCCTTGTACCAACTGAGTCTCGCCATCAACATCTTCATGAAGTCCACGAATCTGTTGCATGCCATCAGCTTGGGTACGGATGGCATTTGCCACGTCTAACACTTTCTTGGCACTGCGAAAGTTTTCTGGCTTAGTGATCTCTCTCCAATGCTCTTCTAAAGGAATGTCGCCAATCCCTCTCATGAAGATCTTTTGCATCGGATCGCCAAAGAACCCCAAACAAAACTGTCCTCGCATCTGCGTTTCGACATGCCGAAAAGACTTTACAACCCCCTCAAACGTATCCTGGCTCTCATCAATGAAAACGAAAGGAAATTTAAGTGCTACCAACTTACGAAACAGCGGACGCTCTTCGAACAGAAACTCGGCAAGCTGTAAGATATCCTCATGACCTAAGACGCCCTTCGAGTAGTCGCTACCGACACTGTAAGTGAACGTGGTCACCTTGCTTACCGCATTAAGATGGCTTGAATATCTATCACGTTCTTTTTGGTTGTTTTCCCGAGCAGCCGCTCGGACCCTTGAGCCAAAGTTATCCGCCGTCTCGATTAACTTATTAATCTTCAGTTGTATGAATCCCTGTAACCAAATTTTAATGTCGGACTGAAAGGTCCTGACGATTTTCCAGTAAAAACTATGAATAGTTGACACATGAACCAGTGGATTTTCTTCGACGTCAGTCAGGATTTCGTTAGCGGCTAGCTCCGTATAAGTAATACAAGCGACCTTCTGCTTGCGCACCCGCATGCTTGCACCATGCGCCGAAATTACCCACTCAATAGCTTTAAGAAGTGAGGTGGTCTTCCCAGAACCAGCGCCCGCACGAACCACAAACGATTGAGGGGGAGATGCAGTGATACAGGTTTTAATTTCGACGTCTGCCTTAGTGTCCGGACTGTTGAGCCTCCTGCTCATGCAACTCCTCCTTCCACATCGTTTACTACAATAGCACCACCGTCAGTTGGCGCAATAACAGCAGCACCAACAATGACAGCCTCTTCAGCTTCCATCTCGTGAGCAACAAGCGCCTCCAACCAGACAAGTCCCTCGTTGATGTATGAAGGAACTTTCCATCCTGAAACAGGGCCGCTGGCCAGTACTTCAAGCGCAAATCTAGTCTTGTCGAAATTTTTCCCGGTCACACGTTTATGAAGCGACTCCGCAAGTTCTTGGGGTGTCTTTGCAGCCGTCTTTAACCGAAGTCCAACTGACGCATTTATCTCATCTTGACACCAGATCGCATTTTCGAGCCCAAATGCTTCTTCAAGTGTACGTCCGCAACGGCTCAAAGTTTGCCCTTTGATGGTCACTGGAACAGGCGTCTGATAAGCAACACGAACGTAGGCGCCTGATCCCCCGGCGAGTGCCAAAATCTTTTCTTCCTCCTTGACATTCCATAGATCGGCAACGGTATGCTTCTTTGGAATCCAACTAATGAGCGTCTGGTTGGAAGTAACGGCGGCATCAATGTGTGCATGACATGTGCTTCCACGTTTCTTTAACTTCTTCTTGTTTTCCTTACCTTCTTCGACAAATCCATCGTCATTAACCTCAAATAATTTCAAATCTTCGTCATCTAGATCGGCAGCGTCGAATAGCCCTGCGACAACATCGCTATCATCAGCTTCAGTTGCACTCTTAGGTGCGGTGGCTGTTTCTGCCTTCACTAAAACGCTGTCAAGATCAGTAACGACAAGCGTTGTCAGTCCCAAAAACTCGATTAGTTCTTGAAAGCGATGTGCGAACGCACCACCTACTTCTAAAATTGTAAGTGCTGAAGAACGCAATCGCTTAGCTGACGACTCAATCATTGCAGGTATGAGCAAACGTTCGACGTTTCCTTCTACCAAAATTGCAGCATCTGAGAAAAATAGGTCACAATGAGTGAGTTTCAGATAGCGCTGAAGAAATTCGCGTGCGTCCTTTTCCCCCGCCTTTTCCTTAAAACGAGACAAGTTGCGAACGTCCGTGTGATGTTCCAATTTAGCTGAAACACGTCGAAAATATCGAATCGGTGAGAAGCCTCGTTCGTACAGAATATGTGGTGAGTGTGTAGTGATGACCATCTGAGTATGAAAGAAATTCGCGGATTCGTTTTTTTCCTCTAACAAGCGCATAATATTTCTGATAAAAACCTGCTGGATCTGTGCATGCAAGTGAGCTTCCGGCTCCTCAATAAAAACCAGGTGCAGCGGTGCACGGTCATCTTCATCCGCTTTCCACTGCTCATGCAAATCCAAGAGTTCAACAACCATGTAGACCAGGTTTTTAAATCCCAGCCCGTTGTAGCTGTCCGGCAAGTGCGCGGTGACTTCGCCAGGAACGACATAATGGACTTTAGCATCTTGGCCTAGCACAGTCATGGGATCTAGCGCTGCGCGAATAACAATCTCAGGATTATTGACACCAGGATATCCAAGCTTAGAAAGTCGCTTCAGCGTATCGCTAAAAACCTCCTCTAAATGGAAATTTAATCCCCTCTCAGAGGAGTCTAAAGCCTTTAATACAGCGTAGTCGTCACCTCGCTTCTCAAGGTTACGCTGATAGAACCTGCTCAGTCGACGTGAAAGATTTTCAGCTCGATCAGAACTGCCACTGCCTGGATCATCGAGATGTCGCTGAGCTCTCAGGAAATCCACTTTCAAGAGCGATTTTAGAATTGCTGCGCCACCTGGCTCGCTTATGATCGAAAGCGGCTTATAATCTTCTGATTTTTCTCTATAGTTTTCAAACTGCTGCTCATCTAATACATAGTAGCTAAAAGCATATTCCTTCGATAGTTCCTTGGCCAGATATTTTGTCAAGCTGCTTGGCCAGGGCTTGTAATCGTTCGCATCTTCTGTTGTGTCAACTAGACGAATCGTGGCCACTGAGGCGCTGGCACGACTTATCGGATCGATTTTTCCCGATGCAGCATCCGCCGCCGCTGTAGCCCTATCACGAAGTTCACGAAATCGTTGTACTAGTGCTTCCGAGTTTTTTGGTTCGAAGCACACGCGGATTCCCACACATTTCCCGGCCCACTCGCTACTTGGAAGCAACGCCATTGCAATCGCTAAGTCACTTGGATCGACTCTGAACCATAGGTCTAAAAGTATGTGAGGCAAATCCGATGAAGCACTAGCGTGACCAGCTTTACCGTTGCCAATTTCGTCGATCTTTGACCAGAGCGCTGCACTGAAGTCAAAAAGTTCAAACTTCTTCGCTTCAGCTTTAATCATTGAGTACAAGCCTTGAACTGCCGACGTTTTGCCGCTATTGTTTGCCCCAACAAAAATTGATATTTCATCGTCCAACTCAATAGCAACGTCCCTAAGCCGACGATAGTTCTTTAACCTATAAGCCTGTAGCCTCATTACGATCCCTTTTTTGTCGTTTCTAACCAATACCAATATATATAAATTAGGCCTACAATCGCTTTCCTGTAAATAGAATATCGAGAAAAATGTAAAGTCAAACTATTTTTTAATTCAATCAAAATTTCTACGATTTCATCGTGAAATATCAAAAATTTTTTTATTATCTTAGGGTACGTCTTTTACATATATTTTGTCCACAAATAATTATGCCACTAGTCGCAAACCTGATATTTACGCTTCCAATGGTGCAAAAATTCATACGGTCGGAGTCGATATCAAAAAAAAATTACTAAGATGAAATATTGTAATATTAACAGTAATTTGCACCACGTCTGAACTGCAACATGAGCTCGCAAAATAGACTTTGGCGGCTGCGCTATTCTGCTTTGGTAGCTCAATAGTTTGAAAAGCATGTCTAAAGTGAAATCTTGGATGTTGGAATACAGCTTTTCAGTGTCGCCGTCTGCAGTTCATGCAGGTTCCCGTTGAGCACAAAGTGCGAATAAGCAGGTGTGAAGTTAGCTGACCGAAGGTTAGCTAACTTCACCTATCCTGCCCTGTACTTTTCAGCGACTGAGCCCTTATATCGTCGGCAAGAACTTCGACTGAACCACTTTTTTGGCCGGTACGAGAGCAGATTTGGCAGGTCTGAAGCACTGCCAGATACGCCGATTTTTTAGCTGCTAAAGCTTCCACGGAACCGCTCCTGTGTACACCCTTGATCTCACACATAGTGCGCGGCACGCTTGATCCAGCTGGCATAGCAGGTTGATTCCCGTTGCGCCAGCGATTCCAGCATTCGATACTGGACTCGTGTTTTCGGAATAATGATTGCGAGCGTAATCGCACGAAGGGCGAATTGGTGGCAGTGCAAGGCATTCAGCCTGTGCCATTTGTCTCGGTGTTGCCGCTGGCATTTTTGATTCAGGAGGGTGACGCCATGAAACCAGCGATAGCTGACTACCTGAAAGAGCGCCGCGTTGAACCGCGCATGGGCGAAGAGCGCTTTATCCGCTTGGGCGAAGTGTTGGCGACTTGCGGCAAATCGCGCAGCAGCGTTTATGCGGGCATCAAGGAAGGCACCTTCCCCGCACCTGTCAAGCTGCAGGGACGTTCCTCTGCCTGGCTCAGGAGCGAGGTGCTACGTTGGATGCAAGCGTGTATCGAGGCCAGCAGACCAGCAAGCACGGCATCCTCAGCAATCGAGCATTCTTCGGGCAGCAGGCACATCGGAAACAAAGGAACCAGAGCCGAATGAAGCCGGGAAAATACCCGGATACCTGCGGCATAGATACGCTCACCTGCGTCGCTGCATCACCCTGGCGTCCGTCATGGCTTCGATTAAAGCATCTTAGGAGCCAGGGTCAGGTCTTCCATTTGGACACGGACTGATGCATTGTCCGCCGTAAAAATATGCTCAGCCGAAACCTGATTGAAACCACGAACGCGCGCCGCAGGCGCGCGGGGCTGCCGCGCAGCGGCAGCAATTGGTAGATTCGGAGAGGCTTGCGCCTGCAGGCGCAATGCCTTCGAATCCCCCGCGCAGGGCCCGCAGGGGCCCTGCTTCTCTCTGCCTGCAGACGAAAAAAAAGCTACCCGAGGGTAGCTTTCTTTTTTTCGTCTTTGGCGGAGAGAGGGGGATTCGAACCCCCGATAGAGTATTACCCTATACACGCTTTCCAGGCGTGCGCCTTCAGCCGCTCAGCCATCTCTCCTGCATGCAATGCTGGCGTACTACTTGCATTGCTACTGGCTCCGCTTGTCGCGAAGCCGCAGATTATAGCAAGGAATCCACGTTCTGCCAAAGATATTTACCCTAGAGTAAAAGTAACTCGGGACAGGCCAGGGTCGGACCCTGAGGGTCCGACCCTGGATCTTGGTTCAGGGTTCAGGCAGCGGCCAAACCACGCATCCGATTACGACGCCTCTTTCAGCTGATCCAGGATGGCCGGGTTTTCCAGGGTCGAGACGTCTTGCGTGATCGTCTCGCCCTTGGCCAGCACGCGCAGCAGGCGGCGCATGATTTTGCCGGAGCGGGTTTTCGGCAGGTTGTCGCCGAAACGGATCTCTTTCGGTTTCGCGATCGGGCCGATTTCCTTGCCGACCCAGTTGCGCAGCTCCAGCGCCAGCTTCTTCGCTTCCTCGCCGGTCGGGCGTGCCTGTTTCAGCACCACGAAGGCGCAGATCGATTCGCCCGTTGTGTCGTCCGGGCGGCCGACTACAGCCGCTTCGGCGACCAGCGGGTTGGCGACCAGGGCCGATTCGATTTCCATGGTGCCCATTCGGTGGCCGGAAACGTTCAGCACGTCATCGATGCGGCCGGTGATGGTGAAGTAGCCAGTGTCCTTGTTGCGGATCGCGCCGTCGCCGGCCAGGTACATCTTGCCGCCCAGCTCTTCCGGGAAGTAGCTCGACTTGAAGCGGTCGGGGTTGTTCCAGATGGTGCGGATCATCGATGGCCATGGGCGTTTCACCACCAAAATGCCGCCCTGCCCGTTCGGCACGTCCTGGCCCGCTTCGTCGACGATGGCGGCCATGATGCCTGGCAATGGCAAGGTGCAGGAACCCGGCACCATCGGTGTGGCGCCCGGCAGCGGCGTGATCATGTGGCCGCCGGTTTCGGTTTGCCAGAAGGTGTCGACGATCGGGCATTTCTCGCCGCCGATGTTTTTGTAGTACCACATCCACGCTTCAGGGTTGATCGGCTCGCCCACCGTGCCCAAGAGGCGCAGGCTGCTCAAATCGTAATGCTGCGGATGCACTTTCGGGTCGACGTCGGCCGCCTTGATCAGCGAACGGATCGCCGTTGGCGCCGTGTAGAAGATGCTGACGTTGTGTTTCTTGATGGTTTCCCAGAAGCGGCCCGCGTTCGGGTAGGTCGGGATGCCTTCGAACACCACTTGCGTGGCGCCCACGGCCATTGGACCATAGGCGATGTAGCTGTGGCCGGTGACCCAGCCGATGTCGGCGGTGCACCAGAACACGTCGTCGGGCTTGATGTCGAAGCTCCACTTCATGGTCAGCGCGGCCCACAGCAAATAGCCGCCGCTCGAATGCTGCACGCCTTTCGGGGTGCCGGTCGAGCCGGAGGTGTACAGAATAAACAGTGGATGCTCGGCATCGACCCATTCCGGCTCACACTCTGCGCTCTGGCCTTCGACCAGCTCGTGCAGCCAGGTGTCGCGCCCTGCCACCATCGGCAGGTCGCTGCCGGTACGCTGGTAGACGATGACGTTCTTGACGGACTCGCAGCCACCCAGCGCCAGCGCTTCGTCGACGATGGATTTCAATGGCAGCTTCTTGCCGCCGCGCAGTTGTTCGTCGCCGGTAATCACCGCCACGGCGCCGGCGTCGATAATGCGTTCCTGCAAGGATTTGGCCGAGAAGCCGCCGAACACCACCGAATGGGTGGCGCCGATGCGCGCGCACGCTTGCATGGCGGCCACGCCTTCGACCGACATCGACATGTAGATGATCACGCGGTCGCCCTTGGCGATGCCCTTGGCTTTCAGGCCGTTGGCGAACTTGCAGACTTTTTCATGCAGTTCTTTGTAGGTGGCTTTGGTCACCGTGCCGTCGTCCGCTTCGAAGATGATGGCGGTCTTGTCGCCCAGGCCATTTTCGATATTGCGGTCGAGGCAGTTGTACGAGACGTTCAGCTGCCCGTCTTCGAACCATTTGTAGAACGGCGCGTCGTCTTCGTTGAGGGTGCGGGTAAACGGTTTTTTCCAGCTCAGGTTTTCACGCGCCAGCTTGGCCCAGAAGCCTTCATAGTCGCGCTCTGCCTCGGCCACCATGACGTTATAGGCGTCCATGCCGGAAATGGTTGCCTGCGCAGCGAATTGCTGGGAAGGTTCAAAGATGCGGGACTCTTCTGGTCCCTGCTGCTGCGTGCCTTGGTTTTCTGTAGCGGCCATGCTGATCTCCAGTGTAGTAATTGTTTGCTAATACCATATTCCCAGCGTCTTACGGACGCCTTACAGCCTGGTTTTTTTCATGCTTCTGTCTTTACCATACTCGCCTGCATTGATGAGCGTCAAGCACGTGACGCCCCATATAGTGGCCCGAAACGACCTGACTGTCTGTTTATCTTGGGCCTGCTTGTGTTTCATCAAGACCAAGAACTCGACATGGGGGCATGCGCAGTGACTATCAGCAAGTGTAAAATGTCGGGCATGCCAAAAAATTGGCATTAATCCCCAGGACCCTCCACATGATCGACCACTCGAAGAAGCCCTCCCATTCCAAGCTGCACCCCTTGTCTGCTTTCATCTTCATGTCGCGCTGGCTGCAATTGCCGCTGTACCTGGGCCTGATTCTGGCGCAATGCGTGTATGTCTTCCATTTCTGGGTCGAGCTGTCGGACCTGATCGGCGCCGTGTTCGGCAACGACGCAGCCTTGCAGCACGTCATCAGTGCCGTTACCGTCCCGGGCGTCACGCCTCCGGTCAAGCTGAACGAGGCCACCATCATGCTGGTGGTGCTGGGCCTGATCGACGTGGTGATGATCTCGAACCTGCTGATCATGGTCATTATCGGTGGCTACGAAACGTTCGTTTCGCGCATGCACCTGGACGACCATCCGGACCAGCCGGAATGGCTGTCGCACGTGAATGCCTCGGTGCTGAAGACCAAGCTGGCCATGGCCATTATCGGCATTTCGTCGATCCACTTGCTGAAAACCTTCATCAACGCGAACGCGTATGCAAAGGAACCCAACGTGGTGATCGCCCAGACAGTGATCCATATGGTCTTCATTTTGTCGGCGATGGCGATTGCCTATACGGACCGCATCATGACCGTGACGCAGAACCAGGCGCGCCAACCACATTAAGCAATAACCAGTTTCATCCTTCTTATATCTCGCGAGAACACCATGACTGTCATAAAGCAAGAAGATCTGATCGAATCCGTCGCCGCAGCGTTGCAGTACATTAGCTACTACCACCCTGCTGATTACATCGAACACCTGGCACGCGCCTACGAGACCGAGCAAAGCCCGGCTGCAAAAGATGCGATCGCGCAAATTTTGACCAATTCGCGCATGTGCGCCGAAGGCAAGCGCCCTATCTGCCAGGACACGGGTATCGTCAACGTCTTCCTGAAAATCGGCATGGGCGTACGCTTTGAGGGCTTTTCCGGCACGGTTACCGACGCCGTCAACGAAGGCGTGCGCCGCGCGTACAACTTCGACGACAACAAGCTGCGCGCCTCGATCGTGGCCGACCCGCATTTCGACCGCAAGAACACCAAGGACAACACGCCAGCCGTGGTGCACATGGAACTGGTCGAAGGCAATACCGTCGACGTGAAAGTGGCGGCCAAAGGCGGCGGCTCGGAGAACAAGTCGAAGATGATCATGATGAACCCGTCCGATTCGCTGGTGGACTGGGTCATGAAGACGGTGCCGACCATGGGCGCTGGCTGGTGCCCGCCTGGCATGCTGGGCATCGGCATCGGCGGCACGGCCGAAAAAGCCATGCTGATGGCCAAGGAAGTGTTGATGGAAGACATCGACATGTACGAGCTGAAACAGCGCGGCCCGCAAAACAAGCTGGAAGAACTGCGCATCGAGCTGTGCGACAAGATCAACTCGCTGGGCATCGGCGCGCAGGGCCTGGGCGGCCTGACCACCGTGCTGGACGTGAAAATCATGATGCACCCGACGCACGCCGCCTCGAAGCCGGTCGCCATGATCCCGAACTGCGCTGCCACCCGCCACGGCCACTTCGTGCTGGACGGCTCGGGCCCGGCCTACATGACGCCGCCACCGCTGTCGACCTGGCCTGACGTATCGTGGGCGCCGGACACCGAAAAATCGAAACGCGTCGACCTGAATACCCTGACGAAGGAAGAAGTCGCTTCGTGGACCCCGGGCCAGACCCTACTGTTGAACGGCAAGATGCTGACCGGCCGCGACGCCGCGCACAAGCGCATCCAGGACATGCTGGCCAAGGGCGAAGAGTTGCCGGTGGACTTCAAGAACCGCGTCATCTACTACGTCGGCCCGGTCGATCCGGTGCGTGACGAAGTGGTTGGCCCGGCCGGCCCGACAACGGCCACCCGCATGGACAAGTTTACCGACATGATGCTGGAACAAACCGGCCTGATCGCCATGATCGGCAAGGCCGAGCGCGGCCCGGTCGCCATCGAGTCGATCCAGAAACACCAGTCGGCCTACCTGATGGCCGTTGGCGGTTCGGCCTACCTGGTGTCGAAAGCCATCAAGGGCGCGAAAGTGCTGGGCTTTGCCGACATGGGCATGGAAGCGATCTATGAATTCGACGTGGTCGACATGCCGGTGACGGTGGCGGTGGACTCGAAAGGCACGTCGGTGCACAACACCGGACCGAAGGAATGGCAGGCGAAGATCGAGCAACTCAATAGCAGCGTCAGCAAGATTCCTGTGACGGTTGCTTAAACAGGCACTACCATGAACGCCGCGCGGCAACTCCAGCGCGGCGTTTTTTATCCTTTCCGGCTCTCTATGACTTTGACTTTACGCGACGCCGCCATCGGCGTGTTCGACTCCGGCGTCGGCGGCCTGTCGGTGCTGCGCCATATCCGCGCGCAACTGCCGCACGAAGACCTGATCTACGTGGCCGATTCCGGCTACGCGCCGTATGGCGACAAGACGGAACAGCAGGTGATCGACCGTTCGCTGGCGGTCGCCGCCTGGCTGGTGCAGCAAGGCATCAAGGCGCTGGTGGTGGCCTGCAACACGGCAACGATTGCCGCCATCAAGGCGCTGCGCGCGCGCTACCCAGAGCTGCCCATCGTCGGCGTGGAACCGGGATTGAAACCGGCAGCGGCGGCCAGCCACAACGGCAAGATCGGCGTTCTGGCCACCGAGCGCACCTTGCGCGGCGACAAGCTGCTGGCATTGCGCGAACAGGTCAGCACCGCCACCGGCGCTACGTTTATCTTGCAGCCCTGCATCGGCCTGGTCGAACGCATCGAGCAGTGCGCGATGGGCAACGAACCGGGCGACGCCACCAGTGCCATGCTGGAACGCTATATCGCCCCGCTACTGGCGCAAGGTGTCGACACCCTGGTGCTCGGTTGCACCCACTACCCCTTCGTACAGGACGCCATCACCCGCACGGTGCGCGCCCATACGCAGCAGCCGGTGACCCTGATCGATACCGGCGAAGCCGTGGCGCGCCAGCTGGCCCGCTTGCTGGATGCAGCCAGCCTGCGCCGCAACCTGAACCACGCGCCGCAGCTGCACGGCTACACCACCGCCGGCGTCGAGGCCTTGACGACCGCGTTTGCCGGTTTGCTGGACTTGCATCCGCCCGTGGCGCAACTGTCGATCTAAGGGAAACGCGGTGTTTTCAGGCAATCTTTCGAATAATTAAAAAAGACTGCATTTAGATTTGCCACTTCGCCGAGTTCTTTGTATAATTCGGCACCTGTTCAGCAAAACACTCGCTGAACTAGCAGTAAGACAGTGGTGGCTGTAGCTCAGTTGGTAGAGTCCAGGATTGTGATTCCTGTTGTCGTGGGTTCGAGCCCCATCAGCCACCCCACAGAATAAAGATGAGCCCGGTTTTCGAACCGGGCTTTTTCTATTCCGGCGCCGGTTTATCTATTTCCAATACATCAAATCTGAGCGGCTTTGCGATTGAGGTTCGCCTTGGCAGGAACCGCACTTTCAAGATCGGCTTGAGGAACATACCGAGATCTCAGCATGTTCCTCAAAGCGGCACCAGCACATGGCTTTGGCGCTCCCTCCTAGACCTCTTCCCCTCCACGCAAGTTCTCCAATGCCAAACGCGACTAAACGCAAGGCGCTCGACATCATCGAGGGCAAGATCATCGCCGGCTCGGTGACCCAACTCATCGAGCGGTTCCGCGATGAGATCGCGCCCACCCATTACCTCGACCAGTCCAAGGACGGCCTGGCCGTCCGGGAATCCGGCTACAAAAACTTGACCAAGTTCTTCGGCAAGATGGACCCAAAATCGCTGCGCTTGCTGCACGGCTATCAGTACCTGGACGCGCGCGCCAAAGCCGGCGCGCCGGCGAAGGCGAACAAGGAATTGTCGCTGATGTCGACCATCTGCAAATACGCCGTGCGCTGGGGCGTGATCGAGGCGATGCAGTTCACCGGCATCATGCAGAACGACATCGAGAAGGATGTACGGACAATCACCCGCAGCCAGGTGGTCCGTTTTTATCTTTGGTCGCTGCGCCAGACCGCCACATTCCGCAACCTGGGCTGCGCCGCCATGTTCACCTACCTGACAGGCTTTCGCGCGGCCGAGGTGCGGCCGTTCCATATCTCGGGTAAGACAAAAGAAGGCGTCATCGTTACCTGCGCCAAGCGCAAGAAAGGCCAGGCCGAGGTAATGAAGCTGCGGGAATGGTCGACCAAGTTGCGCGTGGTCGTCGCGCGCGCCGAGCAGACGCACTCGGTGCCGCGCCAGTTCCTGTTCGCCAACTCAAAAGGCCAGGCCTATACACGGTCGGGAATGGGGTCGGTGTGGCAGGACGCCATGTTCGAGTGGATCGCGTCGTCTGACGCCCAGGCGGCCGCCGCACTCGCTCGCAAACGCGCGGCCGAGCTCGAATATATCCTGGCGTACAAGAAGGGGCTGAAAGTGGCAAAGTATGAAGCCGACTACCGCCTGGCAGACCACGCGCAATATTTTTTCACTGCAGGATATGCGGCCCGCCGCCATCACAGCCAAGTTCGATCAGCGTAACGTCGACGCGTACGATTTCGCTGCTCACGCGAATCCTAGCACCACGCACAAACATTATGATCGTAGGAAAATAAAGAAGGCCGGAGCCACTGAATAAGTATTCTCCTTAGCCCGAGCATCACCCCCCATCACAAACCACCACCCTACTGCCTCCCCAACCCGGACAACGACTTTTCTGTTTTGATGCCATTCTGAAAAAAAGTTGTCGCGGGCCATTTTCGAACCGAAGCGTCCCTTGGTAACAAGATGCTTCGAATCCTTGAAATGGCTATTGTTACTGGCCAGCCACTGTATCAACCGTTCCAGAAGAAAGCCTGTTTGCTCGGGAAGTAGCCCACCCTTGAAGTATAAGTGGCGCTATGGCGCCAGTTTGGAAAGCAAGAATTGCACTGAACACATCTCCTGAAAAAAGATACATGGCAACGACAAAAATGCCAGCTAGTGGTAACCCGATCAATAATCCAATTACGAAAAACGGATATTTCCAAATAGACAATTTGTCTTCTATTTTTCTTTTCGAATGCTTAATGAGCTCGACGATAACACCCATTAATCCTCCCAAGGCTCCAAAAATTAGAGGACCCGCGATAGGATAATTTATCCACCACGTTTGTAATAAATTAGCCGCCAAAGTCAATCTCCTGACGATTAGACGCGAAAAAGTCCGTGAATTTTTCCTCCAATGAGGCCTCAGACACAAACCGTTCTTTGGTGGTAATCAAAACATTTCCATCTTTAGTTCGCTTAGGAAATATTTTTAGTTTCTTTGCGAAATTTCCATCCCCTCTAATACCGGTTTTTATTAGACCTGCTGGTATTTTTGTCTCACGAGATATTCCAATTAGCGTACGCCCCCTGTATTTTCTATTTGAAAGTAACTTTATAATTTCCTTCTTTTGTTCTTCAGTCAAGTCTCCCGTACTAGAGTGAGCTTGTTTTTTTGGCCTGCCAAACATAGTAATTTCTCCAATAATTATTAACTCAAAGACTACATATCCAATGGAGTCATATTTACTCGCCTTATTGCCTTTAAGTAATAGAAAACCCATCCACTGGCGTGAATATTATGTAAGGTTGAAGGAGCGGTTTAACCGAACTCAGCCGTTGGCCACTAGAATAGCATCTTGCAAATGAGGATACTCATTGAGGCGCTCGTTAGCAAGCTACAATTTTCCAACGAGCAGGCTGCAGGCCGCATAGGCTAGTGAGGAAAAATGCTTCATCGTTGGAACAATATATTCTTAAGTATTTGATTATAAAAATAAAATTCTGTTCAGCGCTAGGATTATGATTCCTGTTGTCGTGGGTTCGAGCCCCATCAGCCACCCCAAAGAATAAAGATGAGCCTGGTTTTCGAACCGGGCTTTTTCTATTGCGGATCCAGTTTTATCATGACCCGGGATAACGGCACCGCAGCGCTACTTGCACCTGATGGCGATCTTGTTCTCCCCGACATGCTCACCTTGTCGATAAGTGAAAGTGCAGCTGTCGATGCTGTCATCGAGCCGCTTTGCCAGGGTCAGCTGGCCGGTGCCACCGTAACGGCAGGCCAGCCATTTCCCCTCCGGGAACTTGCCATCAAGCCGATAAGTATCTATCCAACCGTTTTTCACACGCTGTTGCCGGAAGTCCGACAGTTCGCCCAGTTGTTCCGGCGGCCCGCTCATCGGCACCGCCGCATGCAGGTAGAGCGGCGAGCCGACAAACGTGCTCCAGCCCGGTGGCGTGTCGATGAGTTGCAGGGATCGTTGCGAAATGGATGCGGGGCATTCAATCAAAGGCGTCGCAGCGCTTGCCGTCGATTGCAGGTATGACATCGCAAACAATAACCTTGCTGGCCAGCGCACCCATGGTGCTATCTTCGTTTTCGAACACGTCATGACGAACCTCAGTCAATCACGGAAAAGGCATCGGCGTTATCGCTGGCGTGGATGTAATTACCTCGTTTGTCCTTGCCTTGCGAGCGTATCAGCCGTACCGAGATTTCGGTCTTGCCGTCAGCCTTCCACTGGTCGGCAATATAGATGCCGTTTATTGCCAGGCCCATGAACAAAGCGGCATGATTGCCGTGTGCACGGTTCGGGTAACGCCCCCGGATAAATGTGGCGATCGCGGTTCCTGGTTTGATCGTGGCATTCCCGACCACGGCTTCACCCTCGCGCCAGTTTGCCGTGACCGGCGCGCCGGCATAGTGCTGCACCAGCGCGACGCAGTGGCGGCTGCCGACTACCGGCTTGCCTTTCAGCTCTGCGGCATCGGAATAAATATAGGACATGAATCATCTCCTTGAGATCGAAGTCATGCCACTTTATCGGCGTTCAAGGGTGGCGCTTTTAAGCAAGCACAACGGCCTTTCAATACCATGCATATCCATGCAAAAAAGCCGGCACGCGGCCGGCTTCTCTTCTTTCACGCCACGCTGTTTATGCCGCCAGCACCGACTGCACCGTCGTCGCCAGGTCTTCCATGCGCACAGGCTTGACCAGGAAATGGCGGAAGCCCACCGTCAGCGCGTCGTCCATGTACATCGGCAGGCTGTGGCCGGTGACGGCGACCAGCACGGCGTTGGCCGTGTCGGGATTGTTGCGCAGGCGGCGGCCGATTTCGATGCCGCTGATGCCGGGCATTTCGATATCGAGGTAGACCGCGTCGGGTACGCATTGCTTGACTTGCTCGACCGCCATTTGCCAGTTGCGCACCACCACCACGTTATGGCCAAAGGTTTCCAGCAGCATGGCCAGCGATTCGCCTACTTCCTGGTTGTCGTCGACCACCAGCAAATTGAGCTTGCGCGGCGGTGCTGTCGTGTCTCCACCTTGGCGGCGTTCCGTGGACTGGTTTTCGATTGTTTGGCTCATGTCTGTGTATTTTCTGGCGTCGGCGAAAACGGCAGTATACAAGAAGGTGCGCTTGCCCATCGCACGCGAGTCCCGTACCGCGCCAGCAAGACGCGTACCACCGCCACAACAAGCCAGCTTGGCGCATTGACGAAGAGAATGAGAATCACTATCATCCAGTCCCCTGCCCTCTGGAGTTAGCACCATGCCCCACCCTCTTCCATTTACGCTGCGCCCGTGCGCGCTGGCGATTACCCTTGCCTGCCTGGCGTTGCCTATCGGTGCGCAGGCGCAGCAGGGCAGCTCGGCAGACGACGCCGGCCCTGTGCTCGAAGCGATCCAGGTCAGCAGCAATCTGCTGGGCACCAGCATGGCGGCCAGCACCAAAAATTTCGCCGGTGCACGCAGCGTGGTACAGAAGGAAGAGATCGAAAACTCGGGCGCGTCCAGCGTCAGCGATGTGATGCGCCGCATTCCCGGCGTGCAGATCAGCGACAACTCGGGCAGCGCCGGCAGCGCCGTGTCACTGAATATCGGCGTGCGTGGCTTGCCCGGGCGCTATTCGCCGCGCAGCACGGTCTTGCTCGATGGCATACCGATGTCAGTGGCGCCCTACGGCCAGCCGCAGCTGTCGTTCGCGCCGGTCAGCCTGGCCAATGTGGAAACAGTCGACGTGGTGCGTGGCGGCGGCGCGGTGCGGTTCGGCCCGCAAAACGTGGGCGGCATCATCAACTTCAAGACGCGCCGCATCCCTGCCGGCGAAGGCATCACGGGCGACGCCAGCGTGCGTTACAACAGCTATGGCGAAGGCGGCCACAACATGCAATACAGCGCATTCGCCGGCAGCCAGCTGGACAGCGGCCTGGGCCTGGCCGTGCTGTATTCGGGCATGAAAGGCAGCGACTGGCGCGTGGCCAGCGATGAAAAGCTCAATGACTTCGCGCTGAAGTTCCGCTACGACCTCAGCCCAACTGCCGAGGTCTACGGCAAGCTGTCATACTACGACGTCACCTCGCGCACGCCGGGCGGGCTGACGCAGGCGCAATACCGTCTTGACCCGTTTCAAAATACGCGCCGTAGCGACTTCTGGAGCGGCGAGCGCAAGGCGTTTGATATCGGTTATCTGAACAGCATTTCCACTACCCAGGAACTGGAAGTGCGCGCCTACTACAACGAGAGCTCGCGCCAGAGCACCCTGATCAATGCGGCCGGCACCGGCCTGGGCCACCAGCCGCGCAATTACGAAACGGCTGCGTTCGAGCCGCGCTACACGCAGCGCTTCAAGGCCGCCGGCCTGACGCATGACGTGACGGTGGGCTACCGCTACCTGCGCGAGCGCGCCGACGAGACGATTTACAACGTGGTGGTTGCCACCGGCGTGCAGCAGGCGCCAACGCGCTTTGCCGACAACAGCACCGACGCCCAGGCCATCTATATCGACAACAAGATTGCCGTCAACGCCTGGCGCATTACGCCGGGCGTGCGCTATGAACATATCAAGACGCAGCGCATCAATCATTTGCCGCAGGAAGAGAAGATCGATCTGCTCAACAACAAGGCCCTCCCGTCGCTGAACCTGGCCTATTTGCTGAGCAATAACGTGACCCTGTTCGCCAACTACAACAGTTCGTTTGGCGCCGTGCAGAACACCCAGCTCAACGCGCAATCGGCAGCGAACCCGCTGCAGCCGGAACTGGCGAAAACCATGGAGCTGGGCAGCCGCTGGAAGAGCGCCAGCCTGTCGGCGGAAGCGACACTGTTCAATATCAAGTTCGACAATCAGATACAGTCGGTGGGCAGCGGCCTGAACGCCACCTTCTTCAACCGTGGCGCGACCCACCACCAGGGCCTGGAAACGGCGCTCGATTACCGCTTCGACGAGTCCGGCCCATTGCGTGGGCTGAACGCCTATGCCACCTGGACCTATACCAAGGCAACCCTGGAAGAAGGCGCGAATGCGGGCAATGACGTGCCGTATTACTCGCGCAATACCGATACGCTGGGCTTGCATTACCAACGCGGGGCCTTGGGCTTTGATCTGTCGAGCACGCATCAGACGCGACAGTTCGCCGATGACGCCAACACGGTGCTGGAAAACCGCGCCGGCGACCTGGGCCTGATTCCCGGCTACCGGACCTGGAATACGCAAGTGAAGTGGAAGGTGCCGGGCCAGCCTGCCCTGGAGCTGCTGGCAGGCGTCAACAACCTGGCCGACAAGCGCTACTTCACGCGTACCTCGGATGGCAACCTGGGCAAAATGGTCGGCGCGCCGCGCATGGTGTACCTGGAGGGACGGCTGGCATTTTGAAGATTTCCATCGGGAAATAATTTGTTGCAGAAAGTATACTTTCAGTTTCAAAAATGAAAATAATCTGGCGAACAACTGCTCAGTTTCCCGGCTTCAATGCTACCATTTGCATGTCAATCAGGAAACAAGATTATTTTTAAATCAACAAATGGGAAAACCATAAAATTGCCAAACACCATCTTGAACATTGCCGCCCTGGCGGCCCTGCTGTCGGCCGGTGCCGCCAACGCAGCAACCGAGCTGGTAGTCAATGGCAGCTTTGAAAGCAACTCCATCGGCTCGTCATGGGCAGCAGTCAGCAGCGTTACCGGCTGGACCTCGTCGGCCAGCGGCAATTCGGCATTCGAGATCCAAAAAGGCTCCACCCAGGGCGGCGTCAGCGGCTTCATGCCGACGGCGGCCAACGGCGTGCAATACCTGGAATTGAACACCAACCGCCTGACATCGATTTCGCAAACCATCAGCACCAGCGCCGGCAGCAACTACCTGCTGTCGTTTGCCTACTCGGGCCGTCCCGATACGGCGGGCAATGCCAGCAGCCTGATGAATGTGTACTGGGGCAACACGCTGCTGACCGCCAGCCCGCTGGTCGGCACCACCACGCCTACCTGGCAGACCTTCAGCCAGAGCGTCAGCGCGCTGGGTGCCTCGACCGTATTGCGTTTCGAATCGGTAGGCCCGACTTCGGCGTCCAGCTACGGCTCCTACCTTGACAATGTCTCGGTGTCGGTCTCGGCCGTGCCAGAACCACAGACCTGGGCCATGATGCTGCTGGGCCTGGGCCTGATGGGTTTTATTGCAGCACGCCGCAAGCGCCAGGCATAAGCATCGCGCATCAGCGCAGCGCCTGCTGAAGAGCCACCCCGCAGCAATGCCGGGTGGCTTTTTTCATGCGGGCAAAACCATAAAATTCCGTCCTTGTTGCCCTATAGAATTAGATTGGGGCTACAATACTTTACTTATGTCAAACAATGCCAAGCGCGCATTGTTCCGCCGAGGCCGCCACCGCGCCTTGATTACCAATACGCACTGATAGAACAGGATGGCGAGCGCCATCAGTACCAACCATGGCTGAAGAAAAACCGATCACTGAAACGAGTTCCTATGGCAAGGACACCCCGGTGGGCCGTCCCGATATCGATGGCCGCGCCGGCGTCTTCGTGCCGACCGAAGAGTTTGACATCAATAACAGCACTTCCTTCCGCAAGGGTGCCGGCATCGTCGGCTTCGGCAATCACGACGGCACCCTGACCGTGTATTTCGAATCGAACCGTTTCGATGAAAGCAATCTGCACAAATGGGAAAACAAGGCACGCAAGGCGTATGACCGCATGGTGATGGGTGCGCCGACGGTGTCAAAAGGAAAGTTCGATGCGCGCTTCCTGGAGCAGGTGGGCATCATTGATGGCATGGGCATCAACCTGAAACACCCGGAACGGCTGACGCACTGGCTGGCGGTTTCGAACCTGCCCGAGACGGCGCCGGAAGAGCCGGTGGTGCGCTGGAAAAATCGCTGAAACGGGCTGTCAGCAAGCTATAGCTTGATTCGCAAGCATTTATCCTACACGGTGGCGGACATTCATCTGATTCCTGTAGGAATTAAATGTAACTATGATGGAGTCATACCGTAGCGCAACAGCGTTCAACCCGCCACCCATCAGGAGTTCATCATGTCCCGCCTTATTCCCTTCAGCTTTGGTGCCTTCCAAATCAGTCTGGCTGGCGCGGCAATGTACATCCTGTGCTCGGCGGACGTGCTGCATCAAGCTTCCGTGTACTTCCACTAAGAAGCTTGGCAGCATTTCCAGCGTTACCAGCGGCGGCCGCCATGATAGCGGCCATGCCCGCCCCATCCGCCACGCGGACCACGGTAGCCTGAACGCCCGAAGCCGAACATGAAGTCCAGCCCGATCGACACGGGCGGATTGTAATAATAGGGCTGCGGCGCATACACCGGCGCCGGCACATACACCGGTTGCTGCACATACACCGGTTGCTGCTGCACATACACCGGTTCAGTCGTATATTCCACCCGCGGCTCGCTCACCACGCGCGACGACTGCACGGGCTCGGACGACACCGTATGCCATTCATAAGGGTTGTAGGCCGCCTGTGACGCACGCGTGCCATAGTAGGCGGGGCCGGGCGGCGCCACCACGCAGCCGCCCAGGGCGGCCATCGAGATTACTGCCAACAAGGTTTTCATCGCACACTCCTTTTGCAATATAGTAGTGTAAGAAATAAAGTGCCCTTGCGCTGTGGATTTACCGAATGTTACACGCCGAAGCAGAGCGCAACATGAAACGTGGCGCACCTGCCACAAGCGGCGCCAGCGGCGTCAGATAAACGGAATCTCGCACTTGTCGATCGCCTTGCCGGATGCATCATGGCGCTGCGCACAGACCTGGTAGCGCACGCCGAAATCGAGCTCAATCTGCTCTACCTTGCCATACTTCAAACCAATCGTGTGCTGCACCTGCTGCTTGCCGGCCAGCGCCGCCACGTCTTTCGGGATCGCCATTGCCGTCTGCACTTCACCCTGGCGCGCATCCTGGCGCCGCGCGATGTCGATCGCCAGCGCGAAGGTCATGTTGACGCCGCCGTCGGCATAGGCAAACGACGGTGCGCTGCGCTGGGCCCGCATGACGCCCCAGGCGCACTGCCTGTCCTGCGCATCGCAGCGTTTCAGCTGCGACAGAGGATAATACTCGGCCGCCACCTTGCCATGCTTGATGGGCCAACTGGTACGCACGCCGTCGCGCTTGCCGCTCATCGGGTTGATCCAGCTGAGGCTATTGACGAGCGCCACCGTCTGCCCCATTTCCAGTCCGGGCGGGGTGCTGAAACCGGCGCAGGCCGACAGGGAAACGATGGTGGCGGCAGCAAGAGATAGTTTCAAGATGGAATGCATGATGGCCTCTGGGCATGAAGGAAACACGGCAGTATAGTGCCGAGCGTAACAGATACGGGGCGCCGTGGCGCCGCGCACATGACAGAACGGGCGGCACCGCAATCGCGGCGCCGCCCGTCAGGGGGAACAAACATCAAACCGGGCGGAAAAACACCGGCCGGCGGCGATCAGTCCAGCTTCCAGGCGTAGTCGACCTTGGTCCAGGTCTGCGCCGCGCTGCCGTCCTTGGTGCCCGGTTTGAACTTGCATGCAGACAAGCCCTTGATGGCGGCCTTGTCCAAGTTCTTGAAACCGCTGCTTTTCTCGACTTTCGAATCAGCAACAGTACCGTCGGCATTGACCAGGAAGGACATCGATACCGTGCCCTGCTCCTCGTTCATCAGCGATGCTTTCGGATAATCGACCTTGCAGGTCTTGGCATCGAAGGATGCGGGAACCTCTGCCGCAAAGCTAGCGGACGAGACAGAAAACAGCAATGCTGCTGCAACACCCATATGACGCATACTTTTAGACATTTGCTTCCCCAATAAAATCAAACAGAGTGATTACAGCTTCCAGGAATAATCGACCTTGGTCCAGGTTTGGGCCACGCTGCCATCCTTGGTGCCTGGCTTGAACTTGCAGGCGCTGATGGCCTTGACGGCGGCTTTGTCCAGGTTCTTGAAGCCACTGCTTTTGTCGACTTTCGAATCGACCACTTTGCCGTCGGCCGAGACCAGGAAGGACATCGTCACGTCGCCCTGCTCTTCATTGACGAGCGAGGCTTTCGGATATTCCGCCTTGCAGGTTTTTGCATCGAAGGTCGCTGGCACTTCGCTGGCCAGGACGGTGGCGCTTACGCCGGAGAGGAGTACAGCTGCGATAACACTACGCTTATTCATAGATACACTTTTTCAACAACGTTAAACAAAATCGTAAAACCGGCTGCGCGACTGGCCGCGCAGCCCAGGACTCTACTGCCACCATGGCACTGCTACTGGATGCTGCTACAAATTAAAACTCTTCCCATTCATCATTGCTGGTGCTGGCCGCCACAGTACGCTTGCTGGGCTTTGGTGCCGCAGGAGCGGCAGGCGCAGCCGCTTCGGTCTTGCGCGTGATCGACTTGACCGCACGCACAGCCGCGGCCGGCTTGCGCGCCAGCACCGCTGCCGGAGCTTTTACCTGCGCCGGAGACGGTACATGGACTGCTGCACGCTCTTCACCCTCGACCAGCTTGAAGATGCTGACCACGTGCGACAGTTCCGCCGCCTGGTCCTGCAGGCTTTGCGCGGCAGCCGCCGATTGCTCGACCAGCGCCGCATTTTGCTGCGTCATGCCGTCCATCTCGATGATCGACATATTGACCTGCTCGATGCCGGCGCTTTGCTCGGCGCTGGCGCTGGCAATCTCGCTCATGATGTCGGTAACGCGGCGCACGCTGTCAACCACTTCGCCCATCGTCACGCCGGCCTGGCCCACCAGGCGCGTGCCGCGCTCGGTTTTCTCGGCCGAGTCATCGATCAGGATCTTGATTTCCTTGGCGGCGCCGGCCGAACGCTGGGCCAGGTTGCGCACTTCGGAGGCCACCACGGCAAAGCCGCGGCCCTGCTCACCGGCACGCGCCGCTTCCACGGCGGCATTCAGGGCCAGGATATTGGTCTGGAAGGCGATGCCATCGATCACGCCGATGATGTCGACAATCTTCTTGGCCGATTCGTTGATCGAGCTCATGGTATCGACCACCTGCGAGACCACCGAGCCGCCCTTGATGGCGACATCCGACGCGGTCGCGGCCAGCTTGTTGGCTTCACGGGCGTTGTCGGCGTTCTGCTTCACGGTCGAAGTCAGTTCTTCCATCGCCGAGGCGGTTTTTTCCAGCGCGCTGGCCTGCATTTCGGTGCGCGAGGACAGATCCAGGTTACCGTCGGCGATTTCACGCGAGGCCGTGCCGATGGCTTCCGTACCACCGCGTACCTGGCCAACGATGCCCACCAGACTGTTGCGCATTTCCTTCATTTCGGCCAGCAGGCTGGAATTGTCCGACGAGTGCGTGTGGATGCCGATCGACAGGTCGCCCTTGGCGATGCTGCCGGCGATCGACGCCGTGTAGTCCGGTTCGCCACCCAGCTGCTTGAGCAGGCCACGGGTAATCACCAGCGCCGCTGCCACGCCCAGCGCCACGGCCAGTGCACCGAGCACGATCATGAACAGGCGCGCGCTGTCGAACGCCTTGCGGGCATCCGCTTGCATTTGTTCGTTGAGCTTGTCTTCCAGGGTAGCCAGTTGCTCCAGCGCATCGATCCATTTTTTCTGCACCGGGCGGATTTCCTTGATCATCACACGCGTTGCGGCTTCGGCATCGTTGGCCATCCACAGCGCCGACGCCTTGGCAATGGCCGGCATGGCGGCAGCTTCATATTCCTTGATGGAAGCGAGCAAGGTTTTTTCTTCGGCCGTCGACTCGACGGCGAACTTGGCTTCGAGTTTTTTCTGGGTTTCCTGGTAGGTATTGGTCTGCGACTTGATGCGCGCCATTTCCGGTTCCATGTCGCCCGAGTCCGTCATCAGGGTCAGTATGCGCAGCGAGGTGATGCGGTCGCTGACATTGCCACGCATGTCGATCACCAGGCGGGTGACCACATTGTTGACGTTAATGACGTGATCGAGACGTTCCTGGATTTGCGCCATTCGCGCAATGCCGAGTATCGTCACAGCTACCAGCAGAACCAGTACCAGGGCAAACCCCAGGCCCAGGCGTGTACCAACCTTCATTTTTGCTAAATTCATTTCGGCTCTTCGTAAATGAAACTATTGATAAGAATTTTGCCCGGCACGACAAGACGAACGTTGCGCAACGCCAATATCCGCCATGGGCCTGATCGGCCTGCCAGCGGTATCGGCTGCACGCAACACGGTGTGGTTCCTGTCCCGGCAGCTCTGTGAATACCACAGTGACTGCGCATGCAAATTTGCCTCTCATATTGCTTTTTATCTACGATTGATTCTACCGAGACATACAAAATTCATATGAGAAATATTTGTCTATAATCAATTATAGGTGTAAATTTTGCCTCAAAGCAAGCATTAACTGCCTGAATAAGTTGCAGATTAACTTTCTTCGGGGAAATGACAACATCACCGTTTCTTGCACCGTAGAAATGCCCCATGACTGTGCAAGGGTGTGCCAAAACAGCACATTGTCAACATGCATTGCCGTGTGAAACAGTGTTTTTTCACCAGAAAAAGGCAGGAATGGTAGAGGTGCAAAAATGCCTGAAAAGCAGTATTAAGGACCTGATATGGCGTAAAAACGACGCTTCAGCTATCCCAGCTGCAATGCAATAAACAGGCATGGCCGGCGGCACCGAAAACATACACGCTCCAGACCGCGCCCAGCTCCCCGGCCAGGCTGCGCCGGCCATCCGACACCAGCCGATGCCATTGCGGCTCGGCCTCGAATAGTTCGAACACCTCGCGCTCGAAACCGTCGAACAGGCGATCGTCCAATGGTCGACGATCCGGCTCGTTCATCGGGCGCAGGCGTTCGAGCAGCCACTGGCGCGGGGTACAGGCGGCGCCGCTGCAGCTCACCGTATCGAGCCGCGGCAAGGACAGGCCCTCGGGCGACAAACCCAGGGCATCGCACAGCGCCGTCAACGCCGCCTCGGGCGACACGGCGCCCAGGTAGTCACACAGAAAAGCGCTGCCGTCGTCCTTCAGTGCGCTGACCGCTTGCAGGTAACCGTGCAGCTGACGCGCTTTATCCTGCATCAGCCATGCGCCGGCGACAGACGCGCCGCAGCTTCAAGCAGCAGCCGCGGGTCGCCCGAGGCCAGTTTTTTTGAATCGGACAGGGTCTGGCGAAAACCGCGTGCGCCGGGCAAATTCTGCATCAGGCCCAGCATGTGGCGCGTAATGCTGTTGAGCTTCATGCGATCCTCTTTTGCCAGCTGCGCGCTGATATAGGGAATCATGGCTTCGAGCACCTGTTCGCGCGTTTTCACTTCCGTCTCGTCACCGTAATAGCGCTGGTCGAACTGCGCCATTACATACGGGTTGTGATACGCCTCGCGGCCCAGCATCACGCCGTCCAGGTGCTGCAGATGCAGGTCGATCTCGTCGAGCGTCTTGATGCCGCCATTGATGATGAATTCGAATTGCGGAAAGTCGCGCTTGAGCTGATAGGCGTACTCATACTTCAGCGGCGGCACTTCGCGGTTTTCCTTCGGGCTCAGGCCTTTTAAAATGGCATTACGCGCATGCACGATAAAGGTCTTGCAGCCGGCCTCGGCCACTGTACCGACAAAATCGCGCACGAAGTCGTACGACTCGCTGTCGTCGATGCCGATGCGGTGCTTCACGGTGACGTCGATATCGACCACGTCGCGCATGGCTTTCACGCAATCGGCCACCAGTTGCGGCTCGGCCATCAGGCAGGCGCCGAACGCGCCTTTCTGCACCCGCTCGGACGGGCAGCCGCAGTTCAGGTTGATCTCGTCATAACCCCACTGCTGGCCCAGCCTGGCGCTGGTGGCCAGGTCTTTCGGATCGCTGCCGCCCAGTTGCAGGGCAACCGGATGCTCTTCCTCGTTGAAGCGCAAGTGGCGCTCCACGTCGCCATACACCAGCGCACCAGTGGTGACCATCTCGGTATACAACCAGGCATGGCGCGTGATCTCGCGGTGAAACTTGCGGCAATGGCGGTCGGTCCAGTCCATCATCGGGGCGACGGACAGGCGGCGGGAAGGCAGGGAGCCAGGCGCTGCGGCTTGTTCGGTGGTCGGCTGATCGATATTGGTCATGGTCACTGGGGGGAAACGGATGGGGGTCGTCATTATACAGCGAAACACTGGCCTGCCTGGCCGTCACATCCCATGCCTTCCACTGCGCCCATCTCGCTGACCCGGGTGCCGTGCCTCGCATATTCATTGATATTCCGCCATATTCAGCTGTTCATTCCTGCATGAATCCACAAGAATACAGCTGCTCCCTACCTATACAGAAAGGTCATATCGATGAATTTTGGCGAAAAGCTCAAACAGATCAGAACGGAAAGAAACCTGACGCAGCCGCAGTTCGCGGATGCCCTCGGCATCGAGCAGTCGTATTTATCGAAACTCGAGAACGACAAGTCGCAGCCTTCGGCGGACATGTTCGGCGCCATCATCAAGGCGCTGGAACTGGCCCCCGGCGATTTTCTGGCCGGTATCGACCGGCATGTGCTGCAAAGCGCACTACGGCACATTCCCGAAGTCAGCCAATTCCTTGGCGGTGTCGCAACACGCCGCGTCCATGACGCAAGAAAATATCTGTACGGCGCCGCAGCCGCCTGCACCATTGGCTTTGCGATGATGCTCGCAGCCAACGACGGCATTTTCTTTCCCAACAAGCAGTACAAATACATCTCCCAGGGTGTGATCCTGAAAGGCGAATCGGAAGACGTGTTCAGCCAATTCCAGGAAATCTTGAATTTAAAAATGCTGGCGAACAAGATCACGATACAGGAGCGCAGCGAGATGCTGGCCAATTTCACGGCAAACCGCGCCAAAGTGCAGACGCTGGAATCGTGGGACGACCGCGGCAGCGTCTTTTTTGAAGACGTCGGCAACGGCCGGCGCAAGTTTGAACTGGCAGATACGCGCAGCGTACATTCGATGGCCAACCGGATTTTGCAATACCTGGGCGCACTGCTCACCTTCTGCGGCGTACTGGCCGTGGTGGTGGAATGGCGCATGCGCAAGGTGGCGGCAAACGCTGGCGTCACGTCCCGATAGACCAGAACAGGAAATCACATGTCAAGGTGGGCAAAGTGCGCAAGAGCATTTCATCGACATCGAGCGACTAGTGGCGGTCGAGCCGGATGCCATCATCGCAGATGATGGAAAATCCGTTGACCAGGCATGAAAAAACCGCCCAGCGGGCGGTTTTTTCAGCAGGACACCGAAGCGCCAACTAATTACGCGTCACGCGACGCTTTTTTACGCTCGTGCTCTTTCAGGAAGCGCTTGCGCAGGCGGATCGATTTTGGCGTGATTTCGACCAGTTCGTCGTCCTCGATGAATTCGACCGCGTATTCCAGCGACATCTGGATTGGTGGTACCAGGCGTACCGCTTCGTCGGTACCCGACGAACGCACGTTGGTCAGCTGCTTGCCCTTGATCGGGTTGACGACCAGGTCGTTGTCGCGCGAGTGGATGCCGATGACCATGCCTTCGTACACTGGATCGTTGTGCGACACGAACATGCGGCCGCGGTCTTGCAGTTTCCAGATTGCGTAGGCAACAGCAGCGCCGTCGTCTTGCGAGATCAGCACGCCGTTACGACGGCCAGCCATTTCGCCACGGGTGTTGTCGACCGGTGCGTATTCGTGGAACACGTGGCTCATCAGGCCGGTGCCGCGGGTCAGGGTCATGAATTCGCCCTGGAAGCCGATCAGGCCACGCGCAGGGATCAGATACTCAAGACGCACGCGGCCCTTGCCATCCGATTCCATGTTTTGCAGGTCGCCGCGACGACGGCCCAGTTCTTCCATGACGCCGCCCTGGTTGGCTTCTTCAACGTCGACCGACAGGTTTTCAAACGGCTCGTGGCGCACGCCATCGACCATTTTGAACACCACGCGTGGACGCGATACGGCCAGCTCGAAGCCTTCGCGACGCATGTTTTCGATCAGAATCGTCAGGTGCAGCTCGCCGCGGCCAGATACTTCAAAGATCGTGTCGTCGTCAGTTGGCGAAACGCGCAGCGCAACGTTGGCTTTCAGTTCGCGGTCCAGACGGTCGCGCAGCTGACGCGAGGTGACAAATTTGCCTTCGCGGCCAGCCAGTGGCGAGTTGTTGACCATGAAGTTCATGGTCAGGGTCGGCTCGTCGACGGTCAGCATCGGCAGCGGTTCCGGGGTGTCCGGTGCGCACAGGGTCGAACCGATACCGATTTCGTCGATACCGTTGATCAGGCAGATGTCGCCGGCAACGGCTTCGTCAACCAGCACGCGCTCCAGGCCCTTGAAGTTCAGCACTTGGTTGATGCGGCCTTTGACTGGCGTGGCGCCTGGGCCATTGATGACCAGCACGTCCTGGCCGACCTTGACGGTACCGCGGTTGACGCGGCCAATGCCGATCTTGCCGACGTAGGACGAGTAGTCCAGCGAGGTGATCTGCATCTGCAGCGGGCCTTCCGGATTGTCGTCACGCACTGGCACGTGTTCCAGGATGGCGTCGAACATCGGCTTCATGTCGCCGCTGCGGATATCTTCGGTCAGGCCGGCGTAACCGTTCAGGCCCGACGCGTAGATGATCGGGAAATCGAGTTGCTCGTCGGTCGCACCGAGTTTGTCGAACAGTTCGAAAGTCTGGTTGATGGCCCAGTCCGGGCGCGCGCCTGGACGGTCAATCTTGTTGACGATGACGATAGGCTTCAGACCCAGTGCCAGCGCCTTGCGCGTGACGAAACGGGTTTGTGGCATCGGGCCTTCTTGTGCATCGATCAGCAGCAAGACCGAGTCAACCATCGACAGAACACGTTCCACTTCGCCGCCGAAGTCGGCGTGGCCTGGGGTGTCGACGATATTGATGTGGGTGCCTTCGTACTCAACAGCGCAGTTCTTCGACAGAATCGTAATGCCGCGCTCCTTTTCCAGGTCGTTCGAGTCCATGACTCGGGTGTCGACCGCTTGGTTTTCACGGAAGGTGCCGGACTGGCGCAGCAGCTGATCCACCAGGGTAGTTTTACCGTGGTCAACGTGAGCGATGATGGCGATATTACGAATTGCGCGTTTTGTAGTAGACATGGTCGTTATATTTGCTGAAAAACTGCAGGGTGCGTACGGGGTGTACGGTGCGTTTCGATACTGGCTGAAACTGGAACCGCGTAGTATAGCATGTTGCGTTGCGCGGCTATTTAAATATGCTTGCGGGTCGAAGTCTCAGGATGGGATATCTTAAAAAAGCAACACAGCGCCGTAGGTCGGATTAGGCCCAAGGGGCCGTAATCCGACAACATGGTTGGCGCCAACAATATTGTCGGATTACGCGGCGCTGCCGCTAATCCGACCTACGATTCATTATGCGGTAGCAATCAAGCGCTCGGGCGCCAGGATGCTGTATTCCTGCAACTGGCCGGTGCCCAGCAACCTGGCGTCGTGATACACGCGCACCCTGCCCGGTTCGGCTGGCACGGCGACGTCTTCCTTGCCAAGCGCAATCCTCTGGCCATGCAAAAAGCGCTTGGCCAGCTCTTCGGTCAGCTGCACCGCTGGAAAGCTCGACAGCAAGGCGTCCACCGGGGCGAGCAGGCTGAGCGGCTCGGCATGCGCTGTCAGTTCGTCCAGCGTGATCACGCCGTCCAGCGTCAGATTGCCGACCTGGGTGCGGCGCAAGGCGTTCAGATGCGCGCCGCAACCCAAGGCATTGCCGATGTCTTCGCCCAGCACGCGAATATACGTGCCCTTGCTGCACATTACCGACAGTTTCAAAAACGGCGCTTCGTAGCTCAGGAACTCCAGCTTGTGGATGGTCACCGGGCGCGCTTCGCGCTCCAGGGTGATGCCGGCGCGCGCGTATTCGTACAGCGGCTTGCCGTCACGTTTCAGGGCCGAATACATCGGCGGCACCTGCATGATGTCGCCCCGGAACTGCGCCAGCACGGCATCGATCTGCTCAAGCGTCACGTTCACCTCGCGGGTAGCGATGACGGCGCCTTCGGTGTCGCCGGTGTCGGTCGTCAGGCCCAGGTGCACCAGGGTTTCATAGGTCTTGTCGGCTTCCAGCAAATCCTGCGAAAACTTGGTGGCCTCGCCAAAGCACAGCGGCAGCAAGCCGGTGGCGAACGGATCGAGCGTGCCGGTATGGCCCGCTTTTTTCGCGTTCAGCACGCGCTTGGACTTGATCAGCGCATCGTTGCTGGACCAGCCGACCGGCTTGTCCATCAGCAGCACGCCATCGACCAGGTCGCGTACGCGCTTGATGCCCGGTGGTCGTTTCGGTCCCGCCACGTTTATTGCTCGTCCGCTTTGTTATCTTCCGGCTTCTCGTCCCGCTCGGCGTCCGCCGCGCGCGTGGCGTTGGCCTTGTCGATCAACAAGGACATTTCCATGCCGCGCGAGGTCGAGCTGTCGTGCACGAAATGCAGCATCGGCAAGGTGTGGATATGCAGGCGCTTGCCCAGCAGGCCACGGATAAAGCCGGAAGCGGCCATCAGCCCTTCGGTAGTGTTCTTGATGGCTTCCTTGCTGTCTTTCAACATCGTGAAAAACACCTTGGCGTGCGCGTAGTCGGGCGTGATCTGCACTTCGGTGATGGTGATCATCGTGCCCACGCGCGGGTCTTTCAGTTCGTAGGCGACGATTTCGGCCAGATCGCGCTGGATCTGGTCTGCCACGCGCAAGCCGCGCGCCGGCATGGTTTTGCTATGTTTGGCCATGATTATGCTGTCCTAAGTGCCGCAGGGCGCATGGGTCAAACGGTTGCCCGCTGACCAATGCGCCCCACGTGTTGTGCGCGGACATCGATATGCCCGCGCTGTCGTTCTTGCTGAGATTACAGGGTACGAGCGATTTCCTGGACTTCGAACACTTCCAGCGTGTCGCCAATCTGGATGTCGTTGTAGTTCTTCAGCGACAGCCCGCACTCGAGGCCGGCGCGAACTTCTTTTGCGTCGTCCTTGAAGCGTTTCAGGGAGTCGATCTCGCCACTCCATACCACGATGTTGTTGCGCAACAGGCGGACCGACGAAGCACGCTTGACGACACCATCGGTGACCAGGCAACCGGCAATCGCGCCGACTTTCGAGACCAGGATAACCTGGCGGATCTCGACCTGGCCGATGACCGTTTCGCGTTTCTCTGGTGCCAACATGCCCGACAACGCCGACCGGATCTCGTCGATCGCATCGTAAATGATGTTGTAGTAGCGAATGTCGACGCCGTTCGACTCGGCCAGCTTGCGTGCCTGGGCATCAGCACGGGCATTAAAGCCGATGATGACCGCTTTCGAGGCAACTGCCAGGTTGACGTCGGACTCCGTGATACCACCAACGGCGGCGTGTACAACCTGTACGCGCACTTCCGAGGTCGACAGTTTCTGCAACGAACCCACCAGCGCTTCTTGCGAACCCTGCACGTCGGTTTTGATGATCAATGGCAAGTTTTTCACTTCGCCTTCGGCCATCTGGTCGAACATGTTTTCCAGTTTCGCGGCTTGCTGCTTGGCCAGTTTCACGTCGCGGAACTTACCTTGACGGAACAGACCAATCTCACGCGCCTTGCGCTCGTCGGCCATCACGACCACTTCTTCACCGGCGACCGGTACTTCGGTCAGGCCCTGGATCTCGACCGGGATCGATGGACCGGCTTCGGCAATTGCCTTGCCGTTTTCGTCCAGCATGGCGCGCACGCGGCCATACGAAGAACCAGCCAGGATCACATCGCCACGGCGCAAGGTACCGGACTGCACCAGGATCGTTGCGACCGGGCCGCGACCCTTGTCCAGACGCGCTTCGACTACCAGGCCACGCGCTGGTGCATCGACCGGCGCCGTCAGTTCCAGCACTTCGGCCTGCAGCAATACCTGTTCCAGCAGATCGTCGATACCCTGACCGGTTTTGGCCGAGACCGGCACGAATGGCGATTCGCCACCGTATTCTTCCGGCACGACCTGTTCGGCGACCAGTTCCTGCGTCACGCGGTCAACGTTGCCACCCGGTTTGTCGACCTTGTTGATCGCCACCACCAGCGGTACGCCAGCAGCTTTCGCGTGGGCAATCGCTTCTTTCGTTTGCGGCATCACGCCATCGTCGGCGGCAACCACCAGGATGACGATGTCGGTTGCCTTGGCGCCACGGGCACGCATGGCGGTAAACGCTTCGTGACCCGGGGTGTCGAGGAAGGTGATCATGCCGCGTGGCGTATCGACGTGGTAAGCGCCGATATGCTGCGTAATGCCACCAGCTTCGCCCGACGCGACTTTGGCGCGGCGGATGTAATCGAGCAAGGAAGTTTTACCATGGTCGACGTGACCCATGACAGTGACCACCGGTGCGCGCGGCTTCGATTCGAAGTGCGCGTGTTCGCCCACGTCGGCCAGCAGCGCTTCCGGATCGTCCAGTTCGGCGGCAAACGCCTTGTGGCCCATTTCTTCGACCAGAATCATGGCCGTTTCCTGGTCCAGCACCTGGTTGATGGTGCACATCTGGCCCAGTTTCATCAAATGCTTGATGACCTCGGAAGCCTTGACCGACATCTTGTGCGCCAGTTCGGCAACCGTAATGGTTTCCGGTACGTGCACATCCTTGATGACGGCTTCGGTAGGCGCCTGGAAATTCGTTTCGCGGTCGTCATGGTGCGTCGGGCGACGGCCCTTGGCACCACCACGCCAGCTGTCGCGGCCGGCTGGGCCACTGTTGCCGCGTGGCTTCGGACCACCGGTCGTGCCGCGTTTTTTCGCGTCATCGGACCAGGTCGACGATACATTGGCCGACTTGATCGATTTCTTGTCTGCCACGGCAGGCTTCTTGTCACCAGGCTTGTCGCCAGGTTTCTTGTCGGCCGGCTTGTGCAAGGTGCCTTCCGGCGCTTTCGGCTTGACTGGAACCGGTACTGGCTCAGGGGCCTTGATGGCGCGGCGTGGCGCGTTCATCATGGCCTTGATCTGGGCAACCTCGTCCGCCACGGCCTTGCGGGCGCGGTCGGTGGCTTCGGCCTTTTCAGCGGCTTCCTTGGCAGCGACGGCGGCGGCGGCAGCTTTTTTCTTTGCTTCTTCAGCGGCGGCAGCTTTTTTCGCTTCGGCGGCGGCATCGTCGGCGACTGGCGCGGCGGTGCTGGCGACAGGCGCGGCGGCGGCCTTGGCGGCGGCTTTCTTCGCTTCGGCTTCGGCTTCTTTCTTGGCGGTCAGTTCAGCCTGTTGCGTGGCTTTCGCCTGGGCTTCTTTTTCCGCGTCGAGCTTGGCCAGGCGTTCCTGTTTTTCACGCAGATCGGCTTCCTGGCGTGCAATCAGTTCAGCTTGTTTGCGAACTTCTTCTTCACGGCGCGCCACTTCGGCAGGGTCGATCACCGGTGCGACAGGCGCAACCGGTTCAGGCGTGGCGACAGGCGCCGCTTCGTCACGCTGGACGAAGGTGCGTTTCTTGCGCACTTCCACCTGGATGGTGCGCGATTTGCCGGTTGCATCGGCTTGCTTGATTTCAGTCGTTTCCTTGCGGGTCACGGTGATTTTCTTCTTTTCTGTGTCAGCCGCTGCGCCATGGGTGCGGCGCAGATGATCCAAAAGCTTGTCCTTATCATCTTTCGACAATGGATCTGACGTCGAACTTTTCTCGACGCCGGCAGAACGCAGCTGCGTCAGCAGCAAATCTGCAGGCATCTTCAGTTCGGTGGCAAATTGGGCTACGTTGTTACTCGCCATTCAGTCCTCTTTTCTATGTGTCGCGGAGATGATAAAGATACTCAAATTAAGCCTTTGCGGATTCAGCCTGACTCCATGCCTTGGCTTGCAGCGCCTTGGCACGATCGTCGTATTTCGAGTCAACCAACTTCATCTCATCGTCGGTCACATCTTTAAATTCACTTGTAATCAGTTCACGCGCACGGTCCGCAGACAAGGCCAGGATTGCGCCAAATTCGTCGTATGCCAGTGCTGCAAATGCTTCAACAGTCTTGATACCAGCCAGACCCAGCTTGCCAGCGGTGACGCGGTCCATGCCTTCCAGACCCACCAAGGCTTCGTCCATGCCTTCCAGACCCTCTTCCGAAGCGATTGCTTCGGTAACCAGCGCATCACGCGCACGGGTACGGAGTTCATTGACGGTATCTTCGTCAAACGATTCGATTTCCAGCATTTCGGAAATTGGCACGTAGGCGATTTCTTCCAGACTGGCGAAACCTTCTTCCACCAGAATGTCTGCAACTTCTTGGTCGACATCGAGCTTTTCCATGAACAGGATGCGCACGGCAGCCGTTTCCTGGGCAGCTTTGTCGGCCGATTCTTCGGCCGTCATGATGTTGATCTTCCAACCGGTCAGGTCGGCGGCCAGGCGTACGTTCTGGCCCGAACGGCCGATCGCGATGGCCAGGTTTTCTTCGTCGACAACCACGTCCATCGCGTGCTTTTCTTCGTCGACCATGATCGACGACACGTTCGCCGGCGCCAGGGCGCCGATCACGAACTGCGCCGGATCTTCCGACCACAAAACGATGTCGACGCGTTCGCCGCCCAGTTCGCCGGTGACAGCCTGCACGCGCGAACCGCGCATGCCGACGCAGGTACCGATCGGGTCGATGCGCTTGTCGGCCGTGTAGACGGCGATTTTTGCGCGCACGCCGGCATCGCGGGCGGCCGATTTAATTTCCAGCATGCCTTGTTCGATTTCCGGCACTTCCAGTTCGAACAGCTTCATGATGAAGTCCGGCGCGGTGCGCGACAGGATCACCTGCGGGCCACGCATGTTGCGGTCGATGCGCAGGATGAAAGCACGCACGCGGTCGCCGATACGCAGATTCTCTTTCGGGATCATCTGGTCGCGTGGCAAACGCGCTTCGATCTTGCCGGACTCGACGATTGCATCGCCGCGTTCCATGCGCTTGATGGTGCCGGTGACGAGCGAGTCGCCGCGTTCCAGGAAGTCCACCAGTATCTGTTCACGCTCGGCGTCACGCACGCGCTGCAGGACTACCTGTTTGGTGTCTTGCGCAAAGCGGCGGCCGAATTCGACGGACTCGATCGGTTCTTCGATATGGTCATCGATTTCGATGTCGGCGATCTGCTCTTTCGCCTCGAAGTGCAGGATCTCCTGATCCGGCAACTGCAGGCCGGCTTCGTCAGGCACCACGTGCCAGCGGCGGAACGATTCGAATTCGCCCGAATCGCGGTCGATCGAAACGCGGATGTCCACTTCACCCTCATATCGTTTCTTCGTGGCTTGCGCCAATGCGAATTCAAGGGCGCCGAAGACGACATCCTTATCGACGTTTTTTTCACGCGCCAGCGCGTCTACCAATAATAAAACTTCGCGACTCATGCTTTGCGTCCCTTAAAAACCACCTGCGGCACCAAGCGTGCCTTATCCACGTCGGCGAGCGTAAATTCCAACATCGCCGGACCATCCTTACCTTCAAATTCCAACGACAAATTCTCGCCCACGGGTTCTTGCAAGATCCCTTGGAACGATTTCCGGTTGTTCGTACCCGGCATCGCCTCGCGCAGCTTGACGATGATTTCCTGGCCTGCGAAACGGACGAAGTCTTCCAGCTTGCGCACCGGCCGGTCCAGGCCCGGGGAAGAAATCTCGAGACGCTCGTAAGGAACGTTCTCTACCGTCAGCACATGCGATAACTGGTGACTGACCGTGGCACAGTCTTCGACCGTGATCGGACCTTTTTCAGCGGCATCGGCGGCGCTGAAATCAATAAAGACGCGCAGCATTCCGCGCTCGGCACGTTCGACATCAACGAGCTCATAGCCCAAACCTGTGACTGTCTTTTCAATTAATCCCAACTGCTGCAAGAAATTCTCCAGAAATAAGGCCCGTTTTTGCATTGCGGCGCCCGATTTGACGCCAGGCGCATGCAAAAACACGCATTCAATCATATATGGCCCCTCGCGGAGCCATTACAAACGGTTCAACAAAAAAAAAATGGGCATCTGCCCATCTTCTTGTATTTCCCCAACCAGATGAAAGCACTCCCCACCGAACAACCCTGCGGAGAACTTTTATTAGGCTGCAGATTATAACCTCTTATTAACTTCGCCGCAATCCCGCACATGCGCGCAGGCCCGGCTTACAACAGTTACAAGAGTGTGCGCTGCCGGGGCAGAACCCCGGCGTGCGCTACAAGAAAGGCCTTGCTTAACCTTTGTTGCTACGACGACGCGGCATGCCATCCATGCCGCCACGCGGCTGACCACCGGAACGCACCTGGCCGGCGCCACCGCCACCGCCACCACTACGGCGCGGGCCGGTATTGGCAAAGCCGAACGTGGTTTGCAGCGGATCAGGCTGGCGCGGCGCACGTTGTTGCGGCGCACGGCCTTCGCCACCGGGACGACCCTGGCCGGCGGCGCGCGGCGCACGCCCCTGGCCTTGCGGCATGCCGTCGAAGGAAGCAGCCGAACGCGGCTGACCACCCTGGAACGGACCTTGCGGCTGGCCACGGCCAGGACCACGCGCTTCGCCGGGACGGCCCATGCCGCCTGGACGGCCTTGGCCTTGCGGACGGGCAAACTGCCCGGCCGGCTGGCCACGGCGCGGCGCGACCGGGAACGGATCGGCGTTGCGGTTGCTGGCATCGATGCGGTTGCCATTCGGCTCGTCATCGCGCTCTTTGCGCTCGACCTTGCGCGCTTCGCGGCCCTTGGCGGCGCCAGCGGCGCGTGGATCACCCGAGGCCGGCATTTTCTTCTCGATACCGTAGGCTGTCAGCAGGTCGCGCACGGTGTTTTCATCCATTTCTTCCCAGCGGCCGCGCTTCAGGCCACTCGGCAAGGTCATCGCGCCGTAGCGGGTACGGATCAGGCGCGACACCGTCAGGCCGATCGCTTCGAACATGCGGCGCACTTCGCGGTTGCGGCCTTCGCCGATCACCACGCGGTACCACTTGTTGATGCCTTCGCCGCCGCCATCGGCGATCTTCGAAAACTGCGCCAGGCCGTCTTCGAGCTCGACGCCGGCCAGCAGCTTCTGGCGCATGCCCTCTTCCAGCTCGCCCAGGGTACGCACGGCGTACTCGCGGTCGATGCCGTAGCGCGGGTGCATCAGGCGGTTGGCCAGGTCACCGGAGGTGGTAAACAGCAGCAAACCCTCAGTGTTAAAATCGAGGCGGCCAACGGCCAGCCATTTGCCGGCTTTCATGGTCGGCAGGCGGTCGAACACGGAAGGACGGCCGTCCGGGTCGTTGTGGCTGACGATTTCGCCGGCCGGCTTGTGGTACACCAGCACGCGCGGCGGCTTCTTGCTGACGCGGCGCTGGATCAGTTTGCCATTGATGCGCACATGGTCCGACGGCAGGATGCGCTGGCCGATATGGGCCGGCTCGCCATTGACGGAAACACGGCCCGAAACGATCAGGTCTTCCATGTCGCGGCGCGAACCGAGACCGGCTTCGGCCAGCACCTTGTGCAGTTTTGGCGCGTCGTCGTCGGACGTCAGGTCGCGGCGCACGGCGGCCTTTTGCACGCGGCCTGCGCCACCCTCTTCGCTGTCGAAGGCGTCGGAGGTAACGAACGAAAAGATCGAATCGGCTTCATTGAGCTTGCCTGGCGCAGCCTGGCGGCCCTTGCCTTTTTTGCGGCTCTTGCCGGCGTTCTTGCCAGTGCCCGGCATATCGTTGCGCGGCTGGCGCGGCTGGCGTCCTTGCGGCGCGGAGACCAGGTTGCCTTCGGCATCGAACACATCGGCCACCGGCGCTGCATCGGCAGCGGCAGCGGCTTCCTGCGGCGCGGCTTCAGCCTTCGGCGCTTTCTCGGCCTTCGGGCGCGGCGGCTGGCGCAGCGCGCGCTCGGCTTGCACGCCGCGCATCTGGCGCGGACCACGCGTGGTGCGGGCTTCTTCGGTTTTTTCCACCGCAGCTTGCGGCGCAGTTTCGGTCTCGACAGCGGCCGCCTCGACAGCAGCGGCCTTGGCGGCGGCGCGGGCGCGCGGCGGGCGCGGCGCCGGGGCGGCAACTTCCGCTGCAGGAACGTCGGCAGCTTCGGCAGGCGCTTTCGGCGCGGCCTTGGCGCGGGTTTTCTTTACAGCTGGCGCGGCCTCGGCCACTTCGGCGGCCGGCGCAGCGACTGCATCGGCGGCAACTTCGGCCTTGGTACGGCGCTTCGGCTTGGCGACGGCTGGCGCAGCGTCAGTGGCTGGCGCGGGTGCGCTGGCGGCGGCGGCTTCGATCTGAGCCTTGGTGCGGCGCTTGGGCTTGGCAACGATGGCTTCGTCGCTGGCGGTAACTGTCTCGGGTGTGTTCGGATTATTCATTGTTCGTTTCTTGGCTGTGCTGACCTGGCGCAGCGTCAGCCGTTAGTTCTGGCGCAGGGTCGTGAGTATAGGCTTCGTCCGTGGGCGAAGCATCGGGGCCGGCATCAGGGCTTGCTGTCACTACTGTCACAGCCGTACTGCTACCTGCACCAAGCGGTACTGCAACGTCATTGGTTGCTTTTTCAAAATTTTCTTGCAGAGCGGCTTCCAGGGCTTCGAGCCCGTTGCCCTGCATTTCGCTGATTTGCTGCAAGGGCGGCAACTGGGACAGCGAATTCAAGCCCAGGTCGTCCAGAAACTGTTTGGTGGTGGCCAGCAAGGCCGGCCGACCCACTACATCGCGGTAGCCGACCGCATCGACCCAGCCGCGGTCTTCCAGCATCTTGATCGTCTGCGAGTTGACGGCCACGCCGCGAATTTCTTCGATGTCGCCGCGCGTGACGGGCTGGCGATAGGCGATGATGGCCAGCGTTTCAAGCGTTGCCCGCGAATACCTGGGCGGCCGCTCGGGCGTCATCCGGTCGAGATACATCTTCATTTCAGGGCGGCTTTGAAAACGCCAGCCCGACGCCAGGCTGACTACTTCGATGCCGCGCCCTTCCCACTCCTGCCGCAATTCTTCCAGCAACTGCTTGATGGTATCGGCACCAACGCCGACGCCGCGCACACGGCCATTGTCATCAGCATCGACGAACAGCTTTTTCAGACTGTGGATCGTCAGCGATTCACGCGCGCACAGCAGCGCTGTTTCGAGGACTTTCTTGGCCTCAATGGTGTTCATAGCAATTCTGTGCGGATATGTATTGCAATTCGTATGCAGAGAAAGAAATCAAACGTTCATTTCAACGTAACAGATGGCATGCACCATTGACGATGTCATGCTGGGTTACAAGTTGAGGCTGTTTTTCCGACGCCTTGGCCTAAGCGCGCAAAGCGGGAGTCTTGCGGATGCGATGAAAAAATCCTGCGATCCATGGCGCTGGCCTTAAATAACCAGCAATGAAACGATGCTCCGGGCAGTTGAGCGACAGCCGTCGTTTCATCCAACGATGCCAATTGTACCTGATAAAAAGCGGAAAAGCGCAAAACCGGGCAAAACAGCATTTTGCCCGGCGTAAACGCGACAGCCCAGTCCGCTTTAATGTGACGACAGTTTCTCGGCCAGGATGGCCGAGGTGCCGAGGAAGGCCGGGTATTGTGCAGTAATCACGAAAGTGGGCACCTGCGACACATAATTGGCGAAGCGGCCCTTGCGCTCGAAACGGGCGCGGAAACCCGAGCGGTCAAAGCGCGCGCCCAGGCGTGGCACGATGCCGCCACCGATATAGATGCCGCCCAGCGCGCCGAGGGTCACGGCAACGTTGGCCGCCACCGTGCCGAGCATGCAGCAGAACGCTTCGATGACGTCGTCGCACAGCTGCGATTCGCCGGCCAGTGCACGGCGCGTGATTTCGGCGGCCGGCAGTTTTTCGTCAGGCACGCCGGCACGGTCGGCCAGTGCGCGGTAGATCAGTTCCAGGCCATCGCCGGAAATCAGGCGCTCGGCCGAGACATGTTCGAATTCGCGCCAGGCAAACTGCAAAATCGACACTTCGAGCTCATTGAAGGGCGCGAAGTTGACATGGCCGCCTTCGCTTTGCAGCGCGATCCAGCCGCCGTGCGACGGGATCAGGCCCGATACGCCCAGGCCCGTGCCGGCGCCGATCAGGCCAATGGCGGTGTTCGGACGGGCCGTACCGGCGCCCACCTGGTGCTTTTCGCTGCTCGACAGCATCGGCACGGCGCGCGCCAGTGCGGTGAAATCGTTGACCACGTCCAGGGTGGCGAAACCACACTCTTCGCGCATGGCGCGGATCGAGAACGACCAGTGATGGTTGGTCATGCTGAGAAAATCCCCGGCGACCGGATTGGCGATGGCGATCACGGCGTGGCGCACCGCCTGGCCACCGGCGGCGGCGATTTGCGGCAAGAGCAGGTAAGCTTTCAGCGCGGCGGACAGGCTGGGGTAGTCGGCACAAGGCAATACTTCGATGTGGCCGATCTGGCCGGCAGCAACTTCCAGGGCGAAACGGGCGTTCGTGCCACCGACATCGGCCAGCAGGCGCGGGCCATCGGCGTAGGCGGAATCAGGCAATGCGGGAATAGGTGCGCTCATGATTGTAAGTATAAGTGGGACGCGTGGGACGCCAAGCTTAAAGGATGAAGGAGCTTCGATGCAAGCAAAGTTTGTAGTTTAAGTACATCAAAAGGCGCATTTATCGGTAGTTCCACTCCAAATACGACAGGCAGTCACCAGGCACGCAATCGAAGTAAGTACCCGCACTCGCCACACATCAGTAAAGCATGTTGCGCAGCAGCAGAGCCGTTGCTGGCTTGCTGCTTGAAGGGCAGGCCAGCGCCACGCGTGCCGGGATGACGATTTACACCTGTTTTCGTAGGATTACTACCAAATTCCGACAACAAGATTCAGGAAGCCAGGCCTTCGTTGAGCAAGCCGGCTGGGGCCGGCGCGTCGGAACGGTAGACGGCGTTCCAGGCGTCCAGGCCGCCATGCAGCGGCTTGGCGCGGTGAAATCCATGTTCATTGAGCAGCTTGGCCACTTGCGCAGCCGTCACGTCGTTGGGGCAGCTGCAATAGACGATGATATGGCGATCCTTGTCCAGGCCGATCAGGGCCGGTACCGGTTCCTTGCCATTGAAGAACAAGGCGCCCGGCACGGCAGGCTCCAGCGCTTGCGCCGTGGCGCTGCGGGCGTCAACGATCAACGGTTCATGACCCTGCTCGATCAGGTCCAGCAATTCGGTGATGCTGATGCGTTCGACCTGCAAGGCCTGGCGGAAGCGGCGGCGTTCGAGGTATTTATACAGCAGGAACAGGCCCAGCAGGGTGGCCAGCACCAGCAGCGCGGTGCTGCCCATGGTGCTGAGCAAGTCCAGCACTTTTTCCACGCTGGCGTGAAAAATCACGCCGACCAGGATGCCGGTGCCGCACCACAGCAAGCCACCGAGGCCTGCATAGGTAAAAAAACGGGGAGCGGAGATGCCCATGGCGCCCGACATCGGTGCGGCAATCGTATTAAAACCGGGCACGAACTTGGAAACGATCAGCGCTTTCGGGCCCCAGCGCTTGAATTTGTCTTCGGTCTGGCTGACGCAATAGTCGGGCGACAGCGAGATGCGGCACAGCAGGCGCAAGATGCGCTTGCCGAAATGGCGCCCTGCCCTGAACCAGGTCAGGTCGCTGAGCAGGCAGGCGGAAAGGCCCGCCGCCAGCACCAGCGCGCCGTTCATGTCGCCATCAACGGACAAGGCGCCGGCCACCACCAGGATCGGAAAGGCGGGAATCGGCAGGCCAAGCTGCTCCACCAGCACGATCCCGAAGACAATCAGGATACCGTAATGTTCGAGCAGAAAGATAAGGTTGGGCATGACGCTATCTTACCGCAAAAGCACGTTCACACTTGCAGTCCTCTTGGTATGGCACTGAGGAGAGTACGGGTATAGGGATGGACCGGATTGCGGTACAGCTCGTCCGAATCGGCCAGTTCCACCACTTTGCCCTGATGCATCACCATCACCTGGTCGGCGATATATTTCACCACCGACAAGTCGTGCGAAATAAAGATATACGACAGGCCGAATTCATCCTGCAAGTCCTGCAGCAAATTGAGCACTTGCGCCTGCACCGATACGTCCAGCGCCGACACCGATTCGTCGCAGACCAAGATTTCCGGCTGCATGGTCAGGCAGCGTGCAATCGCGATGCGCTGGCGCTGGCCACCCGAAAACTCGTGCGGATAGCGGTGGAAGGCCTGTTCCGGCAGGCCGACCTTGTCGAGCAGCCAGTAGGCCTTGGCGATGCGCTCCTGGTCATTGGCGCCGATCTTGTGGATGCGCATCGGTTCGAGCAAAATCTGCCCCACCGTAAAGCGCGGGTTCAGCGACGCGTACGGATTCTGGAAAATGATCTGGATACGGCGTTTATACGGCAAATACTCCTTGTTCGGCATGGATATCAAGTCCTTGCCATGGAACATGGCCGTGCCGCCGGTAGCCTGGTGCAGCCGCAGCAGGGTCAGGCCCACCGTGGTCTTGCCGGAACCGGACTCGCCCACCACGCCCAGGGTCTTGCCGCGCGGCAGGGTGAATGACACATCCTTGACGGCCTGGAACTCGCGCTTGCCAAATAAGCCTTCGCGCATGTAGAAGCTCTTGCTCAGGTTGTTGACCACCAGCACCGGCTCGTCACCCGCCGTATAGCCGCGCGTGCGTTGCTTTATTTCCACACCGGGGCCGGCCTTGCCTTCCATATAGTCGGCAATCACCGGCAAACGCCATGGGCGTTCGTCCAGCGAAGGCCGGCAATGCAGCAGCGCTTTCGTGTAAGCGTCGGTCGGCGCGTCGAACACCTGGCGCACTTCGCCGGTTTCGCGCACTTCGCCGTGGCGCATGACGATCACATGGTCGGCGATTTCGCCCACCAGGCCCAGGTCGTGGGTAATGAACAGCACCGACATCTGGTGTTTCTTTTGCAGCGCGGCGATCAGGTCCATGATCTGCTTCTGGATCGTCACGTCGAGCGCCGTGGTTGGCTCGTCGGCGATCAGCAGTGTCGGCTCGCAGGCAATCGCCATGGCAATCATCACCCGCTGCTGCTGGCCACCCGACATCTGGCTCGGATAGGCGTCAATTTTGTTGGCGGGGTCCGGAATGCCGACTTCGTCGAGCAACTCCAGGGTGCGGGCGCGCGCCTGTTTGCGGTTCATGCCCATATGCTGGCGCAGCACTTCGGCGATCTGGAAGCCGACCGTAAATACCGGGTTCAAGGACGACATCGGCTCCTGGAAGATCATCGAGATATCCTTGCCGCACATGTTGCGCCGCTCGGCGATCGACAGTTTCAGCAAGTCGCGCCCGCCGAAGAAGATGCTGGAGGCCGGATCGATGATGGTGTTGTCCGGCGGCAGCAGGCCCATCACGGCCAGCGAACTGACCGACTTGCCGCTGCCCGATTCGCCCACCAGCGCCACCGTGCTGTTGCGCGGCACATTGAAGGAGATGCCCTTGACGGCTTCAAACGTGGTCTTTTTGTCGAGACGGAAAGTGACGCGCAGGTCGCGCACTTCCAACAGGTTATTCTGGTCCATGAACAACTCCTATTTCACTTTGGGGTCGAGCGCATCGCGCAAGGCATCGGTAAACAGCGAGAACGCCGTCACCAGCACGGCCATCGCCGTGGCAGCGGCCGTCAGCTGCCACCATTTGCCCAGGATCAGTTCATTCTGTGCCTCGTTGAGCATGCTGCCCCACGAGACGGTGCCGACCGGCACGCCAAAGCCGAGGAAACTCAGAATCACTTCGGCCTTGATAAAGCCCACCACCAGAATCGACATCTGCACCAGCGCCACGTGGCTGACGTTGGGGAAGATATGCGAGAACATCTTGCGCCAGTGCGAAGCGCCAATCGCGTCGGCCGCCATCACGTATTCGCGCGCCTTGTGCTTGATGTATTCGGCGCGGATCAGGCGGTACGGGCCGGTCCAGCCGGTCAGCCCCAGGATCAGCACGATGGTCAGCACGCCCTTCTGCTGCAGCACGGCGGCCACCGTCAGTATCATCAGGATCGACGGAATCGAGGTAAAGATGCTGTAGAACCAGTTGAAGAAATCGTCGACCAGGCCGCCAAAGTAGCCGGACACGGCGCCGAAGATCGTGCCCAGCACGACCGCCAGCAAGGCCGCCACCAGGCCCACCACGATCGACGTTTCGCCGCCCTTGATGGTTTTTTGCAGCACATCATGGCCCCATTTGTCGGCGCCGAACGGCAAGGTGGTGGCCTTGTGGGCAATCACTTTCTTGGTCTTGCCCATGCTGCCGCGCAAGGCGGTCAACTCGTCGGCCAAGGGGTCCGTCACGCCGTACATCTCGACGCCGGCCGATGGGTTGCTGCCCATCTGGGCACGCAGTTCGGCGATATCGTCGGCCAGCGGATCGAGCACATTGACCGGCGTCGGCAGGCTGCGCTCGTCGGTCACGGGAATCGCGCCGTCGATACCGGCGACGACCGGATCGGCGCCGGCAAAGGTCGGCGGCGCATAGCTGACGGCCACTTCATCTTCCCAGTTTGCCCCCACCAGGCCGCCGCTTGACGCCAGCACCAGCAGGAAAAACGCGCCGACCACGGCCAGCGATACCATTGCGATTTTGTCGCCGCGCAAACGGCGCCACGCCAGGGCCCACAGGCCCGGCGATGTATGAGGTTTCGACATCGTCACTTTCTACTTCAGTTGGACACGTGGATCGACCGCTTGGTACATCAGGTCGGTCAGCAGGTTGAAGAGCATGGTGGCGGCGGCAACATACACGGTGATCGCCTTGATCACCGGAAAATCGCTGCGCTCGACCGCCAGGATCACTTCACGCCCGATGCCGGGGATGCCGAAAAAGCGCTCCAGCAAAAAGGCCCCGATCAGCAGCGCCGGCAGGTTCGACATCACGTAGGTAATGATGGGAATGGCCGCATTGCGCAGTACGTGGACCCACATGATGCGCCCTTCCTTCAGGCCCTTGGCGCGCGCCGTGCGCACATAGTCCTGGTTCGCTTCGTCAAGCACGAAGGTGCGGAACAGGCGCAGGGTCGGCGCAATCGAGACGGCCAGGCCGATCAGGATCGGCAAGGTCGAATAGCGCAGCAGGTTTTCCCAGAAGCTGTCGCCCCAGCCCTGCACCGGAAACAGGCCCAGCTTGTAGGCAAAGCCGTACTGGAACACGATGATGTACACCAGGATGGAGATCGACATGCCAACCGTGCAGGCGATCATCACGGCGCGGTCCGTCAGCGAGCCGCGCACAAAAGCGATGGCCAGCGCCAGCGCCACGCCGAAAAACGTTTCCAGCACCGTCAGCGGTATCAATACCATCATCGACGGGCCCAGGCGCGAGGTGATGATATGCGACACGGTTTCGCCGGTGGCCCAGCTCTGGCCAAAGTCAAACGTGACGATCTGCTTGATGAAGATCCACAGCTGGACGTAGTACGGCTGGTCGACACCGAGCTGGCGGCGGATATTGGCGATGCTTTCGGCGCTCGACATCTTGCCGGCCAAGATATAGGCCGGGTCGCCGCCGACCCAGTTGAACAATATAAACACCAGCAGCACCACGCCCAGCATGGTCGGCAGCATCTGCCACAAGCGGCGCAGGATATAAGCAAACATAATGATTCCCTAGCGTTATAAGCTGCGTTTATTTGGCCGCTGGCGCTGGCGCTGGAACCGGTGCGCCGTTGCTGTCGATATCCATAAAGGCCCATTCCTGGAACAGGATCGGATGCTTCTTGTAGCCCAGCACCGATTTTTGCGCCAGCATGTTGCGGTAGCGCGCATAGCCGATCAGGGCGCCGGCGTTGACTTCCAGGCGGCGCGCCATTTTATGGTACAGCGCGCCGCGCTCGGGACTGGCCGGCATGGCCTGGCTGGCCGCATACCACTTGTCGTAGTCCGGGTCCTGGTAGCAGCCATTGTTGTTCTGGTGCGTGTTCGGGCCATAGAACAGCTGCATGAAGTTGTCGCCGTCGGGGTAGTCAGCCAGCCATGGCGCGGTGCGCGTCTGCATCTTGCACTGCTTTTCCGTTTTTAAAATGTCGGAAAAAATCATGCGGTCGTTTTCCATGCGGATGCCCAGCGAGTTATAGGTCTTGCGCCACATTTCGGCCTGCAGCACGCCATTGGCTTCGTTGCGCGAGGCGTAGCGGATCACCAGCGGCTTGCCGTCCGGCAAGGTCCGCCAGCCGTCGGCGCCCTTCTTGTAGCCGAACTTGTCGAGCAGCTTGTTGGCCAGCACAGGGTCGTATTGCAGCAGGCTCTTGTAGTGCGGATCGTAGCCGACCACGCCTGGCGGGATCGGATAGTCGAGGCGCTTGGCCTGGCCGTTCCAGATAATGCGGATTTCTTCGTCAATATTGTGTGCCATGGCGATCGCGCGGCGCAGGGCGATTTTTTCCTTGCCAAAGCCGCCCAGTACCGGGTCTTCCATATTCCAGTAGTAATAGCTGATCTCCGGGTCGAGCAGGCGCGACAGCTGTACGCCCTTCTCGGCCAGCTCGGGACGCAGCTTGCCGTTCAGCAGCGCTTTCGGCGCCAGGGGACCATCGAGCCAGAACACATCGGTGCCGCCGCTCTGGAACGACAGCCAGCGCGACTGGTCTTCGATCATTACGGTGATCTCGATGCGGTCAATGGCGGGAATCGGCTTGCCCTGCATCTGGCGCACGATGCGCTGGTCTTCGGGATCGTCGCCGGCCAGGAAGTTCCAGGTTTCGGGCAGGTGCTGCGGGTTTTTATTCAGGACGATGCGGTTGCCGCGCGTCCATTCACCGAGGGTGTAGTAACCGGTGCCGACCGGGTTCGAACCGACTTCGCCCTTCACGTCGCCGTATTTTTCCACCACTTCGCGCGCCACGGCAGCGGTCGGCACATAGGCCAGGATCATCGGGAAATTGAAATCGGTCTTGGTCAGGGTGATGCGCAAGGTATAGGGGTCGAGGATTTCCAGCCCCGCCACTTTCTTGCTGTAGTCGAACTTGTTGGTCTTGGCCGCCTCTTTTGCGACGTCGTCGAGGCCGACGATCTTGCCTTCGAACAGCCAACTGTGCGGCGAGGCCAGGCGCGGGTCGAACAGCCGCTTCCACGAATACACATAATCGTTCATGGTCAGTTCGCGGCGCTTGCCGCCGAAGGCGGCGTCGGGCGTGTACAGGATGCCTTTTTTCAGGCGGATGGTATAGGTCTTGCCGTCGCTCGATACTTCCGGCATGGCCGCGGCTGCCTGCGGCACCACCTTGACCGGACGCGCCAGGTAGTCATAGGTATACAAGGTATCGAACACGGCTTGCGTGATGTGGTTCGAGTACAGGTCGCGCGCGGTGGCCGGATCAAAACCGGTCTCGGCGGCTGGCAGGATGTAGCGCAGTGTCTTGACCGGCTTGGTGGACGCTGGGGCGTCGGCAGCGGCCAGCAGCGGCAGGGAACTCAGGCAGGCCAGCAGCGCCAGGCGCCGCATCCATGGTGACTTCATGTAATACCCTTCATCTCGATTATCTGTCGCACCGTATTGGTGCGCTTGTACTGGCTTCGTCCTGTGATACAGGAGTCCACCGCCAAAACCAGTCCATCTACGCAAGATCTATGCCTTGTTCCCAGCCGCCGCAGCGACCGTGCTAACTGTGCGAAAAACGCGTAACGATAACGCATATTGTGCCTGCCAGGCAAAAAGCCGCACTGCCGCAGCAAATGGCCAATCCCGCCTGGCAGCCTGCCGGGCGAATATTGCGCACTGCAACAATTAAAGACCTGCCGGGCAAAATCGCGCCTATGTAGTAACCCTTACATGCAAGAATGAAAAGAATTCCTGGCCGGTGAGCGTAACCCTGCATCGCACTGCAACATTCCCTACATTGTAAAAAATAAAATGAAAATATATTCACACTTTCCTGTTGTTTCCGCGATGAATCTGCATCGCGCTCCGTTGACAGGGCTTCTCGCCAGGTGGTCTGATGACTCCCGGCATTTTAAAAAATGCCATGCAACATTAACGACTGCCGACGCAGCAGTCATGATTGATAACAAAGCAAAACTCGGCCTTACATCGGCCGGTCAGTGACCCTTCAGGAGAGTTGAGAATGATGATGGAAACAGTGATGTCCCGCTCCGTACGATTGATTTTTTCGGGCAGCGTTGCAGTGCTCAGCCTGGGCCTGATGGCGCCAGCAATGGCACAGGACGCCAGCATCCAGCGTGTTGAAGTAACGGGCTCCAGCATCAAACGTGCGACCGCAGAAACGGCCTCGCCCGTGCAAGTGATCAGTCGTGACGACTTGCTGAAATCGGGCAAGGCCACCGTGGCCGAATACCTGCAAACGCTGACCGCCGACGGCGCCGGCTCGCTGCCTACCGGTTTCGGCAACGGTTTTGCCGCAGGCTCGACAGCGATTTCGCTGCGCGGCCTGGGCGCCACCTCGACCCTGGTGCTGCTGAACGGGCGCCGCATGGCGCCGTTTGCACGCGCCGATGATGGCCAGAAAAGCTTTACCGATCTGTCCACCGTGCCGATGCAAATCGTCGAACGGATCGAAATCCTGAAAGACGGCGCCTCGTCGACCTATGGCGCCGACGCGATCGCCGGCGTGGTCAATATCATCCTGCGCAAGGATTTCCAGGGCGTGGCCCTGAAAGCCGATACCGGCATTTCCGGCGACAGCGACGCCAGACAGCACCGCGCCTCGATGACCTTCGGCAAAGGCGACCTGGAAAACGACAAATACAACTTTGTCTTCAATGCCGAATACAGCAAGTCGGACATGCTGATGAACAGTGACCGCGCCGGCCGCAAATGGATCGGCCAGGCCGACTTGCGCCCGTATGGCTACCCGATCGGCACGCAGTTTGCGGGTGGCTACATCAATGGCACCAACGATGCGAATGCCTCGCCGGCTGGCCTGATCCGCGATCCGAATACGCTCAACTACGTGTCGCTGCCAGGCTGCGCCACGCTGTCGGCATCCTCGCCACAAGATCCCAAGGGCGGCTGCGTCTGGCACCATGACCAGTTCCGTTCGATGCAACCGAAAATCGATTCGATCAACCTGTACACGCGCGGCACCTGGCAAGTCAATGCCGACACCCAGGTCTATGCGGAAGCGGGCTACTCGAAACGCGACACCGCATTTACGCTGATCCCGCCATCGATCACGCCGACCATCGCCTTTCCACCCAACGCCTCCAATCCCAACGGCGTGATCAACTACGGCTCGGGCGCCGGCACGACCATGGTGCTGGCCGCCAACCATCCGCAAAATCCGTACGGCGTGCCAGTGCGCGTGCGTTACCAGGCATTCGACGCTGGCGCCAGCACGCGCCAGGCCAACAACGAGTTCAACCGCATCGTGCTGGGCATCAAGGGCACGGCTGCTGGCTGGGACTATGACGCCGGCTATACGCACTCGGAGTCGAAGCTGCATCTCGACTACAGCAACATGCTCAACATGGCGGTCGTCAAGGACGCACTGGGCAATCCGAACAGCCCGTACTTCCCGTACTACATCGGTGCGCAGGCCGGCAAGAATCCCGCTTCGCTGTACGCGGCGATGGTGACCAATGCCACCTCGGACTCGACCACCAAGCTCGATATCGTCGACTTCAAGGCCACGCGCGAACTGATGCAGCTGCCGGGTGGCGCGATGGGCCTGGCCGTGGGCGCCGAGCACCGCCGCGACAAGCTGGACAACCCATCGCTGTCCGGTACCGAAACTGGGCAGATCAACTCCAGCTATGTGGCGGCCAAGGGCGACAGCAAGGTATCGGCCGTGTACCTGGAAGTGCTGGCGCCGGTGATCAAGACAGTCGAACTGTCGGGCGCGGTGCGTTACGACAAATACGACCGTTTCTCGTCGACCACGCCAAAACTGGGCGCCAAATGGACCCCATTGAAAACCTTCGCCTTGCGCGGCACCTATTCGGAAGGCTTCCGTGCGCCAGGTCCTGCCGAGAGCAATGCCGATTCGCAATCGACCGGCACCTCGACCGTGCGCGATCCGATCCGCTGCCCGAACGGCACGCCGCTGGCCGGCGCGACGTCGACCGATTGCGCCGCTTCCGTGGCGGCCGTGAAGATCGGCGACCCTAACCTGAAACCGGAACAATCGAAGGGTTACACCCTGGGCCTGGTGTGGGATCCGTTCGATGGCACCAGCCTGTCGCTGGACGGCTGGAAGATCAAGCGTGAAAACGAGATCAACCCGCTGCCGTACAACCAGGCCGCCGCCCTGCCGACCGCGATTCGCGCCGACAACAACCTGACCGTCAATGGCGTGGTCGTGCCAGGCACGGGTACCCTTTTGATCACCAAGGCGCCGTACCGCAATTCCAGCTTCACGGAAATCAAGGGCGTCGACCTCGACATCAAGCAGCGCGTGCGCCTCGGCGACTACGGCCGCGCCATGTTCGGCCTGACCTGGACCCATGTCGCTTCGTGGGTACGCGCCGAGTCGGACACGGTACGCTATCAGTATGCCGGCACGCACGGCAACTGCGACACGTCGAACTGCGCCGGCACGCCGAAAAACAAGATCAACCTGACCGGTTCGTGGGACATCGGCAACTGGAATCTCAGTGGCGTCGTGAACTACCGTTCGGAGATGAAAAACGTCTTGTTCTCCGGTGACCTGTGCGCCTCGCACCTGGCCAGCGGTGCCGATGCACCGAATGGCTGCAAACTGGCCTCGTTCACCACGCTCGACCTGTCGACACGCTGGAACGTCAGCAAGCACGTGCAACTGTATGCATCGATCAACAACGTGACCGACAAGATCGCACCGCTTGACCCGCTGACATATGGCGGCATGAGCTACAACCCGATGGACGCCAGCGGCGCCATCGGCCGCTACTTCAAACTGGGCGCCAGCTACACTTTCAACTAAGTTCCTGGCATCAGCAACAAGCCTCGGGGCGGTGAGCGATCACCGCCTTTTTTATTGCGTAAACGCAAGTCCTCCTGTTGTCGCGGCTGTTAAAAGTCATCTCTGGGCCATCCGGCCGACAACCCGCACCAGGAGAGTCGCATGACATGCAAACACACCCCCTCGCCCTCTTTACGCCTGCTGTGCACGGCCATGCTGGCGGCAAGCAGCCAGGCCGCGCTGGCGCAAACGGCCGACGACACCACCGCGCCGGCCATGCAGCGGGTGGAAGTGACCGGTTCCTCGATCAAGCGGCTGGTATCGGAAACAGCCACGCCTTTATCCATTTTCAAGGCCGAGGATTTCGCCAGGCAGGGCTTGAGCACCGCGCAGGAAGTGCTGAGTAAAATCCCCTCGAATGCGTCGAGCATGGGCAGCGGCAACGCCGTCGGCGGCAATACCAGCGGCCTGCCCACAGGCGGCCAGGCCAGTGCCGACCTGCGCGGCCTGGGCGGCGACAAGACGCTGGTGCTGCTCAATGGCCGGCGCATCGCCAACCATCCGTATGACGGCGCCAGCGTCGACCTGAACATTATTCCGATCGCCGCGCTCGAACGGGTCGAGGTGCTGCGCGACGGCGCCTCGGCCATCTACGGCACCGACGCCATCGGCGGCGTGATCAACTTCATTACCAAACGCTCGGTCAACACCACCAATATCACGGCCGAAGCCGTCGCACCGCAGCATGCGGGTGCGGACGAGCGCCGCCTCAACCTGTCGTCCGGCATCGGCCAGCTGGGCACCGACGGCTACAACCTGTTTGGCGTAATCGACTATCACAAGCAGGATGTCTTGAGCTCGCAGCAGCGCGCCTTTTCCAGTAGCGGCATCAATGCCGGCCGGGGCCTGTCGGTGACCAGCGGCACCAGCTTTCCCGGCAATTATTTTGACGCTGCCGCGAATGGCGGCGCTGGCCTGGCCGGCAATCCGTATGCGGCCAGCGGCTGCCTGCCGCCCTTGTCGGTGGCTGCCGCCAACGGTACCTGCCGCCAGGATTACACGCGACAGATCGACGACCTGCCGGCGCAGCGGCAACTGGCGCTGTTCGGCAAGGGCAGCGTCAAGTTCGGCGGCGGCCACCTGGCCACGCTTGAATACCTGCACGCCGAAAACAAGGTCAGGGCGCGCACGGCGCCGCCGCCGCAAATCGGCCTGGTGCTGCCGGCCAGCAGCGCATGGTATCCGGGCAACGCCGGTGGCGTGCCGGCCCAGGCCGGCCTGTCGGGCCAGCCATTGAGCGTCAACTGGCGCCCGGTGGAAGCGGGCCAGCGCCAGATCGACTCGCGCGGCAAGAGCGACCGCCTGGTGCTGGCGCTGGAAGGCGCGCTGGCAGGCTGGGATTACCAGGGCGCGGTGAGCCGCGCCATCAGCCGCTCGTCGGAAGATTTTACGGGCGGCTATGTACAGGACGCCTCGTTTGCCGCCGGCGTGCTGAGCGGCATCCTCAACCCGTTTGGCGAACAGAATGCGGCAGGCAGGCAATATCTGGCCAGCACCGCCTTGCGCGGCGAGGTACAGAACGCCAGGGTCACCACCACCGGCATCGATGCGAAAGCCAGCCGCGAGCTGATGCAGCTGGCGGGCGGCCCGCTGGCCCTGGCGCTGGGCGCCGAATTGCGGCGCGAGAAAGCACAATTCAATGTCGACCGCGAGATCGCCGCCCAGGCCAGCAGTTCGGGCCTGTCCGGTTCGCTGTCAAAAAACGGCGCGCGCGATATCGAAGCCGTGTTTGGCGAATTGAACCTGCCCTTGATCAAGAATCTGGAAGTGCAGCTGGCGGCGCGCTTCGACCACTACAGCGATGTGGGCAGCACCACCAATCCGAAAATCGGCCTGCGCTACCAGGCCAGCGACAAACTGGTGCTGCGCGGCTCGGCCAGCACGGGCTTTCGCGCGCCGACCCTGTTCGAGAAAAATGCGCCGCCGTCACGCAACGACACCAACGACAGCTATGACGACCCGATTTTGTGCCCGGACGGCGTGCCGCAGCCGGGCGCCAATCCCCTGCGCGACTGCGACCTGCAGCAGTACAAGCTGCAAGGCGGCAATGAAAACCTGAGACCGGAGAAATCGAAGACCTTTGCCTTCGGCGTGGTGCTCGAACCGGTGCGCGAGGTCACCGTCGCGCTTGATTACTGGAACATCCACCTGAAAGACAAGATTGCTTCGCTGCCCGAACAATCGATATTCGGCAACTATGAAAAATACCAGGCGCTGTTCCTGCGCAACCCCGATGGCTCGCCGAACGCCATCCTCGACCTGAACGACAACCTGGGCAAGGTGAAGACGGATGGTGTCGATGTCAGCCTCAACGCCCGCCTTTGGCGCGGCGCGTATGGCGAACTGAGCACCTCGATCGACGGCACCTGGATTCACAAGTATGACTACCAGAACGAGCGCGATGGCGAATTCATCCATAACGTGGGCCGCTATGCGGACAACAATCCTGTGTTTCGCTGGAAGCACACCGCCACCCTGAACTGGCGCCTGGGCGCTTGGGGCGCCACGGTGACGCAAGCGTACAAGTCTGGCTATACCGACCAGAACAGCGTCGATGAGCAATACCGGCACGATGTGTCGTCCTACAGCCTGATCAATGTGTCGGGCAGCTATGCGCGCCAGGGCTGGCTGCTGACGGCGGGCGTGAAAAACCTGTTCGACCGCGAACCGCCGTTCTCGAACCAGGGCACGCTGTTCCAGAAAGGCTATGACCCGCGCTATACGGACCCGGTCGGCCGTGCCTGGTACTTGCGCGGCAGCTATACGTTTTAAGGGAGCAGGACAGAAACAACACGGAAGGGATGCACCACGGGACGGCGCCAGCAGCGATGCTGAGCGCCGTTTTATTTTACGCCGCTGGGCACGCTTGACAAGCGAACTCGATACTTTATTGCTGAAGCAATGTAAAACTAACAAAAATATGTTGCGTTTTATCCAAAAATATTAAGTGAAATTGACAATTTATGACATGAATGTTTTGATGGCGGGCCTGAAAATGTTCCGAATTTTCATTGGCCGAATTGAATTAAAGAAAATTAATTATTATTAAGCAACCAGTTATCTCAAAATAATTGCTGCCTTTATCACAAAAACAAGGAATTTCAGAGAATGGTCGAAAATGTAATGTCGCGCACCCTGCGCCTGATGTTCGCCGGCAGTATTGCCCTCGGCATGCATGCAGCGTATGCGCAAGAAACAACAGAAGCGCCGATGCAGCGCGTGGAAGTCACCGGTTCCAGCATCAAGCGCCTGGCCTCGGAAACAGCCTTGCCGATCACCTCGATCAAGGCCGATGATTTCGCCAAGCAGGGCCTGACGACGGCGCAGGAAGTGCTGTCGACGATCTCGATGAACCAGAGCACGCAAAGCAGCTCGCAGTCGGTCGGTTCCGGCACCGGTGGCCAGTCGCAGGCGGATCTGCGCGGCATCGGTGGCGACAAGACCCTGGTGCTGCTGAACGGGCGCCGGATTGCCAGCCATCCGTTCAACGGCTCGTCCGTCGACCTGAACATCATTCCGATCTCGGCCCTGGAACGGGTGGAAGTATTGCGCGATGGCGCCTCGGCCATCTATGGCACCGACGCCATCGGCGGCGTGATCAACTTCATCACCAAACGCTCGGTCAAGGGCGGCTCGGTCACGGTCGAACATTACGAACCACAAAAATCGGGCGGCGGCGACGAGTCGCGCATCAACCTGTCGGCCGGCTATGGCGACCTGAACAAGGACGGCTTCAATGTCTTCGGCGTGGTCGACGTGCATCGCCAGTCGGCACTGAACGCCAGCGACCGCGATTTCTCGGCCAGCGGCTATATCCCGAACAAGGGTGTCGACAACCTGAGCGGCACCACCTTCCCGGCCAACTTCTACGACACCGGCAATGGCGTGTCGGGCAACCCGGCGTTTGGCGCCGGTTGCGTCGGCCCCAACCTGTACAAGAACACCTCGGGCAAGAGTACTTGCGCGATGGACGTGACGCCGTACATGCAGACAATTCCGAAGACCAAGCAGGAATCGTTCCTCGGCAAGGCCAGCTTCAAGCTGAACCAGGATCACCTGGCGACCGTGGAATACCTGCATGCGCGCAGCACCAATGAAGCACGCATTTCGCCACCGCCGATGTCGAACATCGGCATCCTGATGTCGTCCAGCTCGCCTTACTATCCAGGCGGCAGCGCCGGCGTACCGGCCGTACCCGGCCTGTCCGGCGAAGACCTGGACATCAGCTGGCGTCCGGTGGCCTCGGGCCAGCGCAGCGGCTTTGACACCAGCACTTCGGACCGCCTGGTGCTGGCGTCCGAAGGCGTGATCGGCAACTGGGACTACAACGCTGGCCTCAGCCATTCGATCAGCAAGGCCACCAGCGCGTTTACCGGCGGCTACCTGGCCGACCAGCGCATCATTGATGGCATCGGCAGTGGCCTGCTGAACCCGTTCGGCGAGCAGAGCGCCGCCGGCCAGGCCTACCTGAACGACTCGGTGCTGAAAGGCGAGTACCTGAGCGCCAAGATGACCAGCACGGCGATTGACGCCAAGATCAGCCGCGAACTGTTCAACCTGCCAGCTGGCGCCGTCGGTTTCGCCGTCGGTACCGAGTTCCGCAAGGACAAGGCCGAATACAGTGTCAACCGCGCCCTGGCCGGCCAGGCGTCGAGCTCCGGCTACGCCGAAGCGCTGGACCAGTCCGGCAGCCGCACCATCAGCGCGATTTTCTCCGAGCTGAGCGTTCCTGTCGTCAAGAACCTGGAACTGTCGCTGGCGGCGCGTTATGACCACTACAACGATGTCGGCGGCAGCTTCAACCCGAAAGTGGGCGTACGCTGGCAGCCAACGAGCGAAGTGTTGTTCCGCAGCTCGTACAACACGGGCTTCCGCGCACCGACCTTGTATGACCTGCATGGCCCGCAAACCAAGACCTTTACCGCCAACCAGTATGACGATCCGCGCCTGTGCCCGGGTGGCACTCCTATTCCTGGCGCCAACGGCAACGTGGCCTGCGGCGCGCAGCAATATATCCGCTCGGGCGGCAATCCGGACGTCGGCCCTGAAAAATCGAAGACCTTCAGCGCCGGTATCGTCATCGAGCCGGTCAAGTCCCTGACCGTGTCGCTCGATTACTTCCAGATCAAGCTGCGCGACAAGATCGGCACCGTGACTGAGCAGACGCTGTTCGACAACTACGACAAGTACAAGGACAACTTCATCTACTCGAACGGCGGCACCAGGCTCGACTACGTGGTGGCGACCCTGGACAACCTCGGCGAAATGCATACCTCGGGCATCGACCTGGGCCTGAACTGGAAACTGCCACGCAGCCAGTACGGCACTTTCACCTTCAACTTTGACGGCACCTGGGTCAAAAAGTATGAATACCAGAACGAGCGCGGCGGCGAATTCGTGCAGAACGTCGGCGTGTATGGCGACAACGCACCGGTATTCCGCTGGAGGCATAACGCTTCCCTGCAATGGAACCTGGACAAATGGAACGCCACCCTGTCGAACAAGTACATGAGCGGCTACCGTGACCAGAACTATGTCGACACGCAATACGAGCAAAGCGTGAAGGCTTACTCGGTCTGGTCGCTGTCGGGCGCCTACTCGGGCTTCAAGAACACGGAACTGACCGTGGGCGTGAAGAACCTGCTGAACGAAGATCCACCGTTCAGTAACCAGATCGGCACGTTCCAGACCGGCTACGATCCGCGCTTTGCCGATCCGCTGGGCCGTACTTTCTACGTACGCGCTACGTACAAGTTCTAAGCTGATACCAGTGCATGCATAAAAAAGCCCGGAAAGCTTCACGCTTTCCGGGCTTTTCCCTTGTGGAGAACGGTTATTCCTTGTCGCCCTGCAAGCGGCGCTGCTTGACCGCTGCTGCCAGGTTTTCCAGCACGGCAACGCTGGCGCTCCAGTCGATGCAGCCGTCCGTCACGGACTGGCCGTAGACCAGTTCCTTGCCAGGCACCAGGTCCTGGCGCCCTGCCACCAGGTGCGATTCGACCATCACGCCAACGATGCGCTCGTCGCCGCCGGCCACTTGCGCGGCGATGTCGGCACAGACGGGCACCTGGTTTTCCGGCTTTTTCGAGCTGTTCGCATGCGAGGCGTCGATCATCAGGCGCGATGCCAGCCCTTGCGCGGCGATCGCCTTGCAGGCTTCTTCCACGCTGGCCGCATCATAGTTGGGCAGCTTGCCGCCGCGCAGGATGATATGGCAGTCTTCATTGCCGTTGGTCGAGACGATGGCCGAGTGACCGCCCTTGGTGACCGACAGGAAATGGTGCGGCTGCGAGGCGGCCTTGATCGCTTCGACAGCGATTTTCACATTGCCATCGGTGCCGTTCTTGAAGCCGACCGGGCAGGACAGTCCCGACGCCAGTTCGCGGTGCACCTGCGACTCGGTAGTGCGCGCGCCGATCGCGCCCCAGCTGATCAGGTCGGCGATATATTGCGGGCTGATCACATCCAGAAATTCGGTGCCGGCAGGCAGGCCCAGTTCGTTGATGTCGCGCAGCAGCTCGCGCGCCATGCGCAGGCCGTCGTTGATGCGAAAGCTGTTGTCCATGTACGGGTCGTTGATCAGCCCCTTCCAGCCCACGGTGGTGCGCGGTTTTTCGAAATACACGCGCATGACGATTTCCAGCTCGCCGGCAAAGCGCACGCGTTCCTTGACCAGCAGGCGCGCGTATTCCATCGCCGCTTTGGTATCGTGGATCGAGCAAGGGCCAATCACCACCATCAGGCGGTCGTCCTGGCCATGCAGGATGCGGTGCAGCGCCACGCGGGAATCCGCGGCGGTCTGGGCGGCAGCTTCCGAGCAGGCAAATTCGCGGATCAGGTGGGACGGCGGAGTCAATTCCTTCATTTCGCGAATACGCAAATCATCGGTGCGGGGCATTATTTTCTCCAAAATTTGAACAGGGGTAAAACATCTGGGTAAAAAAAAACCGCCATCAGTGGCGGTTTTTTTAGAATTTGCTGGGATCTCGTTTTTGCTGCTACGTGAACCGACCGCTACTCCACCGCCTTTGGGTTGGAATTGCTAAAGTAAAAATAGGCGGTAAAAAAGTGGCGAGCGAACATGCGAGTGATCCGTAAGTGATGACCGACTATAAACCCATACGGCAAAGCTTGGCAAGCATATTTGTCGGCAAAGCCGCAGATGGCCGTCGTTTCAGGCGGCAAAGTGGGCATATAACCGCAAAAAGTTGCGCACCGCCGCCCCCTCGCCCGTTCCTTACCTAACTTTACATTGTCGCCAGCAGCCGCATGCCAGCCTGGAAACCGGTGAACTGTGTCCAAATGTAAGCGTTGTGCATCACATATTCAAGTCACCCTGCGCACCGCATGCCCCCAGCGCCAGCCGCCAGCCACAAGCACATGTTTCTGCCGCCTGCAGGCGATGACGCACGGAAGCATCTTTACATCTGTGATGCTTGGTGACTGTTGTTCATTTCCACACTTGATTTTCTGGTCATTGCTGCGTCACTTTTCACATGTTTTGATGGCTGCGCTCGCTATCCCAGGAGGATGGCAGGCACATCGCATCGGCGACGTATCCGCCTAGCCGAACAATCAAACTCAAGAATTACCTCAGGAGTGTTAGCCATGATGATAGAAAGCGTGTTGTCCCGATCCCTGCGCCTCATGTTCGCCGGTTCGCTGGCGCTGGGCGCGCATGCCGTCCAGGCGCAGGCGCTGGCCGGCGATGCCGACGGCGAGATGCAGAAAGTGGAAGTGACGGGGTCCAGCATCAAGCGTTTGTCATCGCAAACGGCGCTGCCGATCACCTCGATCAAGGCGGAAGACTTCATCAAGCAAGGCTTGACCACCGCGCAGGAAGTGATGAACACCATTCCGATGAACCAGAGTTCGGTTGGCAGCAGCCAGTCGGTCGGCGCCGGCACCGGCGGCATGTCGAGCGCCGACCTGCGCGGCCTGGGCAGCGACAAGACGCTGGTGCTGCTCAATGGCCGGCGCATCGCCAGCCACCCGTTCAACGGCGCGGCGGTCGACCTGAACATCATCCCGCTGTCGGCGCTGGACCGGGTCGAAGTGCTGCGTGACGGCGCTTCGGCCATCTATGGCACCGACGCCATCGGCGGCGTGATCAACTTCATTACCAAGCGCTCGGTACAGGGCGCCACCGTCAGCGTCGAGCACTACGCGCCGACAAAAAGCGGCGGCGGCGAAGAATCGCGCATCAACCTGTCAGGCGGCTTCGGCAACCTGGCCACCGACGGCTATAACTTCTTTGGCGTGGCCGACGTGCACAAGCAGTCGGCCCTCTCGGCCACCTCGCGCGCGTTTTCCAGCACCAGCGTGATTCCCGGCCGCGGCGTCGACAACAGCAGCGGCACTTCGCAGCCGGCCAACTTCTATTCGGACAATGGCCTGACGGGCAATCCTTACGCGGCGGCCAACTGCCCCGGCACGGGATTGATCACCACCGCCAGCGGCACCTGCCGCACCGATACCGTCAAGTATATCGACGACATTCCGGAAACCAAACAGGAGTCCCTGCTGGGCAAGGCCACCTTCAAGCTCAGCGCCGACAATATCGCCACCGTCGAATACCTGCATACACGCAGCACCAGCACCAGCAACATCGCACCGTCACCACTGACCGGGATTGCCATGACCTCGGCCAGCCCCTACTATCCGGGCAACGGCAGCGTGCCGGGCGTGGCGGGCCTGGCCGGCGAAGACCTGACGCTCAACTGGCGCACCGTGGCGGCCGGCAAGCGCACCGGTTTCGACACCAGCACCTCGGACCGGCTGGTACTGGCCTCCGAGGGCCTGATAGGCGGCTGGGACTACAACGTGGGCCTGACGTATTCCATCAGCAAGGCCGCCAGCGCCTTTGTCAACGGCTATACCAATGACAGCCAGGTGAAAGCCGGCGTGCTCGACGGCACCCTGAACCCGTTCGGCGAACAATCGGCAGCTGGCGCGGCCTACCTCGACGCGGCCCAGCTGCGCGGCGAATACCTGAGCGCGAAGATGACCAGCACCGGCGTCGACGCCAAGGTCAGCCGCGAAATCTACCAGTTGCCGGCCGGCGCGGTCGGCTTTGCCGTCGGCACCGAGTTCCGCCATGACGAAGCCGAATACAACGTCAACCGTGCGCTGGCCTCGCAGGCGCAAAGCTCGGGCTACGCCGACGCCCAGGACCAGGCCGGCTCGCGCAATATCGCCGCCGTCTATTCGGAGCTGAGCGTGCCGCTGCACAAGGACCTGGAATTGTCGCTGGCGGCCCGCTACGACCATTACAACGACGTTGGCGGCAGCTTCAACCCGAAGGTCGGCCTGCGCTGGCAACCAAGCAAACAGGTGCTGCTGCGCACCTCGTACAACACGGGTTTTCGCGCGCCGACCCTGTATGACCTGCACGGCCCGGCCACCTCGACCTTCACCGGCAACTCGTATGACGATCCGGTGCTGTGCCCTGGCGGCACGGCCGTCGGTGGCGCCAACCCGAACGTCGCCTGCGGCCAGCAGCAATATATCCGCAGCGGCGGCAACACCAACCTGAAACCTGAGAAATCGAAAACTTTCAGCGCCGGCATCGTGTTTGAACCGGTCAGTTCGGTGACCATGTCGCTCGATTATTTCAATATCAAGATCCGCGACAAGATCGGTACCGTGGCCGAACAGACGCTGTTCGACAACTACGAGAAATACCAGTCGGCCTTTGTGTATTCGGCCGATGGCAAGACGCTGCAGTATGTGAACGCCGTGCTCGACAACCTGGGCGAAGTACATACCTCGGGCATCGACACCAGTTTCACCTGGCGCCTGCCACGTAGCAGCTACGGCAACTTCACCTTCCAGTTCGACGGCAGCTGGGTCCACAACTACGAATACCAGAACGAAACCGGTGGCGCCTATATTCAGAACGTCGGCGTATATGCCGACAACAATCCGGTGTTCCGCTGGAAGCACAATGCCTCGCTGACGTGGGCGCTGGGCAAGTGGAGCGCCAATCTGTCGAACAAATACATGAGCGGCTACCGCGACCAGAATTATGTGGACGCCGACTATGAACAGAACGTGAAAGCGTATTCCACCTTCTCGCTGTCGGGCGCGTATTCGGGCTGGAAAAACACCGATATCACGGTCGGCGTGAAAAACCTGTTCGACAAGAACCCGCCGTTCACCAACCAGGGCACGGTGTTCCAGACCGGCTACGATCCGCGCTACACCGACCCGCTGGGCCGCACCTTGTACGTGAAGGCGTCGTACAAGTTCTGATCAGGCTGATACAGCGCCATGCCCGCCAGGTCTTGCCTTGCGGGCATTTTCTTTGTGACTACGGCTGTGACCGTCGTGGCCGAGGCGCCACATATCACACAATATGCACAGGTCAAGCCCTGTACAACTGATGCAGATCGAATCCCCGACAGGCCGCGCCACCGAAACTCAAGGCGCATCGACGGTTTTTCCCGTCGGACCTTTTTCGGAGAACAGCATGATCCACGACCTGTCCGTACGTCCGCTTTCCTTCCCGCCACCACCGCTGGGCCTGGCACTGGCCAGCGCCCTGTTTGCCCTGCCCGTTTCGCCAGCACTGGCGCAAGACACGCAAAATGCGGCGCCCATCGCCCGCGTTGAAATCACCGGCTCCAATATCCGCCGCGCCGAGGCTGAAACGGCGTCGCCGGTGCAAACCCTGAACGCGGCCGATATTGAACGGTCGGGCAAGTCCAGCGTCGCCGAACTGCTGCAAACCCTGGCGGTAGACAACCAGGGCTCGGTGCCGACCACCTTTGGCGGCGGCTTTGCCTCGGGCGCATCCGGCATTTCGCTGCGCGGCCTGGGCACTTCATCGACCCTGGTGCTGCTCAACGGGCGCCGGGTCGCACCGTACGGCCTGGCCGACGATGGCCAGAAGGTGTTTGCCGACCTGAACATCATCCCGCTGGAGGCGGTCGAGCGGGTGGAAATCCTGAAAGACGGCGCCTCGGCCATCTACGGTTCCGATGCGATTGCCGGCGTGGTCAACGTGATTCTGCGGCGCGACTTCCAGGGCACCACCGTGCGCGGCAACTATGGCAAGACCCGCGACTGGGACGGGCGCGATGCGCGCGCCGCCATCACGCACGGCTTCGGCGACCTCGACAACGACCGCTACAACGTGCTGCTGAACCTCGAATACAGCGAAAAGGCGGTCATCTGGCACCGCGACCGCGCCGGGCGTGGCGCGGTCGGGCGCAGCGACCTGCGCGACCTGGGCTTCAGCGCGCAGGAGTCATTGAGCGGCGCCGGCGCCATCACCACCAATAATGCGGCCGGCAGCGCCGTCAACGGCAATGTGCGCAACCCGGCCACGCTCGACTACTACAACCGCGGCAACCTGGCCGGCGCCGGTTTTACGCGCACATTCCCGGGCGCCGCCTGCGGCAATTTCACCAATCAGCCACAGGGCGACCCGGGCGGCGGCTGCCTGACGGACCCCGCGCAGCAATACGGCCAGATTCAGCCGAAACAGAAGAACATCAACTTCTTCGGCCGCGGTACGTGGCAGATGACGCCAGCGCTGCAAACCTATGCCGAGCTGAACCTATATCACAGCGAATCGACCTCAAGCACCACGCCATCGACCATCAGCGGCTCGGTCGGCTATCCGGGTGGTCCCGTCAGCAATGCGGCCGTGGCGCTGGGCGCCGCCCATCCCGACAACCCGTATTTCGGCAGCGTGGCGCGCCTGCGCTACCTGGCCGCCGACGTCGGCCCGCGCGTATCGGACATCGAATCGACGTTCAGCCGTTTTGTTGCCGGCATCAAGGGCACAGCCGCCGGCTGGGATATCGACAGCGCACTGCTGTACTCGGAAAACAAGGTCTCCAACGACCGCCGCGGCTACCTGCAGCGCGACGTTGCCTTTGCCCTGCTCAACCCCAGCGCGGCCAATGTGGCGGCTGCCAGCGCCAACCCGCGATACGCCGCCCTGCCGCCCGGCAGCGTGTGGCGCATCGCGGAAAACGCCGGCCTCAATTCGGCCGAGCTGTATGCGGCGCTGTCGCCGACCATCTCGAACGACGCGCGCACGCGCATCGCGCAGATCGACTTCAAGGCCAGCCGCAGCATGGCCAAGCTGGCGGGCGGGGACCTGGGCGTGGCGGTCGGTGCGGAGTTCCGTCATGAATCGACGCGGCTGGAACCGACTGCCGGCACCGAGAGCGGCAATATCATCGGCCTGGGCTACTCCGCCTACCGCGGCAGCCGCAAGGCCTCGGCCGTGTATGCGGAGGTGCTGGCGCCGGTGCTGGCCAACCTGGAATTGTCGGCCGCCATGCGTGCCGACCATTTCACCAGCATCGGCAACTCCTGGACGCCCAAGGTGGGCGCGAAATGGACGCCGGTGCGCCAGCTGGCGCTGCGCGGCACCTTTGCCAAGGGCTTCCGCGCGCCGAACGCGGCTGAAAACGGCGTCGGCGGCCTGGCCGCGTTTGCCACCGCCGCCGATCCCGTGCGCTGTGCGCTGGGGGTGGCAGTGGCGTGCGACCCGGCCTCGATCGCCGTGATCACCTCGCCCAACCCGGACCTGTCGCCCGAGCGCTCGCGCAGCCATTCGATCGGCGCCGTGTGGGACCCGCTGCCACGCACCAGCGTATCGGTCGATTTCTGGCAGATCCGCCGCAAGAACGAAATCAACCAGGAGCAGACCGACACTGCAATTGCCGCCGGCAACGTGGCGCGCGACCCGTCCACCGCCACCGGTATTCCCGGCGACCCGGGCGCGATCACGGCCGTGCTGGCCAGCTATGTCAATTCGGCGCAAACCAAGGTGCGCGGCATCGACCTCGATGCGCGCCAGCGCTTTACCTTGGGCAATGACATGGGTAACCTGGTGTTCGACGTGAAATGGACGCATCTGTTCAAATGGCTGCGTACCGAGCGCGACGGCACAGAGCGCGATTTTGCAGGCACGCACGGCAACTGCGACGTCTCGAACTGCATGGGCACGCCGGACGACCGGGTCAACCTGGGCGCCACCTGGGAACGGCGCAACTGGCGCGTATCGGCCAACGTCAATTACCGCGCGCCGCTGGACAACGTGCTGTTCAAGAACGATCCCGACGGCTGCGCCACCCACTACGCCAACGGCAGCGACGCGCCTGGCGGCTGCCGCATCGCCTCGTTTACCAGCGTGGACCTGACAGGGCGCTGGCTGGCCACGCCACAGCTGGAAGTATTTGCCACGGTGCAGAACCTGTTCGACAAGGTCGCCCCGCTCGATCCGCTGACGTATGGCGCGACCGGTTACAACCCGCTCGATTATGCGGGTGCGGCGGGAAGGTTTATCAGTGCGGGGTTGAAGTACAAGTTTTAAGCCATCATTAACCCAAATGAGGGCTGGGGTCAGTCGCCATGCGATCGGAATACGTCCCATTGGGACGTATTCCCCCGGCGGGTCTGACCCCGGTATTCACGCGGTGCCGCCGACCGTAATACCGTCCAATCTCAACGTCGGCTGCCCCACCCCCACCGGAACGCTTTGCCCCTCCTTGCCGCACACGCCCACGCCTGAGTCCAGGCGCATGTCGTTGCCGATCATGGAGACGCGGTTGAGCACGTCGGGGCCGTTGCCGATCAGGGTGGCGCCCTTGACCGGGTAGCTGAGCTTGCCGTTTTCAATCATGTAGGCTTCGCTGGCCGAAAACACGAATTTGCCGTTGGTGATGTCGACCTGGCCGCCGCCGAAATTGACGGCGTACAGGCCGTTTTTTACCGAGGCCAGGATCTCGCCCGGGTCCTTGTCGCCGCCGAGCATATAGGTATTGGTCATGCGCGGCATCGGCAGGTGGGCGAACGATTCGCGCCGCGCGTTGCCGGTCACGGGCATCTTCATCAGGCGCGCGTTCATGGTGTCCTGGATGTAACCTTTCAGGATGCCGTCTTCGATCAGGGTGGTGCACTGCGTGGGGTTGCCCTCGTCGTCGATATTGAGCGAGCCGCGCCGGCCTTGCAAAGTGCCGTCGTCGACCACTGTCACGCCTTTCGCCGCCACCCGTTCGCCGATGCAACCGGCAAAGGCGGACGAGCCCTTGCGGTTGAAGTCGCCCTCCAGGCCATGGCCGATCGCCTCATGCAGCAAGATGCCGGGCCAGCCCGGTCCCAGCACGATGGTCATCGGACCGGCCGGCGCCGGCCGCGCTTCGAGGTTGACCAGCGCCGAGCTGACGGCCTCGCTCGCATATTGCTCCAGCACCTCATCGGTAAAATAATCGTAGCTGTAGCGCCCGCCGCCGCCGGCCGAACCGGTTTCGCGGCGCCCGTTCTGCTCGGCGATCACGGTCAGCGACACGCGCACCAGCGGGCGGATATCGGCCGCCAGCACGCCATCGCTGCGCAGCACCAGGACAACGTCGTATTCGCCGGCCAGGCCCGCCATCACCTGCACCACGCGCGGGTCTTTTGCGCGCGCCATTTTTTCCACGCGCTCCAATAGTTGCACCTTGGCCGTGGCGTCGAGCGAAGCGAGCGGATCGTTGGGCAGGTACAGCGAACGGCCACCCTGCGGCTGCATGCTGCCGGCAATCTTGATGCGGCCGGCGCCGGCGCGCGCAATCGTGCGCGTGGCCGCCGCCGCTTCCAGCAGGGCCCGCTCGGAAATCTCGTCGGAATATGAAAACGCCGTCTTGTCACCCGACACGGCGCGCACGCCCACGCCCTGGTCGATGGAAAAACTGCCGGTCTTGACGATGCCTTCTTCCAGGCTCCAGCCTTCGCTGCGGGTCGACTGGAAATACAGGTCGGCGTAATCGACCTTGTGGCTGAACATCGTGCCCAGCGCCTTGAGCAGCTTGTCTTCGTCGAGGCCAAATGGCGTCAGCAGGATATCGCGCGCCACGGCCAGGCTGGACAGATTTGGTTCAAATGGGTTCATGGCTTATTCTCCAACAAAGATTACATGGTGCGGTGGGCCAGGGCCGGCAAGGATTCGCGCACGCCGGCCAGGAACACGGGATCGATCTGTCCGCTCACCACGCCCTCGCCTTCATCGAGCACGGCTTTCACTTCGCCCCATGGGTCGATCAGCATGCTGTGGCCCCACGTGCGGCGGCCGTTCGGATGCACGCCGCCTTGCGCCGAGGCCAGCACATAGCACTGGTTTTCAATCGCCCGCGCGCGCAGCAGCACTTCCCAGTGGGCGCGGCCGGTGGTGTGGGTAAAGGCGGCCGGCACCACGATCAGCGCGCATTCGCCCAGCGCCCGGTACAGTTCCGGGAAGCGCAGGTCATAGCAGATCGACAGGCCGACTTTGCCCAGCGGCGTATCGATGCTGCTCACCCGGGCGCCGGCAACGATGGTGCGCGATTCGTTATAGGACTCTTCGCCGCGCGTAAAACCGAACAGGTGGATCTTGTCATAGCGGCCGGCCGGCGCGCCTTGCGGGTCATACACCAGGGTGGTGTTGAGCACTTTGCCCGCTTCCAGCGACACCAAAGGCAAGCTGCCGCCGATCAGCCAGACGCCGTGTTCGCGCGCCATTTTCGCCATGCTGTCCTGGATAGGGCCGCTACCGGGCTGCTCGGCATGCGCCAGCTTGTCGGTTTCATGCTGGCCCATGATGGCCCAGTATTCGGGCAGCACCACCAGCGTCGCACCTGCACTGGCCGCCTGCGCCACCAGGCGGCGCGCGGTGGCCAGGTTTTCCGTGATCGACGGCGTGGAAACCATCTGTATTGCGGCGACTGTCTGCATCAAACTCCCCTGCTGTGTGTTCGACTATTGCTTGACCTGTTGCGCTGCCGCTGGCAGCGTGGCGGGCAGTTCCGATTTATTGCCATCGAGCTTCGTCACCACGGGCGACTTCCACGGTCCGGCAATCTGCATATGATAGGTCAGCGCCTTCATCACGGGCGCGCGCAGGAACAATTGCGCCAGGAAACTGCCCAGGCCGATCACCGGATTGACCGCCAGCGCATACACCAGCGGCCCCGTGCCGAGGTTGAATTCGGGGATCACCACCACATGCAGATTGGTCGTTTCGTTGGCGATATCGGCCGTGCCGTCCATCAGCACGGTGGCCGCCACGCCATGCATCTTGAGGTTGTCGGTGGTCACCACGCCGCGCTTGATGCTGGCGTTGGCGGTGATGCCGTCAAATGCCAGCCCTTCCGAAAATACGTCGTGGAAATCGAGTTTCAGCAGGCGCGGCAAAGCTTGCAGGCTCAGCACGCCCAGCAGCTTGGCCGCGCCCGGGTCCTGCTTGAGGAACTGCCCCGACTCGACGTTCATCTCGATCTGCCCCGACAGCGACGGGATGTCGAGCGAATACGGCAGGCCGTTCCAGGCGATGTCGCCACTGAGTTTGCCCTTGCCGCGCCGCACGGTATCAGCAAAGCCAAAGCGGTCGAGCAGCTTGCCGGCATCGACAATATCGAGTCCGAAATGCAGGCTGGTGGTGCTCTGGCCATCCTTGACCACCCATTTGCCGTTGCCGCTCAGGGCGCCGTCCGGGTTGGCCAGCAACAGCTTGCCGACCCGCCATTCGCGCCCGCTGGCGGCCATGGTGTTATAGGCCTGCAATTCCAGACGGCCGATCTGCTTGTTGAACAATTCAAAACGCTCGGCAACGATATCGAGCGAAGGGATCGATTGCGCGCTGCTCTTGCCTTCGAGCAGGTTTTTCACGTCATTGGCGGCCGACTCGGGAATGATCAGCGACGACAGGCGCGCCGTCATCTTGCCGAGGCCAGACGGCGTTTCCAGCCAGGTCACGTAACCCGACACCTGCTTGGCGTCGATATTGGCCTGCCACACGTCTTTTTGATGGGTGGCGCCGACCACCACGTTTTCCAGCTTGCGCTCGCCCAGCATCAGTTCGCCGGCGCGCGCGGCCATCATGTCGGGCACCACGTACTGGGCGATATCGGGCCCGTCGTCATTGCCTGGCGTCGTCTCGGCGGCGCCGCCGCTGCCGGCAATCGCGCTGCCGGCAGCGATCCAGCTGTCGACGTCAAACGTCTTCAGGTTCACATTGAGCATCATGCCGGTGTCCGGTTCGGGCGCGGGCGTGTTGACGCCAATCCCGCCGCGCACCAGTCGCCAGGGTTCCTTGCCCTGCTTCTGGCGCTGGTAGCGCGCAGCCAGGCCGCTACCCAAGGCGATGCGAATTTCGTCGGTGCGCAAGCCGGCCGCGTTGGCGGCATTCGCGCTCAAGGTGAATTTCACCGGCATGCTGTCGCCAGCCGGTTTTTTCAAGGGCGCCGGGAAGTCCAGGCCCAGGCCCGCCAGGCTACTGTCGACGCTGACCACCAGTTGATGGTCGCGCGCCGTGATCAGGCCGCTGTAACGCGCGCCGCCATTCAGATGTTTTGCCAGCCGCTGCAGCACCGGGGTGGGGTAGGTTTTGCGCAAGCCGTCAATCGTCATCGCGCCGCCTATCTTCACCTGGATCGAATTGTCGCTCTGCGTGCCGCCCGAAATGGCCAGCGGGCCACCGAGCAAATTGCCGTTCAGGCCATTCAGGTTGACGCCTTTTTCATTGAACTCTATACGGCCCTGGGCGCCCAGTACCGGCGGCAGGTCGTTGAACAGCACCACGTCGTTGCCGGCCAGTTGCAAGCCACCCTGCACTTTCGCTTCCAGCATGCGCTCGATCGGCAGGTGCAGTTTCAACGCCAGCTTCGCATTGCCGGTGGCCGTCGTTTCGTCGGTAAAATGATCGATCCAGCCAAGCACCGGGCTGGCCGTGACGTATTTGAGGAATTCCTGCATTGGGCCAGCCGCATTGCCTTCGATATCGAGCAGGGTGTCGAATACGGTCAGGTCGGGAATCACGGCCTTCACGTTGGCCAGCGCCACGCCGGCGGTGGTGGCCGTATCGCCGTGAATTTCCATGCGTGCACGCTCGAAGACAAAACTGCCCTTGATTTTTTCCGCTTGCGGCCACAGCGGCGCCTGGCCGGCCAGCGGGCCGCTTTCGGCAAATTCACCGGGCGCGTAATTGAGCGTGCCATTGTCGATCTTGCCGGCCACGCGGAACTCGCCCTGCTTGCGCTGGGCAGGCGTATCGCCCTTGAACGGGAACTGTTCCAGTTCGCCGCGCAAACGCAAGGTGACGTCGCGCGCCACGCCGCCTTCGAGCGCGCCGGTCAGCCAGTGGCGCAGGTGCTCCGGTGTTTGCAGCGGCAGGTAGCGGCCGATGGTGTTGATTTCAAAATTGTCCAGCGTGCCGCTCAGGTCGACCCGGCCCAGGGTCTTGCCGTCGAGCGGCATGCGGTGGCTGCCGCGCAGGTTGGCGCGCAAGCCCTGCTGGTTGAACGCTAGTTGCGCCAGGTCCACCTGCAGCATATTGTCCGCTTCGAAGGCCCAGCGCGCCTTCATCTGGAATTGCTCGAACGGCAAGGACGGATCAGGCAGGTAGGAAGGAAACTGCAGCAGCAGGTCCTGCGCGTCGATCTCGATCTGGCCACCCTGCTCGCTGGCGTCGATGCTGCCGCTGAGGTTATCGAAGCCGGGAATCGCTGGCGCGGCCGCCTGCGCCGGGCTACTGGCGGTTTTTTCCACGGCCAGGCGCGCCGGCTGGGCGTTCAGTCCCAGGCCCAGCAGGCGCCCGCGCAGCCGATAGCTGCTGGCGCTGGCGACGTCGCCCTGCCACTCGGCCGAAAAATCCTGCAGGCGCCCGCGTGGCGCCAGGGCCGCCAGCTGGGCCCGCTGCGCTGCGCTCAAGGGCAATTTTTCGGCCAGCGCGGCCAGGGTCTGCAAGTCCAGGGACTTGGCCGTGATCTGTGTCTGCGCCGGCTCGCGTCTGGTGGCGGCCACATGGCGTTCGGACAAGGTGGTCGGTGGCAAGCTCAGGCCATCGCGCGTTTCCAGCGCAAAATTGGCCAGCTCCACCTGGTGGCCATGGGCACCAAAAGTGGGCTTGCCGTCCGGCGCCGAGGCCGACAGGGTTTCCCTGGCCGACACGCGCCCGCTGACGCTCAGCAAGTCGAGCGCGGGAAGTTCCTTGCCCAGCCGGGCTTGTACATCGCTCAAACTGGCGTCAGCCGTAAAGCCGGCTAGGCGCGCATGATCGAGGCTCAGCCAGGCACGCAGGGCACCCTTGCCCTGGCTCAGTTCGAACGGATAATCAAGATAGGCGCGCCAGGCGGCCAGGTCGGCATTTTTCAGGTCGACGTACAGCTCGCCCTTCCACATCGACACATCGGAAATGCGCGTGCTGAAGGCCGGATGGGTAAAGTGGGCGCGCACATCGATGGGCGCGGCCAGGCTGGCCGGCGGCGTGGCCTGCAATCCCAGGCGGTGGCTGCGCCAGCGGTTGCGCAGCAACAGGTTGACCTGCTCCAGCGCCAGTTCAGGCGTGCCGCGCAGCTCGTCCGTCCAGCGCACGCGGCCGTCACGGATGATGATGTCGTGCTGCGACAGCAGCCAGTCGGCGCCCTTGCCATCGCCTTGCTCTTTATTATCGACCAGCACGCCCGCCACATACAGGGCGCCATCCTTGCTGCGCCGCACGGCAAGGTCCGGGCGCGTGATTTCCAGCCGTTCGAAACGCACCGAACCGAACACGCTCCACCACGACACGGTGGCCGAAATGCTGGGCACGCTCAAGGCTGGCCGGCCGGCCTGGTCGCGCAGGGTGACGTCGCCAAGGAACAGGTTGGGCCGCAAGCCATGCCAGGAGGCATACACGCGCGCGATGCTGACGGGGTTGCCCAGCGCGCGGCTGGCGGCCTTTTCGATGTCGCCCTTGTAATAATCGATATTTGGCAGGATGGCGTAGCGCAGGAACAGGAACAGCACGGCAAACGCGAAATACCCCAGCACCAACGCCTTGACGGCAAAACCGAGCACATGGTGAGTCGCCAGGTTGGCCATGCGCCAGGCGGCACGCAGCCGCCGCCAGCGCAGGGCCAGCGGCATATGTTCTGTCGGGCTTGCTTCTGGCGGTTTTTGCATCAATAAGCTAATAACTGGCCTGGCGTCAAATAATGGCAAAATCGCCTGGTTTCCTGTGGCTTGCCGTGGTTCTGGCGTCATCCTTGCACTTGCATCCGGACTGAGCCTCCCTTACCATCGTCCGGGAGCTGCCGGGCAAACTGTGCAGGCGGCCCAATTTTACCGCATCCCCTGCCCTGCGCAGGCAAGCCCGGCGACAAAGTGCGCAGTTTAGACACGATAACCGATCAACACCATAGAAACCGCCCCATGAGCCAACCGTCCCTGACCTCCGCCTCGCGTTTTTACCAGCGCTGGAAAAATGCCTCCCCGGAACGCGCGGGGCAGGCCGCGCAGTTGGTGCGCATGCCGCTTGACGGTCTCGATTTTGCCGCTGAACTGACCCGCCTGGCCAATGCCGCCACGCCGCCCTTGCCGCTCGAACGGGCCATGCGCCAGTTGCGCAACCTGCTGGTGTGCAGCCTGATCGCGCGCGACCTGGACGGCCAGGCCGATCTGCACGAGGTCGTCACCGCCATGACGGCTTTTGCCGACTTCGCCATTGCCCGCCACGTTGAAGCCATCATGGCCGAGATGGTGGCCACGCACGGCATGCCGGTGGGCGAGGAGTCGGGCCAGCAGCAGGAACTGATGGTGCTGGCAATGGGCAAGCAGGGCGGCGGCGAACTGAATGTCTCGTCCGACATCGACCTGATCTTTGTCTACCCCGAAGATGGCGATACGCAAGCGACACAGCCGGGCCAGCGCAGCCTGTCGAACCACGAGTTTTTCATTCGCATGGGCAAGAAACTGATCGCCGCCCTGGCCGAAATCACGCAAGACGGCTTTACCTTCCGCGTCGACATGGCGCTGCGCCCGAACGGCAACTCGGGCCCGCTGGCCGCCAGCCTGGGCATGGTGGAACAATACCTGATCGTGCAGGGCCGCGAATGGGAGCGCTATGCCTGGGTCAAGGCGCGCGCCGTCACCGGCAAGCCCGAGGACATCGCCGCGCTCGACGCCATCGTGCGCCCGTTCGTGTTCCGCCGCTACCTGGACTTCGGCGTGATCGATGCGATCCGCAACATGCATGGCCAGATCCGTGCCGAGGTCAACCGCCAGGAGCGGCTGCACCCGGACCGCAGCAACAACGTCAAGCTGGGCCGTGGCGGCATCCGCGAAATCGAATTCCTGGCGCAGGTGTTTCAGTTGATACGCGGCGGGCGCGACGCCGAACTGCGCGAACGCTCCACGCGCGCCACCTTGCGCACGGTGGCCGACAAGGGCTACCTGGAGCCGGCCATCGTCGAACAACTGCTGGCCTCGTACACTTTTTTGCGCAACCTGGAGCACCGGCTGCAATACCTCGATGATGCGCAAACCCACACCCTGCCCGCCAGCGAGGCCGACCGCTTGACGGTGGCGCAGATGATGGGCTTGCCCGATACCGCCACCCTGCTGGCCCGGCTCGAGGCGCACCGCGTGTTCGTCGCCGGCCAGTTCGATGAAATGTTCAGCGACAAGACCAGCGGCGCGCCGCCAGCCGACACCGGCCTCGACCCGCAGACATCGAACGACTGCGCCGCCTCGGACCAGCAGGAAGCCATCGAGGCGCGCTTTGCTGCCCTGGGCTTTCACGAGCCGACCGCCTGCGCGCGCCGGTTGCTGGCAACCTGGCAGGCGCCACGGCTGCAATCGTTGCCCGAAGCGAGCCGCACGCGCCTGGTTGCGCTGGTCAATGCCGCCCTGCCGTTGATCACCGACTGCTCGATGTCGAACGGCAACGCCAGCCAGCTGGCCACCCTGGGCCGGCTGCTCGATTTTTTAGAGGCGATTGCGCGCCGCTCGGCCTATCTGTCGTTGCTGACCGAATACCCGCATACCCTGGAGCGGGTGGTACGCATGGTGTGCGCCAGCGGCTGGGCCGCCACCTTTCTCACGCAACACCCGATTTTGCTCGACGAACTGCTGGACGAGCGCATCCGCCACAGCGTGCCCGATCCCGCCGCACTGGCGCTGGACCTGCAGCGCCAGCTCGACGACGCTCCCGGTGATACCGAGCGGCAGATGGATATTTTGCGCGAAGCCCACCATGCGCAGCTGTTCCAGTGCCTGGCGCAGGACCTGGCAGGCGACCTGAGCGTGGAAAAGCTGGCCGATTATCTGTCGCAGCTGGCCGACATCATCGTCGCCGCCACAGTGCAGGCGGTCTGGCAAACCCTGCCCACGCGCCACCGCGAGGTGCCGAAGTTCGCCGTCATCGCGTATGGCAAGCTGGGCGGCAAGGAGCTTGGCTATGTATCCGACCTCGACGTGATCTTTCTGTTTGACGACGACGACCAGGAAGCGCCCGGCATGTACGCCAAGCTGGCGCAGCGCTTCATTACCTGGATGACCTCGCATACCTCGGCCGGCATCCTGTTCGATATCGATATCGCGCTGCGTCCGGACGGCGCTTCGGGCATGCTGGTCTCCAGCGTACAGGCGTTCGAGCGCTACCAGGGCAGCGCGGCCTGGGTGTGGGAGCACCAGGCGCTGACGCGGGCACGCTTTTGCGCCGGGGATGTGACCATCGGCAAGCATTTCGAGCGCATCCGCGACGCCATCCTGCGCAAGGAGCGTCCGGAAAACGGCCCGCTGAAAGGCGAGGTGGTGGCGATGCGCAAGCGCATGATCGACGCCCATCCGCCACGCCCCGGCAGTTTCGACCTGAAGCAGGACCCGGGCGGCATGATCGATATCGAGTTCATGGTGCAATACCTGGTGTTGCAGCATGCGGCGCAGTATCCGCAACTGACGGCCAATACAGGCAATATCGCCCTGCTGCGCCTGTGCGGCGAGCTTGGCCTGATCGAGCCGCAGCTGGCAGCCGGCGTGGCCGACGCCTACCGCGCGCTGCGCAAGCTGCAGCACCAGTTGCGCCTGCAAGGGCAGGACCTGGCGCGCGTGGCGCCCGAGCGGGTGCAAGTGCACGCCGACCATGTGATGCGTTTATGGCACACCATCTTCGCCAGCGTGATTGCGTAAATGATACAGCGGCGTATGATACATACAGGCAACTCCTCTTCCCAGTAGTGCCGTACAGGCCGCGCCGGAGTTGCCCTTCATCCCAGGAGACTGCAATGAACACATGTGTAAAAGCGGGCGTGCACGCCCTTCTCGCCGGCCTCATGGTGTGCGCCAGCGCGGCGACATGGGCGGCGCCCAAGGGCACGGCCGATGAAGCCATCGCCATGACCAAGCGCGCCGTGGCCATGATCAAGGCCGACGGCAAGGACAAGGCTTTTGCGGCGATAAGCGACCCGGCCAACACCAGCTTCCATGACCGCGACTTGTATATTTATGTGTATGACATGAATGGCTTGACCCTGGCGCACGGCAACAATCCCAAGATGGTCGGCAAGAACCTGATCGACATGAAGGACAACGAAGGCAAGGCCGTGATCCGCGCGCTGATCGCCACCGCCGGCAGCAAGGAAGGACGCGGCTGGGTCGACTTCAAGTGGCCCAACCCCACCACCAAGGTGGTCGAGCAAAAATCGGGCTATATCGAACGGGTCGACAATATGATCGTCGGCTCCGGCATCTACAAATAATAACAAGCATAACGACACCGCGCCGCATGGCCCTCGCTTACCTGACACGGCTGAGTGGCGCCACGCGCGATGCGCAAGCGAACCTGCAACTGGGCTGCGTGCTGGCGCTGGTGGCTGGCGCCGTCAACGCCGGCGGTTTCCTGGCCATCGGCGGCTATACCTCGCACATGACGGGCATCGTCTCGGGCATGGCCGACGACCTGGCGCTGGGCAATGTGACGGTGGCGCTGGCGGCCTTGGGTGCCTGGCTGGCATTCGTCAGCGGCGCGGCCGTGACGGCCATCATGGTGAACTGGGGCCGGCGGCGCCGGCTGCACAGCCAGTTCGCCTTGAGCTTGCTGCTCGAAGCCGTGCTGTTGCTGGTATTCGGCCTGACCGGCAACTACCTGGCGGCCATGCCGAACGTGCTCGGTCCCGTCACCATCTTGCTGCTGTGCTTTGTGATGGGGCTGCAAAACGCCATCATCACGAAAATCTCGGGCGCCGCCATCCGTACCACCCATGTGACAGGCATCTCGACCGATATCGGCATCGAGGTGGGAAAGATGCTGTATTACAACCGACGCCAGTTGCCTGGCGAAATGGTGCGCGTCAACCGCACCAGGCTGGTCACGCACGGCGCCCTGATCGCCTGCTTTTTTATCGGCGGCGTGAGTGGCGCGCTGGCCTTCAAGCATATCGGCTTTCCCGCCGCCACCATTATCCTCGCTGGCGTGCTGGCCACCCTGGCCGGCATGCCGGTCTGGCATGACTTGCGCATATTGTGGCGCCAATACCGCGGCACGGCTGGCGCCGGGAAATGAACCCCGGCGCCAGCGATGTCGCTACTTCTGCGCCGTCGCCGTAACAGCCGCCGGGCCGATATAACGGTTGATGAAGCGGTACACGGTTTCGCCCCACAGGATATTGTTGCTTTCCTTGGACCAGCCATGTCCCTCGCCGGTCATCACCATCCATTCGACGGTATTGCCCTGCTTGCGCAACTGGTCGCGCATTTTTTCACCGTGGATCAGCGGCACGCGGCGGTCTTCGCTGCCGTAGGCCATCAGCACCGGCGCCTTGATCCTGTCGGCATGGTCGATCGCCGAGACCTGGCGAAAGTAGGCTTCATCAGTTTTCGGATCGCCGTGCATTTTAGTGCCGATATTGTCCATCACCGGACCCGATACGTCGGACCAATTGACGGTAAATAGCATCTTGACGTCCGTCACGCCGACCCAGTTGATGCCGCACTTGTACAGATCGGGATTCTTGATCAGGCCATACATGGTGGCATAGCCGCCATAGCTGGCGCCGATGATGCACACGCGGTTGCGGTCGACCACGCCCTGCTTGACCAGGTCCTCGATGCCGTCGGTGATATCGTCCTGCATCGCCAGGCCCCATTGTTTCCATCCGGCCGTGTGGTGTTTCCAGCCGAAGCCGGTCGACATGCGGAACTGCGGTTGCAACACTGCAAAGCCGCGCGAGGCGAGCATCTGGGTGATCGGATCGAAGCTGTAGGCGTCGCGCGCATGCGGGCCGCCGTGGATATACGCCACCAGCGGCAGCGCCTTCGGCGTGCGTCCCTCCGGCAAGGTCAGGTAGGCAGGAATAGTGAGGCCGTCGCGCGCCTTGTAATGGATCACGCTCTGTTCGGACAGTTTCTTGCCGTCGAGTTCGGGCTTGACGCTGTACAGGGATTCGAGTGTCTTTTTCACCGTATCGAAGTAATACAGCTTGCCGACATTGTTGACGCCGGTGGTGGTGACCACGGCACGGTTGCCGCGCCACTGAAAGTTGACTCTTTCATTCGGCAAGCTGGCGTCGAGCGAGGCCTGCAGGCGCGCATAGTCCTCATCGAAATAATACATTTCCGGCTTCATGCCGTTGACGGCCACGCCCACCACTTTCTTGCGCGCCTCGTCGAACACCAGGCCATCGCTGATATCGGCTTCGGCATGCTCGGCGATCAGTTCGCCGGCCGTATTGTTGGCGCTGTTCCAGATATGCACGCCAGCCTTGTCGCGCCCGTTGAAGCGGCCGGCGACAAACAGGGTCTGGTTGTCGAAATCAAAGCCCAGCGGTGTCATTTCCTTGCCTTCATCGAGATAGGCCTGGTAAATGGTTTTCCACGGCGCCTTTTCATCGTCGCGCAGATACACTTTTTGAATGATGCGTTTGCTGCCCGCTTCCACCGTCATCGAGGAGGCCACGCGGATCACATTATTATGGTCCAGCACCCAGCCGCTGACGGCGCCGGGATTGTTAAACGTCAGCAAGGCCATGCGGCCATTGGTGGTATCGAGGCGAAACACATCGCTGGCGCCCAGGTCGGCATCGCGGCCGCGCTCGTTATTCACCACGATCAGGTCGTTGCTGTCGCCGCCCACCCGTTGCAGCACCGACACCGGCTTGTACGGCATGTTCGTGCTCATCGCCTCCTTGACGCTGATGACCAGCTTGCGAAACGCGCTGCCGTCGCTATTGACGGCAAACAGGCCGCCACCGGTCTGTTTCTCCATCACTTCTTCGCTGCCCTTGCTGATGCTGAACACCAGGCGGCGGTTGTTGACCCACATCGGATTGGCCACGTTCCAGTCCGGATCGGAGGCCACCACGGTCGAGGCGCGCGTGTCGAGATTGATGACGGCCAGCACGAAGCGGCCATTGCGCGGCGTCAGCACCGCCATGCTCTGGCCGTCGGGTGACAAAATCGGGCGGCCGCTGAATTCCGCTTTCTTGAAGAAATCGGCAATCGGAATGGATTCGTCGGCGCGGGCGCTGGCGCCCCACAGGCCGGTACTGAGCAAGATGGTGCTGAGCACGAGAGGAATAATGCGTCGATTCAAGACAGTCTCCTTCGGTATGAACATCGATGAAAAAAGGCGCCGTCACCTCGATGGTCACGGCGCCTTTTCGTCATGCACGATTACTTGAAGCTGTATTCGGCGGTGACCTGGAAGTAGCGGCCCATTGCGCTATGCAGCGGCGCGTAGTAGTTGGCCGTGCCGTTCGGATGGAAAGGCGGTTTGCGGTCGAAGGCATTCTGGATCGCAAAGCTCAGCTTGGTGTTCTTGATGCCGCTGTAGCTGCCGCCCAGGTTGACCACGGTGAACGAAGGAATGCCCGTGCACAGCTCGGGGAAGCCTTCGGTGGCCAGCACGCATTCCTGCGTACGGTCGCCAACAGACGCCATCTTGCTGACAAATACAGTGTCTGCCGACAGGGTGTACGCCGCTTTTTTCCATGCCAGGCCCAGGTTGGCCTGTACCGACGGCGTGCCGCGGGTGCCGGCGTACTCAATCAGGTCGTCGGTCGGCGACGGCGCATTCTTGTACGACTGCATGTGGCTGACGTTCAGGGTCGGCGTCAGGGTGCCATATTCGCCCAGGTTGATGCGGCCCGTCAGTTTCAGGTCGACGCCGCGGATCTTGGTGACGGCCACGTTGGTCAGCAACATCTTGATGTTGGTGATCTCGCCCGCCGTCGCACCGGCGGCCTGGTCGGCAGCGGTCAGCGCGGCGCGGGTGATGGCCACGGCAGGATCGCCGGCATAGCGCGACGGGTCCTGCAATACCTTGTCCAGGTCGTAGGTGCTGATCTCGTTGACGCGCTTGATCTGCCAAAAGTCGAGCGTTGCCAGGAACGACGAGCTAGGCTCCCAGGCCAGGCCCAGGGTGTAGCTTTTCGCCGTTTCCGGTTTCAGTTCCGGATTGGCGCCACTTTCATATGGCGACGACGTCGAGCAGCCGAGCGTGTAGCGCGCGTTGCAACGGAACGGATCGCGGATCGACACGAAGGCGTTGCGCACGTCGGTCGAGTTCTCGACCAGGGTTGGTGCACGGAAACCTTCAGCATAGGTACCACGCACCATGAATGCCGGCGTGGCGCTCCACTTCAGGCCCACTTTCGGGGTGGTCGAATTGCCGTAGTCCGAATAGTGATCATGACGCACGGCAACGTTCGCTTCCAGCGATTTCAACAGCGGAATCGTCGATTCGGCGTAGATCGAGGAAATATTGCGGTCGTTCGAAAAGCCTGGCGGCAATTGCGCCTGGTGATAGAACTCGCCTTCCACCGCGATCGGGTCCGGCATGGTGCTGAGGCTCTCGCGGCGGAACTCGGTACCGACCGCCAGACCGACTGCGCCCGCTGGCAGGTTGAACAATTCACCCGAAACCTTGCCATCGATTTGCGTCAGTGCCGACTTGAACACGTTTTTCGAGTTGGCCGTGATCGAATCGTACAGCGCCTGGTTGGCGGCACCGCCACCGAAGATGAAGGTGCCGTTGGTGTAGGCGTTGACGAACGGTGTCAGCAGGATCGCGCTGGTATTGCGTGACGTCACTTTACTATCGGTGCGCAACAGGGCGGTTTCCCAGTCCCAGTTCTTGTAGTCACCCTTGACACCGACCAGATAACGGCCGAAGTCGGTGGTGTTGTCCTGGCCCTGGCCGGGGAAGTCACGCAGCGAGGCACGCACGCGCACGGTACCATTGCCGCCAGCCAAAGTCTTGCCGTCAGGTCCGATCAGGTCTTTCGGATATTGCGGATGAGTGATCGGCAAGGCCGGCGTCGGCTGGCCGGTCTGGCCCGCCACCCAGTGCAGCAGCCCGGTCACGGTGGCCTTGTTGCGGTTGAACATCAGTTCGCTGAACACGGTGGTGTTGGCGGTCGGCTGCCACGTCAGGCGGCTGGTCAGGCCGAAGCGGTCGGTCTTGCCGGCGGAATTGATCGAGCTGTCCTGGAAATCGTCGAACACGCAGGCATTGCCTTGCGCGCCAGCGGCCAATACGCCGGAAGCGGGCACCAGACGGTCCGCCGGACAGTTGTTGTCCAGAGTGCGCGATACCAGCGTGTTGGTGGCCTTGTCGGTCCAGTAGATGTTGCCCGGATAGGTGTACAGCGAACGGCGGTCCTTGTAGCCGTAGGCGCGCAGATCCTGCGTGCTGAGGTAGCCGTCGCGCTTGCGGATGTACATCGGGTCGCGCTGGCGCACGTCCAGGGTGACGTAGGCGTTGAAGTGGTCTTGTACCAGGCTGCCTTTGCCGAAACTGACGGTAGCGCGCTTCTGTTCGCCATCGCTGCGGCTGGACTGGCCCAGCGAGCCGCCCAGTTCCAGGCCTTCGAAGCTGTCGCGCAAGATGATGTTGACTACGCCGGCCATTGCTTCCGAACCGTAGATCGCCGACGCGCCATCTTTCAGGATTTCAATCCGTTCGACCGCGCCAACCGGAATCGAGTTCAGGTCGACAAAGGTGGTCTGGAATTCAGGCTGGGCATACGGCGCCAGGCGGCGGCCGTTGATCAGGGTCAGGGTTGCCTGGCTGCCGAAGCCGCGCAAGTTCAGGCCGGCGGCGCCAGCACTGAAACCGTTGGTACGGTTTTCATCGATGCCGCCCACGTTGGAAGAAATCGTGCGCAACACTTCGTTGAGCGAGGTTGCGCCGCCACGCGTGAGCTCGTCACGAGTGATGATTTGCACTGGCGAGGCCGATTCAAGGGTAATGCGGCGTACGTTCGAACCCGTGACATATACTTTCTGGACTTTGTCCGAGCCGTCGACGCCAGGCGTGGCTTCGGCCTGCGCTTGCGGCGCCAGGCTGGTTTCCTGCGCGTGCGCAAATTGTGCCAGCAAGCCAGTACCAGCGAGGGTACCAATGGCCAGACGAACTAGGATGACACTGGTTTTTTCTTGTAAAAACATCACTCTTCCCTTTGTGCTTTTATACAACCGGTTTTTATATTCAACCCCTTCCAGCGACCGCTTCCATGACACTGGCCTGTCGGACGACACGGGCAGTGCGACACGGCAATGATGGCGCGACAGCAAGAAAGTCGATTATGCATGGAAGATGTTTCAGTTTGTTACAAATGTTATTAAATGTTGCAACTAAACGACTTTACGGAATTAAAATATATTAATTTCTTTTTATTTGAAATTTTATTTATAAAAAACTGTTTTAACCAAATAAAAATTAACGATATAAATAGTTTTTAAAATTGTGTTTACCTGAAAGAAATAATAGGATAGAAAATGTTAAAATTATTTTACTTATAAACCTTTATTGATATAAAAAAACAAATTAAATTGCCAATAATATGCACCTCTACAGTGCATATAAAACATGTCAAGCCTGTCTCCTTGATTGTTGTAACAAGATGCAACAGCGACGGCAGCGCCCATGTGGAACATATGGGCAAAAAAAACCGCCCTGCATGACAGGGCGGCATCACGCCCCGCAGGGCGTGTAAACAGCAGGGAAAGACTTACTTGGCCGACATCAGCGCCACAGTGGTGTCGAGCATGCGGTTCGAGAAACCCCACTCGTTGTCATACCACGACGTCACTTTGACCAAGCGGCCACCCGACACTTTGGTCAGGGTCGAATCGAAGTTCGACGAGGCCGGGTTGTGGTTGAAGTCGATCGATACCAGCGGTTCGGTCTGGTAGGTCAGGATGCCTTTGAGCGGGCCTTCCGAGGCGGCTTTTTCCATCAGGGCATTGACTTCTTCCACGGTAGTGTCGCGCTTGGCGATGAAGGTCAGGTCGACCAGCGATACATTGATGACTGGCACGCGGATCGCGAAGCCGTCCAGCTTGCCGTTCAGTTCAGGAAGCACCAGGCCCACCGCGGCGGCGGCGCCGGTCTTGGTCGGGATCATGCTCATGGTGGCCGAACGGGCGCGGCGCAGGTCTTCATGCATCACGTCGCTCAGTACCTGGTCGTTGGTGTAGGCGTGCACGGTGGTCATCAGGCCGCTTTCGATGCCGATGGCGTCGTTCAGTGGCTTGACCAGCGGGGCCAGGCAGTTGGTGGTGCACGAGGCGTTCGAAATGACGGTATCGGTCGACTTCAGCACGTCCTGGTTCACGCCGAACACGATGGTGGCGTCGACGTCCTTGCCGCCTGGTGCCGAGATGATGACTTTCTTGGCGCCGCCCTTCAGGTGGGCCGAGGCTTTCTCTTTGGTGGTGAAGAAGCCGGTGCACTCAAGCACCACGTCCACGCCCAGCTCGCCCCATGGAATTTCAGCAGGGTTGCGCTGTGCGAACACGCGGATCGGATCGCCGTTGACGATCATGTTGTCGCCTTCAACGGTCACGGTGCCCGGGAACTTGCCGTGCGCGGTGTCGTAGCGGGTCAGGTGGGCGTTCGATTTGGCATCGCCCAGGTCGTTGATGGCAACGATCTGGATGTCCTGTTTCTTGCCGCCTTCGTAGAAAGCGCGCAACACATTACGGCCGATGCGGCCGTAGCCATTGATTGCAACTTTGATCGTCATACTCTGCTCCTGATTGAATTAAAAGGACTTAGCACATTAAAAAAATCTGCTCGCCGCCGCGCCCATCTGCGGGACGCTGGCGGCGTAAAACGATTTAACCGGCGATCACGGCTTTTACTTTCGCCACGACGTTCTCGACGGTAAAACCGAAATGCTTGAACAGCACGCCGGCCGGAGCCGACTCGCCGAAGGTATCGATACCGACCACGTCGCCTTCCAGGCCCACGTATTTGTACCAGAAGCTGGTCACGCCCGCCTCGATGGCCACGCGTGGCACGCCTTTGGTCAGGACGCTGGCTTTGTAAGCTGCGTCCTGGCGGTCATACACGTCGGTCGACGGCATCGACACCACGCGTACCTGGATGCCTTCCGACGCCAGCGCGCTGGCGGCGGCAACTGCCAGTTCCACTTCGGAACCGGTGGCGATCAGGATCGCTTTTGCATCAGCCACGTCGTTCAGCACATAGCCGCCGCGGAAAATATTGGCGATCGTCTCGTTCGACCGTTCCTGGTATGGCAAGTTCTGGCGCGAGAAGATCAGGGTCGACGGGCCATCCTTGCGGCGTACGGCAGCGCCCCATGCCACGGCCGATTCCACCGTGTCGCACGGACGCCAGTTGTCCAGGTTCGGGATCAAACGCATCGACGAGACGTGCTCGACCGACTGGTGGGTCGGGCCGTCTTCGCCGAGGCCGATCGAATCGTGGGTAAACACGAAGATCGAACGCAGTTTCATCAGTGCGGCCATGCGCAGCGCATTGCGGCTGTAGTCGGAGAACGTCAGGAACGTGGCGCCGAACGGGATGTAGCCGCCGTGCAGGGTGATGCCGTTCATGATCGCGCTCATGCCGAATTCGCGCACGCCATAGTTGACGTGGTTGCCAGGTTTGCCCGAACGCACGGGGATCGATTCTTTCCAGTTGGTCAGGTTCGAGCTGGTCAGGTCGGCCGAGCCGCCCAAAAATTCCGGCAGCGACGAGGCCAGCGCCTGGATTGCGTTCTGGCTGGCCTTGCGGGTAGCGATGTTTTCTTTTTTCTCGACGCAGGAAGCGATCGCCGCGGTCAGCGCGGTTTCAAACGCTTCCGGCAGGTCGCCTTTCATGCGGCGGCTCAATTCGGCCGCTTTCTGCGGAAACTCTTTGCTGTAGGCGGCGAAACGCTCATTCCAGTCGGTTTCCAGCAAGGCACCTTGTTCTTTCGCGTCCCAGGCCGTGTATTGCTCGGCAGGAATCTCGAACGGCGCCGAATCCCATTGAATGTATTCGCGCACGGCGGCGATTTCCTTGTCGCCCAGTGCGGCGCCATGGACCTTGTCGCCACCTTGCAGGTTCGGCGAACCCTTGCCGATGATGGTCTTGCAGCAGATCAGAGTCGGCTTCGAGGCGGACTTGGCGGCGGTGATGGCGGCATCGACGGCGGCGACGTCATGGCCGTCAACGGCGCGGATCACGTTCCAGCCGTAGGCTTCGAAGCGGGCCGGGGTGTCGTCGGTGAACCAGCCTTCGACCTTGCCGTCGATCGAGATGCCATTGTCGTCATACAGCGCGATCAGCTTGTTCAGGCCCAGGGTGCCGGCCAGCGCGCATACTTCGTGCGAAATGCCTTCCATCAGGCAGCCGTCGCCCACAAAAGCGTAAGTGTAGTGGTTGACAATGTCGTGGCCGGGCTGGTTGAATTCAGCGGCCAGCAACTGCTCGGACAGCGCCATGCCGACGGCATTGGCCAGGCCCTGGCCCAGCGGGCCGGTGGTCGTTTCAATGCCTGGCGTGATGTCGACTTCCGGGTGGCCCGGGGTTTTCGAATGCATCTGGCGAAACGCCTTGATGTCGTCCATCGACAGATCGTAGCCGGTCAGGTGCAGCAGCGAATAATGCAGCATCGAGCCGTGGCCGTTGGACAGCAGGAAGCGGTCGCGGTTCGGCCATTTCGGATTGCTTGGATTGTGGCGGTAATGCCCACTCCACAGGGCAACTGCGATCTCGGCCATGCCCATCGGCATGCCAGGATGGCCGGAGTTAGCCTTTTGTACAGCGTCCATTGCCAGTGCGCGGATCGCATTGGCCATTTTGGTAGTCGGGAGCGTAGTTGTCATGGTGGTGTGGGTCAGTCGCGAGTTTGGGATTCGTTTGCAGCAGCGCGGAGAGGCGGCCGGCCGCTTTCTGTAGTCAACTATTTTACCAGACTGGGGGGACGCAACTTAGAATTGCAGCGTACTGCCACGCCAACTCGCTATACTTTGCCGTCTTATTTTCAATTATCTTGCCCGTTCAGGAACTGCATGCCACGTTTTTACTGTCCCCAGCCGCTCGTCCCCGGCACCACCATCGCCCTGCCCGAGGCCGTCGCCCACCATATCTCGGTGGTGCGCCTGGCGCCGGGCGAAATGATCACCCTGTTCAATGGCGAGGGCGGCGAAGTGCAGGCCAGCATCGTCTCGGTCGCCAAGCGCAGCGTGACCGCTGCCGTGGAGTCGCATATTGCGCGCGAGGTCGAGCTGCCGTACGCCGTGACCCTGGCGCAAGCCCTGCCGGAAGCATCAAAAATGGACTGGATCATTGAAAAGGCGATCGAACTCGGCGTGGCCGGCATCGTGCCGCTGGCGGCCCAGCGCTGCGTGGTGCGCTTGTCGGCCGAGCGGGCGGAAAAGAAACTGGCGCACTGGCAGGGCATCATCGTCTCGGCCTCCGAACAAAGCGGCCGCAACCGCCTGGCGCAACTGGCGCCGTTGCAGGAATTCAACCACTGGACCCGCCAGCAGGACCTGCACCCGCGCATCATCCTGACGCCACGCGCCGGGCAGTCGCTGGCCGACTGGGCGCGCCAACAGCCACCGCAGGCAGTGACCCTGATGGTCGGGCCGGAAGGCGGGTTTACCGACGCCGAAGAAACAGCGGCCATCGCCGCCGGCGCCATCGGCCTGGCAATGGGGCCACGCATCTTGCGCACGGAAACGGCAGGATTGACGGCGCTGGCGACCCTAGGCGCCTTGTGGGGCGGCATGTAAAAGCACCATCGCCGGCATGAAGACAAACGCCCCGCCAGCTTTGCAGCTGGCGGGGCGTTGTTTTTCAGGCTGCCGCCGGCAGGTGCCGGCGGTTTGACTACATCAGAACTTGTGGCTGTACTGGGCCGACAGACGCACGCTGCGCGGTGTCGAGTAGGCCGTTTCCATCAAGGCGGTCGGGCTGATGGCGGCACCGGCGGCGCTGGTGTTATAGCCTTCGTCGATCGCTTGCGCCACCTGGCGGTTGGTCACGTTGAGCACGTCAACCTTGAACACCAGGCCGTTCAGTTGCTGTGGCTTGTACATGAAGTTCAAGTCCAGCCGCGCTTCGGTCGGCAGGGTACCCAGGGCACCACGGCCATTGGCGCCATCCGGGCACAGGAAGAAGATCGAACCGTACTGGGACAGGCCCAGGCCATCCTGGTCGAGCGCCGACGGAATATTGCAGGTGCGCGATTTCGGACGGCCGCTGGCGACCAACAGGTTGCCGCCGACGCCGAACTGGCTGGTGAACTCGTAATAACCGTAGGCCTTGAACTGGTGAGTACGGTTATTCGGCAGCAGGCCGCTGGCGTTCAGCATGGTCTCGGGGAAGTCCCAGCCGGAGCTGAAGCCCACGTCAGCCTGGCCATTGTCCGACTTGGTCTGGCCTTCCTGGTTGCCTTCGCTGCGCGACCAGGTGTAGTTCGCCTTGCCGTACCAGCCGTCACGCATCGGATGCTCGAGCATGAATTCCAGCGAGGTATAGGTCCGTTTGGCTTTTTCCGGGAAACCGGCATCGGCGGCGGTGATGGTCACCGCACGCTGGGCGCCGTTCGGGCCGACCGGGATCATGAAGGTGTTGTCCTTGCCCGGATTGAACAGCGCGCCGTTCCAGCCATGGTCGTCGAAGTATTCTTTCTCGGCGCCGGTCAGCTTGGCGGAGATGGCGCGTGGGTCCGAATAATCGTCGATGGTGTTTTTCAGCTTGCGGTAGGTCAGTTTGATACCGCCGTTGAACTTGGCCGACAGCACTTTTTCAAAACCCAGGTTGATCTCATCCTGGTAGTGGGCTTTCAGGTTGGTGGACGCCAATTCATTGGCGCGTTTTTCCTGACCAAACTCATTGTTCGCCGACAGGACATTACTGATCGGGTTCAGGCCGATCGGCGCACCGGTGACAGGATCGACGCCGGTATAGGTGTAGAAACGGTCGGTATTGAGCGACGCACCGGCGAAACGCACGGCCATGTTGGCTGGCAGTTGCATGAAGTAGCGGCCGGCCGTACCGAACACTTTCAGCGAACCGTCACCATACACATTCCAGGCCGCGTTCAAGCGTGGCGCCACCATGTTTTTCTGTTCGACAAAGGTCTCGCCGCTACCGTTCAGGTTGTCGAACGATTCATTGCGCACGCCCAGGGTCACGACCAGGTCATCGGTCACCTGATAGCGGTCTTCCAGATATTGCGCCGACTGTTTGACAGTTGGGGTCGAGCCGCCGCGCTGGATGTTTTCACGCACATAGTAACCTTGCGTACCATAGCCACCGCCAGCTGCCGGTGAAATATTATGCCCTGACAAAACGGTGTTCGGCGTCGTTCTCAGATAGGTCCAGGTACCGCCGCCGGCCGATTCGGTGCCGTTCAAGGCCGTGATCTTGTTGTGATCGAGACCGCCACGGATGGTGTGCTGTTTGTTCAGCTTGTACTCGAGATCAAGACGGTAGCCCTTGTTGACGTCGTTGGCGCCGTCGCGCAGCAGAGCCGAGCTGAAACCTTGCACTTGGGAAGGGTTGTAATTCACGCCAGGCACCTGGTTGCCAGGAGAGGCAACGATCGGGCGCTGGCCGGCGATATAACCGAACGGATCTTGCAGGCGCTCGGTCTTGGCCTGGCCAATCAGCGCCTGTACCGTGAAGTCGTCGGTAATGTAGCCGGTGTACTTGAGGATATCGACGTTCGAACCCTGTGCGGCAGCCAGTGCGGCGCCGGTAGCGCTCAGGCCCAGGATGCCGGCCGAGTAGTTCTTGAACTTGGCGCCGCCGTTCTGGACATATTGACGCTGCTTGGTCGCATAGTCGAAACCATAGTAGGCGTCATCGACATTCGATTCGTCCGAAATATGCGTGTATTCCAGGCGGTTGTTGTCGGTGATGTTCCAGTCCAGCTTGCCGATATAGCGTGGCACTTCGGATTTCTGCACCAGCCAGCCGGTCTGAGCATTGACGGTGCTGGACGACGCCAGGCGGGCCGTTTCACGGTCCATCTTGGTAAATTCGCCACCCAGGTAGATGAACAGCTTGTCCTTGATCAGCGGGCCGCTGATAAACGCGTTATAGACGCGCTCGGTTTGCTTGTCGCCTTCCTTGTAGTTGTAGATCTTGCCGTCGGTCGCAGGATTGGCGCCCGTATTCTGGTACATGATGTTCTTGGCCTTGCCGCGCAGGGAGTCGGGGGCATACGTGAAGCCCGCGCCGAATTCCCAGTTGTTGGTGCCGCTCTTGGTGGTGATATTGACCACGCCGCCCGTCGAACGGCCGAATTCCGCGCCATAGCCGCCGGTGATGATCTGCGCTTCGGCGATCGAACCGAATGGCAGCGAGGAGTAACCGACCTGGTACAGGCTGCTGGTAACAGGGAAACCGTTGATGTAGGCCGCGTTTTCGGAGGCGCTCGAGCCGCCGAAGCTGGCGGCGTTGTTGCCGTAGCGCGAGTCGGCACGGGTGGTGCCGCCGGCCAGCTGGACGATGTTGGCAACCGATGGCGCCAGTGGCAGGGTGGCCAGCTCGCGCGAATTGAACGAGGAACCGGAATTGGAACTGGTGACATCGATGGCGCGTCGTCGACTGGTCACGTTCACCGTCTGCACCTGTTGCGCCAAAGGCTGCAGGGACACTTCGCTTTCCTGGCCGATGCGCACTTCCACGTCTTGCGTGCCGACCACGGAAGTGCCTTTCATCAAGGTCACTTTGTAGTTACCAACAGGCAAAGAAGTGATGCGGAAGCTGCCGCTCGCATCGGGTGAAATTGCCCGTTTCAGGCCATTGTCGGTACCGACAATCGAGATGGACGCGCTGGCGTCCGGTGCGACTTTACCGATGATGTTACCGGTGGCATTCGACTGCGCCATAACGACAGGCACGATTGCCGTGCTCAGCACCGAAGCGCTGAATGCGATCGACAAAGCACGTACCAAAACAGTTTTTCTTAACATGTGGTTCCCTATATATATTTATGAGCACGGCATTACTGCTTTGATAAAGCAGTCTTGTTTGCGCCTCGTGCGTTTTTACGCGTTCATGTTACAGCCACTTGTTGCCAATACCATTCCATCCTGTCCTGCTTTGCAAGCAAAACATTCAACGGTTATATCTGCACTTAAATATAACCAAGGTCACATCGGAACATATTGAAACGAACTGGTCAATAACGCACGAACGGCTGTTCCATTTACGCAACATTAAAATAAACAAGGGGAGCGCGCAGAGAGAAACAGATGCGTGCGGCAGGAAAAGCGGCACGTATCAATCGAGGTAATACTGTAATAATGCGGCATTGCACACGCATTGCATCATGTGGCGACATCAAGCAAAGGCCATAAGATCGAACCGGCGATTTAATATCAACAGGCCGTTCGAGAAAATAAATCCCTTATATGGATATGCATTTTTTAAAACGTCATTTCACCAATTCATGAAACCCGCTGGCGATAACAATACCCCATCAAATCACGGAGAGGGATTGCATGTCAACGAAACAAATTGATACAGATGTAAAAACAACAGTTGTTGCAATGCAAAAAATTGGGTGCATTATGGCGGTGCGCTATTTACTATTAAAGCACTGTAATGGATAGTATTTTCACCGACTTGGTGCATTCCCTCTGGGCGAGGCGCAACAGGAATTTGCAACATGTTCCAGTGGTAATGGCAACGGCGCGCTTCTTGGGACCGGGCGTTGCGGTTAAAATAGCGGCTCTGGACCATGTTGCGGCGCGGCAGGCACCGCCCGGCAAGCGCAGGTCCGCAGATTCTCCGCTAACTACGGAGCCCGGCAATTTTTCAGATATCCATCATGTTGCGACTCAACGAAGTAAAACTCCCCCTCGAACACGACGAAGCGGCCTTGAGCGCCGCGATCCTGGCGCGCCTCGGCATTGCCAGCGCCGAGCTGCTCGGCTTTACCGTCTTCAAGCGCAGCTATGACGCGCGCAAGCGCAGCGCCGTGGTGCTGATCTACTCGCTGCACGTCGAGGTGCGCAATGAAGCAGCCGTGCTGGCGCGCCTGCAACACGACATCCACCTGATGCCGGCGCCCGACACCGAGTACAAATTCGTCGCCGGCGGCGAGCAACTGGCCGGCCACAGCAATGAAACACGGCCCATCGTCATCGGTACCGGCCCCTGCGGCCTGTTCGTGGCGCTGATCCTGGCGCAGATGGGCTTGCGCCCGCTGATCCTGGAACGCGGCAAGCAAGTGCGCGAACGCACGGTCGACACCTTCGGTTTCTGGCGCAAGCGCGAACTCAATCCCGAATCGAACGTGCAGTTCGGCGAAGGCGGCGCTGGCACCTTTTCGGACGGCAAGCTGTACAGCCAGATCAAGGACCCGAAACATTATGGCCGCAAGGTGCTGACGGAATTCGTCAAGGCCGGTGCGCCCGAAGAGATCATGTATGTGAGCAAGCCGCATATCGGCACCTTCCGCCTGGTCAAGATGGTGGAAGAGATGCGCGCCGAAATCGAGCGTCTGGGCGGTGAATACCGTTTTGAAAGCAAGGTGGTCGATATCGATATCGTGGCAGGTCCCGACGGCGGCCAGGTACGTGGCGTGGTGCTGGCCAGCGGCGAGACCATCGCCAGCAACCATGTGGCGCTGGCGATCGGCCACAGCGCGCGCGACACGTTTGAAATGTTGCACAAGCGCGGTGTGTATATCGAGGCAAAACCGTTTTCGATCGGTTTCCGCGTCGAACACCCACAATCCTTGATCGACAGCTGCCGCTTCGGCCCCAGCGCAGGCCACCCTATCCTCGGCGCGGCCGATTACAAGCTGGTGCACCACGCCAGCAATGGCCGCTCGGTCTACAGCTTCTGCATGTGCCCTGGCGGCACGGTGGTGGCGGCCGCCTCCGAACCGGGCCGCCTGGTGACGAACGGCATGAGCCAGTATTCGCGCAACGAGCGCAATGCCAACAGCGCCATCGTGGTCGGCATCACGCCCGCCGACTATCCAGGCGATCCGCTGGCCGGCATCGCGCTGCAGCGCGAGCTCGAAGAACGCGCGTTTGCCTTGGGCGGCGGCAACTACGATGCGCCGGGCCAGCTGGTAGGCGACTTCGTCGCTGGCCGCGCCTCGACCGAATTTGGCAGCGTGGTGCCGTCCTACAAGCCGGCCGTGCACCTGACCGATCTGGCTTCCGCCCTGCCCGAATATGCGATCACGGCCTTGCGCGAAGCGTTTCCTGCATTTAACAAGCAGATCAAGGGTTACTACAAGGCCGACGCCGTGCTGACGGGGGTGGAAACACGTACCTCGTCACCGATCCGCATCAAGCGCCGCGACGACGACCTGCAAAGCCTGAACACGCGTGGCCTGTTCCCGGCCGGCGAAGGCGCCGGCTACGCAGGCGGCATCCTGTCGGCAGCGGTCGATGGCATCAAGGTGGCGGAAGCGGTGGCGCTGGCGATCGCCGCTGGCAAGTAAGCACTGTTCAAGCTGAGCTTCAGGCGGCCAGCGGCAGCCTGATGTGAATATGGCAGCCGGGTACGCCTTCGATGGCGTGCACCTGGCCGCCCAGCTGCTGCACGATGGTATGCACGATATGCATGCCCAGGCCCGAGCCGCCCTTGCCGCGCTTGGTGGTAAAAAACGGTTCGAACATATGCTCGCGCACGGCGGGCGCGAGGCCAATGCCGTCGTCGCAAAACTCGAGCAGCAGCCACTGCTTGCCGTCCGCAGGCGGCTCAACGCCAGCGCGGATGGTTATCTGGCCCGGTCCGCCGTGCGGATAGCCGTGGCGGGCGCTGTTCATCAAGAGGTTCGACAGGATCTGCGACAGCTTGCCGGACGCCAGCCGTACCCGGCAGGCCGGGTCGATCTCAAGCCGCACTTGCAAGGCGCACTTGCGCAGCTCGGGGCTGTGCGCCGACACCAGCCCATGCACGTGGTCATGCAGCAGCAGGTCGGCCACGTATTCGCTGGCCTGGTCCACCGCCAGCTGCTTGAAATTGCCGATCAGTTCGGCCGCCCGCGTCAGGTTGCGCTCGACCAGTGCGGCGGCGCCCGTCAGGGCCCGGGCGATGTCGATCAGCTCGGCACGGCTGACTTTTGGTGCCCCCAGCATCTGCACCAACTGGTCGGCATAGCTGCCCATGCTCGACGCCGCCGTCAGCGCCACGCCGATCGGCGTGTTCACTTCATGCGAGACGCCGGCCACCAGCGAGCCGAGTGCCGCCATCTGTTCCTGTTCCACCAAACTGGCCTGGGCCGCCAGCAGGGAGTCCGTGCGCTGGCGTACCATGTCCTCGAGCTGGCGCGTGCGTTCCTGGTGCTGCAGCTCGGCCGCGCCGCGCGCCGAAAAAATCGACAGCAGCAGCAAGGCCAGCAAGCGCTTGTCTTCATCGATGGGGCGCGTGTCGATGGCCGACAGGATGCCCAGGGTGCGGCCTTCCGTATCGATCAGCGGCATGCCGACATAGCTTTCGGCGTGCATGTCGACCAGCAAGGTGTCGAGCGGAAAGCGGCGCTGGATGCCGCTGCCGTGGAAACACATGTCCTGGCAGGTCACGTCCTGGCAAGGCGTGTGCCGCAGGCTGTATTCGATATTGTCCTGGTAGCCGTCGCCGCCCCACAGCGCCAGCGTGCGGATGGCTTCGCCGCCGTCCAGCTGGCGCACCAGGCGCCCGGCGATCACATAGCGCACGTCGAGCGCTTCGGCCAGCTCGCGCACCAGAATGCGCAGAAAATCGTCACCGCGCGCATGCGCCGTCGAGGCGGTGATCGAGCGCAGGGCCGCTTCGGCCAGGGTGCGCCGCTGCGCCTGGTCGAACAGGGGTTCTTGCGAATTGACATCAAACAGCGGAATACTCATGCATGCTCCTGCACAGCCCGGCAAACGCTTCCTCCTCGCGGGCCAGCGAAGGCGGACCCCGCTGATTGTACCCCCGTATATTATTGAATAATACAGACGTGCGGAAATTTTTACAGCCAGCCGGAGCGCTTGAACAGGTAATACATATAGCCGCAGGCGCCGCACATCACGGCCACGGCAGCCGGATAACCGTAGTGCCACTCCAGTTCGGGCATGAATTTGAAATTCATGCCCCAGATGCCGGCAAAGGCAGTAAACACCGCAAAGATGGCGGCCCAGGCCGCCAGTTGCTTGTTCACTTCGCTCTCATCGATGGCCACCATCGACAAATTGACCTGGATCGCCGTGCTGATGGTGTCGCGGATCGAATCGAGCGTGGCGTTGATGCGCGCCAGATGGTCGTGAACGTCGCGGAAATACTCCTGCGTGTCGTGCGCCAGCGGCGGTACCCTGCCACCGTGCAGTTTGCCGACCGCTTCCATCAGCGGCCCCACCACATGGCGCAGCACCATCACCTTGCGCTTCAACTGGTACAGCCGTTCGATATTGACGCGCTCGGTGCCGGAATCGAACATGCGGTCTTCGATCGCCTCCAGTTCCGATTCGAGCGCGTCGAGCACGGGAAAATAGCGGTCGACCACCGCGTCCATCAGCGCATACAGCACGAAGGCCGAGCCCTGGCGCAGCAGATGCGGTTCGCGTTCGGCGCGCGCGCGCACGCCAAGAAAACCTTGCGAGCAGTTGGTGCGCGACGACAGCACATAATTGGCGCCGACAAAAACATCGACTTCCCCCAGCACCAGCTCGTCGCCGACCATTTCCACGGTTTTCACCACCGCAAACAGCGAATCGCCATATTCTTCGATCTTCGGGCGCTGGTGGCCGCGCTGCGCGTCTTCCACCGCCAGTTCATGCAGCGAAAATTCGTGCTGCATCTGCTTCAGTTCATCAGGCGTGGCGTCGAGCAGGGCGACCCACACGAAGCAGTCGGGACGCTCGACGTAATCGCTGATATCGTCGATCGGCAAGTCGGCCAGTTTCTTGCCATCCTGGTAGGCCACACAGTTAATCAGCATACAATTCCACAGTCAGGTTGATGCCGGACGAGACAGTCCGGCAGGCGCCCAGCTTACCCTATTGTTCGCACTGTGTTGTGGCGTGTAAAGAAACACGCAAGCAGGAAAGCGGGCGGAGCAGAACGCCCCGCCCGCAAGGACCAGTTGCCACCGCGATCAATCTTCCTTGGCGCCGTCGATGCCCAGTTCCGAGATCTTGCGCGTGATGGTGTTGCGGCCGATGCCCAGGCGCACGGCGGCGTCATTCTTGCGCCCGTGCGTGTGCTTGAGCGCCGTCTTGATCAGGGCCGACTCGAACTGGCGTCCCAGCACGGCCATCACTTCCTGCTGCCCTGCCCCCAGCATGCCGGCCGCCTGCAGTTCCAGCAAACCGATCCAGCCCGGCGGCGCGCCATTGACCGGCGCGGCGGCGTCGAACACCTGGCCACCATGCGGCGCGCTGGCGGAGGCATCGCCTTGCGCTTGCGGCGGTGCTGGCGGATTGATCATGCCGGTCGACTCGCCCTGCCCTTGGCCCTGGGTCAGTTCCAGCGGCAAGTCCTTGATTTCCACCGTCTGCCCCGGCGCCATGACGGTAATCCAGTTGCACAGGTTTTCCAGCTGGCGCACATTGCCGGGCAAGTCGAGGCTGCTGAGGAACTGCATCGTCGGCTCGCTCATGCGCTTGGCCTCCACGCCGAGCTGGCGCGCGCTCTGCACCAGGAAGTGGCGCACCAGAATGGGGATATCCTCGCGCCGTTCCCTCAAACTGGGCAGGCGCAGGCGAATCACGTTCAGGCGGTGATACAAGTCTTCGCGGAACAGACCGTCGCGCACGCGCTGCTCGAGGTTCTGGTGCGTGGCGGTAATCACGCGCACATTGGCCTTCATCGGCTGGTGCCCGCCGACGCGGTAGAAATGGCCGTCCGACAACACCCGCAGCAGGCGCGTCTGCAGGTCGAACGGCATGTCGCCGATCTCATCGAGAAAGAGCGTGCCATTCTCGGCCTGCTCGAAGCGCCCGCGGCGGGTGGTCTGCGCACCGGTAAATGCGCCGCGTTCGTGGCCGAACAGTTCCGACTCCAGCAAGTCTTTCGGGATCGCCGCCGTATTGAGGGCAATGAAAGGCTGGGCCGCGCGCGGGCTGTGCTTGTGCAGCGCGCGCGCCACCAGTTCCTTGCCGGAACCGGACTCGCCGGTAATCAGCACCGTGACGTTCGACTGCGACAGGCGGCCGATGGCGCGGAAGACTTCCTGCATGGCAGGCGCCTGGCCCAGGATTTCCGGCGTTTCCGACGGTCCCGACTCGACGCTGGTTTCACGCAGGCTTTCTTCGAGCGCGCGGCGTATCAGTTCGACTGCCTTGTCGATGTCGAACGGCTTGGCCAGGTATTCGAAGGCGCCGCCCTGGAAGGCCGCGACGGCCGAATCGAGGTCGGAAAAGGCGGTAATGATTATGACGGGCAAGCCGGGAAAGCGCGTCTTGACCATTTGCAGCAGGTCGAGTCCCGATGCGCCCGGCATGCGGATGTCGGACACCAGCACCTGCGGCGTGTCGAACTCAAGCGCGGCAATGGCGTCGCGCGCATTGGCAAAGCTCTTGGTGGCCAGGTTTTCACGGGCCAGGGCTTTTTCCAGCACCCAGCGGATTGATTCGTCGTCGTCAACTATCCAGATTGGCTTCATTAGTGTGTGCGTCCCGCAATGGATTTCATGAGTGGGATACGACGGCAGGCGCTTCCCACGCTTATGGCAAAGGTAAAACGATCCTGAAATCGGTATATCCAGGCCGGCTTTCGCATTCGATCACGCCCAGGTGCTGTTGCACGAAGGTCTGTGCCAAGGTCAGCCCCAGGCCGCTGCCGCCTTCCCGTCCCGACACCAGCGGGTAGAAAATACGGTCACGGATCTGGGGCGCGATGCCCGGTCCATTGTCAATGATATGCAAGTCTAATGCCAGGCCATAGCGGACCTTGGCCAAGGTCACCTGGCGCGCCACGCGGGTCTTGAAAATGAGCTCCGCATCGCCCGCTTCGATACGCTCGGACAACGCTTGCGCGGCATTGTGGGCAATGTTCAGCACGGTCTGTATCAGCTGCTCCTTGTCGCCGCGAAACTCGGGGATCGAGGCGTCGTAGTCGCGCGAGATGGTCAGGCCGCTGGGAAACTCCGCCAGGATCAGGCTGCGCACGCGCTCGCACACTTCGTGGATATTCACGTCGCCGACGATATGCGGCCGGCGGTGCGGCGCCAGCAGCCGGTCGACCAGGGTCTGCAGCCGATCGGCCTCCTTGATGATGACCTGCGTGTATTCGCGCAATTCACTGAGGTGCAGCGCCGGCAATTCCAGTTCCAGCAGCTGCGCCGCGCCGCGGATGCCGCCCAGCGGGTTCTTGATTTCATGCGCCAGGTTGCGGATCAGTTCCTTGTTGACCTGGCTCTGGTCGAGGATGCGCTCTTCGCGGTCCAGTTTGAGCTGCTGCACGTTTTCACGCAACTCGATCAGGATGCTGTCTTCGGGGCCATCGAGCGCGCTGATGATGCTGTGCACGCGCAAGGGGTCGCGCCCGATGCGCTCCAGGCTCAGGTCCTGGCGCAGGTCGGAAAATTTGTGCTCGCGCGCCTGGGCGCAGATGCCGGCCAGCTCCTCGGGATTGACGAACAGCGCCGTCAGCTTTTGCCGCGACAGCGCTTTCAATGAACTTTCGAGCAGGTTTTCCGCTGCCGCATTGGCGTAGCTGATGCGCCCGTCCATGTCGAGCACGATCACGGCCGAGGCCAGCAGGTCGAGGCCGGCCAGGTGCGGCGGGCGGCGCGTGGGGAGTTGGGGTTCTGTCATCGGATATTCGCAATCTCGCGTTTGAGGGCCTCGACGTTTTGCTGCGTCCTGCCGAGGTTGTCTTTCAATTGGGCCACCCGCTCCTGGTACTTGGCATAGTTGCGCTCGTTGCCCTGGCGTTCAGGCTGGCCCTGGTTGAATTCCTGGCGCTGCGCGGCCAGCTTCTGCTCTTCGCTGCGCAGTTCGTCCTGCAATATCTGGCGCCGGTCCAGGTCGCGCGCGCGTTGTTCGGCACCATCGACGCGGGGGAAGTTGCCCGTGCCACTGGCCGGTGGCAACGCTGCCCTGGCGGCGGGCGCGGCCACCGGTGCGTTCCTGCGCGGCGGCTCAGTCATGGCGCCGGGCAAATCGAGCAGCTTGCAGGCCGCGTTTTCACGCTTGTCGGTATAGGTCTTATGACCCTGGGCGTCGCTGCATACATATAACTGGGCATGCGCCTGGCTGGCGGCGCCCAGCAGGGCCGCCGCCAGCGCCATCGTGTAATGCTTGTTCACTTTCCACTCCTGTCAGCTCTCACGGTACCGGGCCGACTATACAACATCGCAGTGGCGCGATTCATGAAAAAACGCGGGGAAGACCAAAAGCCTCACCCGCGTTTTTATTGATGCCGGCAGTGGCGCCGGCATGGCGCCAACTTACAGCGAGTAGTACATGTCGAACTCGGCAGGATGCGTGGTCATGCGCATGCGCTGCACGTCCTGCATTTTCAGTTCCAGGTAAGCATCGATCATCGAATCGCTGAACACGCCGCCACGGGTCAGGAACTCGCGGTCCTTGTCCAGTGCGTCCAGGGCTTCTTCCAGCGAAGCGCAGACGGTAGGGATCAGTGCATCTTCCTCGGGCGGCAGATGGTACAGATCTTTCGAGGCGGCTTCACCCGGGTGGATCTTGTTGGCAACACCGTCCAGGCCGGCCATCAGCAGCGCGGCGAAGCACAGGTATGGGTTGGCCAGTGGATCCGGGAAGCGCGCTTCGACGCGGCGGCCTTTTGGATTGGCGACGTGCGGAATACGGATCGAAGCGGAACGGTTTTTCGCCGAGTACGCCAGTTTCACCGGTGCTTCGTAGCCTGGTACCAGGCGTTTGTACGAGTTGGTGCCCGGGTTGGTGATCGCGTTCAGTGCCTTGGCGTGCTTGATGATGCCGCCGATGTAGTACAGGGCGAAATCGGACAGGCCGGCATAGCCGTCGCCGGCGAACAGGTTCTTGCCATCTTTCCATACGGACTGGTGCACGTGCATGCCCGAACCGTTGTCGCCAACGATCGGTTTTGGCATGAAGGTGGCAGTCTTGCCATAGCTGTGGGCCACGTTCCAGACCACGTATTTCAGGTTTTGCGTCCAGTCGGCGCGCTCGACCAGGGTCGAGAACTTGGTGCCGATTTCGTTCTGGCCAGCGCCAGCGACTTCATGGTGGTGCACTTCGACCGGGATGCCCAAGGACTCCAGAATCAGGCACATTTCCGAACGCATGTCCTGGAAGCTGTCCACTGGTGGCACCGGGAAATAGCCGCCCTTGACGGTAGGACGGTGGCCGCTGTTGCCGCCTTCGATGTCCTTGCCGGTCGACCACGAACCTTCGTCCGAACCGATCTTGACGAAGCAGCCCGACATGTCGATCTTCCAGCGTACGCTGTCGAAAATGAAGAATTCTGGTTCAGGGCCGAAGTAGGCGGTGTCGCCCATGCCCGACGATTTCAGGTAGGCTTCGGCGCGTTTCGCGATCGAGCGCGGGTCGCGGTCATAGCCCTTGCCGTCCGACGGTTCGATCACGTCGCACTGCATGAACAGGGTGGTTTCTTCCATGAACGGGTCGATATTGGCGGTGCTTGGGTCCGGCAGCAAAATCATGTCGGACGCTTCAATGCCCTTCCAGCCAGCGATCGAGGAGCCATCAAAGGCGTGGCCCGATTCGAATTTGTCCATGTCGAAGTGCGACACGGGCACCGTTACGTGCTGCTCTTTACCACGGGTGTCGGCAAAGCGGAAATCAACGAATTTGACTTCGTTCTCTTCTACCATCTTCAAGACTTCTGCGGCTGTCATTGCCATGCGTATCTCCTAAATGAATGTGGGGTGAGCCGACCTGAATGCGTCCGGGCTGATGATGCTAGCAAAGATTGCGTGCCACCAAAACTCACAGGAATCATAGCAGATTCCATGCCAGCTTTTAAGTCCTCAGGGCTGGCACGGGCAAACCGTGACTATCCCTGTGGAAGTGTCGCGGACCTTATTTTTCAAGCATGTGTTGCGCTAAATCAGAAATGCACTATGTAAGTGCGAAAAACAAATAACGCACCATTTTGCAGCGTTTATTCGAAAAACTTCAAAAACGCACGCTCGTGGTGCGCCGCCTGCTCTCGTTTGCGGTGCGTGGCAGGCGCACTATAATTGGTCACATCGTTGTCCCACCGATTCCCCTACAGGAGCACATCATGAGCACTGCCGCCGACATCCTGAACCTTGCCCGCAGCCGCGCCAACGAAGGCACGCCGTATGCTGGCGCCGTCACGCCACAGGAAGCCTACGAACTGTTGCAGCTGGACCCGGCCGTCAAGCTGATCGACGTACGCACCAATGCCGAGCGCGACTGGGTCGGCCGGGTTGATATCGCCGACACCCAGCATGGCGCAGTGCAATGGGCCACCTATCCGGGCGGCGTGCCCAATCCCGACTTCATGCAGCAGTTGGCCGGCCAGGCCGGCCAGGACGAGGTGCTGCTGTTCCTGTGCCGCTCCGGCGTGCGCTCACGCCATGCCGCCAAGCTGGCCACCGAACACGGCTACGCCAACAGCTACGACATCCTGGAAGGCTTTGAAGGCGACAAGGACGCCGACGGCCACCGCAAGGCAATCGGCGGCTGGTGCAAGGCAGGCCTGCCCTGGCTGGGTGCGTAGCGAGCAGAAGGTTTGACATGACAGGCCACGTGCTGGCCGCAGACCGGTTACAACCATCCATGGCCGCAGTTAAACGCGGCGCAGATTCTCCTTGCGAGATAGTACCTTTTATAGTACAACGTAGAGGTGCGTCATGGATGCTTCCGGCTTGCGGCAGATTACCCTGCTGTTCTATGCGAACGGCAATGGCGGCGAACCGGTGCGTGACTGGCTCAAGAGCCTGCCCGCTTTTGATCGCCAGATGATCGGCCAGGACCTGATGCACGCGCAATGGCGCTGGCCGGTCGGCATGCCGCTGTGCCGGCATCTCGGGCAGGGTTTGTGTGAAATTCGCAGCAGCCTGCCCGGCAACCGCATCGCCCGTGTATTGCTCTGCCAGCATGGCGACTGCCTGGTGGCACTGCACGGCTTTATCAAGAAAACCCGCAGCACGCCCGACGACGACCTGGCGCTGGCGCGCAAACGACTGAAGGAACTGTGATGAACCATGCCAACCCTCATCTCGGCAGCAGCCTCGACGATTTCCTCAAAGAGGAAGGCATTTTCGAGCAGACGCAAACCCGGGCCATCAAGGAAGTGATCGCCTGGCAATTGACGCAAGCGATGCAGGAACAGTCGCTGTCGAAAACCCGCATGGCGGCCATGCTGCAAACGAGCCGCTCGCAGCTCGACCGCCTGTTGGATCCCAGCAGCGACGTCACCCTGTCCACCCTGGAACGAGCCGCCGCGCTGGTCGGGCGCAAGCTGTCGGTTACTCTGGTATAGCCTCTGGTGCTTGCTCGCCCATCAGGCTCAGGATGCGCTTGCGCACGAAATTGATATGGCTGCGCAAGCCATATAATCCATCGGCAAACGACAGCGGAATCGAGATCTGGTTGACCATCTCTTCGATTTCGTCCAGGCGCCGCAATTGTTCCGCATACACTTGCGCGCGGCGTGCCAAGGGCACGTCTTCCAGCGCCTGTTCCACCGTGCGCAACTGGCCGTACCAGCGGTACACGCGCGAGCGGATGCGCCATACATACAGCGGCGGCACCACGCGTGACAGCGGCAAGATCAGCGCCCCCAGCGCCACCACCAGCACCCACATGCGGTCGAAGAAATTGGCCAGCCAGAAGCTCATGTAGCGCTGCAGCACCGGTGCGCCATCCTTGTAGAATTTCAGCGCTTCGGGCGCCACCGGGATTTCCGTATAGCGCGCCGACGGGAACTGGCCCTGCTGCTGGAACCAGCCAGTGCCGCCATGGATCGCGGCCGCCGCCTGCACGAACAGGTCGACCAGTGCCGGATGCAGATCGTCGCGCGCCACCAGAGTGGCGGTCGGCGCGATCAGATGATAATCCTGCGCCGGGATATTGCGCCCGAGGTCAACGATGCCGCGCGGCAGCACCACGTGGGTCAGGAACGGCAGGCGCCGCGTGTACGCTTCGGCCTGCGAAAAATCGAACAGCCGGATGCCCGGCGTTTGCAGCAGCATCTGGATCAGCGGCGCTTCCGGCGCCGAGCTGAACACCAAGCCATCGATGCGCCCTTCCAGCAATTCCACCGTGGCCGGCGTGTTTTGCAATGCGCCGACCGTCAGTTCATTCGGCTCGACGCCATTGACGGCCAGCAGTTGCCGGAACAATCCCGGCACGCCCGTGCCTTCGGGCCCCAGGTTGATCTTCAGGCCGCGCAATTGCGTCAGTTCGGTGACCGCCTTGTCTTCGCGCAAAAACAGCCAGACCGGTTCCGTAAACAGGCTGCCCAGGGAAATCAGGCCATGGCGTTCGGCATCGGCATGCTCGGTCGAGCCGCTTTGCACGAAAGCGATATCGGTCGTGCCGGCGTTCAGGCGCTGCAGGTTTTCCTGCGAACCGAGCGAGCTCTGCAAGCTGACCTTGACGCCATGCCTGGCCAGGGTGGCCGCGTACTTCTTGCCAAACTCTTCGTAGGCGCTGTTGTCCTGCCCGGTCGACAGCCGGACCTGGCGCGGCGGCGCCGGGTCGACCAGCCAGTAGGCCAGCGCGCAGACGGCCGCGATCAGCAGCAAGGTGGGGCCGGCGGTGGCGAGAAAGTCGCGTACGGAAAAACGGCTGAACGCGAGGATTTTGGACATATGGTGGCGCATGGGTTTCATGGGGGGCTACCATGCCAAGAAATGGACAACTATGCAAGCGCCGCCTGCGCTAGAGTAGCAGTTCGATCACTCACACGGAGCCATGCATGTTGAAAATCCTGGGGAAAGCTGCATCGATCAATGTCCGCAAGGTGCTGTGGACCTGCGAAGAACTGAACCTGCCGTATGAACGCGAGGACTGGGGCAGCGGCTTCAAGGCGACCAGCGAGCCGGCCTTCCTGGCGCTCAATCCGAACGCCATGGTGCCGGTGCTGCTCGACGGCGACCTGGTGCTGTGGGAATCGAACACCATTTGCCGCTACCTGTGTGCGCGCGAAAGCCGCGACGACCTGCTGCCAGCGTCGCCGCGCGAGCGCGCCGGGGTGGAAAAATGGATGGACTGGCAGATGGGCGAATTGAACAACTCCTGGCGCTACGCCTTCATGTCGCTGGTGCGCCAGAGTCCGGCGCACCAGGATGCGGCGCTGCTGGCGGCCGGCATTGCCGGCTGGAACGCCATGATGGGCGTGCTGGAACAGCAGCTGCAGCGCACTGGCGCTTACGTTTGTGGCGAGCGCTTCACCCTGGCCGACGTGGTGCTGGGCCTGTCCGTCAAGCGCTGGCTGATGGCGCCGATGGCGCGCCCCGATTATCCGGCGATCGCCGCCTATCATGCGCGCCTGGCGCACGGAACGGCGGCGTTCGCAGGCTAATTGAGCGACTGTTTGACCGGCAGTTTGTCCGCCTGTTTGGCTGGCTGTTTCTCCGCTGGTTTGGCTGGCGGCTTGGCCGGCTGTTTCTCCGCCTGTTTGGCTGCCGGCTTGGCCGACTGCTTGTCCGCTGGCTTGGCTGGCTGCTTGACCGGCGGCTTAACTGCTTGCTTGTCCGCCTGCTTGACCGCAGGTTTGACCGGCTGCTTGACTGGCAGTTTGGCAGCCGGCGTGACCGGCGCTGCAACTGGCGGTTTGACGGCAGCACGGATGGGTGCGTCCGGATCAATCAGCGGCATCAGGCTGGGCGCCAGCGAGACCAGCAACTGCACCGGCAAGGCGCTGGTGAAGTCGTAGTTTTTCGACTCCGGCCCGCGCACATAGGCTGTCATGCTGCCATAGAAACGCTCGCCGATATTGAACACGAACGTCGCCGAGCGGTTCACATAGCGCGACTCGATCAGGCGGCCGCCGGCGCCATATACATCGAAGCGCTGGTCACCGGTACCGGTCTTGCCGCCAACCGGGATCGGCTCGCCGTCGGCGCCAATAAAGGCGGTTTTTGCGCGCTTGGCGGTACCGTCCGAGACCACTGCGCGGATCGCCTTGGCCACCGCGCGCGCCACGTCCGGCGACAGCACCTGCTCGGCCTTGGCATCGGCGGCGCGCTTGATCATGGTGTCATACGGCGTGTTGGCGGCAAAATGCATGGAGTCGATGCGCACGCTCGGCTTGCGCACGCCATCATTGATGATAATGCCCATCAATTCGGCCAGCGAAGCGGGACGGTCGGCCGAGGCGCCCAGGGTGGTGGCAAACGACGGCACCAGGGAATCGAACGGATAACCCATCTTTTTCCACTGGCGATGGATTTCCAGGAAGCCTTCGACTTCCAGCAAGTCGGCGATGCGGCGGTCCTGGGCATGCTTGCGGTGCGTGCTGAACAGCCATTTGTACACTTCCTGGCGCTGCTTCTCGCTGGCCGCCACCATCTGCGACAGGGTCGCCCCCGGGTTCTGGCGCAAAAAGGCGACCATCCATAATTCGAGCGGATGCACATTGGCCAGGTAGCCGCGGTCGGCCAGCGACCAGTTTTCCATCGCGTACTGATCGTACATTTTCGCCACGCGCTCGGGCGGCACTTCGTTTTGCGACGTCAGGTTGACGTTCAGGAAGTCGGCGAACTCGGCGCGCGTACCCTTCGGATTGACGGTGCGGTAGATATTGGCCAGGCGCACCGGTGTTGGGCGTATGCTGGCCAGCAAGACTTTTTCCTGCTCGTCGACGCTCTTGCCGCGGTACTTCTGGTAAAAACGATGCAGGAATTCGCGCCCTTCCTTGTCGGCAAAGCGGCTCAGGTACTGGGCCCGGCGCGGATCGTCGGCGTCGGCCAGCAAGGACGCCGAGGAGTCGGGGCGCGAGAACATGTAGTAGCGCGCCACGTCGCGCATCAGGCGCACGAACACCAGGTTGGTCGACTGTTGCAAGGCGTGCTGCACCGTCATGATGCGGCTGTCGTCGAGCCTGGAGAAGTTGCCGAAGTGATGCAGGCCGCCACCGGTGAAAAAGCCTTCGCCCGGGTTGCCCGAATATTTGCGCTCCATCGCCGCTTCCAGCATGGCCGGCAGGTTGCGCGCCTCGCCCACCGGTTTCGAGGCCAGGTAAGCGATACCCCATTGCGTCAGCATGTCCTTCGGATCGACAGCCACCTTGGATAATTGAGCAGCTGGCATGTCCTTGTAGCGCTGCTGCAGCTGGTCGACGATGTCGAGGTAGCTGACCAGGGTGCGCAGCTTGGCCGTGGAACCGAGGTCGAGCTTGGCGCCCTCGTTGATGTCGAGCGGCTGGTCGAAGTTATCGGTCTGCACGCGCAGCAGGTTGGCCTTGTCGCCCTTTTGCAGCAAGGTGAAGCTGTACACCACATTGGCCGGGTCGCCATTGCCCAGCATGCCCTTGCCGGTCAGGCCAGCCGCTTTCGCCACTTCCGGGTCGCGCAATTCGCGCAGCACTTTGGTGACCGCGTTTTGCGCCTGCGCGTCAAGCGTGCTGACCACGCTCAGGTCCAGGCGGTCGAGGTTGTACAGGCGCGGGTCGCCCAGCATGCCGGCCAGGTGGTTGCGCACCGCGTTGGACGCCTTGCGCGTGACGAACGACGTTGCCGCCTCCGACTGCACGCCGGACGCCGTCGACGGCCGCAAAGGCTGGGCCAGCGCGGCGTCGCGCAGCTGCGGCGTGATCACGCCAGCTTGCGCCAGCAGGCGCAAATGGCTGTTGGTCAGCGCTTCGAGGTCGGCGCCGCCGGCCACCAGGTAATGCGAGGGACGGCGCTGCGCGATCAACAGGCTCAGCGCTTGCTTGTAGGCCAGCGCGCTGCCCGGCTGATCCAGCTTCGGTGTCAGCTGGGCCTTGACCTCATCGAAGTTGCGGCCATACCAGACCCACATGCCGTCGCCGATGCCGTTCACTTCTCCAAAGCCGCTTTTCGCCGACAGCGGCACCGTATTGAGGTAACTGACGACAATCTTGCGCCGCATGGCCATGGTATTTTCGCCGTCCTGGTACGAGCGCAGGCTGGCCGACAGCATCTGGAACAGCTTGTCTTTCATGGAGCTGGTGCGGCCATCTTCCGAATGACGGTATTTTTCGATCTGTGTGGCCAGGGTGCTGCCGCCGCCACCGCGGTGGCCGCCGACCATGTTCAGGCCCTTGTCCAGCACGGCCTTGCTCAAACGGTCCCACTCGACGGCAGGATTGCGCTCGGGCGTACCCGGGTCGAGCAGTTCGCGGTTCTCGATGAACAGCAGGCTTTGCACCAGCGCCGGCGGCGCCTCGGCAAAACCGTTGAAGGCGCGTTCAGGGTAGACGGCCGAGAACAAGGGTGCGGCGCGCCAGTCGAGTATGGTCAGGCCGGCGCGGTTTTTCTCCTGGTAGGTGGCGAACACGCCCATGTCGGCCAGCTCCACCATCTTCGGCGACATGCGTGCCTGCGCCGTGACGGTATAGTCGCGTGCGTTGAGCTTGCCGATGAAGTCGGGCAGGCTGGCGTAGCCGAGCCGCTCGTCATACGGGCCGTGCTGTGGGTAACGGATGGCGCCGGCTGGGCTGGCGCCCGGCTCGACCTTGTACGTCAGTTGCCGGCTCAGGCGATTGAAAAATTCCGCCTGCAAGGCCGAGGTGCGCACTTCACGCATGACAAACCAGGCCGCGCCGGCGATCACGGCCAGCAGGATCAGGACAAAAATCGGCCAGACGCGCGAGCGGCGCTGCTTGCGCGGGCCGGCCGGCGGCGGTGCCTCGGGTGCGGCTGCGGGTTCCTCGGGTGGCCGTACTTGCGCATGGGCCAGGTTGTCGCCTGTGTCTTTCATGGGATGCTGGGGGTAGTTTGAACAAGATCGGGGTTGGCGCGAACCAGGCGGCTACGACAAATGCAGCCGGCGTGCTCTGCGCAAGAAAAGACGGTGGCCAGGCGAGGCCGGTAACGATGCAGCTTGCTTGACATGATATCCAGACCGGTGAATCAACAAAACGCCACAAAACGCCGCTTGCTTGGGTACGGTGGCAATGACGCGTAGTCCTGATCACCATTGCACCACATCGGCATGACAAGGACGGACGAGCGCGCACAAAAATCTTTCTACATTGAAGATTTTCGCAAAAAAACAACGACCGGACTGTACGCTCGCATACATAGCTGCAAGGCGGGCCGGGCGCCGGGCGATCAAACGCCGGCGCCGCTCTGGCAGGCTTCAGATGACGTGGTATTCAGCCTGCATGCTGTCGAGCACCGCGCACATCTCGGCAAAGGCGGCCACCGCCTGCGCCGGCTCGCCTTTGACGCCGAGTTCGATATGGCGGCGCGTCTGCGCGTCGCCCACGCTGGGCAGACTGAATACCTTGATCAGAGGGAATTGCGCTTCGAGCCGCACCATCAGCGGCGTCAGCAACGACTCGGCCGTTTCATACACAAGCAGCGCGTGTTCCGCATGCGGCACCTGGTTGAACAGGTGCGCATAATGCGTGTCGAGCACCCATTCGATCATCGGCCATGACATGACGGGAAAACCGGGCACGAAATAATGTTCGCGCACGGCAAAGCCGGCAATCTTGTTGTACGGATTCGGAATCAGCTCGGCGCCTTCGGCAAATTCGGCCATTTTCAGGCGGTGCAGGTTCTCCGGTGAGTCCAGGTCGACCGCCACGCCCGCTTCCTGGCCCATTTCCGTGATGCGCTGCTGGATGTTCTGCTTGCCTTGCGGATGCAATACCAGTGGCAAGCCCAGCGCGTCGGCGGCCGCCTGGCGCGTATGGTCGTCCGGCGTGGCGCCGATGCCGCCAAAGCACAGCACGATGTCGCCGCTGGCAAAGGTGCGCTTGAGCAAGGCGACGATGCGCTCGGGTTCGTCGCCGACATATTCGGCCCAGCTAAGCTGCAAGCCGCGCGCCTTGAGCATTTGCACCACTTTCGGGAAATGCTGGTCCGTGCGCTTGCCCGACAGGATTTCGTCGCCAATGATGATCAGTCCGATAGCCATGTCACTCCCTTGTTCGATTCAATATGATAAAAATGCGCTTTACGTATCGGCCGCCGGCACATCCTTCATGCCGCGCACGCCGCGCAGTGCCGCCAGCGCTTCCAGGCAGTAGTATTGGAACCACAGGCCGGTGAAAATAAAGATCAGCACATACAGCCAGATGGCGAACCCCGCCAGGAAGGGGAAGAACACCACCGACATCACGCCGCCCATCCACAGCATGCCGGGCACGGCGCCGGCCACGCCGGACACCAGGCCGATCACGAACAGCTGCGTGCGGCGCGTGCGCATGATGGCCTGGCGTTCTTCCATGCTGGCGTAGTCGGCCATCGCGTCATACGCCATCACGCGGTAGGTCAGCCAGCCCCACAGCAGGGCCTGCCCGACCAGGGCCGCTGGCGGAAATGCATACAGCGGCAGCATCACCATCCAGGCGATAATGAACAGCAAAAACGTGGCCAGCGAGGTGCCGACGCTGCCCAGCACGCTGCCGCCATGCTTTTGTTCCAGCTGCGGAAAATGCCGTCCGCCCACGTGACGGGCAATCGCCGGCATGGCGAACAGGCCCATGAAGATCAGCGCCGTCAGTATCATCAGCGGCAGCAGCATGAACATGGCGATCAGCGGCACGATCACCGCTTTCAGCATGCCCAGGCCAAAGGTGGTCAGCACGGCGCCGCTGGTGCGGAAGAAATCGTATTCGGTAAACCAGGCGTGCAGGCTGTCGATCAGCGGCTGCAGGCCGAACCACAGCAAGGCTCCCCACAGCAGCAGCGACAGCAAAAAAGGTAGCGCGCTCAGCAGCAGCATCTTGCCGTGCAACTGGGACAGCAGCGCGCGGCCATAGGAATTGATTACATTGCGCATCAGGGCGTCCCTTCATGTACGTCGTCAAACAAAACGGTGCGAGGCGCGATGATAGCAATAATCGACGACACACTGATGACAAAATGGTCGGGGACGGCGCCGACACGCATGCCAGCGCGCGCCGTGGCGCATTCGCGGCCCATGCTCTACAATCTGTAGCTTTCATCGTCTTCATAAGGAATCTCATGTCCATCATCACCACCGCCTCCGGCCTGCAATACACCGACACCGTGATCGGCGACGGCGCCGAAGCCAAGGCAGGCAACAATGTTGTCGTGCATTACACGGGCTGGCTGCAAAACGACGACGGCAGCGCCGGTTCGAAATTTGACTCCAGCAAGGACCGCAACGATCCATTCGAATTCCCGCTGGGCGCAGGCCGCGTCATCCAGGGCTGGGACGAAGGCGTGCAAGGCATGAAGATCGGCGGCAAGCGCCAGCTGATCATTCCTGCGGCACTCGGCTACGGCGCGCGCGGCGCCGGCGGTGCGATTCCACCGAACGCCACCCTGATTTTCGACGTCGAACTGCTGGGCGTGTAATTCGCCCTTCTGCCGCACCATGCGCCGCCTCTTCAGGCGGCGTTTTTTTTGAGGTTACCCTCTAATGCGCCGCGCGGTTTTTTCACTATGATGTCAGCCACTGCGGCATGCACGGTGGCCACTCCGCCAGGCCTGCCGCCTTCCCGTTACGATGATCCATCCAGCATTGAGGAGCCCCAATGAACTTACAAGAGCAATTCGATCAAGCCCAGCTCGATTCCAAGACCCTGTCCGAACGTCCGGACAATATGACCTTGCTGAAAATCTATGCCCTGTTCAAGCAAGCGTCCAGTGGCGACGCTACCGGTGAGCGCCCTGGCATGACCGATTTCGTCGGCCGCGCCAAGTTCGACGCCTGGGCCGCACTGGCCGGCACTTCGAAAGAAGAGGCGCAGCAGCAATATATCGACCTGATCGACGATTTGAAGGACTGATCAGCTCGTTTTGGCACGAAAACGGCCAAAACTGCAGAAAAACTCACGAATAACCACTGAAACTGGCGGTTAACGCAAAAGTGGCTACCAAATCGGTAGCCACTTTTTATTGCTCAAACACTTACTTTTTGGTCGCAGCCGGCGAGGCTGCCGCCAGCGCCTCTGCGATCCAGCCGTCGAATTCCTTCTGGTGGAAGGTGATCCAGCCCGCCGTATGGCGGGCGATATCGGCTTGCGTATTCTGGCCGGTACGCATGCGCTCGTTTTGCGCATTGATATCGGCAATCGGCAGCCGCATGACTTCAAACAATTTGACGGCCGCCGGGTTTTTCTCGGCCCAGGCGCGGTTGACGACGATGCGCGTGGTGTTGACGGCAAAGCCATAATCGCTGCCATCGTCGAGGCGGGTGTTGGTCTTGTCGGGATTGGACGAGAACGGCACTTTCAGCCATACCACATCCTTGCCCGGCACCAATACACCACTGACCCAGTACGGCGTCCAGGTGTAGTACAGGATCGGCTCGCCGCGCTTGTAGCGGCCGATGGTGTCGGCGATCAGCGCCGAATAGCTGCCCTGTACATGCTGCACGGTCTCGCGCAGCTTGTAGGCGTCCATGTGATTTTCAATCATCGCCTCGCAGCCCCAGCCCGGGTTGCAACCGGTCAGGTCGGCCTTGCCGTCGCCATCGTGGTCGAACAGCTTGGCCAGGGTCGGGTCGCGCAATTGATCGATATTGGTGATGTTGTACTTCTCGGCAGTTGCCTTGTCGATCAGATAACCCTGCGCGGCCGGGCCCGCATACTGGCCGGTGCGCAGCAGCTTGGCGTCGCCGCCGGCGTTCTCGTAGTAGTCCTTGTGCAGCGGGTCCCAGTGCACCGCCAGGAAAGTCGCGTCGCCATTGGCAATCGCGATATGCGCGGTCGGGTATTCCACTTCCTTGACCGGCTGCATTTCGTAGCCGAGCTTTTCCAGGGCGCGCTCAACCAGCATGGTCTGGAAGGTTTCTTCGGCGATCGAGCTTTGCAGCGCCTGCACCTTGATGCCCTTGCCGGGCAAGGATGCTACAGGCATTTGCGCCATGGCCAGGCTGGTGCTCAGGGCCAGCGCGGCAATACCGAGGAACGACAACCACTGGAACTTGCGTTGCGATTTTTGTGTCACTTTGAAATGTTCAACTTGATGCATAGAAATCCTTTCTTGTTGTTATTGTGCGGTGGCCAAGGTGGCTGGCGCGGCGTCTTCCTTGCGCGCCGGATTGCCGCGCACCAGGCGCATCACGAAACCGGCCGGGCCGGTCTGGTACCAGTGACGCACGCCGCGGCGGGGCTGGCCCATCGCTTGCGTCAGGCGGTCCAGCGTGATGGCCAGCAGCACGATGCCGAGGCCGCCGACGGTCGCCAGGCCCATGTCCAGGCGGCCAATGCCGCGCAATACCATCTGGCCCAGGCCGCCGACGGCGATCATTGAGGCGATCACCACCATCGACAGCGACAGCATCAACGACTGGTTGATGCCGGCCATGATGTTCGGCATGGCCAGCGGAAACTGCACGCGTGTCAGCAACTGCCATGGCGAAGCGCCATACGCGCGGGCCGCTTCGATCAGATCGGGACGCACCTGGCGGATACCGAGGTTGGTCAGGCGCACCAGCGGCGGCAAGGCGAAGATGATGGTGACGATCACGCCAGGCGCATTGCCGATACCAAACAGCATCACCACCGGCACCAGGTACACAAAGGCCGGCGTGGTCTGCATCGCGTCCAGCAACGGACGCAGGATGTTTTGCGCGCGGTCGCTGCTGGCCAGGAAGATCCCCAGCGGCAAACCGATGATCATGCAGAACACCAGCGAGGTCAGCACCAGCGACAGGGTAATCATCGCTTCCGGCCAGATGCCCAGCATCGATACCACCAGCAAGGCCAGCACGGTGCCGATTGCCAGGGTACGGCTGGTAAATTGCCATGCCAAGAGGCCGATGATGGCGATCACCGTCAGCGAGGGCGCAGCCAGCAGCACGTCGCTGACACCGGTAAGGGTGGCGTCGATCGGCGCGCGCACGGCCTGGAAGAAAGGACGGAAATTGGCCACCACCCAGCCCAGGCCCTGGTTGATCCAGGCTTCCAGCGGCAGCGAGCCGTCAAACATCTGTGTCAGGTGAAAGCCGCTCGCATGTTCGGGCGTGACGGCGGGCGCGGCAGCGTCCAGCCACGAGGTGTCGCCGGGCGCGGACGGCAGCCATGGATTGATCTGGGCCGCCTGTTCGACGACCGGTTCTACTGCGGTAACGGTAGTTGGGTTCATGCTTGTGCTTTCTGTAATTGTGGCTCGGCAATGGCTGGCGTATCGCGGTCGAGGAATTTCAGCAAGGTGGTCTTGCTGATGGCGCCGCGGAAGCTACCGTCGTTGGCCACCACAGGGACGGCGTAAGGCAGTTGCGCCACCTGGCCGAACAGGCCTGCAACGGGCTCATCTGCATCAATGGTCTGCACTTCGGGCAAATAGGCGTGGGCCAGGCCCAGCGGGCCGACATGGCCGTCGAGCGCCGTGCGCAACGAATCGGCCGAGACCACGCCGAGGAATTTGCGCTGCGGGCTGACAACATAGGCGTAGGCGCGATCCTGCTCCTCGAGCATCGACAGCGCGGCGCGCGAACCGCGGGTGGGCGACTCGGACACCACAATCTGGCTCTTGCGGGCGATATCGCTGGCCTTGAACACGGCCGCCGCATCGACGCCGCGCACGAAGTTGCGCACATAGTCATCGGCTGGTTTGCGCAGGATTTCTTCGGGCGTGCCCACTTGCACCACGTGGCCATCCTTCATGATGGCGATGCGGTCGCCGATGCGCATGGCTTCATCGAGGTCGTGCGAAATGAAGACGATGGTGCGGCGCTTGATCTGTTGCAGACGCAGCAGTTCCGATTGCATTTCCGTGCGCATGATCGGATCCAGCGCGGAAAATGCCTCATCCATCAGCAGGATCGACGGATCGCAGGCCAGCGCCCGGGCCAGGCCCACGCGCTGCTGCATGCCGCCCGACAATTCGTCGGGGTAGCTGGCGCCATAGCCATCGAGTCCTACTTGCTCCAGTGCTTGCTGGGCCAGCACATGGCGCTCGGCCTTGGGCATGCCGGCCAGTTCCATGCCGAAGGCGGTATTGTCGAGTACGGTAATTTGCGGCAGCAGCGCGAACGACTGGAACACCATGCTGATGTCCTTGCGGCGCAGCGCGCGCAGCTCCTTGTCTGGCAGGCTATTGATGTCATTGCCGTCGATCATGATGCGGCCGTCGGTCGGTTCGATAAGGCGGTTGAGCATGCGCACCAGGGTGGACTTGCCGGAACCGGACAGGCCCATGATGACGAAAATCTCGCCCGCTTCGATCGTGAAGGTGGCGTCGAACACGCCGATGGTGCAGTCAGTCTGGGCCAGGATCTCCTGCTTGCTGGCGCCTTGACGGACCAGTGCCAGTGCTTCTTTCGGCTGGTCGCCGAACACTTTGAATACATGGTCGATAATGATTTGTTTTGCCACGTTGTGGTTCTCCCTCGATTGGACGAATGGATTGAAACCCGGCAGGCATTCAGGCCTGCGGCAGGAATCAGCAAACCTTTTTCCGTCGACGACGCACAGGCGCTGAAAAGCGCACGGGAGCGACAGGAAAAAGGGGTGACACGCGTGTTGTCGGCAAGACGCTAGCCATGCCGGGGTGTCTGTGTGCGCACTAAAAGAGGCTGGGGTTCAGGACTTTTAGCGACGCGCGGCACCATGCAAATACATGGAACCAAATGTATTTGACCAAAAAAAGCGGGTCAAAATGCTTGCTGGATGCGGGCGCAAGGCCCTGAGATTATTTTCCACTGCATCAGTGAAAAATGCCTGCGGAGCAGAGTGTTGCAAAGGTGTAGCTGTTGTAAATATGCGTCAAGTATAGCGCAAAAAGACGCAAAAGTCCAATAGCTTTCCAAATTGAAATATGCTAGCAATGTTCGCCAGCACACATAAGGCAGCAAAATCCAGGGGAAAACTGGCGGCGAAAACACTAGCCGCCAGGAAACGACGATGCTGTCTTTGTCATCAAAAACAGGTAGTCAAAGCGTCAGGCTGCCTCGGTAAACACCTTGCGCATCTTCTCGGTAATCTTGCTTTCAATCATGGGGGCAAAGGCGCTCAGCATGAAACCGAGCTTCAGGTTGAGCTGGGCCTGGTCTTTCTCCAGGGTCAGCTCGCCATCGACGCCGCTGCGCTCGAAGCGCAATACATCGCCATCCCAGGCGCACGACAAATCATATTCCTGGGCCAGCTTGTCGGCCACCTGCTGCGCCGCCGCGCGGGCTTTTTCCGCTGTCAGCTTATGTTGCTGAACTATATTTATATCCGCCATCAAACCTTCCTTTTCGTCAAAACGGGTGGTGCCAAGGCTGCCATGATACCAGTCGCCCCCTTCTCTCACATCGTTTGCGCAGGGTCAAACTCCGCAGCGCCGCCTGGGCCGACTATTCCACTTCCTGCCGCCCCGTCGTGGAGATCCATCATGGACCAGAAAGTCATCGTGCCGATCGAAGCCGTGCTGACCAAATGCGTCTCGCTGCCGGTCGGCTATGTGCCGACGCCGTCGGCCCCCTACCGCCAGCACCGCAAGCAGGCCCAGCTGACGCTTCAGCCGGGTCCGCCACGCCTGAACCAGGCAACCGTGCGCAAGAGCGCCGCCATGTCCACCGGCGCGCGCGTGCTGGTCTGGAAGCAGGATCCGTCGGTCAGCGAACTGGGCACGCGCAAGGCCTTCCTGCCCGGCCTGATCCTGCAGGGCCCGCGCGACGCACGCATCACGTTTGGCGAACCCGGCATCGCCCAGGTCAGCCCGAACACCTTTGGCGACTTCATCGTCTCGCCCAATACCGACCAGTTCGACGCCGTGCATACCTTTGCCATCGTGCGCATGACCCTGACCATGTTCCAGCGCGCGCTGGCATTTGACGGCAGTGCCGCGCCACTGCCCTGGCAATGGAACAGCGCCAGCAATACCGACCCGCTGCGCGTGTTTCCGCACGGCTTGCCCAATGTCATGAACGCCTATTACAGCCGCCGCGAGCGGGCCCTGAAATTCGGCGACTTCATTCCCAGCGGCGCCACCGAACGCGTGTATACCTGCCGCTCGCTTGACATCGTGTCGCATGAAACCGGCCACGCCGTGCTCGATGGCCTGAAACCGAACTGGCTGCTCAACAGCAACCCGCCGCAAACAGGGGGCCTGCACGAGTCGTTCGGCGACCTGACAGCCATCTTCCTGGCCTTGTCGCAGCTGGATCAGGTCGAAGCGGTGATTGCGCAAACCAAGGCCGACCTGCACGACAAGACCTTCCTGGCCGACCTGGCCGAACAGTTCGGCCTGGCGCTGGGCCGCCCCAATGGCTTGCGCAACGCCGACAACGACATCAAGCTGTCGCAGGCAGGCACCGAGGTGCACGCCATCTCGCAGGTATTTACCGGCGCCATCTACGACATCCTGGCCGACATCTTCGACCATGAGCGCCGGCCACAGCTGAAAGACGACGCCGCGGTGCTGCTGGCGTGCGCCGACTACCTGTGCAGCCTGGTACTGCGCGCCCTGCTGGCCGCTCCCGGCCGCGCAGCCACCTATGCCGACGTGGCCAACCAGATGCTTTCGCTGGCAAAGGCCGATGGCAAGGATGCCTATCTGGACTTTATCCGCAACAGCTTTACGGTGCGCGAAGTATTCGGTGCGCAACTCGCTGACAACGGCGACGATGGCGGCACGCCGGGGTTTGCAGCCGGTGCCGAGGATCACGACGGCGCCGTGCAGGATCGCCGCGCCTGCTGCGGTACCATGAACAACGCCCAGTACAGCGCGGACGACCAGGCCTTCGATGCCGAACGCGAGGCGCTGGCAGCCTGGTGCCGCGACTACGGCCCGCGCCATGATTGAGATAATTGCGATAATCGAGATAAGCCCCACCACCAACGACAGGAAACGCCATGAAAATTTCAGCCACCAGCAGCGGCGGCTTTGCAGGCCTGCGCGAACATTACGAGATCGATACACGCGCCCATCCCGCCGGCCAGGCGCTGGAGGCGGCACTGGCCGGCAGCGGCTTTTTCACGGCCGCGCCCACCAGCGCGATGGCGCAGGACAGCGAACCGCTAGGCGCCGATATTGCCCAATGGCGCATTACCGTCGAGGCGCCAGAGGCGCGTCATACCGTCACCTTTGCCGAGGATGGCAGTGTGGACACGGCGCGCTGGCAAAACCTGGTGGCAAAGATCCGCGCCAGCACTTGAATTCTGGCAAATCGTTGACTTCAATAAACACGCGGCACGATGGCTGTGGTTTTTTTGCCCATCGTTGCCAGCGAAATCCTTGATCATTGCAACACTTCCCCTGCAGAGCGTGGCGCGGCCAAAAAAATGAATTTGCTTATACATATTGTATATAAGCGGGATTTGTGAGAAATAGCGAATTGCCTTAAAATACGGTGCTTTGCTTTAGTATGCGCCGTTGAAGTTCCTGCAGGCGCTACAGCACCTCCCCATTTGATAGGACTGTTATGACCCACGTTGTCACCGAATCCTGCGTCGCCTGTCGTTACACCGATTGCGTCGATGTCTGCCCGGTAGATTGTTTCCGGGAAGGCCCGAATTTCCTGGCGATCGATCCGGACGAATGTATAGACTGCGCAGTATGCGTGGCAGAATGCCCGGTGAACGCGATTTTCGCGGAAGAAGACGTGCCGGGCGACCAGCAGGCTTTCATCAAGATTAACGTCGACCTGGCGCGTAACTGGCCGTCGATCACCAAGACCAAGGCAGCCTTGCCGGAAGCCGAGCAAATGAAGGACGTCAAGGACAAGCTGCACCTGCTGGTCAAGTAAAACACAGCAAGCAACATGATAAAAAGCAGCGGAAACGTTGCTTTTTTTGTTTTAAAAACATGGTTGACCGACTGCCATCCAAGTGTGGCGCGGATGGACACAGAAAGCCGCAAAGTGTGGCCCTGTGCGCGGTAAAGCACATTTTGCCCTCAACAAATGTCATAGAATTGGATTATGATCTTTGAGCCGCATTGGCGCTTGGAATTAAACAAGGACTCTATATGCTTTACCAACTGCACGAACTGCAACGCTCCTTCCTCACTCCGGTGATGCAATGGGCAGACATGTCCTCCAAGTTATTTACCAACCCGGTTTCCCCTCTGGCCCATACCCCGTTTTCGCAACGCATCGCAGCAGGCTACGAGCTGATGTACCGCCTTGGCAAAGACTACGAAAAACCCCAATTTGATATCAAATCCGTGCTCGTCAAAGGCGAGAGCGTCGACATCCGCGAACACGTTGTCGTGACAAAACCATTTTGCCGCCTGATTCACTTCAAAAAAGAAACTCCTGGTTTGCAACAGCCCAAAGTCTTGCTGGTTGCCCCCCTTTCCGGTCACCACTCGACCCTGCTGCGCGACACCGTGCGCGGCTTGCTGGCCGAGCATGATGTCTACATCACCGACTGGACTGACGCGCGCATGGTACCGCTGGCAGAAGGCCCGTTCCACCTGGACGACTACATTTACTATGTGCAGGAATTCATCCGCCTGTTGGCGCCCGACCTGCACGTAATTTCCGTCTGTCAGCCTACCGTGCCGGTGCTGGCCGCCATTTCGCTGATGGCGACGGCAAAAGATCCGCACATGCCGAAAACCATGACCATGATGGGCGGCCCGATCGATCCACGCCGCTCGCCCACGCAAGTGAACAACCTGGCGACGGAAAAGAAATTTTCGTGGTTTGAAAACACCGTCATCTACGCCGTGCCGCCGAACTACCCGGGCTTTGGCCGCAAGGTCTATCCGGGCTTCCTGCAGCACGCCGGCTTTATCGCCATGAACCCGGGCCGCCACGCGCAAAGCCACCGCGAGTTCTACATGCACCTGGTGACGGGCGACGACGAGCCGGCAGAAGGCCACCGCCAGTTCTACAACGAGTACAACGCGGTGCTGGACATGCCGGCCGAGTACTACCTGGAAACGATCAAAACGGTATTCCAGGAATTCAGCCTGCCGACGGGCACATGGGAAGTGGGCGGCCAGCTGGTGCGTCCGCAAGACATCACCAACGTGGCGCTGTTTACCGTCGAAGGCGAACTGGACGACATTTCCGGCGCCGGCCAGACGCAGGCCGCGCATGACCTTTGCAGCAGCATTCCGGCCGACATGCAGCAAGATTTCGTGGCGCCGAAATGCGGCCACTATGGCATCTTCTCGGGCCGCCGCTGGCGCGAGATCATCTGCCCGAAAATCGGCGAATTCATCCAGAAGCACGGCTGACGCAGGTCGGTCCTGCTGCTTCAAAAACGGCACGCCGGCATCCTGCTGGCGTGCCGTTTTTTCATCTTCAAGGCAAAACTGGCACGCCGGCCAGCAACTGGTCCAGGCGTTTCCAGTAATCACGCTCCAGCCGGGCCAGGTCGACCTCGCGCGCCGCTTCGTTGAAGCGCTTTTGCTGCAGCGCGCCGTCAGCGTCGCGCTTGAAGCAGACATGCACGGAGCGTTCCCTGAAAGCAGTATCGACAAAGGCAATGCGCTCGCGCTCGGCCTTGCTGAACTCCGGGCCCATCAGCAAGTGCTGCAGCACATGGCGCTCGATGACGATCACGCGGTAGCGCTTGATCAGCAGTTTCTTCAGATTGGTCGCATCGTTCAGTCCCTCTTCGGTGCTCAGTTCGCCGCGCGCCACCATCGCATCGAACTGCTCGCCATTGGCATAGCCGGCCACCGTGCCGACGCGCAGCTTGCCCAGCTCGTGCAAACTGGCGCCGGGCGAACCGTCTTCCTTGAGATAGGCCAGCACGGCGAGAGTATTTCCAATAGGAACAGAGAAATGACAGAGTTTCTCCCGCTCGGGCGTACGCCACACGGCCATGAAACCGGCGTAGCGGGGATCGCCGAGGCCAAACTGCATGGTGCGCTTCCAGGGGAAATATTCATATTTCACCGCGTAACCGATGCGTTCGAACACCGCGCTGACCATGGTGGCCGACATGCCATCGGCCGGCAGCTTGGGCGACACGAAAGGCGGCCAGTCATCGGCGGCCAAGCGCACGATGCGCGTAGCCGGCGCCACCTGCGCATGGACGGCAGACAGAGCACAACAGGTGAGCAAACAGAAGGGCAAACCAACTGTCCGGAGGAAACGCATGTATTGCTCCTGGCACCCGGCGTATCAGTACAAGCGTGATGGCGCAGAGAAATTCGGTCGGTTTTCAGCGATATGACATTGGCTGTATCGTCCCATACAATAGCAATTTTTTAAAGTTGTTTATTGGAAGTCATTAATTCCTGTTGGAAATAAAATACACGTTCATGGACTGCTATTCCCTACGCCTGGCAGGTTTTTCACTTGTGCGCAGGCGAGATGGCCGATAATAACGTTTTTGAGCATTAAAGATTACCGTGCCGCTCCCAGCTCCCCCATCCCTTGCCGACCAGATAGAAGACCTGCTGCCGCAAACGCAATGCACCAAGTGTGGCTACAACGGCTGCCGTCCATACGCGCAAGCGATTGCCGCAGGCGAGGCCGAGATCAACCAGTGCCCGCCCGGCGGCGCGCAAGGCATCGCGCTGCTGGCCAATTTGCTGGGCAAAAAAGTCATTCCACTCAATCCCGTCAACGGCCTGGAGCGCCCCCGCTCCCTCGCCTATATCGATGAGTCGTTGTGCATCGGCTGTACCCTGTGCATCCAGGCCTGCCCGGTCGACGCCATCACCGGCGCGGCCAAGCAGATGCACACGGTGGTGGCCAGCCTGTGCACCGGCTGCGACCTGTGCGTGGCACCCTGTCCGGTCGACTGCATCGTCATGTATCCGGTCAGCGGCGAGGCCACCGGCTGGGACGCCTGGAGCCAGGGCGAGGCCGATGACGCACGTGCGCGCCACGATTTCCGCACGCAGCGGCTGCGCCGCGAGGCCGAGGAAAACGACGCACGCCTCGCTGCCAAGGCCGTCTCCAAGATGCAGGAACTCAAGCAGGAAGTGCCCGCCACCACCGCCGAAGCGGCCGAAAAAGAACGCAAGCGCGCCATTATCGCCGCTGCCATGGCGCGCGCATCGGCCAAGGCGGCCGCCGCCAGCACCCCGCCTACCCAAGACACGCCGGAAAAAGACGCATGAACACCGCCAAACGCCTGGAAATTTTCAAGCGCTTTCGCGCCGCCAACCCTTCCCCGAAAACCGAACTCGAATACACCACGCCGTTCGAGCTGCTGATCGCCGTGCTGCTGTCGGCGCAGGCGACCGATGTGTCGGTCAACAAGGCCACGCGATTGTTGTATCCGGTCGCCAATACGCCAGCGACGATCCTGGCGCTGGGGGTCGACGAACTGGCCAGTTATATCCGCACCATCGGCCTGTTTCGCACCAAGGCGAAAAACGTTATCGCCACCTGCCAGATGCTGCTCGAGCACCACGGCGGCGAAGTGCCGCGCGACCGCGCCTCGCTCGAAGCCTTGCCCGGCGTGGGCCGCAAGACGGCCAATGTGGTGATGAACACGGCGTTTGGCGAACTGACGATGGCGGTCGACACGCATATCTTCCGCGTCTCGAACCGCACCGGCATTGCGCCGGGCAAGAATGTCGAGATCGTCGAGCAAAAATTGCTCAAATTCGTGCCAAAAGAATTCTTGCTCGATGCTCATCATTGGCTGATACTGCATGGTCGCTACACCTGCATCGCGCGCAAGCCGCGATGCTGGAACTGCATGATTGCCGACCTGTGCGACTACAAGGACAAGTCGCCGATGCCGGCGCTGACCTGAAAAAAGCGGCCCATCGGGGCCGCCTTACGCATTACAGCAACACCATATTGTCGCGATGGATCAGCTCATGGCCTTCCATGAAGCCAAGAATCGCCTCGATCTCGGTCGACGGCTTGCGCATGATGCGGCGCGCTTCGCCGCTGGTGTAGTTCGATAGCCCCCGCGCCACCGCCACGCCGCCGCCATCGAGGCAGGTAATCACGGCGCCGCGGCCAAATTCGCCCTGTACGGCCGTCACGCCGATCGGCAGCAATGATTTGCCTTCCAGTGTCAGCTTTTGCACCGCGCCAGCGTCCAGCACCACCGCGCCGGCCGTTTGCAGATGGTCGGCCATCCATTGCTTGCGCGCCGTTAATTGTCCTGTCTGCGCGCGCAGTTCGGTGCCGATCGCTTCGCCTTGCGCCAGGCGGCTCAGCACGTCGCTGTCGCGGCCCCAGGCGATGATGGTGTGGGCGCCCGACTTGGCGGCGCGCTTGGCAGCGAGGATCTTGGTCAGCATGCCGCCACGACCGAGGCTGCTGCCGGCACCGCCGGCCATCGCTTCCAGGGCCGGGTCGCCCGCCACGCCGTGCGTGATCAGGCGCGCGTTCGGGTCCTTGCGCGGATCGGCCGAGAACAGGCCATGCTGGTCGGTCAGAATCACCAGCGCATCGGCCTCGATCAGGTTGGCCACCAGCGCACCAAGGGTGTCGTTGTCGCCGAACTTGATTTCATCGGTGACGACCGTGTCGTTTTCATTGATGATCGGCACCACGCCCAGACGCAGCAAAGTCGTCAGTGTCGAGCGGGCGTTCAGGTAGCGTTCGCGGTCGGCCAGGTCGGCATGCGTCAGCAGCACTTGCGCCGTGCCCAGGCTGTGCGCTCGGAAACTGCTTTCGTAGATTTGCGCCAGGCCCATCTGGCCGACGGCGGCGCAGGCCTGCAGTTCGTGGATGTCGGTCGGGCGGCGCTCGAAACCGAGGCGCAGCATGCCTTCGGCGATGGCGCCGGAGCTGACCAGCACCACTTGCTTGCCCAGCGCGCGCAAGCCTGCGATCTGCGCGGCCCAGCGCGCGATGGCGGCGTGGTCGAGGCCACGGCCGTCGTTGGTCACCAGCGAGGAGCCGACTTTGATGATGATGCGGGTAGCTTTTTGAATCACGGAATCCATGGAGGCTCTTATCTGTCAGCGCGCAGGTCGCAGCAGCAGCAAAGCCAACCCTGCCGCCAGTTCCGTCGCGCACATGTACAACACCAAACCCTGGGGCAAGCCGAAGCTGATGGCCGCGAACAGGCGGCCGGCGGGCTGCGCCAGGACCAACATTGCAGTGACATCGCTGAAGACGGGCGTTTCGCCCTGCCGTGCCGCGAACAGCGCCAGGAGTGCGGTAGCACCCCACAGGCCGACATGCGTGGCGTAAAACTGGCTGTAGCCGTTCACGCCATTGAGAAAGATGCCCATGCCGGCCGCCATCTCATCGGCGAACAGCAGGCAGGCGAATGCGCCCAGCCCGTAGGCGGCGGTAATCAGCTGCAATACACGACGCTGCCAGCCCAGTTTGCGCAAGGAAGCGGCAGCGCCGGCCTGTACCGGCGTCAAATGCTCAGTCCAGGATCTTGAAACGCGGATCGTCCGGATCGATCGACGAGATGCCGCGTGCTTCTTCGGTCATCTGCGTTTCCTCGGCACGGCTTTCGCTGTGTTTCTTCTCTTCCAGGTGCTGGTAGATGGCATTGACCAGTTCCGGGCAACCCTGGTGGTTCAGCGCGGAGATCTCGAACACGGGACCTTTCCAGCCAAAACGCTTGAGGAAGTCCTTGACCAGCTTTTTACGGTCGTCTTCCGGCACCATGTCGAGCTTGTTCAGCACCAGCCAGCGCGGCTTGTCGACCAGCGACTCGTCGTACTTCTTCAGTTCTTTGACCAGCGCCTTGGCTTCCTTGACCGGATCGACGTTGGTTTCAAACGGCGCCAGGTCGACGATGTGCAGCAGCAGGCCGGTGCGCTGCAGATGGCGCAGGAATTGATGACCCAGGCCCGCGCCTTCGGAAGCGCCTTCGATCAAGCCGGGAATATCGGCGATCACAAAGCTTTTCTCGTGCGACACGCGCACCACGCCCAAGTTCGGGTGCAGGGTGGTAAATGGGTAATCGGCAATTTTCGGGCGCGCGTTCGAGACGGCCGAAATGAACGTCGACTTGCCGGCGTTCGGCATGCCCAACAGGCCCACGTCGGCCAGCACTTTCAGTTCCAGGCGCAGTTCGCGGCGTTCGCCTTCCTTGCCTTCGCCCTTCTGGCGCGGGGCGCGGTTGGTCGAGGACTTGAAGTGGATATTGCCCCAGCCGCCTTCGCCGCCCTTGGCCAGCATTTCGATCTGGCCGTGTTCGGTCAGGTCGGCCAGGATTTCACCGCTGGCATGGTCGACGATCAGGGTGCCGACCGGCATGCGCAGGTGAATATCGTCAGCGCCCTTGCCGTAGCAATCGGCGCCGCGGCCAGGTTCGCCATTCTTGGCCTTGTGCATTTTAGAAAAACGGAAATCGACGAGCGTATTGATATTGCGGTCGGCGACTGCCCAGATGGTGCCGCCCTTTCCGCCATCGCCGCCATCGGGACCGCCAAAAGGTCGGAATTTTTCACGGCAGAAAGAGGCACAGCCGTTGCCGCCATCGCCCGCGATGACTTCGATTTTTGCTTCGTCGATAAACTTCATAATTTTGTGCCGCCATAAAACTAAAAAGGCTCTACCTTGGGCAGAGCCTTTCGATTGAAGGCTTGCGCCTTACATCATGCGATTCCAGCAGAGCGACTGGCGCTCCGGGCTGAAATTACGCTGGTACTGCTTCGTTTGCTACAACGGTGACGAACTGCTTCGAGCCAGCACCTTTGACAACGAACTTCACTTTGCCAGCGATCAACGCGAACAAGGTGTGATCCTTGCCCATGCCTACGCCTTCACCAGCGCGCACAGGGGTGCCGCGTTGACGAATGATGATGCCGCCAGCATTGATGGTTTGACCGCCGTAGACTTTGACGCCCAGACGTTTTGATTCTGAATCACGGCCATTTCGCGTTGTGCCGCCGCCTTTTTTGTGTGCCATTTAAGACTCCTTGATAGCTGATTAATTCAAACAGCGGCGATTAGCCGTTGATCGAAACGATTTGGATTTCGGTAAAATTCTGGCGATGGCCCTGATGCTTCTGGTAGTGCTTACGACGACGCATCTTGAAAATTTTGACCTTATCATGGCGACCATGCGCCACAACCGTAACCAGTACCGTTGCACCTTCGACCAATGGCGCACCAAACTTAATGGTGTCGCCCGCGCCTACTGCGAGAACTTGATCGATGGTGAGTTCGGAACCAATGTCTGCCGGTATCTGTTCTACTTTAAGTTTTTCGCCAGCGACAACTTTATATTGTTTGCCACCGGTTTTTATGACCGCGTACATGATTTGAAACCTCATCAAATGTTGAAAGAATTTGTCCCACTGCCGTGAAAAGCAAGCCGTGCACAACAGGGAGAACCAGCGATTATACACGGACTGAGAAATCGCGTCAAAAACTATTCACAAAGCCCGGTGATCGTGGTATGTCGACAACCTGGACACGATGTCAGGCCGGCGCTTCGGTGGTCGGAAAGTCAATCATTGTTCTGTAGCCATAGTCAAACGGCACGCGGCAGCATGCCATGTCGTATAATCGCCGCACCACAATCTATTGCAGGTTCGCCTTGTCTGACGCTCACAAACACGTTAACCAAAACACCATCGTGGAAACGATTGCCGCCGACATGGACGCAGTCAACACGGTGATCCGCCAAAAACTGCATTCCGATGTCATTCTGATCAACCAGATCGCCGAATACATCATCAGCGCTGGCGGCAAACGCATCCGCCCCGTGTTGATCCTGCTGGTCGCCAATGCCCATGCTTATCGCGGCACGGCGCATCATGAACTGGCGGCGGTGGTCGAATTCATCCATACCGCCACCCTGCTGCACGACGACGTGGTCGATGAGTCATCGATGCGGCGTGGACGCCAGACGGCCAACGCCCTGTTCGGCAATGCCGCATCGGTGCTGGTGGGCGACTTCCTGCACTCGCGCTCGTTCCAGTTGATGGTTGCGCTGGACAATATGCGCGTGATGCAGATTTTGTCGGACGCCACCAACGTGATCGCCGAAGGCGAAGTGCTGCAGTTGCTGAACATGCACGATCCGGATGTCACACAGGAAAGCTACCTGACGGTGATCCGCTCGAAGACAGCCAAGCTGTTCGAAGCGTCGGCGCAACTGGGCGCCCTGATCGCCGGCGCCAGCGAAGCCGATATCGAAGCGGCTGCCGAATATGGCCGTTCGCTCGGCACCGCCTTCCAGCTGATTGACGACGTGCTCGACTATGCAGGCGACGCCGCCGAAATCGGCAAGAACGTGGGCGACGACTTGCGCGAAGGCAAACCGACCCTGCCGTTGATCTATCTGATGGAAAACGGCACGCCGGAACAGCGTGAACTGGTGCGCAGCTGTATCGAGCAAGGCGACGAACAGCATTTCGACGCCATCCTGGCGGCAGTCACCAGCAGTGGTGCACTCGACTACACGCGCCAGCAGGCGGAAATCGCCGGCAAACGCGCGGCCGATGCGATTGCCGGCTGGCCCGACAGCATCTATAAACAATCGATGCTGCAACTGTGCTCGTTTGCGGTGGCTCGCAATCACTGATCACGGTGTCATCAGGACGAATGGAAACGGCGCCAATGGCGCCGTTTTTCATGCCACTTCGGCTGGCGGCTTGGTCACTTAAGTATGCTACCGAACCGACGCGCATGAACATTTTCCCTACATTGATTTAAACATCATGATGAACGGGATCTGTTATGGCACGCGTAAAACCTTTGAAAGTTGTTGGCTGGACGCTGGGCACTCTGCTGGTATTGATTCTTCTGGTCATTATTTTCATCATGACCTTCGACTGGAACCGCGCGCGCCCTTATATCAACCGCAAGGTATCGGAAAGCACGGGCCGCGAATTCGTCATCGGCGGCGACCTGCAAGTCAAATTCCACCAGGGACTCAAGACCGAAGCCGGCTGGCGCCGCTATGTGCCGCGCCCAACCATTACCGCCAATGATGTGCGGATGAGCAATCCGGACTGGGCCACGGCCGGCAAGCAGATGGCCAGCGCGCAGCGCATCGTGGTGTCGACGCATCTGCTGCCCTTGCTCAGCCACCGCGTGGTGCTGACCGACCTGGCGCTGGAAGCGCCACAAATCGCCCTGCAGCGCCGCGCCGACGGCAGCAACAGCTGGACCCTGAAAGACAATGGCCCGTCGGAATGGGACGTGGAAATCCAGCGCATGGCCTTTGCCGCCGGCACCATTCGCTACCTCGACCAGGCCATCGACCTGGACCTGAACGCCAAGGTCAGCTCGACCGCGCCGGACGCCACGCCAAATGATGCTCCGGCAGCTGAAAAGGTCGAAAAATACGGCATCGCCTTTACCCTGGGCGGCACCTACCGCAAGGCGCCAGTGACCGGCGGCGGCAAGGCCGGCGCCGTGCTGTCGCTGACCGGCGACCATACTGTGTACCCGATCCAGGCCAATGCCGTGCTGGGCAAGAACAAGGCCAGCGTCGACGGCACCCTGACCGATCCGCGCTCGCTGTCCGGCATCGATTTGCAGCTGAGCCTGGCAGGCGCCAGCATGGCCGACCTGTATCCGCTGACGGGCGTGCTGCTGCCGGAAACGCCGGAATACGCCACCAAAGGCCGCTTGTTGGGCAAGAAGGAAGGCCAGACCTGGAACTGGACCTATGAAAAATTCAAGGGCAAGGTGGGCCAGAGCGATCTGGCCGGCACCCTGCAATACCTGCCGCGCAAGCCGCGCCCATTGCTGCGCGGCGAACTGACCTCGCAGCAACTGCGCCTGGAAGACCTGGGCCCGACCATCGGCGCCGAAAGCAACGCCAAGAAACAGGCACGCGGCAAGGCCGCCAACCAGCCGGCCGGCAAGGCCCTGCCGGTGGAACAGTTCAACACCGCCAAGTGGGATGCATTGGATGCCGACGTAAAATTCACCGGCAAGAAACTGGTGCGTACGCACGACATTCCGTTCAACGATATCGTCGCGGAAATCCACATGAAGGATAAAGTGCTGAGCCTGACGCCGCTGAACTTCGGCATGGCCGGTGGCGACATCACCTCCAACATCACGCTCGATGGCCGCCAGAAAAACATCGCTGCGCAAGCCAAGGTGGCGGCGCGCCATCTGAAGATCCGTGAGCTGTTCCCGAAACTGCAATCGATGCAGGCCAGCTTCGGCGAAGTCTATGCCGACGCGGCCCTGACCGGCCACGGCAATTCGGTCTCGGCCATGCTGGCCAGCGCCAACGGCGAGCTGGCGGCCACCGTCAGCGAAGGCTCGGTCAGCCAGTTCATCCTGGAACTGGCCGGCCTGAACCTGGCCAACGCTGTGTTCGTGAAAGTGTTTGGCGACAAACAGGTGCAGCTGAACTGCCTGGCCAGCGATTTCAACGTCAAGAACGGCGTGGCCGACGTGCGCCGCTTCGTGCTCGATACCGACAACGCTGTTGTCAACGTGACCGGCAACGTCAGCCTGGCCAGCGAAACGCTCGATCTCGATATCCGCCCGAAAACCAAGGGCGCCCGCATCTTCTCGCTGCGCACTCCGCTGTACGCCAAAGGCACCTTCAAGGAGCCGAAAGTCGGCCCGCAAAAAGGCCCGCTGGCCCTGAAAGCAGGCGCCGCCGTGGCGCTGGCCACCGTGGTCGCCCCAGTCGCCGCCCTGCTGCCCCTGATCAATGTCGACCGCGCACCCGATACCGACTGCGCCGCCGTGATGGCAGAAGCGAAAGCCGTGCGCAAGTCGGCAAAGTCGCCAGCGACCAATGCGCCGGCAAAAAAAGTCACGGAAGCGGAAATCAAGAAGGCGCAGCAGGAGAAAAAATAAACCACGCGCCGATTTGATCGCGCCGCTTGAAACAGCGCCCGTCACCTGCTGTAATGAGCAAAGCAGGTGACGGGGTGTGGCTCAGCCTGGTAGAGCGCTGCGTTCGGGACGCAGAGGCCGGAGGTTCGAATCCTCTCACCCCGACCAGATTTCTTTTTTTCAAATCAAGAACTTAGAAAAGCCACAGCTACCGGGCTTTGTCATTTTTGGCCCGTTAGTGGCAAATGAGCATAGCTGTTCGGTGTTTCCACTTCTAGTATCTGCTCACCCGCGTGGCAGACACCCGCGACGCCATCAACCACTGCGCCAGGAATAAAAATCCGGCTGATAGCGCAGAGGCAAATATTGCCAGTCAATAAGATCGCATCAGCCTGCGCGAACCAAAATACAGCCGTGAGGACAGGTGTGCCATGACTCACCGTGGCCCGCCGTTCGCCAGCATGACGGCAGTAAGCTGATCCCATAAATGCCCCGGGGAAAACTAATGGTGATATTGTCCAAAAACAAGATGGGTTCGGAATTGGCAAAGCAAAATAGCATCTCGGCATAGACAATCCGTACGCCTGCAGCTTGGCCTGGTTAGCAGCCTCATCAGGGTAGAGTTGAGGGGCTGGCCGCGCAAAGGTACGCCGATTTGACCAACTAACGGCCCTCGTCTTGTTTGGGCAATGGAAATCAATATGCCGCATGAATACGTCGCCGCGCGTACCGCTCTGGTATTGGAAACGAATAACCTGCGCGGCGGCGCCGGCCTGGATGCGGCCGGCGCCAGCCTGCTGCATGTGATCGGCCTGCTGGCGCAACAGAGCGTAACATTGAGCGCACTCGCACAAGTGGTCGTCACGCACGACGGTTTGTGCGAGCGCATTCGCACAAGCGCGGAGCGCCTGGCAGGCCGCAGCATCGACTTCGTGCGGATCAATGCCAGCACCGGCTACTACCAGGCCAAGAACGACGGTTTCGACGCCGTCCATGCCGACCACTGCGACTACGTCTGCTTCGCAGATGCCGACTGCAAGCCTGAACAAGACTGGCTTGAACAGCTGATAGCGCCGCTGACGGACGCAGCGCCACCGGCAGTGGTGGCCGGCCGCACCAGCTACGCCGCCACTGTGGCAGGCACCGCCCTGACCACGATTGACTTCATGTACTTCCCCAGCCGGCTGCAAGCTCGCGCGACCCGCAACTTCTATGCCAACAACGTGGTGTTCTTGCGCGAGGTGTTCGCGCAGCACCGCTATCAACCACTCGACGGCGTATTCCGCGCGCACTGTCAGGTGCTGGGCCTGCGCCTCCAAGCCGCGGGCGTGGCTCTGCACTACGCGGCGCGGGCGCACACCGAGCACAAACTACCAGATACCCGCTTCGAGCTGCTCAAATTACGCTGGCTACGCGGACAGGACACGGTCGGCCTGACGCCCCACCTGGTGCGCACCTATCTGCCAAGGTCCATGCAATGGCTGGGTCATAGCGGCCCTGTCGGACCGCTCTGCGTGCTGACGGCGCGGCTATGGTACAGCCTGCACGCACTCAACCATCAGGATGCAGCGCCGGTGCGCGGCGTGCGCTGGGTGTCGGCCGTCGCCCTGATCGGGATTTTTTCCGGGCTGGACATGCTTGGCGCACTGTGCCGGGGCCTGGGTATCCGCAGCGCTGCCGCCGAGGGCGCCGACGCACAATCGCTGTCCTACCATGAACGCTAACCGCGGGAAACCCTACCATGACCCTGTACCGTACCTACACCACTTTGCAATGGGTAGCCCTGAGCGCGCTGGCACTGAGCGGTAGCGCCCGCGCCACTAACCTGGAGGGGCGTGGCGTTCACTATTTTGCATCAACCAGCGGCTGCCCACTACCCGAGGTGAGCATGCGCGTCGAGATGTGCAACCGCATCGGCCTCGACGACCAGGACACCACGGCAGCAGTCGACACCAACTTGCACCAGATCCACTTCAACAACGCCCGCAGCTATGACAAAAAGACCATCGTCGGCGACGTTCTGTTGCAGGGATCGGCACTGGACGGAACGGGCCGCCGAGTACCGGTCAGCGTCCATCTGATACTGAGCAAATCCGGAGACGGCTGGTCAGTCAGCAGCCATGTGCATGCACCGGTCAAGGGAGCGTTCAGCGCGGTACGCATCGACCCCTATCTGGTGGACGTGCCGGCAGCAAGTGGACGACATGTGCTGGTATCGTTCGAGCAAGCCACAAAGCTGGTGTCAGATCCCGCCCTGGCCGCGCGTCTGTCCAGCCACCTGGTGCAGGTACGTGACAACCGCGGCGCGAACACAGGCGATCCTGACATCACCATCGCGCTCGGTGCAGGCAAGGTAGCCAAGCCGGTGATGCGCGCACGGCTGCACAGCGATCCGCCAAGCGCCGGCAACGCCGGCGGCCTGCTGGCACACGGCACTTGGTCATTCGAGCTGGAAGCGCTGACCGGCAAAATCCCCGACCACGTGGTCCAGCGCGAACTGTTCCTGTACGGCTTGAGCGACCAGCCGCTGCTCAAGCCGCTGATGAAGCGTGGCTTCGCTGCGCGCGACAAGCTGACCATCGGCGCCGTGCACGGCCAGGGCTACCTGCGTTACGGCGACCGGCAACAGGCTTTTGCCGGGGCCGGCGATGCGGCGGCGGCTTTCCTGCAGCAAAGCTTTATCGGGCTCGTGCTGGGCAATCAGCTGGCGGCGGGCGATGCGCTTGCACGCTAATGGATGGCCGCTGCCGGCTCGCTTGACAGCGCCGCCGCTACGCGGCTTGCCGGCCATTCAGGCGCGCTGCGTCGACGGCATCAAGCGCGCTGCCCTGCGCCAACTGCATGCCAGCGTGGCCGGTGAACGGCTGCTGTTGCGTATCTACCTGATCGGCGAGGAGGCCAGCGAAATAGCGCTGCAGTCTGACCTGCTGGGCCAGCCTCCGGCCTGGCTGGCGCGACAAATGGAAAAGCACTTGGCGGACGAACGGCGTCATGCTTCGCTGTTTGCGGCTGCGCTAACGGCGCGGGGCGGGATAGCGCCGAGGCCTTTGTCCGCGCGGCCCGATGCGCTCACCCTGCGCAAGATCGCGCAATGGCGCACACTCGCGCATCGCTACGGCACCAGCTTTTCCGCAGGCAACCTCATCCCGGCGTTCGCTATCGGCTTGTGCGCAGAACAGACGTTCACCCGCGTTCTGCGGCGACATTGCGCGCTGATTGGGGCGGTTCATCCGCTATATCCCCTGTTGGTTGGCGTGCTGAGCGATGAAGACCGCCACGTTCGCTTGTGCCAGCATACGCTGGCGCGTCTGGTGCTGCCGTCCGAACACAGGAGCCTGGCATCGCTGCTCGATGAGATTCGCGCCATCGACCGTGCCTGGGGTGTATCCGGCGCACTCATCATGTATCTGGCCGGCGCCGCGTTGCGGCTGTGGCCCGCACGTCCATGAACACCATCAAGGTGACCTATCTGGCAACGGCCGACGCCCGCGGCCACCTGATGCGCGCACAACTGCTCACGCATGCGTTGCGCGAATACGGCGCCGATGTCGATGTACTGACCACATCGGACGAAGGGGTCGCTTTCCTGGCCGGCTTCGGCATCACTGCCCACGTGCTGTCGCACCACTACGCAGTCCAGTTCGATACCCGGCAAAATATGCTGCCCGCAGAAACCGACACAAATATCGCCAACTATCTGTTCCGACCATCGCGGATGTACCGTGACATCATGCAACTACGCGTCGCTCTGCGCAGCGCGGACTTGATCATCAACGACTCCTTTCATCCGGCATTGCTGTTCATGGGCTGCATGCCGGCATGGCGGGGCAAGGTGGTACACGTCTATGGCGCCAGCTTGCGGCAGGCGGTCCAAAACAATTTTTCCGGGCGACTGCCAGCTATCCTGTCACGCCTGTTCCATCGCATCGTCGGATGGCAAATCAACGCCAGCTTGGCGCGCATTGAGCACGACTTCAGCTACGAGGCGACTTGCGACGGCGCCACATTCCGCCTGCCGACTCCGGTCGTTGTGGCCGCACTGTTTGACGCCGCAGTGCCGCGCGCGCAGGCGCGCGCAGCTGTCTACCTCAATCCCCATTTCCGCGACCCCTGCCTGGCCGATGGCGTCGAAACCGGCTTGGGCCTCGCCGGCATGCACGCAACGCTGGTCGGCGAGGGCTATGCCGGACGCGCGCGATGGAAAGCGCAGGACACCGACTGGGTGTGGCAAGCTGCCGCCAGCAACCTGATCGTCTCGGCACCCGGCATGGCGGCGTTGTCGGTGGCGCTGGTCTACGGTCGACCCATCGTGCTAGTGCTAACCGAGCAGCCGGAGCAGAAAATCAACGCAGCACGCGCGGCGGCGCTGGGGCTGGCACATCGCATCGTCGTCTGGCGCGGCGACGCGGCAACGTTCGCCCAAGATCTGTGCAGCGCGTGCGCCGATCTGCTACAAAGCGCCCCTGCCTTGCCTGCGCCCGACGGCCGCGCAGTAGCCAGCGCACGCCTGCAGAGCTGGGTAGCAGTGCTGTACGAGCTGGCCGCGCGGTCTGTCCAAAGATGAGGTATCTATCATGAGGCCCCCTTTACCGGCGCATCTCACAACGATCAGCAATCCGCGCGCACTACTCGCCGTCGCACTTGACTGGGCGCTGATTGCTGCCTGCTTCGTCGCGGCTATGCGCTTTCCCTATCCGCTGGTGTTCCTGCTGAGCGCGATCCTGATCGCCCGCACCCAGCTCGCGCTAGCCGTGCTGATGCATGAAAGCGCTCACGGCACCCTGCTGTCGCATCGGAGACTGAACGACATAGCAGGCCAACTGTTCGCGGCAGCGCCACTGCTGCTGATGATGGACTTCTATTGCAACGGGCACTTGCAGCATCACCGCGCGCCGATGGCGGCAGACGATCCGGTCGCCACCATATTCGGCATCGGCGACTACCCTGTGACGCGCAGGGAATTGGTGTGGCGTTTGTTCAAAGATGCCACCGGCATTGGTTACTTCCTCAGCGTGCGCAATCTGTTGCGCACCAGGCAGCGTGGCCGCAATCCGCACAAGGCTGCCGGCCACAGCAAGGGGTTCTACGCCATCGCCAGCATCATTGCGGTCCAGGGCGTGATGATCGGCCTGCTCGCGGCGGCGGGACATGCAGCGCTGTATTTCGGGCTTTGGATATTGCCAGCGCTGACCTTGCTACCGCTGTTCGGTCGCATACGCGCGATCACCGAGCATGCCGGCTACAGGGCGTCGGAAGATCAGCGATTCAGTGCGCGTACCGTCGTACGGCGCAGTTGGCAAACTTTTTTTGTCGGACCACATCGAATCCATTACCATATCGAACATCATGAATATCCACGCGTCCCCTTCTATCGCCTGCAGCAGGTGCATGCACTAATGGCGCAACAAGGCCGCCTGCCGGCGGCCAACTTGTATCGATCGTACGGACAGGTGCTGAGAGACGTCAGCCAACTCAAGAAAACGGCTGAACACTGACCGCATGCTTTGCGTTCGTACACGATCAATTGCTGAGCTAACTGTTGATTCAATCAGGGATATCCTGACGATGGAGGCGCGCCACGTGAGATTGCCGCGACCCGACCATGTCGGCGCATCTGACGTCTTTGCTTTTCAACTTATAAGCCGTACTCATTATTCGGGACGCAGAAGCCGGAGGTTCAAATCCTCTCACCCAGACCAGAATTATCCTTAAATTCAAGTGGTTAGGCCGGTATTTCTAGCCAGAAATTACTACCTTATTCTGTGTCTTATTTTAATTAGGCTCCCATGTCTGATTCCTTTGATATCGGCGCAATGCTCACAAAAAGATTCGGCTCCGACATTTCAACGAAACATAACCGTATATTCAAAGCGAGCTAACTCATGGAAGCAGCCGAAATTGCAATTTGTTTCGTAGCGTCGCTAGGAATGAAGCCATCTTCTGACGATTGGGCCCTTGAGTTCACTATTAGTACTGTTCCGATGAGCTACTGGTTCTATCAGCGGAAAAGACTTCAGCCAAGTGACGTAAAGCTATCGCTCAGGATCCCGTCCTGGGGGCTATGGGTCGTCAACTTGTTTCGCCACGATAGCGAGTATCACGTGCAATGGCGAGCGGAGATTGACGTGCAAATTGAAGCACAACAGATCAAATTTCATAGGTTGTTGAAATGGCCCGAACTGGCAAATGTGGAAGGCTTCCCAAGTCTGGTCAAGGAGATCGAGGCGGTATTAGGTATTCAGTTCATTCCAGATGTTGACGTAGGTGCCCGGTACATCAACCTGAGCGCAGGAAAATTTGACGACGAAAAACTAACCGGATGGTTAGCTCCATGTGCAGATAGCTGGGGTCGATATATGAAGGACTCGGAAAATGCATTAACAACAATGCACAAGCGTAATATACACGATATAAAATGACCTTGACCGATGAAATGGCAGGCGCATTCCCAGCGCAGAACCCGCTGCCACAACTGTTGCTGCAGCCCCTACAATCATGGAAAATCATGGCTGCGTCCAGACCCGCCACGACGGGGGCCGATATATGGCCATGCTGAGTCTTTTACTCGGACGAATTAGAAATAACAAGACGACATACTTGCTCGGGCTATTCGTCGGTTTTCTGCCGATTTTAACGATTTCCCTGCTCGCCTTTGATACGCCAGAAACAGTTGTGCAGGTATTTTCTGACATCTCCATAGCCGCGTTAGATGACAGATTCATGAAGGCCCCGCTTGCATCCCTCACTCTAGCTGTATTTCTTTGGGCAACGTTCAAACTGCACAAATCGAACAGAATCACACCAGGTGATCAGTGCTTACTGGTCGTGATCGCAACACTTATTGCTGTGATACGGTTTTCGATATTCATGCATCAGCTAGGTGAAGCACTTAAAAAAATAGGCTGGTGATGGCCTAAGCCGAGACGGTGACAGCTTGCTCGTGGCGGTCATGAACAATTCTCCTTTCCTTCGTCGACGATAATGCAGTAATCAGCCTTTTTTTGATCTGTAGCGGTATCATTATTGCTTGAGGCTGGCCCCAGCATTATATAAATGTGCTGCGCGACATTACGTTGACCGCCCGCATACCATTCTTATACATTGCAGTTAAGCAAGGTTCATCAAATCACTTTGCTCGCTACTAAATCCCCGCTAACATGAGCCCAGCCCTTACTGGAACCCTGTCATGACCATCCGCCTGACGCTGTCGAAGCTGCTGTTTTTCAGTCTGTTTTGCTCGGCAGCCAATGCCGCCGACTGCCTGAAATATGAACCCGAGGTCGTCGCTTTGAACGGCACCCTGCATCGGGCAACGTTTCCCGGCCGCCCGAACTTCGAAAGCATCGCCGACGGCGACGAAGCTGAAACCGGCTTTTACCTTACGCTCAAGCAGACTATCTGCACTCAGGGCGATGGCGGCCCGGAGCGTGAGCCGCACAAGGGCGTGCGTGAAATTCAACTAGTGCTGACGCCGGTACAGTACGCCACATTAAGACCGCAACTGGGCCAGCAAGTCCAGTTGCGCGGCCAGATGTTTTCAAGTTTTACCGGCCATCATCACGCCGACGTATTGCTGCGGGTAGCGCAGTAGTGGCCTCAGACCCGCTGCAATCGCGGCGCGACCTTGCCAGTTTGCGAAGCGGCAAACAGGGCCACGCGCGCCTGCTCATGGCGTTCAATCAACGCTGCATCAGCCACCGATGGCAAGGTCAGGCTTTCACCCTTGTCGAGGCCGAACAGGGCTGCGTCGACCATGGCATCGGCCGCCATCACGGTCTCGGGCGCCAGCGCCGCCAGTGGCACGCCGGACCCATCCCACAGCTCGGTGGCGGTAGCAGCTGGCAATACCGCCTGGACCTTCACGCCGGTGCCTTCCAGTTCCTGCTCCAGGCCGCGCGTAAAGGCCACCACGAAGGACTTGGTGCCGCTGTAGACGGCGCTGATCGGCAAGGTATGCAGTCCCAGCACCGAAGCGATATTGATGATGGTGCCCTGCTTGCGCTCTTTAAAGCCAGGCAAGACCGCGTGCGTGAGGCGGCTCAAGGCCGTGATGTTCAGCGCCAGCTGCGACGCCAGGTCCTGCCCGGTGCTGGCGGCAAACGGCATCAGGCGTGCAGTTCCAGCGTTATTGACCAGCACGCTGATTGCCGGGTCGCTGGCCAGCAATTGCACCACGCTGTCCTGCCCGGCTTCGGTGGCCAGGTCGGCGACCAGCGTACGCACTTGCACGCCATGTGCGGCGGCAATGGTGTCTGCCAGCGCTTGCAGGCGGTCGGCGCGGCGGGCAACCAGTACCAGGTCATGGCCGCGCTGGGCAAGTCGGTCGGCGTAAATGGCGCCGATGCCAGACGAGGCGCCGGTAATGACAGCGATATTGCGTGTAGTGTGGGACATGGTTGCTTCCTTGGTGGTTGAACGGCGCGAAGGCGCCGCCGGGTTATTGAATATGATGATCGTCATATTCCTGTGCAAAAAAAAAGCGCCGGCATGCATCACTCGGCACTTGGCGAAAATTGTTTCATGGTCGCGGCGCACAAGGCGGCTGACAGTTTTGGGTCATCCACCGCCCGCGCCAGCATGGTGGTGCCGATCAGCGCACACAGCAGGGCCATTGCCTCTTCGTGGGCGCGTGCATCGCCCCAGTCGGGCATCTGGCGCGCCAGCAGGTCGATCATTTCCTTGATATGCAAGGTCGCAGCTTGGCGTACTTCGGGCGCCTGGCGCGGCATCTCGCAGGCCAGCGCCGATACCGGGCAACCCGTTTCAATCGCGGCGATATGCTGGGGCGACAGATACGCTTCCATAATGGCGCGCACCGACTGCCCCGGCGGCGCGGCAGCAGCCACGCGCGAGGCGAGCGCTACCGACTCGGCACCGGCGCGGTCGCCCGCCTCGGTCAGCAAGGCGTCACGCGAGGCAAAGTGCGCGTAGAAGCCGCCGTGTGTCAGGCCCGCTTCTTTCATGATGTCGGCCACGCCGGTGCCATCGTAGCCGCTGCGGCGAATCGCGCGCGAAGCCACTTCGACGATGCGTTCGTGAGTGGCTTCCTTGCGGCTGGCAGCGGGACGTTTTGATGATTTATTCTGCATGACAACCATCATATATCATTTTTATGATGGCTGCACGCGACGCCAGCATCCGCAGCGAGCTATGCAGGGTGAGCGTGCGCCTGCCATTCGATGACCGGGCTCGCATAGTCGTCATCGCTGACTTTCTCCAGCCACACCACGTTGACACCATCGAGCGCTTCCTGGATCGCCATATGCGTCATGGCTGTGGTAGCCGTGGCGCCGTGCCAGTGCTTGTGGCCGGGCGGGCACCAGATCACGTCGCCGGCGCGGATTTCCACCTTGGCTTCGCCTTCGCACTGGGTCCAGCCGCAGCCCGACGTGACGATCAGGGTCTGGCCCAGCGGATGCGTATGCCAGGCCGAGCGCGCGCCCGGCTCGAAGGTGACGCTGGCCACAGAAACGCGCGACGGCGCGGGGGCGGCGTTGAGCATGTCGATGCGCACGGTGCCGGTGAAAAACTGCTCGGGTCCTTTGCTTGACGGTTGCGAGCCGACTCGTTTGAGTTGCATGGCGATTCCTTGAACGTGGTGAGTGATGCAGGCACTATAGGCGCGCCGCGCTCATGAGCATACCCGTGCATGAATCAATAACGACATGAGCTGCCGTCATGAATGCTGGCCTTACACGCGCAGCGCGTCCAGCACCACCGTGAACGCCAACGACGGTTGCCGGCGGCTTGAATAGTACAGATGGTAGCCGGGAAAGGTCGGGCTCCAGTCCTGCAAGACCGGCAGCAAACGCCCTGCTTCGACATGCGCGGCCACCAGGTCTTCCGGCACGTAGGCCAGGCCATGGCCTTCCAGCGCAGCCTGCACTTTTTGCGGCGTGGTATTGAAAATGCACTGGCCATCGACGCGCACGTCCAGCCGCTGGCCCTCCTTGATGAATTCCCAGGACGACAGATTGTCATAGGTCGGCAGGCGCAGATTGATGCAGCGGTGCGCAGCCAGGTCGTGCGGCACGCGTGGCGCCGTGCACTGCGCCAGGTAAGCCGGCGAGCCGACCACCACCATGCGCAAGTCTTCCGAGATGCGCACGGCAATCATGTCCTGCGCCACCTGGTCGCCCAGGCGCACGCCGGCGTCATAGCGCTGCGCCACGATATCGATCAGGCCGTACTCGATATTGAGCTCCAGCTTGAGGTCGGGATAGCGCGCCAGCAGCGGCGAAATCTTCGGCCACACGACCGTGCTGGCGGCATGGTCGTGGGTCGTGATGCGTATCGTGCCGGCCGGCTTTTCACGCGTTTCCGTCAGGCGCGTGACGCTGGCCGCAATGCCCTCGTAGTGCGACTCGATCGACGCAAACAGGCGCTCGCCCGCCTCGGTCGGCGACACGCCGCGCGTGCTGCGCGACAGCAGCCGTACTTTCAACTGCGTTTTGAGCCGGCGGATGGTGTGGCTGAGCGCCGATTGCGACACCCCCAGCTGCAGCGCGGCGCGCGTAAAACTGCGCTCGCGCGCGACCATCACAAACGCCTGCAGGTAGTTGAAATCGATTTTATCCATGACGGTGACGGCCCCTTGATTGCGTTGCGACGCTGCCCTGCATCGGATCGATAAAGACACGCGACTTCGGCGTGACGGAATATAGCGCGCAACGAGCGAGCGTGGCAATTGACACGCTCACTGCGGTGAACATCAAGACGGCGCAACAGGAAATGAATCGAACCTTGACGCGGCGGCTTGAAACGATACCCTTCGCCGGTTGTAATGGGTTCAGCCTGCAAGAAGGCCACAATCGACATCACGCACCGCTCTTTTCGACGGGCTACGTCGATCACATGATTGGGCAAACAATCCTCCGGGAAGGCATCAGGACCATGTTCAATCACCCAGCAGGTCACGGCATCAAATTCTATTTTCTGGGGCTACTCATCGGGTTTCTGCCCGTAATGGCTTTTTTCGTGCTTTTTATTGATCGACCGACTGATATGTTGGTGATATTCACAGGTATTTCTTTGCCCAAGTTCAATGACAGGCCGCTGAAACTTCCGCTTGCGCTCCTCGCACTTAGTTTCTTTTTCTGGGCATCGTTCAAGCTGTACAAATCGCGCAGGCTTACGGTCGGCGAGCAATGCGGGCTTGTGTTCATCGCGACACTCATTATGGGGGTCTTATTCTGGATTTTCTTGATACGGTTGCAAAAAGCGATGAGAGGCCTGGGATGGTAAGCAGTGCTACCAAATCCATCCTTGCCGTTCACTCATTCCCCACTTACACCAGCCCGGTCAGATAATACGTCGCAATCACCACAAACACGATCGCCGTCTTGATGACGGTAATGCCAAAAATATCGCGATACGACTGCCGGTGCGTCAGCCCCGTCACGGCCAGCAGGGTGATCACGGCGCCGTTGTGCGGCAGGGTGTCCATGCCGCCGCTGGCCATCGCCACCACGCGGTGCATCACTTCGAGCGGGATATGGGCCTGCTGGGCGGCGGCGATAAAGCTGTCGGACATGGCGGCCAGGGCGATGCTCATGCCGCCCGAGGCGGAACCGGTAATGCCGGCCAGGGTGGTGACCGAGACGGCCGCGTTGACCAGCGGGTCGGGTACGCTGCGCAGGGCGTCGCGCACCACGATAAAGCCGGGCAGCGCGGCGATCACGCCGCCGAAGCCATATTCGGAAGCGGTATTCATGGCCGCCAGCAACGCGCCGCCGACCGCGCCCTTGGTGCCTTCGGCAAAGCCGTCCTTGGTGCGTTTGAAGGCGGTGGCGCAGACCAGCAAGATACCCAGCAGCAAGGCGCCCTCCACTGCCCAGATGCCGACCACCGCATTGATCGAGGTGGTCACCGGCGCATGCAGGCCCGGCAGTTCGCTGCTGGTGATGACGTGGCTGCTGCCATACCAGAGCGGGATCCAGTGGCTCAGCAAGAAGTTCGCCACGCCGACCAGCACCAGTGGCGCGACCGACAGCAGCGGCGACGGCAGGCTGGCCGGGTCGGCCGAGACCACCGGCTGGGTATCGGTGCCATAGCCTTCGCCACTGGCCATCACCGAGCGGCGCCGCCATTCCAGGTAGGCCAGGCCGGCGGCTACCGTGAGCACGGCGCCGATGGTGCCCAGCCACGGTGCGGCCCAGCCGGTGGTGTGGAAGAAGGTGGTGGGGATGATGTTCTGGATCTGCGGCGTGCCGGGCAAGGTATCCATGGTGAAGCTAAATGCGCCCAGCGCGATGGCGCCCGGCATCAGGCGCTTGGGGATATTGCTCTGGCGGTACAGCTCTGCGGCGAACGGGTACACCGCAAACACCACCACGAACAGCGACACGCCGCCATAGGTCAGCGCGCCACAGACAGCCACGATCACGGCATTGGCGCGCGAGCGGCCGATATAGCGGATCGCCGCCACCACGATGGACTGCGAAAAGCCGGACATTTCGATCAGCTTGCCGAACACCGCCCCCAGCAGAAAGACGGGAAAATACAGCTTGATGAAACCCACCATCTTTTCCATGAAGATGCCGCTGAACACGGGCGCCACCGCCGACGCATCGGTCAGCAACACGGCGCCCAGGGCAGCCACGGGGGCAAACAGGATCACGCTGTAGCCGCGATAGGCGGCCAGCATCAGGAAGGCCAGGGCGGCAAGTACGATCAGAAAAGACATGTCGGTCGGACCTTTGGAGGAAGTGATTGATGCATAAGCATGCCAAAAATATCACGATATGAATCAATTTCCTATCGGCAATGTCAATTTATGCGCGCTTGCCACTTTTTTTCACGCTGGACGCCAGGTTTTGCGCGCCTGATGCGTCTTGCCTGCGTGCGTGAACGCCGGAACTGCGCGTTACGGCCGCACTTCCTTGTACGTTGACGGCTTGAACAGATGACTGATGCCCATCGTCAGTAGCGGGCCGGCCAGCGCCAGGTAGGAACTGTCGACGCCATACGGATTGCCGGCCAGGAACCAGCCTATGGTAGCGAGCACCGACAGGATCACGCCGTACAGGGCGCCGCGCGCGGTGCCAAACTTCGGTGCATAAAACGCCATCAGCACCAGCACGGCCAGGGTGGCGCGCAGGGCCTTGCCGAGGAAGGCGATCATCAGCAGTTTTTCCGCATACAGCGCCAGCACCAGCGGCAGCAGGCCCGCCACCACGATGGCGATGCGCAGGAACATCAGCGACTTCGCATCGGTTTTTGCCTTGTTGAACCATGGGTCATAAAAATCCTTCATCGCCAGCGTGGCAGACGCCAGCGTGGTGGCCGAGATGCCGCCGAACAGCGCGCCGGCCAGGCCGACGATCATCACACTTGCCGAAAAGGCCGGCATGTGGGCGATCAGGGTCGGGAAAGCGTCGATCGACTTCATGCCCGGATACAGCACCGAGCTGCACATGCCGATCAGCGCGGCCATCAGGCCGAACGGAATCATCAGCGACGACACGTAATAGCAGGCGCGCTTGGCGACGGCCGGATTGTCGGTGCTGACCAGCGCCTGGATCACATATTGCGTGGCGAAGATGGAGCCGATGCCACCGATCATCCATGCGACGATCTGGCCCCAGCCGATCGCGGTCCAGTTGAACATGGCCGCCGGCAACTGCGCCTGCAGCTGGCCGATGCCGCCGGTCGCTTCCAGTGCATACGCCAGCGCCAGGATCACGCCCAGGTATTTGACGATGGAGTGAGCGAAGTTGGTGTACACGACGGAACGCATGCCGCCCAGGCTGACATAGATGACGGTGATGGCACCGACCAGCAGGATCGCCACGGTCTTGTTGATGTGCAGCACTGCCGCCAGCACGGCGCCGCCGCTGGCATACAGCGCGACGGCAACGATGCCCAGCGCCACGATGGTCAGTATCGACGCGGCGTAGCGCACCGGCTCGCCATAAGTCTGCGCCAAAATGCCGGAAATCGTCGATTGCCCGCTTTCCTTGTATTTTTTGACCAGCACGATCGCCAGCAGCAGGAATCCCAGCGCCAGCGCCACCAGATTCCACGCTGCCGAAATACCCAGCTCGTAGCCCTTCTGGGCGGTGCCGATGCTGACCGAGCTGCCGATAAATTCCGACAGCAGCAGTGCGCCGATCAGGTAGGCGGGATAATTGCGCCCGCCGGCGGTCATGCCTTCGCTGCTGTTGGCATGCTTGCGCACGCTGTAAGTGATGTAGCTCATGAGGGCGAAATACGCCACCACGACCGCACCGATGATGATCAGTCTGTTTTCCATGTTTCTGCTCCAGTGTGCTGCTTTATTATTATTTTAAGAACGTTAAAAAAAGCCTCCCCCGCCGATGGCGGACCAGTCGCCTTCGGTGCTCGGGGGCAATGCGATTTACTGCGACAAAAATGCGTGCAGCAGCGCGGTAAACTGCTGCGGCTGCTCGACGTTCGAGATATGCGACGCGGCAACGGTCGCCAGGCTGGCGCCGGCGATCTGCTGCTGCAGCCAGCGGGCGTCGTCGAGCGTGGTGACGGGGTCGTGCTCGCCGGCGATGACCAATGTCGGCACCGTGATGGCCGCTACCGCGCTGCGCAGGTCGGCCTGCGCCAGTGCTTCGCAGCAGGCCGCGTAGCCTTGCGCATGCTGGGCCCGCAAGGTAGCGACCATGGCTGCCACGGTGGACGTTTCACGTTCGATGAACGCTGGCGTAAACCAGCGCGCGGCCGCGCCGTCGGCCACCGCGTCCGTGCCATCGCGGCGTACCAGCGCCGCCCTCGCCTGCCATGCTTCGCCGCTGCCGATGCGCGCCGCCGTATTGGCCAGCACCAGCTTTGTCAGGCGCTGCGGATGATGAATGGCCAGCCATTGCCCCACCAGCCCACCCATCGAGATGCCGCAGAAGGCCGCGCGTTCGATCTGCAGATGTTCCAGCAGTGCGATCACGTCACGCCCCAGCCGGTCGATACCGAACGGCGCCTCGCCGCTGCCGGACTGCCCATGGCCGCGCGTATCGTGGCGCACCACAAAAAAGTCCTTGGCCAGCGCCTCGGCCTGCGCGTCCCACATTGAAAGGTCCGTGCCCAGCGAATTGCACAGCACCAGGCAAGGCCGTGTACGGTTTCCATCCGTGCGGTAATACAGGGAAGTTCCGCCGATGATCAAAGGCTGCTGCATGGATTCTCCTTAGGCCGTCGCGCGTGGGCGCTCGACCAGCGCCGTCGGCAGCGTGGCGCTGTCGCGGCTCAGGTGGAAATCGAAGTCGATCGAGGCGTACGGCTGATCGAGCTGCAGCGCATCGAGTCTGGCTGGATCGTTGACGCGGGTGATCGGTGGCACCAGGCCATCGCGGGTGGCAAACGCAAAGTCGTCCCACAGATAATCGTCGCCATCGATATTGATCTGCGTGGTCAGCTTGCGGTGGCCATCGGCGCTGATAAAGAAATGGATATGCGCCGGGCGCTGGCCATGGCGGCCCAGCAAGTTGAGCAAGTGCTGCGTGGTGCCGTCCGGTGGGCAGCCGTAGCCGACCGGCAGGATGCTGCGGAACTGGTAGCGGCCGTTTTCATCGGCGATGATGGTACGGCGCAGATTGAAGTGCGACTGGCTCTGGTCGAAGAACGAGTAATTGCCCATCAGGTTCGCATGCCACACTTCCACCTGCGCGCCAGGCGCGGGTTTTCCGTCGGCGTCAAACACGGTGCCTTGCATGAGCAGCACTTCGGCACGCTCGCTTTCGCTGCCGTCGTCGAGGCGCGCAAAGCCGGTGCTTTCCGGCGCGCCGGCCACATACAGCGGGCCTTCGATGGTACGCGGCGTGGCGCCCGAAAGACCGGCTTTGGCTTCGGCTTCATCGGCGCGCAGGTCGAGGAAATGTTCGAGCCCCAGCCCGGCTGCCAGCAATCCCAGTTCGCTCGATGCGCCAGCCGCCGCCATATAGGAAATGCCGCTCCATACTTCATTCGGCGTCAGGTCCAGGTCTTCGATGGTCTTGCACAGGTCACCCAGCAGGCGCACCACCACTTGCTGCACGCGCGGGTTGGCCGGCTTGTCGGCCGCATCCACGATCCACTTCTTGACGAGGGTATCGATTTCGGTATGGTTCATTGCATGTCTCCTTCTGTTGTGAACAGCAGTTGCGGGGGTATCAGGAATCGTCGTCGCGGATCGACGATGGATGGCGGCACAGCGGCATCACCTCGATCTGCATATACGGGAACAGCGGCAGGGAAGTCAGCAGATTGTGCAGTTCGTCGACGCTGGCCACGTCAAAAATGCTGACGTTGGCGTACTGGCCGGCGATGCGCCACAGGTGGCGCCATTTGCCCTCCTGCTGCAGGCGCTGCGCCAGTTCTCTTTCGGTCTGTTTGAGTTGCGCGGCCTGCTCGGCCGGCATGCTGACAGGCAGGTTCACGTTCATGCGTACATGGAATAACATCGGTTTCTCCTTATTTGCGCCGCATTGCCTGCAGCTTGTCGGTATCGATCTCTACCCCCAGCCCTGGGCCGGTCGGCACCTGCAGCATGAAGTCGCGGTACACCAGCGGTTCGCGCAGCAGTTCCTGCGTCAGCAGCAAGGGGCCGAACAGTTCGGTGCCCCAGGCCAGTTCGGCAAAGGTGGAACAGACATGGGCGGTGGCGGCGGTGCCGATGCCGCCCTCTAACATGGTGCCGCCATACAGGCCGACCCCGGCCAGGCGCGCCACGGTGGCCACTTCCAGCGCCGGCAGCAGGCCGCCGGACTGGGTGATTTTCACGGCATACACATCCGCCGCGTCGAGGCGCGCCAGCGCCAGTGCATCGTCTGGTCCGTGCAGGGCTTCGTCGGCCATGATGGCCACGTCGAAGCGCTGCTTCAGGCGCGCCAGCGCGCCATGGTTGCCGGCCTTGACGGGCTGTTCGATCAGGTCGACGCCGCCCGCTTCGAGCGCGGCGATGCCACGCACGGCGTCCATCTCGCTCCAGGCCTGGTTGACGTCGACGCGCACGCTGCCCCGCTCGCCCAGCGCCCGCTTGATTTCCAGTACATGGGCCACGTCGTCCATTACGTCGCGCAGGCCGATCTTCAATTTGAAGATGCGGTGACGGCGCAGTTCCAGCATCTGCTCGGCTTCGGCGATGTCCTTGGCGGTATCGCCGCTGGCCAGGGTCCAGGCCACCGGCAGTTCATCGCGCACCCGCCCACCCAGCAATTCGGACAGCGGCACGTTCAGACGCCGCGCCTGGGCGTCCAGCAGCGCGGTCTCGATCGCGCATTTGGCGAAGCGGTTGCCCTGGATCGCCTTGCGGATTTTTGCCATCGCACGCGCCACCTGGTTCGCCTGCATGCCAAGCAGCAGCGGCGCGATATGCGTGTCGATATTGGTCTTGATGCTCTCCGGGCTTTCCTCGCCATAGGCCAGGCCACCGATCGTGGTTGCCTCGCCCCAGCCCTCGACGCCGTCGGCGCAGCGCACGCGCACCAGCACCAGCGTCTGCGTGTTCATGGTGGCCACCGACAGCTTGTGCGGGCGGATGGTCGGCACATCGACCAGGAAGGTCTCGATATTTTGAATCATATTTATTCCGTATAATTCTGTGAAGTCAGCATACGATATGCCCGTGCGGGCGCCCTGTCCAACACCGAGTTGGTATTGAATTCATACCTGAAAGGTATCGATAATGGAATTACGGCATTTGCGTTACTTTGTCGCCGTGGCAGAAGAGCGCAACTTCACGCGCGCCGCCGCGCGCTTGCACATGGCCCAGCCGCCGCTGTCGCGGCAGATGCAGCAGCTGGAAGAAATGCTGGGCGTGGCACTATTCGAAAAAGGTTCGCGCCCGCTGGCGCTGACCGAGGCCGGTACATTTTTCCTGGTCCATGCGCGCCATCTGCTCGACCAGGTGCGCGACCTGACAGCGATGACGCAGCGTATCGGCAAGCTCGAACGCACGCTGGCGATCGGCTTTGTAGCGTCCACCCTGTACGGCCAGCTGCCCGATATCGTGCACCGCTACAGCGAACTGCATCCGCAGGTGGACGTGAGCCTGCATGAGATGACCACCATGGAACAGCTGGCGGCGCTGAAGGATGGCCGCATCGACGTGGGCTTTGGCCGCCTGACGGGCGAAGACGCCAGCATCCGCCGCATCCTGCTGCGTAAAGAACGGCTGGTGGTGGCGCTGCCGCCCGGCCACCGCCTGGCCGGCAGTGGCGCCGGCTTGCGCCTGACGGATTTGCTGCACGACACGCTGCTGGTGTATCCGAAAGCGCCCCGGCCCAGCTTTGCCGACCAGGTGCTGGCCATGTTCAGCGCCGGCAATCTGACGCCGGGCCGCGTCAGCGAGGTGCGCGAACTGCAGATTGCCATGGGACTGGTGGCGGCCGGCCAGGGCATCGCCATCGTTCCCGAAAGCGTGCAGGCCATGCACCACCGCAGCGTGGTCTACCGCCCGCTGGAGGACACGCATGCGTATTCGCCGATCCTGTTCAGCGTGCGCCAGATGGACCACTCACCGGAACTGGAAAACATGCTGGCGGCCGTGTATGCGATCTACGACGAGCAGGGCATCGCGCATGTGAAGGAAAGCCTACGCGGCGTCGACCAGTAAGCCCGGCTGCAATGCGCGGATGCGCAGCTCGGTGAAGTAGCCGCCGGCCTCGTTGTAGCGCAGGTAGTAGCGGCCGCAATTGAGGCAGCGCGCCACCTGGCTGCGGTTGGCCGGATAGTAGCGCGGCGCGATCGGCGCGTCGACGCTGTCGTCGCGCGTACCGTGCGGATGGTATTCGGCAAACGAGGGCTCGTCGTACGGGTCTTCCACCAGCGTGCCGACTTCCTCGAAACGGTCCAGCTCCAGCGAGGTGGGCAAACGCTGCCAGGCGTCCAGCGGCACGCTGCAGCAACTGCAGGACTGGGTAATGCTGGCCGACGCAGCGGCAAATGCGGACAAGGTGGCAAAATCGATCAGTGGCATGATTTCTTTCAAATGGCGGGGCAAGCGGCATTGCCCGTTCCGAAACCGCGCACCACGGCCGCCATCTGCAACGAGATCGCCTGCACGGCGCGGCGGTGGCCCAGCACCAGTTCATCGTAGCCTGCCGCCGTCTTTTCATTGGCCACCGTGCGGCAGGTCACCACCTTGTTGCTGGCCAGTTCGCGCACGCTCCAGACGGCGTCGATCAGCGCATACTGGTTCATCACCGATTCGAAGCGCTGCACATTGGTGCTGATGCGGTACACCGGCAGCTTGTCCGGATACGGTGTGCGGAACACGTCGATGGCCCCCAGCTCACCGGTGACGGCGGTCGACAGCGCCTGGCCGATCTCGCCGGCCAGCGGCCCGGCCCAGCGCTGCTGCTCGAGCAGTTCGATGCGGCCCGACGGCGCCGTCACCACGAACTGGTTGCGGCTGACCTGCTGCGGCACGCTGACGGCCAGCATCTCGACGTAGTACTGCACCGGCTTGGCTGCTTGTGTGTCAGCGCCGCCGGACAGGGTATAGAAATGCTCGGGCTGCGGCGTCGAGCAGGCGCCCAGCAACATGGCCGCGCCCAGCGCTGCGAGTATGGTCTTCATTTCTGTTCATCTCCTTTTTTGCCGCGGATCAGCGACTCCGGGTGGCGTTCCAGATAGTCGGTCAGGGCGTTCAGCGACTGCAGGGTTTGCGTCAGCTGCTGCAAGGCCTGGCGCACGTCGGACTGCAGCGGCGAATCCTTTTGCAATACCTGTTCGGCGGTGCCAAACGTATTTTTTGCCGCCGTCAGGGTGCCGCGCATTTCCGGCACCACCTCGCCGTCAAGCTGCTTGAACAGGGCGTTGGCTTGCTTGATCGTCGCGTTCAGGTTATTGCCGATGTCGGCAAACGGAACCTGGTCGAGCTTCCTGGCGATGCTGGCCACCTGCGTCTGCAATTCATCGAGCGTGTTCGGCACGGTCGGCACTTCTAGCGGATACTTGCTGGTGTCGAGCGCCACAGCGGGCGCTTTCGGGAAGAAGTCGAGCGCGATATACAGCTGGCTGGTGAGCAGGTTGCCGGTGCGCAGCTGGGCGCGCAGGCCGCGACTGACCATGCGCTCGAGCATCTGGTTACTCCTGGACTCTTCCGCATCGGCCACCGCCGTCTGGAAACGCATGCCCAGGCGCGCCGGATACAGGTTCACGGTGACGGGCATGCGGAAGTTCTTTTTGACGGGATCGAACTCGATGCCCACCGAGCGCACTTCACCCAGCACAATGCCGCGAAAATCGACCGTGGCGCCCGGCTGCAAGCCGCGCAGCGACTGGTCGAAATAGAACACCGTGGTGATCGCCTCGCCATCGGGTTCGCGCATGGCGCTGGCCTCGTCGGGGGCCAGGCGGAAACCGGTATTGGCGGGCGCCGGCTCGGACGGCTTGCGGCCGTTTTCCGCCTCGAAGGCGATGCCGCCGATCAGCAGCGCCGCCAGCGATTGCGTGTTCAGTTTGAAACCGTTCGAATCGAGGCGCACGTCGACGCCGCTGGCATGCCACCAGCGCGCATTCTTGCCGACGAATTGATCATACGGCGCATTGACAAACACCGTCATGGAAATGCCGTTGCCATCCTTGTCCAGGCTGAAGCTGACCACCTTGCCCACGCGCAGGCGGTGGAAGAACACGGGCGAACCGACGTCGACGGAACCCAGGCTTTCCGCATGCAGGGTAAACAATTTTCCCTTCTGGTCGCCATCGACGGCGGGCTGGCTTTCCAGGCCCGTGAAGCTCTCTTTCTTCGCAACTGACTTGCCCGTGTCGACACCAATGTAGGCGCCCGACAGCAAGGTGCCCAGGCCCGTCACGCCGCTGGCGCCAATTTGCGGGCGCACCACCCAGAAGCGCGAATCGGCGGTGGCGAAGCGGCGCGCATCCTTGCTCATCTCGATCGTCACCAGCACGCGGCTCAGGTCTTCGCCCAAGTTGATCGCTCGCACCTGGCCGATCTCGACATCCTTGTACTTGACCTTGGTCTTGCCGGGCTCCAGACCTTCGGCGCTCTTGAAGCTGACGGTCACCGTCGGCCCCCGGTCGAGGATGGACCTGGCGGCCAGGCCGGCGCCGATCAGCGCGGCCAGCAGCGGGATCAGCCACACCAGCGACGGCAGCCAGCGGCTGGCCTTGTCCACGTCCGGTTCCGGCAATTGCCGCGTATCGGGCGCGCGGACGCCCTCTTCCTTGTCAGACATGTTGCTCTCCAATTGCCAGGTTTTTTACTGCGGGTTCATGTGGTTTGGCGGCGTCGACCGGATCCCAGATCAGGCGCGGGTCGAACTGCATCGAAGCGAGCATGGTCAGCACCACCACGGCGCCAAAGGCCAGCGCACCGGGGCCGGCCGTGATCACGGCCAGCGCATCGAAGCGCACCAGCGCCACCGTCAGGGTCACCACGAAAATATCGAGCATGGACCAGCGGCCGATGAATTCAACCATGCGGTACAGCTTTGTGCGTTGCTCCGGGCGCCAGCGCGAACGGCGCTGGGCAGTGAACGCCAGCAGCGCCAGGGTCGCCAGTTTCAGCATCGGCACCACCACGCTGGCAATAAAGATAATGATGGCCAGGCCTTTCGAGCCGCTGGTCCAGAAGAACACCACGCCGCTCATGATGGTGTCGTCTTCGACGCCGAACAGCGAGTGCGTATACATCACGGGCAGCAAGTTGGCGGGAATGTACAGGATTGCCGCGGCGATCAGCAGCGCCCAGGTGCGGTTGATGCTGTCCGGGTGGCGCCCGTGCAAAGTTGACCCGCAGCGCACGCACTGCGGATGCCTGGCCGTGCCGCCCGGTGGCGCCACCAGGCCGCAGCTGTGACAGGGCAGCAGCGCGTCGCCGGGCGCAAATGTCTTGTAGCGGATGCCGGGCAAGGCTTGCCGCGTCAGGTCGTCGCCGGCGTTCCACAGCGCCTTCGGATCGAACGAGACAACGATCGCCAGCATGATCGTCAGCGCGCCAAAGGCGAACAGGCCGGGGCGCGGCACCACCGTGGCCAGGCTGGTCATCTTGATGACGGTGATCAGGATGCCGATCATCAGCACCTCCGTCATGCCCCAGGCGCGCGCCGTCTGCACCGCGCGCAACACCAGGCTGAAGCCCGGCACTTTCACGCCCAGCCGCAAGCCAAGCGACACGTACAGCAGGGAACCCAGTTCGATCGCGGGAAACAGCATGGTAAACAAAAACACCATGGTGGCCACCACATGCATCTGCTCGTGCCACAGCACGCGGATGGCGCCCAGCAAGGTGGCGCTGGAGGTCAGGCCATTGACCTCAAGTTCGACGATGGGAAAGAACTGGGCGATCAGGAAAACCAAGGCCGCGCCCAGGGTCAGCGCCACCACCCGGTTCAGGTCGGCGGAAGTGCCGCGATACAGGACCGAGCGGCAACGCACGCAGCGCGCCTTTTCACGCGGGCGCAACGGGCGCTTGCGGTACAGCACGCCGCATTCATGACAGCTGATCAGGTCGTATCGGAGCACAGTGTGTAGTTTGCCGGCACGCGGTGCGCGACTTTCCCATATCAATGCCAGCTATCATATTACAAAACAGGCATATTTCTGCGCGCCGTCTTTTCTACCGTTCGCGCAACAGCGCCTCCACCGCGCGACCGATGGCCAGGATGCGCGCATCGGTGCCGTTCAGGCCGCAGATACCGAGACCGACGGGCAGTTCGCCTTGTCGCTGGCACGGCAGCGACAAGGCGCAGCCATCGAGGAAATTGATCACGCTGGCGTTGCGCAGCACCAGGCCATTGGTGGCAAAGAATGTTGCATCGTCCGAGGCCAAAGGCGCGACTTCTGGCGCGACGACGGCCACGCTGGGCATCAGCCAGGCGTCGTAGGGCGCCAGCCTTTGCTGCGCGATGGCGCGCAAATGGGCACGTGCGTCGAGCAGGTCGAGATACTCGGCCGCTTCCTGCTGCTGGCCACGCCGGATGCGGGCCGCCACGCGCTGGTCGTACTGCGCGCCCCGCTCTTGCAGCAAACCCCTGTGCCAGTGCCACGCCTCGGCCGCCACCAGGCCGCCACCGCTATTGATGGCCGGCAGTTGCAGCAGTTCGGGAAAATCAAACTTTTCCACCAGGGCGCCGGCTGCGCGCAACTGCGCCAGCGCAGCATCGAACGCCTGCTGCACCTGCGCGTCGATACCGGCGCCGACAAAGTCCGGCGTGTAGCCGAAGCGCAGCCCCCTCAGCGATGGCGCCTGCAAGGCATGCTCCTGGCCGGACAGCGCCGCGTGCAGAATCGCGCAGCAATCGACGCTGTTGGCGATCGGGCCGGCCGAATCGAGCGAACGTGACAGCGGCACCGTGCCGGCCAGCGACACCGTCGCCGCCGTCGGCTTGAAGCCGGTCAAACCGCAGAACGCCGACGGAATGCGGATCGAGCCACCGGTATCGGTGCCCAGCGCGCCGGCCGCCATGGCCAAAGCCACCGTCACCGCGCCACCGGAAGTGGAGCCGCCGGCCACGCGGCTGGCGTCGTGCGGGTTGCGCGGCGTGCCATGGTGGGGATTCAGGCCCAGCCCGGAAAATGCGAACTCGCTCATATTGGTGCGGCCCAGCAGCACGGCGCCGGCCGCGCGCAGGCGCGCCACCGCCACCGCGTCGCTGGCGGCCGGCGGCGCACCGGCCAGCGCCAGGGACGCCGCGCTGCTGACCTGGCCGCGCACGTCGAACAGGTCCTTGATCGAGATCGGGATGCCGGCCAGCGGCGAGGCCACCACCCCGGCGGCGCGCAGCGCATCGCTGGCGCGCGCTTCTGCCAAGGCCTGCTCGCCGTCCAGGCTGACATAGGCGTGGCCGCCCTGCGCACGGTGTTCTTCGGCGCGCGCCAGCATCTGCTGCGTCAATGCCACGCTGGTGAGGCGGCCGGCGGCAAGCTCAAGCGACAGTTCACGGATGGTCCTGCCCATTATTTCGCCGCCAAAAAATCCAGCAAGGTCAGGGCGATAATTTTGCTGGCCTTGCGCAAATCGTCCAGCGCCAGCCTTTCATCAGTCTTTTTCGCATTCGACTCGGGCACCGTGCGCGGGCCGGCGCCATACAGCACGGCGGGAATGCCATGCTCGCCGTAAAGGCGCGCGTCCGCATACAGGGGGGTGCCTTGGGCGGGGATGGTCTCGCCAAGAATCGCCAGCGCGTTTTTCTGCAGGTTGGCCACCAGCTGTTCCGAGCCGGGGAGCGGCCGCAGCGCATGCGACAGCAGCAGGCGGCGGATCTCGATGCGGATACCCGGTTCGCCCTGCACGGCGTCTTCGATCAGCGCGCGCACCTGCGCTTCGACCGCCACCGGATCTTCTTCGGGAATCATGCGGCGGTCCATCTTCATGGTGACTTTGCCAGGCACCACATTGGTATTGGTGCCGCCGTCGATGCGCCCCACCAGCATGGTCGGCGAGTCGATGCCGGGCACCTTGGACTTGATCTTTTTCAGCTCCGGCAACTGGCCGTAGATCGCGTTCAATATCTTGCTGGCCGCCTGCAGCGCATCGACGCCGGTCTCCGGCATGGCGCCGTGACCGGATTTGCCATGCACCGTGATCTCCAGCTGCAAACAGGCGTTATGCGCGGTGACGATGTTGTAGCTGAAACCGGCCGCGATGACGAAATCGGGTTTGGTCAACTTTTGTTCGAGCAGCCACCCCGGCCCCAGCAGGCCACCGAATTCCTCGTCGTAGGTAAAATGCAGCTCCAGCTGGCCCTTCAAGGGAATGCCGAGCGCTTCGAGTGCGCGCGTGGCGAAAACATAGGTGGCGAAATCGCTTTTCGACACGGCCGCCGCGCGCCCGTACAGGTAGCCATCGACGACCTGCGCGCCATACGGCGGATAAGTCCAGTTGTCGCCGGGCGGCACCACGTCGCCGTGGGCGTTCAGGGCGATGGTCGGCCCGCCGGCTGCGTACGGCCGGCGCACGATCAGGTTGGTGATGCTCTGCATGCCGTAGGCTTCTACCTGATCGGCAGGCACCGCATGCTGCTCGGCTTGCCAGCCATAGGCCTCCAGCAGCTGCGCCACTCTGGCCGCGTGCGGCGCGTTATTGCCCGGTGGCGTATCGGTGGGCACTTGCACTACCTGTTGCAGAAAAGCGACTTCCTCGTCGAAGTGGGCGTCGATCCAGTCGGTGATTCGTTGTTCTTGCGTGCTCATTTTGCTCCTTGCAGTGTCTGTTGCAGCCAGGTGCCCAGTTCCGTGCGCTCGGCGTCCGTCATATTGGTCAAGTTACCGATCGGCATGGCTTTCAGCTCGATGGCCTGCTTGTAGATTTGCGCCGCGTGCTGGCGGATTTCCGTTTCATTATCGAGCATCATGCCGGCCGGCGCGGTGGCAAAGCCGGGCTGCGTGGGTTTCGCGGAATGGCAGGTGGCGCAGCGCTGGACAATGATCGCCTGCACGGACTTGAACTGCGCGGCCTGGTCGACCACCGGCGCGGCGGCAACGGCCACCGGCGCCTTGGGGGCGATCGCCACCGCCACGCCCACCAGCAACGCCACGCCGATGGCCGGATAGCGCCACTCCACGCGGCCTTTGTGGCGCAGATTGAAGAAGTGGCGGATGAACACGCCGGCCGCCATGATCAGCGCCAGCACCAGCCAGGCGTGATCGTTACGGTAGGTCATCGCGTAGTGGTTGCTGATCATGATGAACAGCACCGGCAAGGTGAAGTAATTATTGTGCACGCTGCGCTGCTTGGCCTTCAGGCCATGTTTCGGGTCCGGCAGCTTGCCGGCCGCCATCGCTTCGACCATCTTGCGCTGGCCGGGAATGATCAGCATCAGCACATTGGCCACCATGATGGTGCCGATCATGGCGCCCACATGGATGTAGGCGGCGCGCCCGCTGAGCAAGTGCGTCAGCGCATAGGCGACCCCCACGATCAGCGCGAACACCACCACGCCGAACCACAATTCATGTTTGGCCAGCTTCGATCTGCACAGCAGGTCGTACACGGTCCAGCCGATCACCAGGGTGGCAATGCCAATGCCGATCGCCTGGCCGCTCGACAGGTCGGCCACCGACTTGTCGATCATCATGGCCTGGGCGTTGAAATAGTATGCAATGGTGAGCAGCGCAAAGCCGGACAGCCAGGTCGAATACGCTTCCCATTTGAACCAGTGCAGTTCCTTCGGCAGTTCGGCGGGCGCCACCAGGTATTTTTGCGGGTTGTAGAAACCGCCGCCATGCACCGCCCACAGTTCGCCCGACACGCCTTTTTTGGCCAGCTCGGAGCCGGGCGCGGGCGGCCGGATGGAGTTGTCAAGCCAGACGAAATAGAAGGAAGCGCCGATCCAGGCGATGCCGGTAATCACGTGCAACCAGCGGACGATCAGGTTCAGCCATTCAAGGCCGTAAGGGATCAGGTAGGCAAACACTTCCATATTATTCCTTGAGTTTATTCCTGGAGCTATAGCCGAACCCATATTCGTGCCAATTTACACAAGATAGCCGGATTCATCGCCCATCACATGAAATATATCGTATATTTGACATATCCAAATCGATATAAAGCCAGCCGCCGCCCATGTCCAGCCTGCCGCAACACCTCGACCTGCACCTGATTCGCATCCTTTATCTGCTGCTGGTGGAAAAAAATGTCTCGCGCGTGGCGCTCAAACTGAACCAGCCGCAGCCGTCTATTTCCGCTTCGCTGCGCAAGCTGCGCGAGCTGACGGGCGACCCGCTGCTGGTGCGCGGCGCGCGCGGCATGGTGCCGACCCAGCATGGCGAAAGCCTGCTCAACCCGGCCAAGCGCATCCTGGACCAGACGGAAAGCCTGTTCGTGCGCAAGACGCCGTTCGTGGCGCAGGAAGAAGCGCGCACCTTTCATATCGCCGCGCCCGATTACCTGGACAGCCAGTTCCTGCCGAACGTGGTGGCGCTGCTGCGGCGCGGGTCGCCGAAAAGCCGCGTGGTGCTGCACAGCCTGGGGCCCGGCATCGACCATATCCGGCAGTTGTCCGACGGCGGCCTGGACCTGGTGATCGCCAACTGGGACGAACCGCCGGCCCACCTGCATATTTCAAAGCTCTTCGAAGACCCGATCATCTGCGCCATGCATGCGGAAAACGCCTATGCGCGCCGCACCGCCAGCGACGCCATGACGCTCGACGATTATCTGAGCCTGCCCCATGTGGCGCCTTCGCCCATGATGCCCGGCTACCACGGCGTGATCGACTCCTTCCTGGAACGGCAAAACCTGCAGCGCAATGTGGTGGTGGAGTCGGCCTATTTCGGCCTGATCCCCTACATGCTGACGCAGACCGACCTGGTGCTGACCACCGGCCGCCAGTTCATGCGCTTCTATGAAAAGACCTTGCCGCTGAAAACCTATACGGTGCCGCTGAAATTTCCGCCTATGCGTTTTTACCAACTGTGGCACCAGCGCGTGCACCAGGCGCCCGAACACAAATGGCTGCGCGACCAGGTCAGCGCGGCGGCCAAAGCGCTGGTAAAGAGATAAACCAGAGATAAGCCTTATCAGCGACCGCATATAGCGCACGCCCTGCCCTGGCGCTATCATCACCGCTTGCATGATTGGATAACCATGACCTCCCTTTCCGACCTGAACGCCAGCAGCGCCGAGCAGTTTGTAGAACAACTGCATGGCATCTACGAACACTCGCCATGGATCGCCTTGCGCGCAGCTGGCGCGCGGCCATTTGCCAGCCTGACGGCCCTCAAGCGAGAACTGCAGCGGGTGCTGGGGCAGGCCTCTCCCGATGAACAGCTGGGCCTGATACGCGCCCACCCGGAATTGGCCGGCAAGGCGGCGATTGCCGGCCAGCTGACGGCCGAATCGACGCGCGAGCAGGCAAAATCGGGCCTGCACCTGTGCAGCGCCGAAGAATTTTCCACCTTGCAGCGGCTGAACGCCGACTACAACGCCAAATTCGGTTTCCCCTTCATCCTGGCCGTGAAAGGCCCGACCGGCGAAGGCCTGACGCGCCAGGACATCATCGCCACTTTCGCAAGGCGGCTGAAAAACCGCAGGCCCGACGAGTTGACGGAGTCGCTGCGCCAGATCAAGCGCATCGCCGAGCTGCGCCTGAACGACCTGCTCGGCGTGCGGCTGCCATTCGGCCCGGCCATCATGTGCCATTGCGAAACCCTGGCGGTGCACAGCGACAGCAGCTACAACCTGACCTGCGCCTACATGACGCCAGCACACCAGCAGACTGCCGCGCAACTGGCCGCCTGGATGCAGGAGGCCGGCATGCAGGTCACCATCGATGCGGTCGGCAATGTGGTGGGCCGTTACGAATCGAACCTGCCGGGCGCGAAAACCCTGATGACGGGTTCGCACTACGACACCGTGCGCAATGGCGGCAAATACGACGGCCGCCTCGGCATCGTGCTGCCGATCGCGGTGGTGCGCCATCTGCATGAATGGGGCGAACGGCTGCCGTTCCATTTCGAGATTGTCGGCTTTGCCGAAGAAGAAGGCGTGCGCTTCAAGAGCACCTTCCTGGGCAGCACGGCCGTGACGGGCAAGTTCGACCTGTCCTTGCTGGAACAGGTCGACGCCGATGGCGTCAGCATGCGCGACGCGCTCACGGCGGCCGGCCATGACGCCACCGCGATTGGCGCCATCGCGCGCGATCCCGCTGATTTGCTCGGCTATGTGGAAGTGCATATCGAGCAGGGACCGGTGCTGCTCGAACGCGACTTGCCACTGGGCGTGGTGACGGCGATTGCCGGCAGTTCGCGCTACCTGGTCAAATTGAACGGCCTGGCCAGCCATGCTGGCACCACGCCTATGACCATGCGCCGTGACGCGGCCAGCGCCGCCGCCGAAATCATTTTACTGGTCGAGCAGCGCTGCAACCAGGGCGAGGCATTGGTCGGCACAGTAGGACAGCTGAACGTGCCGAGCGGTTCCGTCAATGTGATTGCCGGCGCTTGCCAGCTGTCGCTCGATATCCGCGCCGCCAGCGACAGCGTGCGCCAGGCAGCCGTCGCCGACATCCTGGACGGCATCAACACCATCTGCGCGCGGCGCCAGATCGACGTCGAACTCGAACTGCTGCTGTCGGCCAGCGCGGCGCCGTGCGCGCCATGGCTGATGGAGCAGCTGGAATTGGCAGTGGGCGCCGTGGATGTCGTGCCTTATACCCTGCTATCCGGCGCCGGCCACGACGCCATGGCGATGGCTGCCATTACCGACGTGGCCATGCTGTTTACGCGCTGCGGCAACGGCGGCATCAGCCACAATCCGCTGGAAACCATGACGGCCGACGACGCCGATATCGCGGCGCAGGCGCTGCTGCATTTTTTGCGCAGCTTCCAGGCCAAAGGTTAGCTAACGACTGGAATACGCATGACGGGGATTTTTAAGTTATCGTGAGCGACAATCAACCGATATGGAGTTTGTCTTGAATAAATGTTTTATGCAGTATCTGGTAGCGCTGGCCGGCTTGCTGGCCGGCGACGCTGCCATCGCGGCAGATGGTTTCAGCCCGGTGGTCAGCGCGGGCGTCAGTTATAGCGGCGACGAGTGGCAGGCTGCCACTACGCCAGCCGGGCGCCCGGTCATGTTTCACGGCGGTGGCCGTTACAAGGTGGGTGGCGGCGTATCGTGGCAGTCCAGCCAGTATCCGGTGCAGGCCACGGCGCTGGTCAACTACCATTACGACCCACGCGCCGGATCGAATGGCAGCGCGAAGTTTTCGCGGATTCCGGTGGAAGGCATGGTGTATTACACGGGCCTGGAAACGGTGCGCTTCGGCGTGGGACTCAGTTACGTGGTGTCGCCGAAGGTCAAGACCGACCTTGATGGCGATCAACAGAGCATCCGCTACAAAAACGCCGTCGGCAGCGCATTCGAGATCGGCTATGCGTTAACGCCAAGATTGTGGAGCACCCTGCGCCTGAGCTCCGAAAAATACAAGCCGAAGCATGCAGGCGTGGCGCAGGACGCCGACGTCTCGGCGCTGTCGCTCAACCTGGCCTATCAGTTCTGACGGGTTTTTCGGCCACCTGCCGCGCCAGTTCATCGGCGACATGGCGGATCAGCGGTTCCCAGCCGACTATGGCCGGCTGACGGAACAGGCGCATGGCCGGGTACCACGGGCTATCGAGACGGCCACTTAACCAGCGCCAGTCCGGCAGGTAATCGGGCAGCAGCAGCCAGCACGGCTTGCCCAGCGCGCCGGCCAGGTGGGCCACGGCCGTGTCGACGCTGATCACCAGGTCGAGGTTGGCGATCAGCGCGGCCGTGTCGGCCATATCGGTCAGCGCCGCGCCGCCGGCGGCCAATGTGATTGCGTCCGATATTTCATCTTCGCCCGCGCCTTTCTGCAGGCTGACAAACTGCACGCCCTCCACCGCGCCCAAAGGCGCCAGCGCATCGAGCGAGGCCAGCGAACGCGCATCGTCGTTTTCAAATTGCGCATTGCCTTTCCAGGCCAGCCCCACGCGCAGCCTGGCTGGCGGCAGGCGTGCGGCCCAGTCCCGCACCGCTTGCGGCTGCGCACGCAAATAAAACGGGAAAGACGGGATCGTTTCCAGCGTGGTCGCGCACAGGCCGGGCAAGCTCAACACCGGTGCCCAATAGTCCCAGCCTCCGGCAGGTATCGCTTCGCCGATGGCGACTACCTCGTCGAGGCCATCGAGCGTTTGCAACAGCACCTTGAGCGGCGCATGGCACAACATGGAGACGTGCGCCGCGCCAAGCTCACGCAGCACCGCCACATAGCGGCACAGCATCAGCATGTCGCCCATGCCCGCTTCAGGACAGATCAGGATGGATTTACCGGAAAGTAGCTCGCCATGCCAGCGGGGAAAACGGAAATAGTCGCCAAAGGCGGTCGGCTGCGCACGCGCTTCGAGCATCTGCCAGCCTTCCGCCAGACGGCCCTGGCGCAGCAGCAGATAGGACAGGTTGTAGCGCGCGTTGGCATAGCTGCCATCGAGTGCGATCGCCTGGCGGTGGCAGCGTTCGGCCTGGGTTTCGCGGTGCACGGCGGCCAGCAGGGCACCGAGGTTGGACCAGGCCGAAGGCAGTTCCGGCGCCAGCGCCAGCACGCGGCGGTCGATGCGCTCGGCTTCCACCGGACGGCGCAGCCGCATCAATAGCGCCCCCAGGTTTTGCAGCAGATGGATATCGTCGGGTACGAGCGCGAGCGCGCGCAGGTAGCAACCTTCCGCGTCTTCCAGCAAACCTTGCTGCTCACGCATCCAGGCCAGGTTCGATAGCGCAAACACCTGATCAGGGTCAGCCTGCAAGGCCAACTGGAAGGCCGCCTCAGCCCCTGGCGTATCGCCGGCAGACAGCAGCTCGCCGCCACGCTGTGCATGCGTGGCGGCGAATTGCGAGATGGCGTCAGGGGAAATCATGGCGCCAGCATAGCACCGCCAGCACTACACGACGACGGCGCGCTCCAGCATCGCCAGCAGCAGCACATTGCAGCCCGCTTCCAGGTGGCCGGGTTTGGCGTCCTCGATTTCATTGTGGCTGATGCCGTCTTTGCAGGGTACGAAGATCATGCCGGCCGGCGCCAGGCGGGCCGCATAGATGGCGTCATGGCCGGCGCCCGAGACCACGTCCATTGCCGAGTAGCCGAGTTTTTCGGTGGCGTTGCGCACGGCGCCTACGCAGTCGGGGTGGAACGGCGTCGGTGCAAAATACGACACTTGTTCGAGCGTGATACCGAGGCCGGTCGCCGCCTGCGTGCGATCGATAAAGGCGCGGATATCGGCATCCATGGTATCGAGCAGTTCGTCGTTCACATTGCGCAGGTCGATGCTGAATTTCACTTCACCGGGGATCACGTTGCGGCTGTTCGGGAACACCTGCACCATGCCGACCGTGCCACGTCCATACGGTGGATAGCGGTGGGCAATCGCGACGACTTCCTGCATGATGCCGGTGGCGACCTGCAGCGCATCCTTGCGCAAACCCATCGGCGTGGGACCCGCATGCGCCTCCATGCCGTTCACCGTGCAGTCGTACCAGCGCAGGCCCATCACGGCCGGCACCACGCCGATGACGATGTCGGCGTCTTCCAGCACCGGGCCCTGCTCGATATGGGTTTCAAAGTAGGCGCCGATCGGATGCTCGCCCGGCACCTGCGGGCCTTTGTAGCCGATGCGTTCGAGTTCCTCGCCGACCGTCTTGCCTTCGGTGTCTTTCGCCGCATACGCGGTCTCCAGTGAAAACGCGCCGCAGAACACGCCCGAGCCCATCATCACCGGCACGAAGCGCGAGCCTTCCTCATTGGTCCAGAACGCGACCTCGATCGGCGCCTGGGTCCTGATCTTCAGGTCGTTCAGGGTGCGCACCACTTCCAGGCCGGCCAGCACGCCGTAGTTGCCGTCGAACTTGCCGCCGGTGGGCTGGGTGTCGATATGGCTGCCCGTCATCACCGGCGGCAAGGTGTTGTCGACACCATCGCGGCGCATGAAGACATTGCCGATCTGGTCGATGGTAATGCTCATGCCCGCTTCGCGGCCCCAGCGCACCACCAGGTCGCGCCCTTGTTTATCCAGGTCCGTCAGCGCCAGGCGCTTGACGCCGCCCTTGGCGGTGGCCCCGATCTGCGCCAGTTCCATCAGGGAGTCCCACAAGCGTTCGCCGTTGATACGTGGTTCAGTCATCAATAACTCCTTTGTTATACGGTGGTGGCGGAAAAAGCCGGGCGTTCGATATAGCGCCCCGCCCCTTCCACCGCCATCAGTTCACCCTTGTGGAACACCACCTTGCCGGCGGCAATCGTGGTGACGGGAATGCCGCGCACGGTGCGCCCTTCGAAGACATTGAAGCCGCCTTTCGCAAACTGGGTGGCGGCGGAAATCGTGCGCGAGGCCTGCGGGTCCCACAGCACGATATCGGCGTCGCTGCCGGCCGCGATCACGCCCTTGCGCGGATAGATATTGAAGATCTGCGCCGCATTGGTTGATGACACCTTGACGAATTCGGACGGCGTCAAGGTACCGGAATTGACGCCGGCATCCCACACCACGGCCATGCGTTCCTCGACGCCGCCGCAGCCGTTCGGGATGCGCGTGAAGTCGTCCTTGCCGGCCGCTTTCTGCTCGGCACAGAAGGTGCAGTGGTCGGTGGCGGTGGTGTGCAGGTTGCCGCTTTGCAGGCCGTGCCACAGCGCTGCCTGATGGTGCTTGCCGCGAAACGGCGGGCTCATGACGTGGCCGGCCACGTAGTCGAAATCATCGCTCTGGTACACGCTGTCGTCGATCACCAGATGGCCAGCCAGCGCCTCGCCATACACGCGCTGGCCATTGGCGCGCGCGCGGGTAATCGCGTCGAGCGATTCGGCGCAGGACACGTGCACGATATACACGGGGGTATTCAATACATTGGCGATCGCGATGGCGCGGTTGGCCGCTTCCGCTTCCACCGCCGGTGGGCGCGACAGCGGGTGCGCCTGCGGCCCGGTGATGCCTTTTTTCAGCAGGTCCTGCTGCAGCTGGTAGACCAGTTCACCGTTTTCCGCATGCACGGTAGGCAGCGCGCCCAACTCCAGCGATCGGGTAAAGCTCTTGATCAGGGTTTCGTCGTCGGCCATGATGGCGTTCTTGTATGCCATGAAATGCTTGAAGCTGTTGACGCCATGCTCGCGCACCAGCGTGCCCATCTCTTCATGCACCTGCTCGCTCCACCAGGTAATCGCCACGTGGAAGGTATAGTCGCCGGCCGCCTTGGCCGACCAGTCGCGCCACTGGTGATAGGCCTCGATCAGCGACTGCTTCGGTGCGGGGATGACGAAGTCCATAATGGTGGTGGTGCCACCGGCCAGGCCGGCCGCCGTGCCGGTGAAAAAGTCGTCCGACGTCACCGTGCCCATGAAGGGCAAATTCATGTGGGTGTGGGTGTCGATCCCGCCCGGCATCACGTACAGGCCGGCCGCGTCGATCACGGTGGCGCCGGCGGGGACAGTCAGATTGTCGCCAACGGCGGCGATCAGATCGCCTTCGATCAGCACATCGGCGCGAAAGGCGCGGTCGGCATTGACGACAGTGCCGCCACGTATCAGTGTAGTCATCCTTGTCTCCTCGTTTGGTAAAACACAAGCAAATCAGGCCAGCGGCGCCTGCTGCAACCGCGCCGGCGCCTTGCCCTTCATCATGACGCCATAGACCACGGCGGCAATCGCCACGCCGACAAACCAGGCGTAGGTGTAAATCGTCTTGAATGCTTCACCCACGCCAGGGAAAGCGGCAGGAAACGCAGCGTTCAGGAAGCCCGGGATATTCGGCAGCACGGCGATAATGAAGGCGACCAGCGCGGCCATGTTCCAGCCATTGCCATATGAGTAGACGCCGTCGTCGCGGTACAGCTGCTTCACATCGAGCTCGGTCTTGCGCACAAAATAATAGTCGACAATCAGGATGCCGGCGATGGGGCCCAGCAGCGCCGAGTAGCCGATCAGCCAGGTAAAGATATAGCCCTGGGTCGATTCGAGCACCTTCCACGGCATCATGACAATCGCGATGAAGGCCGTGATATAGCCGCCCATCTTGTACGACACCTGCTTCGGTGCCAGCGAGGAAAAGTCATACGCAGGGCCGACCAGGTTGGCCGCCAGGTTGACGCTGACGGTGTCGATCAGGAGGATAATCAGCGCGATCAGCACGGCGGCGCCCGTCATGCGGCTGGCCAGGTCGACCGGGTCCCAGATCGCCTTGCCGTACATGACAACCGAACCTGCGGTGACGATCACCGCCAGCATCGCCAGCAAACCCATAGGCACCGGCAGGCCTACCGACTGGCCGATAATCTGGTCGCGCTGGGTCTTGGCAAAGCGCGTGAAGTCGGGAATGTTCAGCGCCAGGGTGGCCCAGAAACCGACCATGGCGGTCAAGGATGGCCAGAACACGACCCAGAACTGGCCGGCTTTCTTCCCGCCTTCGATGAATTGCGACGGTTGATCCAGCAGGCTGCCCACGCCGCCGGCCTTGCCGTGCACCCAGTACAGCAGCACGAAGCAGATCAGGATTTTCAACGGCGCGGTATAGGTTTCCAGTTTGCGGATCGCCTCCATGCCGTGCAGAATGTAATAGAACTGGATCGCCCAGAACGCCAGGAAGCACAGCAGCTGGCTGCCATTGATGCCGAGGCCCGCGATCTTCTCGCCGCCCAGCTCATGGCCCAGCAACACGCCCATCAGGGTGTAGATCATCTGGCCGCCGAACCAGGTCTGGATGCCGTACCAGCCGCAGGCGACGATCGCCCGCATCAGCGCCGGCAGGCGCGCGCCGGTGGTGCCGAAAGAGGAACGCGCCAGCACCGCGTACGGAATACCATACTTGGTGCCGGCATGGCCGATCAGCAGCATCGGCAGCAGCACGATGGCGTTGGCCAGGAACACCGTCAGCACGGCCTGGTAGCCGGACATGCCACTGTCGATCAGGCTGGCCGACAGGGTGTAGGCCGGTATGCACATCACCATGCCGACCCACAGCGCGGCGAAGTGATACCAGCGCCAGGTACGCTGGGCCGCCGTGGTGGGCGCCAGGTCTTCATTCCATAGCTGCGTGTTGCCTGAATAGTCGTGGTTCACAGGTAGACTCCATCGGTAGCGGGATACGGGAAAGGGAAAGGGAGTTGCGGTAAAAATCGAGCTTACCGCAATTGCCAGTGAATGTTTATCAAATAAACATACGCAAAAAGCGTGCCCTACTGTTTATACCGTTTCCAGCACCGCTCTGGGATTCCTGGGGTCCTGCGTCCAGTTCATGTACGGCTTGCCCGTGGTCTGCGGCACCATCGTGATGCAGCCCTGCACCGGACAGGTGATTTCGCACAGATTGCAACCCACGCATTCTTCCTTGATCACCTCGTAGGTGCGCGTGCCGGCGGCGTCGATCAGCTGCGCGATCGACTGGTGCGAGGTGTCTTCGCAGGCCACGTAGCACTTGCCGCATTTGATACAGTCGTCCTGATTGATCTGCGCGATCACATGGTAGTTCATGTCCAGGTATTTCCAGTCGGTGGTGTTGGCGACGGCCTTGCCGGAAAAGTCGCTGATGCGCTCATAACCCTTTTCGTCCATCCAGCGCGACAGGCCGTCCTTCATTTCTTCGACGATGCGAAAACCATGCAGCATGGCGGCCGTGCACACTTGTACGCAGCCGGCGCCCAGCGCCAGGAATTCGGCCGCGTCGCGCCAGTTGCCGATGCCGCCGATGCCGGAAATCGGCAAACCGTGCGTCAATGGATCGCGGGCGATTTCAGCCACCATGTTCAGCGCGATCGGCTTGACGGCCGCACCACAGTAACCACCGTGGGTGCTGGCGCCGCCGACGATCGGCAAGGCCACCATGCGGTCCAGGTCGAGCGAGGTAATCGAGTTGATGGTGTTGATCAGCGATACCGCGTCGGCGCCGCCGGCCTTGGCCGCGCGCGCCGGCATGCGCACGTCGGTGATATTGGGAGTCAGCTTGACGATCACCGGCAGACGTGAATGTTTTTTGCACCAGGCGGTGACCATCTGCACGTACTCGGGCACCTGACCGACAGCCGCGCCCATGCCACGCTCCGGCATGCCGTGCGGGCAGCCGAAATTGAGCTCGATGCCGTCGGCGCCCGTCGCTTCCACTTTCGGCAGGATATCGGCCCAGTAGTGCTCTTCGCACGGCAGCATCAGGGAAACGATCATGGCGCGGTCGGGCCAGTCCTTTTTCACCTGGGTGATTTCGCGCAGATTGATTTCAAGCGAGCGGTCGGTAATCAGTTCAATATTGTTGAAGCCGACCACCTCCCGGTTCTTGCCATACAGGGCAGAATAGCGCGACGAAACATTGACGGCGGCCGGGTCCTCGCCGAGGGTTTTCCATACCACGCCGCCCCACCCCGCTTCAAACGCGCGCACCACGTTATAGGCCTTGTCGGTCGGTGGCGCGGAGGCCAGCCAGAAAGGGTTCGGCGCCTTGATGCCGCAAAATTCGATGCTGAGATCAGCCATTATGCAGCCTCCACTTTGTTCAAGATATCGGAATGGATGGCCATTGCGGCCAGCTTGCCATGCTGCACGGCTTGCACCGTCAGGTCCTGCCCCGGCGCCACGCAATCGCCGCCCGCATAGATGCCTGGCAGCACCGTGCGAAAACCGGCGTCAACAAAGATCTTGTCGCCATCGCGCTGCAACAGCGCCGCCATCGGATCAATCAATACGCCGGTGTCCAGGCTCTGGCCGATGGCCTTGAAGATGGCGTCGGCCGCCACGTCAAACGTTTCGCCGGTGCCGAACAAACGCGTGCCTTCCATGCGGGTTTTTTCAAAGCGCATGCCGGCCACTTTGCCCGTTGCGTCCAGCAGTACCTGCTGCGGCTGGGCCCAGGTCAGCATGCGCACCTGGTTGGCCTTGGCGATCTCCTGTTCGTGGTGGGTGGCGGTCATGGCGTCGAAACCACGGCGGTACACCAGGGTGACTTCCTCGGCACCCAGGCGCTGTATCTGCACCGCCATGTCGATGGCGGTATTGCCGGCGCCAATCACGATGGCGCGTTTCGGCACCGGCAGCGCGGCCAAGTCGTCGGCCTGGCGCAGCGCGCTGATATAGTCGACGGCAGCCAAGAGGCCCGGCGCCTCTTCGCCCGTCAGCCCCAGCTTGCGGCTGGCACCGAGGCCCAGGCCCAGGAACACGGCGTCGTACTGCGCATGCAGCTCGCGCAAGTGCAGGTTCTCGCCCAGCACCTGGCAACATCGAATCGTAATGCCGCCGATGCCGAGCAAAAATTCCACTTCCTTCTGCGCGAAGTTATCGGTCAGTTTGTATTTGGCGATGCCGTATTCATTCAGGCCGCCCGCCTTGCTTTCCTTTTCAAAGATCACCACGTCATGGCCCAGCATCGCCAGGCGGTGCGCGCACGACAGGCCGGCCGGCCCCGCGCCGACGATGGCGATGGTCTTGCCGGTGGCAGCCGCGCGTTTGAACGGATGGCTGGCAAACTGCATGTGGTCGACCGCGTAGCGCTGCAGCAGGCCGATTTTCACGGGCTGGCCTTCGGCGTCGTGGTTGCGCACGCAGACGTCTTCGCACAGGATCTCGGTGGGGCAGACGCGGGCGCAGCTGCCACCGAGGATATTGCTTTTCAAAATGCCGGCTGCCGCGCCGTTGATGTTCTTGTCGTGGATATTGCGGATAAAGCTGGCCACATCGATCTCGGACGGGCAGATGCGGCTGCAGGGCGCATCGTAGCAATACAGGCAGCGCGCGCTTTCGATGGCGGCCTGGCGTGCCGTCAGCGGCGGCGCCAGGTCGGTAAAGTGGCCCGCCAGCTCGGCACTGGGCAGGGCCGCATGCGGCAAGTAATTCAGGGATTCGATCATCACGCTTTCCTCTTGTTCGCTACGGTGAATGGTTTTTTGACGCCTTTACTTCTCCATTACTTCATCTGTGGAAAAGCAAATTCCACACCAGCGCTGGCGGTATTGGGCCAGCGCTGCATCACGGCCTTGTGGCGCGTGTAGAAGCGCACCCCCTCGGGGCCATATGCATGGTGGTCGCCAAACATGCTGCGCTTCCAGCCGCCGAAACTGTTGAAGGCCATCGGCACCGGCAGCGGCACGTTGACGCCCACCATGCCGACCTGGATCTGGCGCACGAATTCGCGCGCCACGCCGCCGTCGCGCGTGTAGATCGCCACGCCATTGCCATACTCGTTGGCGTTGATCAGGTCCACCGCATGTACCACGTCGGGCGCGCGCAGCATGCACAGCACGGGGCCGAAAATTTCTTCCTTGTAGATGCTCATGTCGGGCGTGACATGGTCGAACAAGGTACCGCCGACAAAGAAGCCGTTTTCGCGCCCGGCCACCACATGGTTACGACCATCGACCACCAGTGTGGCGCCCTGCTCCACGCCTTCTCCTATCAGTTTTTCGATGCGCTGCTTGGCGGCAGAAGACACTACAGGCCCCATTTCCGCACCATGCTCCATGCCGTCGCGCACTTTCAGTGCGGCCGTGCGCGTTGCCAGTGCAGTGACCAATTTGTCGCCGGCGTCGCCGACCGCCACCACCACCGAAATGGCCATGCAGCGCTCGCCGGCCGAGCCGTAGGCCGCGCCGATCAGGGCGTCGACCGTCATGTCCATGTCGGCGTCGGGCATCACAACCATATGATTTTTCGCGCCGCCCAGAGCCTGCACGCGCTTGCCGCTGGCGCTGCCGCGCGCATAGATATATTCGGCGATCGGAGTCGAGCCCACGAAGCTGATCGCCTGCACCACCGGGTGGTCCAACAAGGCGTCGACCGTGACTTTATCGCCCTGCACCACATTGAAGACGCCGTCGGGCAGGCCCGCGTCTTTCAGCAGTTTTGCATGCAGCAAGGACGCCGACGGATCGCGCTCGGACGGTTTCAGCACAAAGGTATTGCCGCAGGCAATCGCCACCGGAAACATCCACATCGGCACCATCACCGGGAAGTTGAACGGCGTGATGCCGGCCACCACGCCGAGCGCCTGGCGCATCGACCAGGCGTCGATGCCGCGCGAAATCTGGTCCGTGAATTCGCCTTTCAGCAGTTGCGGTATGCCGACGGCAAACTCCACCATCTCGATGCCGCGCGCGACTTCCCCCTGGGCGTCGGCAAAGGTCTTGCCGTGTTCGCGCGTGAGCATGGCTGCAAATTCATCGGTGTGCTGCTGGCACAGTTGCAGGTAGCGAAACAGCACGCGCGCCCGGCTCAAAGGCGGCGTGGCGGACCACGAAGGAAAGGCGGCGGCCGCGGCCTGCACTGCCGTGTCGACGTCTTCTGCGGTACCCAGAGCCACGCGCGCCACAGGCTCGCCCAGGGCGGGGTTGTAGACGTCGCCGTAGCGGCCGCTGGTGGTGTCGACTTTGGCGCCGTTGATAAAGTGGGTAATCGTATCGAGATCGTTCATGATGTTCCTTTTTTAAACCCAAAAGCAAGTGCCGGGGTCGGACGGGGACGCCGAGTCACTGAGGGTCCGACCCCAGGTTTTGCTTTGGGTCAGGGTTTAATCCAAGTTTTTCAACACCGTCGCCAGCTTGCCGAACAGTTCGTCGATATGCTGTTTCTCCAGCACCAGCGGCGGCGACAGGGCGATGATGTCGCCGGTGGTGCGTATCAGCACGCCATCGGCAAACGCCTGCTTGAAGGCGGTAAACGCCCGCGTGCCGGGCTTGCCGGCGATGGCTTCCAGTTCGATGCCGGCGATCAGGCCGATGCTGCGCAGGTCGATCACGTGCGGCAGGCCTTTCAATGAATGGACGGCATCCTGCCAGTAAGCCTGCATCGCTTTAGCGTGGCCCAGGATGTCCTGTTCCTCGAACACCTGCAAGGTTGCCAGCGCGGCGGCGCAGGCCAGCGGGTGGCCGGAATAGGTGTAGCCGTGGAACAGCTCGATGCCGGGCGGCGCGTCCATGAAGGCGTCGTGAATGTATTTTTTGCTGAATACGGCGCCCATCGGCACCATGCCGTTGGTCAGGCCCTTGGCGGTCGTCATCAGGTCCGGTTCGACCTCGAAATAGTCGGCAGCAAACGGCGTCGTCATGCGGCCAAAGCCGGTAATCACTTCGTCGAAAATCAGCAGGATGCCGTGCTTGGTGCACAGCTCGCGCAGGCGTTTCAGGTAGCCCTTGGGCGGGATCAGCACGCCGGTGGAGCCGGCCACCGGTTCGACGATGACGGCGGCAATCGTCGAGGCGTCGTGCAGGGCGACGATGCGTTCGAGTTCATCGGCCAGGTGGGTGCCGTATTCGGGTTCGCCCTGGGTGTAGGCGTTTTTTTCCAGGTTATGCGTGTGTGGCAAGTGATCGACGCCGGGCAGCATCGGGCCGAAGGTCTTGCGGTTGCCGGCGATGCCACCGACCGAAATGCCACCAAAGCCCACGCCGTGATAGCCGCGTTCGCGGCCGATCAGGCGCGTGCGCCCGCCCTCGCCGCGCGCCTTGTGGTAGGCCAGCGCGATTTTCAGGGCCGTGTCGACGGCTTCGGAACCGGAGTTGGTATAGAACACATGGCCGAATTTATGGCCCGTGTAGTCCATCAGTTTTTCGGCCAGCTCAAAAGCGGCCGGATGGCCCATCTGGAAGGTGGGCGCGAAGTCGAGCTGGCCCACCATCTCGCGGATGGCGCCGACGATCTTCGGCTGCGCATGGCCGCAAGGCACGCACCACAGGCCGGCCGTGCCGTCGAGAATGCGGTTGCCGTCGACATCCTTGTAGTACATGCCTTCGGCCGACACCAGCAGGCGCGGGTTGGCCTTGAAGTCGCGGTTATTGGTAAACGGCATCCAGAATGCCGACATCGATTCCGGCCTAGTTTCGTTCATATGGTTCCCCCAGAAATGCTGACATGCCGCCAAACATTGTTTTTGACGGTGCGTAAAATAATTTACCAGTTGGCAAAAAGCTGATGTAATAATAGGCAGGCCATCGCCGATAAGCACAGATACACAAACGGCAAAAAACCCCAACCGTACAGGTCGTAAAACCACTACAGTTTTGTGCAGGCAGCAGGCAGCATAAGGAGCCACCGTGAAGCACAACGAGGAGCAGGCACCGGAAACAGCTCCAGAAGCCGGCAGCGGCTGGCCGGTACTGGAAATCGGCCGCCACAAGAAAGGCGGCCTGGTCGAGCAGATCGTGATCGCCATCAGCGTCATGGTCGGCAGCCGCGCGCTGCGCATCGGCACGCGCATGCCGTCGGTGCGCCAGTTTGCCAAATGCAATGGTGTCTCGACCTTTACCGTGGTCGAATCGTATGACCGGCTGGTCAACCTGGGGTTGCTGTCGTCGCGGCGCGGCTCCGGCTATTTTGTCGCCCGCCACGACGTGGCCACGTCGCCGCAGGCGGCCGCCCACGCCAGCGCCAGCCCAGCCGCCATCGACGCCCTCGCGCCCGACCTGTATTCGGGCGTGTCCGAGGCGCTGCCGGTGGGCGCCGGCTGGCTGCCGCCGGAAATGTACGGCGAGGCAACCATCCTCGACGCCGTGCGCCAGGCCATGCGCATTCCGGCCAGCCGGCTGCGTGGCTATGGCCACCCGCTCGGTTTTCCCTCGCTGCGCCAGCACCTGGCTTCTACCCTGTCCGACGAACTGTTCCAGGTCGAGCCGGACCAGATACTGCTGACGCACGGCGCCACCCACGGCTTTGATTTGATCCTGCGCAGCCTGACCAAGCCCGGCGACACGGTGCTGGTGGAAGACCCCGGCTACAGCAATCTGCAGTCGCTGATACGCCACCACGGCTGCATCCCGGTCGGCATTGCGCGCGGCGAAGCGGGGCTCGATCTCGATGCGCTGGCGCTGGAGGCGGCGCGCAGCCAGCCGAAGATCATGTTCGTCAACACGGTGCTGCAAAATCCGCTCGGCACTTCGCTCAGCCAGGCGCAGGCGCACCGCTTGCTGGCGCTGGCCGAGCAGTTCGATTTCTGGCTGGTGGAAGACGATATCTACCGCGAGCTGGCCGCGCGCGGCGAAGCGTCGCTGGCGGCGATGGACGGCTTGCGGCGCGTGATCCGCGTCGGCAGCTTTTCCAAGACGCTGTCGCCGGTGCTGCGCGTGGGCTCGATCTGCGCCTCGCCCTCGCTGGTCGCCGAACTGGTGCGCGTGAAAATGCTGGCCGGCCTGACGACCTCGGAAATCAACGAGCGCGCCGTGCTGCACGCGGTCTCGGCGCGGCCCTACAAGCGCATGATCGAGCGCCTGGTGGCGCAGCTGGCCGCGGGGCGCGAGCGCAGCATCGACTGCCTGGCGCAGGCCGGCATGGCGCCCGTGGCGCGTCCGCGCGGCGGCATGTTCGTCAGCGCCGGCTGGCCCGACATTCAAACGCCGCAATGGAACGGCAAGCTGGTGGCCGACCTGGCCCTGAAGGCCGGCATCTTGCTGTCGCCAAATGAATTTTTCATGCTGCGCGCGCCCGAAACCGTGTGGTTCCGCTTCAACGTCGCCTATACCGATACGCCCGTGCTGCAGGCATTCCTGCAATCGATACGCCCACGCTAAAGGCACCACCATGGCCAGCGACAAATCCCCTGCCCCGCAGCTGAAAAGCGCCAGCGGACGGCGCCTGCAGAACCGCGACCGCCTGGAAAGCGACATTTTGCAGCAAGCCGTGCGCGTGTTTGCCGAAAGCGGCTACGAAGGCGCGTCGATCGCGGCCATCGCCGAACGGGCCGGCTTGTCGAAGCAGAACCTGATGTATTATTTTCCGACCAAGCAGCAGCTGTACCAGCGCGTGCTCGACGACGTGCTCGATGACTGGCTGGCGCGCATGGATCTGCTGGCAGATCCGCACGATGAACCGCGCGACGTGCTGCGCGCGTATATCAGCGCCAAGCTGCGCTTTTCACGCGAACAGCCCTGGGCCTCGCGCGTGTATGCCCTGGAAGTGATCAATGGCGCGCCGCTGTACGGCGAGCAGATACGCGAACGAGTGGTGCCGCTGCTGCGCAAGGATATCGCCGTGTTCGAGCAATGGATAGAGGCCGGCAAGATCGCGCCCGTCAACGCCACCCACCTGATGTTTGCCATCTGGGCCATGACGCAGTCATATGCCGATTTTTCGGCGCAGATGGCGCTGGTGCTGGAGCGCAAGCAGCTGCTGCGCCAGGACTTCGACGACGCCGAACAGCTGATAACACGGATGGTGCTGGCGGCCGTGGCCGTGCCTGGACACGTTTCTCCAGACCAAAAAAAACCGCCGTGACAGGCGGTTTGTGAAACAGGCGGCGCAGGCTTACGCCGCGGCCTTGTTCTTGCGGCGGCGCACGGCGAAACCGACCAGGCCCAGGCCGGCCAGCAGCATGGCGTAGGTGCCTGGCTCCGGTACCGGCGAGACGGCGGCCGCGAAGCCGGTCACGTCGGTGGCGGCAAACGCCTTGCTGTTGCCCAGGGTCAGGCTGGCGTTCCAGTCGCCGGCCACCACGGTGCCCAGGATATTGCCGTTGCTGCCGCCGATCACGGCATTGGGCGCCAGCACGCTGCCCAGCACGTCGATGCTGCTGAAATTCACGCTGGTGGCATCGACAAAGTTGAACAGCACATTGTAGCCATTCAAGGCACTCATGCCCATGTTGCTCCAGTTGGCGTTACCGGTCAGGTTGAAGATCACGGTCTTGGTGACGCTGCTGTCGAGCGTGGACTTGAGATTCGTGATCGCGCCAAAATCGCTGGCCTTCATGTTGAACACTTCCACCGATTTGGCGCCACCGGCGCCGCTCGACAAAGTCACTTCCGGCGTGTACCACGGGTTGGCCGTGGTCTTGCCGGTCGCGGCCAGGGCGCCGACGGCACCCGAGGTGGCGCTGACGTTGCTCGCGGTAGTGGCAAATGACATCGATGGCGCCGCCGAGGCCGGCGTATTGGACAGGTTGGTGTTGGCCGCGATATTGGTCGTGCTGGCGTAATAGCCGCCAGCCAGCTGACCATTGGAATACGAGAAATTGCCGCTGGCGATAACGGAATAATTGCCGTAGGCGCCGGTACCGATATTGTACGAGCTGCCGGAAATATTACCGTTTGCAACGATACCGCCGGCGACGCTGTTGTTGCCGAGCGAGATATTGCTGAGGGAATAAAGATTTGCCTTGCCGACCAGGCCGGACAGGTCAAGCACGTCAGCCTGGGCGGTACCCGCGGCCAAGGCGGTGGACAGGATCAACAGCGCTGGCAATTTCGACAAGGTTTTCATTTTATTTCCAAAATTAACATTAACTTACCTCAAGGATATCATATCTACGCCTTTTTACTTGTTTCAAAAATAGATTAGTTGTACTAAATAAACAACAAATATTTTCCAGAGGGCAACTTTGTCAGCATCCGCCAGCAGCAGGCCGGCCGCGCAAGCCTTCAATGAAATTCCCAAGGAACAATATTCCAGTGATAGCATGGCGCGCTCAATACTGACAGAGGACAGGCATGAAACAGTTACCATTGCTGCGCCAGGCGGCCTGCGCGGCGCTCATCACCCTGGCGTCGGCGGCGCAGGCGCAAACGGTGGGCATGATCGAGAACCAGCCCCTGAGCGAAACCTGGCTCAACGCGGGTTTTTATTCGTACCACTTCCAGCGCGACAAGAATTTGAACGATGGCAATCCGGGCCTGGGCGCCGAATACCGTTTTTCCACCGTGGCATCGGCCACCGCCGGCCGCTTCTACAATAGCGACCGCGCCTATTCGAACTACCTCGGCGTGTACTACCAGCCCTTCCATGTCGGCCCGCTGCGGGTGGGCGCCGTGATCGGCGGCTTCAACGGCTATCCGAAGATGCGCGATGGCGGCTGGTTCCCGGCCCTGATCCCCACCGTCAGCTATGAATACCAGCGCGTTGGCGTGAATATCGCCATCGTGCCGTCCTACAAGGACCGCCTGTACGGCGCACTGAGCTTCCAGCTGAAACTGAAGGTCTTCGAGTAAGCGTTTTATCCTGTCATGCCGTCGTTCATGCCGGCGATTCTGCAATTCGTCGCAGTCTTGATGCTGGCCAACAAGCTGCCCGCTATAGTGCAGTCATCGCCAGGCCATCAGATGGCCACGGGCACTCGACAACGACAGGAGAACGGCATGAAAGACATCAATTCGGCACCGGGCAATGCAAGCTTCGACAGTTTCTGGCAAGGCCTGTGCGGCCTGGCGCGCCAGGGCATCGATGCGCTGGGCGCCATGTCCTGGCCGATGCTGCTGGCCTGCGCCATCGGACTGGCCCTGTTCATCACCATCCTGCCGCTGGTGCTGACCCTGTTCCTGATCTTCCTGCTGGTCAAATGGGCCAGCAACAGCGACAGCTTCGGCTGGAATAAAAAAGCCGCAGCGCAACAACCGCCCCAATAAAAAGGGCAAGGGAATCATTCTTGCCGGGCTGGCAAGGGTGGCTTATAGTGGCATGCACCGCGCGGCATGGAACGCCGCGCGCCATCCATGATCGAAGCTACTCCATCCCCGTTACAGGAGTGTTCCCATGAGTATCACCGCAAAAGCCACCAAGGCCACCACCATCGCCTGCCTGCGCTACCACGATGCGCCGGCCGCCATTGCCTGGCTGTGCCAGGCGCTGGGCTTTGAAAAACAGCTGGTCGTGCCGGACAACGACGGCGGCATCGCCCACGCCCAGCTCAGCTTCGGCAACGGCATGATCATGCTCGGCTCCGTCACCGACAGCGAATACGGCCGGCTGATGCGCCAGCCGCGCGAACTGGACGGCGCCAATACGCAAAGCTGCTACCTGGTGGTCGACGACGCCGACAGCGTCTACCGGCGCGCGGTCGAAGCCGGCGCCGAGATCGTGCTCGACATCAAGGATGAAGAATACGGCGGGCGCGGCTTTACCTGCCGCGATCCCGAAGGCCACGTCTGGAGCCTGGGCACATACGACCCATGGTAAAACGGAGAACCATGATCATCAGCATTTCCGCCGCCGGCCTGATACTGACCGGTGGTTTCCTGGCCACCCCCGCGCTGGTCGACAAGAACATCAATCAGGTCTACCCGATCAGCTCGCCGGCGCCGTCAAAGCAGGCCCAGTCGCTGCACCGCAGCCTGTGGGTCGCCGACCTGCACGCGGACAGCCTGCTGTGGCAGCGCGATCTGAACCAGGTGGGCGGACGCGGCCACGTGGACTTTCCGCGCCTGGCGCAAGGCAATGTGGCGCTGCAGGCATTTTCGGTAGTGACCAAAACCCCGCGCAAGATGAATATCGACCGCAACGACGGCGACAGCGACAATATCACCGCGCTGGTGATGGCGCAGGGCTTGCCGCCGGCCACCTGGAACAGCCTGCTGGCACGCGCGCTGTACCAGGCCAAGGAGCTGCACCAGCTGGCCGATGCCAGCCAGGGCAGCATGCGCGTGATCGGCAGCAGCGCCCAGCTGCGCAACTTTATCGCCGCGCGCGACAAGGAGCCGCGCCTGATGGCCGGCTGGCTGACCCTGGAAGGCGCGCATGCGCTGGAAGGCAAGCTCGACAATCTCGATGTACTGTACCGCGCCGGCTACCGCATGGCCGCGCCCACGCATTTTTTCGACACCGAATTGTCGGGCTCGCAACACGGCATGCAAAAGGGCGGCCTGACCCCCTTGGGGCGCGACTGGCTGCGCGCCATGGAGCAGCGCAAGATGATCGTCGACCTGGCGCATGCGTCCGGCCCCACCATCGATGAAGTGTTAACGTTGGCGAAACGGCCCGTGATGGTCTCGCACACGGGCGTGCGCGGCACCTGCGCCAACGGCCGCAACCTCAGCGACGCGCAATTGAAGCGCATCGCCGCGCAAGGCGGGCTGGTGGGCATCGGCTTCTGGAACACCGCCGTCTGCGGCAAGAACGTGACAGCCATCGCGCGCGCCATCAAGCATGCGGTGTCGGTGATGGGCGTGGAACATGTGGCCTACGGCTCGGACTTCGACGGCGCCGTCACCACCGCCATCGATGCGGCCGGCTTGCCGCGCTTGACGCAGGCGCTGCTGGACGCGGGCCTGTCGCCGGCGCAGATACGCCGCATCGCCGGTGAAAACGTGCGCGATTTCCTGTTGAAAAATCTTCCCGACGACGACGCTTAAGCGAGCGCCGCGATCAAGGCCTGGTCCGCCACCTGGCGCGGCTGGATTCGGATCAGCTTGCTGTACAGCGGCGGCAGCGCCTTGCACAGCGCCAGCAAGTCGCTTTCCGCCATGCCAGGCCGCACATACTGGAGTTGCGCCGGATTGTTCTCGGGCAGTGCACCTTCCATGGTTGAGCCATAAGCGCCCAAGGTCATGAAACTGGCGGCGCTATCGTCAAACCCGCCGGACAGCACGAAAGTGCCGTGCTTGGGATGGCCCAGATAGCGTTTGATGTCTTCCTGCTGCGCGCTGTCTTTTCCCACCATCAATGCATGGCGCAGCTGCGCATACTGGCGCGTGCATTCCATGAAGGGTGTGCGGATGAGCGACAGGGCCTGCTGGCCCGGCAGGCACAGCAGCAAGTTGCCGAAGGAATCGAGCAAGGCGGCCGCCTCCCCGGCGCCGCCATTACGGCGATCCTGTTCCATCGCGGCGAGCAGGAACGGCGCCAGGCCGGCATCCGGCGCATGCGGCGCGCTGCGGTATGTCAACGCATCGGGATAGCGCTGGCGCAAGGCGCGCACCACCGCATGGTCGCCCGGCAAGGTGGCCGGATCGCAGGCCGGGTGCTCCTCACCGGCATGCAGTAGCTGCATCACCTGCGTGACCATCGATTCGAACACCAGTGTGCACAGCGCCTGCGTGGCTTCGTTGATGCTCTTGCCGATAAAAAAGGATTTCGGTGGCGCGCCCGATGCGGCGCGCGCATACGGCGTGGCGCCGCGCACGGCCGGATAGCAAAAGCTGTTGCCGGCCTGCGCCCGCAGTGGCGCCGGCAAGGCCGTAAAGGTGGCGGCGCCATCGTAATTGATGCCCGCATTGCCATCGGACGCCGCCACCACCACATTGAAGCCGGCCGCCAGGATGGCGCCGGTACACATGCAGCAGGGATCAAGCGAGGTGACAAGGGTCAGTTCCTGCGGCGGCGGCAAGGCGGCGCCTGCGGCCACTTGCGAAAAATACCAGTCGACCAGCTGGCGTTCGCCATGCGCGGTGGGGTCCAGCACCAGGCCGCCGCGCACCACATTGTTGTGCATCGACTGCAGCACATTGCCAAAGCCGTCGAGCAGCACGCCGCCGACACCGAAAGTGCCCTGGGACTTTGCCACCAGGGCCTGGGCCGCGGCGATCGCCACGGCGGCCTGGATATCGATGGTTTTATTCAACTGAGCTTATTTCATGTCCAGGTCGGAATTGCCGAAGCCATGCGGCAGCAGCCAGCCCGCCGTCACTTCCATGATATCGTTTTTCAGGTTGGTCAGTATCACCGGCAGGTCGGCGCCGCCCATTTCAAAGATTACCTGGCGGCAGGCGCCGCACGGCGAAATCGGTTCCGCCGTATCGCCGGTGACGGCCAGCCTGGCGAAGTCGCCCGGTTTGCAGCCATGCGCGATGGCGCTGAAAAACGCCGTACGCTCGGCGCAATTGCACAGGCCGTAAGCGGCGTTTTCCACATTACAGCCACGAAACACGCGGCCATCCTTGCACAGCAGCGCCGCGCCCACCTTGAAACGCGAGTATGGCGCGTAGGCCAGTTCGCGGCCAGCGTTCGCTTCGGCGATCAGTTCTTCGTTGTTCATTGTTTCCTTATGATTGTTACGGACGAATGGTACGATAAATCACCGGATTAGCCGTCAAGGCGACCGGGCTGATTTCATACGCTTGCTGGATTTCTTTGACGGCCTGCTGCGCCGCCGCTTCCGTGCGCGCGTGCACCATCGCCAGCGGCTGGCCAGCGGCGACCTGCTCGCCCAGCCCGACGAGCTCCGTCAGGCCGACGGCAAAGTCGATCGCATCGGTCGGACGGCGGCGGCCGCCGCCCAAAGACACCACGGCAAGACCGATGCTGCGGCAGTCGCGCACATTGGCAAAACCTGCCGATAGCGCTGGCGCCGGCACCACGAACGGCGCCCGCTCCAGGTGTTTGTCCGGATTCTCGACCAGATCCGCCGGGCCGCCCAGTGCCGACACCATGCGCGAGAAGCGCTCGGCCGCCTCGCCTGAAGCAAGCACCGCTTCAAGCTGGGCGCGCGCTTCTTCTTCGGTGGCGGCCAGGCCGCCCAGCACCAGCATTTCGGCGCACAGCGCCAACGTCACTTCATGCAGGCGCGCCGGGCGCGAACGGCCCGTCAGGTAATCCATTGCGCCGCGCACTTCCAGCGCATTGCCGGCGTACGGCGCCAGCGATTCGTTCATGTCGGTCAAGATGGCCGAGGTCTGCATGCCGGCGCCATTGCCGACGGCAACGATGCTCTCGGCCAGTTCCACCGATTTGTCGTAGGTCGGCATAAAGGCGCCCGTGCCAACTTTCACGTCCATCACCAGCGCATCGAGGCCTGCCGACAGCTTTTTCGACAGGATCGAGCCGGTGATCATGGCCACCGATTCCACCGTGGCGGTGACGTCGCGGATGCTGTAGAAACGCTTGTCGGCCGGCGCCAGCTGCGCCGTCTGGCCGATAATGGCCACGCCGACGTCCTGCACCACCTTGCGGAACAATTCATTGTCCGGCACGGTGCAGTAGCCGGGAATGGCGTCGAACTTGTCGAGCGTGCCGCCGGTATGCCCCAGGCCGCGGCCCGAGATCATCGGCACATAGCCGCCGCAAGCGGCGATCATCGGCCCCAGCAACAGCGACACCACGTCGCCCACGCCGCCCGTCGAATGCTTGTCGACCACCGGACCGGGCAGGTTCAGCGAGCGCCAGTCCAGCACATGGCCCGAGTCGCGCATGGCCAGGGTGAACGCCACGCGCTCGTCCATGTTCATGTCGTTGAAAAACACCGCCATGCCCAGCGCGGCCACCTGGCCTTCGCTGACGCTGCCATCGGTAATGCCGCGCACGAAAAACTCGATTTCCTCGGCACTCAGCACGCCCTTGTCGCGCTTCTTGCGGATGATTTCCTGGGTTAAGAACATAGCAATTCCAATCTGAGAATGAAGACGCGTTTACAGCACATTGACGCCATTGGCCAGCGGCGCCACGCCCAGGTGATGGGCCAGCGTCTGGCCGATATCGGAGAAGCTCTCGGCAATGCCAAGCGCGCGCGGCGCCACGCCAGGGCCGAAGAAGATCATCGGGATATGTTCGCGCGTGTGGTCGGAACCGTGCCAGGTCGGATCGCAGCCATGGTCGGCGGTGATCACCACCAGGTCGCCCGGTTTCAGCTTGGCCATGAATTCGGGCAGGCGTGCATCCATTTCGCGCAGTGCGTCGGCATAGCCGTCGGTATTGCGGCGGTGGCCGTAAGCCTGGTCGAAGTCAACGAAGTTCACGAACGTCAGCGACTTGTCCTGCACTTCATCGGCAGTTTTCAACAGCGCTTCGAACAGCGCCATATTGTCGACGCCTTTCACCACGCGCGAGATGCCTTGCGTGGCGAAAATATCGCTGATCTTGCCCAGGCCGACCACTTCGCCACCGGCGTTTTTCACATGGTCGAGCAAAGTCGGCGCAGGTGGCGCGACGGCGTAGTCGTGGCGGTTGCTGGTGCGCGTGTAGTTGCCGTTGCTGCCAGTGAAGGGGCGCGCGATCACGCGGCCGATATTGTACGGCTCGACCAGTTTGAAGGCCATTTCGCACACTTCATACAGGCGCTCAAGGCCGAACGATTCTTCGTGCGCGGCGATCTGCATCACCGAGTCGCCCGAGGTATAGATGATCAACTTGCCGGTGGCAACGTGTTCATCGCCATGCTGGTTGATGATGTCAGTGCCCGAAGCGTGGCAGTCGCCGAGAAAACCCGGCACGCCGGACTGGGCCTTGAGCTTTTCGGTCAGATCCGAAGGGAAGGACGGCGTGGTGCGCGGGAAATATCCCCAGTCGAATTCGACCGGCACGCCGGCGATTTCCCAGTGGCCGCTTTGCGTGTCCTTGCCGGTGGAACGCTCGCGCGCGGCGCCATACGCGCCGGTAAAACCGTCGCGCTGCTCGAAGCCGGTGGCCCACTCGCCGCTGGCCAGGTGGGCAGCGGCGCCCAGGCCCAGGCGTTCCATGTTCGGCAGTTTCAGGGGGTTGCCGCTTTTGGCGACCGTGCTGGCAATATGGCCAAAGGTATTGGCGCCTGCGTCGCCGTACTTGGCGGCGTCTGGCGTTGCGCCCAGGCCGAAGGAATCGAGCAGGAGGATAAATGCGCGTGACATGATAAGGCTCGCTTTAGGGATGATGCGGATAGTGTAGGCCGGATCGCCCGGCCTCGCCGCGCGCAAGCGTCATGCAAGCCTGGCGCGCGGCAATGGGAATGATGTTAGGCCTGCGGCTTGGCGGCAACATTGGCCAGGAAAGCGAGGATCAGCTTGACTAGGTCTTTCGCGCCGATGGCCGCGTATTTCAGGGTCTGCTCGTGCGACAGGGCAAATGGCGACATGCCTTCGGCCAGGTTGGTAATCACCGAGACGCCCACCACTTTCAGGTCGCAATGGCGGGCCGACACCACTTCCGGCACCACCGACATGCCGACTGTATCGGCGCCCAGGCGGGCCATCATGCGGATCTCGGCGGCGGTCTCGAAGTTCGGGCCAGGATAGGCCACGAACACGCCTTCGTGCAAGGTGATGCCGTTGGCGGCAGCCGTGTCTTTCACTTGCTGGCGCAGTTCGGCGTCATAGGCGTTGGCCATGCTGAAGAAGCGCGGGCCGAAACGGTCGTCGTTCGGGCCGACCATCGGCGTGCCCGGCAACAGGTTGATATGGTCGCTGATGGCCACCAGGCTGCCGGCGTCCACTTCAGGGCGCAAGGAACCGGCGGCATTGGTGACGAACAGCATTTCGCAGCCGAGCAGTTTCAAAGTGCGGATGGCGCTGGTCATCACGCCCATGCCATAGCCTTCGTAGAAATGGCCGCGGCCTTTCATGCACACCACCGCCACGCCCGACAGATTACCGACCACCAGCTCACCGGCATGGCCGTGCACGGTGCTGATCGGGAAGCCCGGCAGTTCGTCAAAGCTGATGCTGACGGCATCCGTCATCTGTTCGGCCAACACGCCCAGGCCGGAACCGAGAATCATCGCCACGCGCGGCTTGAAATTTTCAGGGGCGCGGGCGCGGATGATTTCGGCGGCGTGGAAAGGGGCGTTGTTCGACATGATGGTGTCCTCTGGTTGATGAGTTAGGTATGCGGATCGGTGTTGGATCTTTTGCTTGTATCCTGCAGCGAGCTGATGCGGCAGCTGCGCGCAGATATATCGACGTGCGTATGGGTGCTATCAGGCGCCACTATGCATCAAGCGCAATATGTATGGCAAATACCATTTTTCTTGCGCATTTATACAAAAGATATATAAATGGCCGGCATTATAAAGCAGCCGCACCGGCCCTGCCAGCAACAGCGATTGACAGCTGACGGACAAAAGTTTATTGTCACAAACAATTGTTAAAAAAAGGCCTGCCGTGAACGACCTTTCCAAAAAAGACCAGCTGTATGCGCTGATACGCAGCAATCCCTTTATTTCGCAGCAGGAGCTGGCGACCGAACTGGGCCTGTCGCGCTCGGCCGTGGCTGGCCATATCGCCGGCCTGATCCGCGAACGCCGCCTGCTGGGCCGCGCCTATGTGCTGCCCGACAGCCGCCCGGTGGTGTGCCTGGGTGCGGCCAACCTGGACCGCAAGATGCGTACCCTGGCGACCTTGCAGATGGGCACCTCGAATCCGGTACGCTCGACCGAAGTATTTGGCGGCGTGGGCCGCAATATCGCCGAAAACCTGACCCGCCTGGGCTTGCCGGTGGCGCTGTTGACGGCGCTGGGCGACGATGCGGCCGGCCATGCTCTGCAAACCCATGCCGAAGACGCCGGCATCGACATGCGCGGCAGCTTGCATCTCGCCAACACCGGCAGCGGCACCTATACGGCGGTGCTGGACGAACACGGCGAAATGCTGCTGGCAATGGCCAACATGCAGCTGTATGAACAGCTGACGCCAGCCTTTTTGCACAGCCGCCAGCCGCAGCGCGCACAAGCGGCGCTGACCGTATGCGACCTGAACCTGCCGCTGGACAGCGTGGCGGCGCTGCTGGATGAAGCACGACTGGCCGAGAACAACGCAGCGCCGCTGGTGATCGTGGCCGTGTCGCAACCGAAGATGGCGCATTTGCCGCAGGATTTGTCCGGACTACAACTGCTGATACTGAACCGTGGCGAACTCGAAACGCGCGTCGCGCGCGCCCTGCCGACGGACGAAGCGCTGCGCGCCGCCTGCACTGAAGTGCTGCGCCAGGGCGTGCACCAGTTGATTGTCACGGTCGGCGCAAACGGCGTATTTTTCACCGATGGCGCGGGGCAGGACGCAGCGATGGCCCATCTGCCCGCCCTGGGCGTCGAGGCGGTTGACGTGACCGGCGCCGGCGACGCTTTTTCCGCCGCCGTCTGCTGGTCGCTGTATCACGACAGCAATGATCTGAAACTGGCCTGCCGGCGCGGCCTGAAGCTGGCCGCCATGACCCTGGCGTCGAGCGCCACCGTTTCGCCTTTGATTTCCGCCAGCGTCCTCGACGACGTCGACGACAGCCTTAATTAACCCTTCCTGACAGGATAAAATCATGACCCAACTGCACCCTTCCCTTTTGTTCTCGCAAGAAGTGCTGGACGCGCGCGCGGCCGGCAAGGCCATCGTGGCGCTGGAGTCGACCATTATTTCGCACGGCATGCCGTATCCGCAAAACGTGGAAATGGCGCGCGAAGTGGAACAGATCATCCGTGATGGCGGCGCCGTGCCGGCCACCATCGCCATTATCGACGGCAGGATCTGCATCGGCCTGTCGCCCGAGCAACTCGAACTGCTGGGCACCTCGCCCGACGCCATGAAGGTCAGCCGCCGCGACCTGCCGTTCGTGCTGTCGCAAAAGAAACTTGGCGCCACCACTGTTGCCGCCACCATGATCTGCGCCGAACTGGCCGGCATCAGTGTCTTTGTCACCGGCGGCATCGGCGGCGTGCACCGCGGCGCGGAAACCAGCTTCGATATTTCGGCCGACCTGCAGGAACTGGCACAAACCTCGGTGGCCGTGGTGTGCGCGGGCGTGAAATCGATTCTCGATATCGGCCTGACCCTGGAATACCTGGAAACCCACGGCGTGCCGGTGATCAGCGTGGGCCAGGAAGGCTTCCCGGCATTCTTTACGCGCGAAAGCGGCTTCAAGGCCGATTTCCGCCTCGACAGCGCCGACCAGCAAGCGGCGTTCATCGCTACCAAATGGCAGCTGGGCTTGACCGGCGGCGTGGTGGTCAGCAATCCGGTGCCGGCCGCGCAGGCAATGCCCAAGGAAGAAATCGACGCGATCACGGCGCAGGCGCTGCAGGAAGCGGACGCCGGCGGCGTAAAAGGCAAGCAGGTCACGCCATTTTTGCTCTCGCGCATCAAGCAGCTGACGGACGGGCGCAGCCTGGCCACCAATATTGCGCTGGTCAAGCACAACGCCCAGGTCGGCACCAAGCTCGCCATTGCCATGCAGGCGGTGCTGCCCCGATAATAGGACTGCTGTAAAGAAACGCGCGGGTGCCGACCGGTCCGCGCGTTGTTCCCGCCAGGCACCACGCACGCCAAGGAAAGCATGTCCATCGATCTGAAACAGTTAAAGTATTTTCTCGCCGTTGCCGAGGAGAAAAGCTTCAGCCGTGCGGCCGAGCGCCTGCATATCTCGCAGCCGCCCCTGAGCCAGCAGATCATGAAACTGGAAAACGAGCTGGGCGTGCGCCTGTTTGCGCGCACCACGCGCACCTTCGAGCTGACCGTGGCGGGCAAGGCGCTGATGCACGAAGCGGCCGACCTGCTGGGCAAGATGCGCATGACCATCGACACTATCCGCCAGATCGACCGTGGCGAAGTGGGCCGCCTGCGGGTCGGCATCGTCGGCTCGGCCATGTGGGGTCCGATTCCCAGCCTGCTGGAACAATTCCAGTCAAAATTTCCCCGCGTCACCTGGACCATCCATGAACTGGGGCCCACGGTGCAATACGAAGCGCTGCGCAGCAAGCAGATCGACGTCGGTTTCTGGCGCGAGCCCAAGCTCAATGACGATGACCTGCGCCACGACAATCTGCGCCAGGAACTGTGCTTCCGTGAAAATGTCTGCGTGGCCGTCAATGAACACCACCGGTTGGCAAAAAACGCTACCATCGAACTGATTGACATCGCCGACGAGCCGATGCTGACCCTGGCGCTGGATAAATCGGCCTTTCCCCGCTACCTGGTGCAGTGCTGCGTCAATGCCGGCTTCGAGCCGATGATTTTCCAGGAAGCCAACGAACCGCAAACCCTGCTGGCGATGGTCGGCGTGGGCCTGGGCGTGACCCTGGTACCGGAAACCACCAGCCGCATCGGCTGGCCCGGCGTGGTGTTCCTGCCGATCAAGACCAATCCGCCGTCGGCCAATCTGTATATCAGCTACACCACGCTCGACGATGCGCCCGTAGTGCGCGCTTTCCTGAATATCCTCAATCCGCCGGCCACGTGATTTATATCCATTAGATATAAATCCATAAACAAAAACGTATTTGCCATACATATCGCCAGTGATGCATAGTGGGTCGAGCGCCCATGGCGAACTGTTGCATGCGCATCACACTGGTGGCATGAAAACGACGAGCAGCAGCAATATTCTTCTGCGATACGGTGCAATGTTGATAAGGAACCATCGATTCTTGCATGCGGGACAGGCTAAATCGGCCCCAAATTTTTTGTTTGCCCTATAAAAAATATACAATATCGATCTTCCAGGAGTCAATTCATGAAACTTACACAATTTAGTTTGACGATCGCAGCCGCATTATTGGCTGCTCAAGCGTCCGCGGCTAACCCAAAACTGGGTGTCGTGTATGACGCGGGCGGCAAGTTCGACAAGTCGTTCAACCAATCCGCTTTCGAAGGCGCCGAGCGCTTCAAAAAAGACACCGGCATCTCCTTTATCGAAGTGCAGGCCTCCAGCGACACGCAAGCCGAGCAAGTCATGCGCGGCCTGGCCCGCAAGAAACTCGACATGATCGCCGCGATCGGCTTTGCCCAGACGCAAGCCGTGCAAAAGGTCGCCAAGGAATTTCCCAATGTGAAATTCGTGCTGATCGACGGCCAGGCAGCTGGCGCCAATGTCAATTCGGTGGTGTTCAAGGAAGAAGAAGGCTCCTACCTGGTGGGCGTGGCTGCGGCCATGGCCAGCAAGAGCAAGAAAATCGGCTTTATCGGCGGCATCGACATCCCATTGATCCGCAACTTTGCCTGCGGCTACGCGCAAGGCATCAAGGCCGTCAATCCGAAAGCGGAACTGACGCAAAACATGGTCGGCACCACCTCGGGCGCCTGGAATGACCCGGCCAAAGGTGGCGAACTGGCCCGCTCGCAATTCGAGCGCGGCGTCGACGTGGTCTTCGCGGTCGCCGGCGGCAGCGGCATGGGTACCTTGCAGATGGCCAAGGAAAAAGGCAAGCTGGCGATCGGCGTCGATTCGAACCAGAATCATCTGTACCCGGGCACCATGCTGACCTCGATGGTCAAGCGCGTCGACAACACCGTGTATGACAGCTTCATGCAAGTAAAAAACGGCACCTGGAAAGGCGGCGTCAGCTACAAGGGCCTGAAAGAAGGCGGCGTGGATTGGGCGCTCGACGCGAACAACCGCAAGCTGATCACGCCGGAAATCGAAAAGCGTGTATTGGGTGTACGCAAGGACATTATCGATGGCAAGATCAAAGTGATCGATTACCGCGTCGGCAGCAGCTGCCCGGTTTAACTTTCGTCGTATCTCTGAACGCGCCGCCGGGGTTGACCTCCGCGCGGCGCGTTTCCATGAAACTATCCAGTTAATGAGCCTATGCAGCCAGCAGTAGAATTTCGCAGCATTTCCAAGCATTTTGGACATGTGAAGGCGAACACCGACGTCAGTTTCTCCATCGCCAAGGGCAGCATCCATGGCCTGGTGGGCGAAAATGGCGCCGGCAAATCGACCTTGATGAGCATCCTGTACGGGTATTACCGTGCCGACGGCGGAGAAATCCTGCTCGACGGAAAAGTACAGCCTATCCGCAACAGCCAGGAAGCAATCGAACTGGGCATCGGCATGGTGCACCAGCATTTCATGCTGGTCGAGAACTTTACCGTGCTCGACAACATCATGCTGGGTACGGAAGGCGGTTTCCGCCTGGCCAGCCACCGCGCCGAAGCCGAAGCGAAACTGCGCGAGATCTGTACGCGCTACCGCCTCGACGTCGACCCGCTGGCCAAAATCGAAGACCTGTCGGTCGGCGCCCAGCAGCGCGTGGAAATTCTCAAGCAGATTTACCGCAGCGCCAATATCCTGATCCTCGACGAGCCGACGGCCGTGCTGACGGCCCAGGAAACGGCCTCGCTGTTCGAGATCCTGCGCCTGTTCAAGGAACAGGGCAAGACCATCATCCTGATCACGCACAAGCTGCAAGAGATTTTGGAAATCACCGACAACGTCACCGTCATGCGCGGCGGCACGGTGGTCGGCGCGGTTGAAACGGCCGGTACCTCGAAGGAAGAGCTGGCCAACATGATGGTCGGCCGCCCGATCCAGAGCCATCTGCCGCGCGCGCCCTATAATCCGGGCGCCAAGGTGCTGGAAGTGGACGGCTTGCAACTGGCCGACGAGCAGCAGGTGAAATTGCTGGCCGACATAGGCTTCAATCTGCGCGCCGGCGAAATCGTCGCCATTGCCGGCGTGTCGGGCAACGGCCAGAGCGAGCTGCTGGAAATTTTGTCCGGCATGCGCCTGCCCACTTCGGGCAAGCTGCGCTTCAATGGCAAGGACCTGCCGTTCGGCAAGCGCCATGACGCCGACGGCTTGCCGCTGGTATTCCGCGATCTTGGCATTGCGCATATCCCGGAAGACCGCTTGCGCGATGGCGTGGTGAAAAATTTCTCGGTGATGCAGAACACCATCCTCGGCTACCAGGACCACCTGAAAAACCGCTGGGGCCTGTTCAACTTCAAGGCCATCGGCGCGCGCTGCGCCGAACTGCTGAAAACCTTTGACGTGCGCCCGGCCAATCCGGACCTGCGCATTGGTTTGCTGTCGGGCGGCAACCAGCAAAAAGTGGTGATCGCGCGCGAAGTGCTGGCCAAGCCGAAACTGATGCTGGTCGGGCAACCGACGCGCGGCGTCGATATCGGCACCATTGAAAGCATCCATACGCAATTGCTGGCCCTGCGCGACGCAGGCGTGGCGATCCTGCTGGTGTCGGTCGAACTGGAAGAAGTGCGGGCGCTGGCCGACCGCATTCTGGTCATGTGCGGCGGACGCATCACCGGCGAACTGAAAATTGAAGAATTCGATACCACCCGCATCGGCCTGCTGATGGGGGGAATGCACAAATCATGAATAACGACTTGCCACGCTGGGCGACAGCCTTTGTCATGCCCATGTTAAACCTGCTGTCGGCCTTGCTGGTCGCCGCCCTGGTCATCTATCTGCTCGGCGAAGACCCGGGCGAATCGCTGGGGATCCTCGTCAACAGCGCCATCCTCAATCCGGAAGGTCTGAGCTACACGCTGTTCTACGCCAGCACCTTCATTTTCACGGGTTTATCTGTGTCGGTGGCGATGCAGGCCGGGCTGTTCAATATCGGCAGCGAAGGCCAGATGTATATCGGCGGCCTGGGCCTTACCGTCGCCATGCTGGCCTTCGACCAGACCCTGCCCGCCTGGCTGCTGATCCCGGCCGCCATGATCGGTGCCGCCCTGTTCGGCGCCCTGTGGGGCTTTTTGCCCGGCTACCTGCAAGCCAAACGCGGCAGCCATATCGTGGTCACCACCATCATGTTCAACTTCATCGCCGCCAGCCTGATGAACTTCGTGATCGTGAAATACCTGATCCCGCCAGGCGAGCAGAATACGGCCAGCCGCGTGTTCGCCGAAAGCGGCGAAATGCCGCGCCTGTCGACCTGGTTCCCTGCCTTGGGCGACACGCCGCTGAACATCAGCTTTATCCTGGCCATCATTGCGCTGGCGGTATATGGCGTGATGGTGTGGCGCTCGTCATGGGGCTTCAAGCTGCGCGCCACCGGCCTCAACAAACACGCGGCCCACTATGCGGGCGTGTCGATCAGCAAGATGATCATTATCGTCATGCTGATCTCGGGCGCGCTGGCGGGCCTCGGTTCGGTCAATTCGATCATGGGCTCGACGCATTATCTGTCGCTCAACTTCGTCGGCGGCGCCGGCTTTATCGGCATCGCGATTGCGCTGATGGGCCGCCAGCATCCGGTTGGCATCTTTTTGTCGTCGGTGCTGTTTGGCGCGCTGATACAGGGCGGCTTTGATTTGTCGCTGGAAAAACCGAATATCCCGACCGAGACCTTCATCTTTATCCAGGGCCTGATCATCCTGTTCTGCGGCGCGATGGAAAACTTCTACGCACCGGCCATTTCCGCCCTGCTCAAGCGCACCAAAGGCTAACACCATGACACTCGACGACTTTCATTTCGCCAGCATCCTGGTCTCGACCGTGCGCAATGCGCCGGTGCTGATCTTTGCCGCCATGGCCGGCCTGTTTGCCGAACGCAGCGGCATGATCGATATCGGCCTGGAAGGCAAGATCCTGGCCAGCGCCTTCGCTTCCGCCGCCGTTGCCTACACCACGCAAAACCCGTATTACGGCATGGCCGCCGGCATGCTGGTGTGCGTCGCGCTGGCCTTGCTGCAGGCGTATGTCAGCATCACGCAAAAGGGCAACCAGCTGGTGGCCGGCATGGCCATCAATATCGCCATGAGCGGCCTGACATTCGTGCTGGCGCAGTTTTTCTTCCAGCAAGGCGGCCGCACGCCCGACCTCGGCACTGCGCGCCTGTTCGACGTGGTGCTGCCGGGCACGCAATATGTGGAACATATTCCGTTCATCGGCTGGGTGTATGCGCACCTGATCGGCGGCCATTCCATCCTGGTCTACGTGGCTTTCCTGTTGATTCCGCTGGTGCACTGGCTGCTGTACCACACGCGCTTTGGCCTGCGCCTGCGCGCCTGCGGCGAAAACCCGCATGCGGCCGACTCGGCTGGCGTCAGCGTGGAAGCGACGCGCTATATGGCCATGCTGGTGGCCGGCATCCTGTGCTCGTTCTCGGGTGCCTACCTGGCCATCGTGCAAAGCGGCTTTTTCCTGCGCGACATGTCGGCCGGCGCCGGCTACCTGGCCCTGACGGCCATGGTGTTCGGCAACTGGCGCCCCGTCTACACCTTCCTTGGCTGCCTGATGTTCGGCTTCTTTGGCGCGATCCAGATCCAGATCGAAGGTGTCGATCTGCCGGTGGTGGGCCGCATCCCGGGTTCACTGATACAGATGGTGCCGTACGTGGTGACCGTGATCGTGCTGGCCGGTTTGATGGCCAAGTCGGTGGCGCCAAAAGCGATCGGCATTCCGTTCGTCAAGTCGCGCTAGTTTTTTGCTGGCACGGATAAAAAGCGAAGCCCGCGGGCTTCGCTTTTTTTATGCTGCGGGAATGTCGTCCAGCGCGAAATAAATCGGCAGACCCAGGCTGCGCGCCACGGCCACCATGCGGTCGGCGCCGGAAGAATCGCCGCCTGTGCGCAGCACCGCATCGCAATGCGCAAGCAAGCGCTCACAGTGCGTGTGGAACAGCTGTTCATACACGGCGTCGCCCACTGCGCGCGAACCAGCCAGCGCCAGCATCGGCAGGGCCAGCCATTCCCCCAGCACCGGCAGATGGCCGGCCGCATACAGCGGCATGCATAACGCTTCCATGGCCGCCACATTGGCCGCCATCTTCACGGGATCGTCACCGGTGCCCGAGCGATACGGCCCGGCAATCAATATCTGCAGGCCCTTTTTTACCGGCATCAGTTGCAGCTGCGCATGCTGCAGCAGCATGATGGTCTTGCCGTCACAGATGCGCCCGTCGGCCACCATCCGCATCGCTTCGTCCAAAGGCAGTTCCAGCACCTCGATATCCTCGCCTTCATGGGCCAGCCCGCCGCCATCGTTCAGCCGGCTCGATGACTCATACTCTGCGGCAAAGAAATGCAATCGCTCGGTAACGGAACCGGGGCTCATGAAGGCGTCGAACACCTTGCGTACTTCACCGACCCGGTAGCCGGTTTCTTCTTCGACCTCGGCGCGGATGCGCTGTTCCGGGCTGGCTGCTTCCAGCAGGCCGGCCGCCGCCTCGATCAGGAAGCCGTCATGGCCATCACGATACGTGGGAAAGCGGAACTGGCGCACCAGGATCACCGTGCGTTTTGCACGGTTATACAGCAGAATGGTGGCGCCATCGCCCCGGTCATAGGTTTCGCGCGTCTGCGTCTGCCACTGGCCGTCGCGGCGCAGATAATCAAATGTGGTTTTCTGTAATAAATACCAGTCGTGCGACAGCGTGGTCACGTCCTGGATGCGTACTCGTTCCTGCTTCATCTTGTCTCCTTGTGCTTGCGTGCGCCGACTTTATCATGCAAACTCGTGCAATATCAAGATTATTCAAGAAAAACCATGCTTACACAACAACGCAAACACTATCTGCTCGACCTGTTGCAACGCGAAGGACAGATCGTCGCCAAAACCGTCAGCGATACGCTGGGATTGTCGGAAGACACAATACGGCGCGATCTGCGCGAACTGGCCAAGGAAGGATTGTTGCAGCGCGTGCATGGCGGCGCCATACCGAACCTGCCCGCTTCGCCGGCGCTGGCGCCGTATGCCAGCCGCGAGCAGCTGTCGCCTGATGCCAAGCCGGCCATCGGACGCGTGGCCGGCGCCATGATTGAGCCCGGGCAAGTGGTCTTTATCGATGGCGGCACCACTTGCGTGCAGCTGGTGCGCCAGTTGCCGCGCGAGCTGCGCGCGACCATCGTCACGCACAGCCCGTCGATTGCGGTCGAACTGGTGAGCCATCCCTTGATCGATGTGGTCATGCTGGGAGGAAGATTGTTCAGGCACTCCATCGTCAACGTGGGCGCCGCCACCGTGGAAGCAATCGGCCGCATCCGCGCCGACCTGTATTTCATGGGGGTATCGAGCCTGCATCCGCAGGCCGGCATCACCACCGGCGACTACGAGGAAGCCTGCGTCAAACGCGCATTAAGCGACGCGGCCGCGCGCACGGTGGTGCTGGCCTCGCCGGAAAAGCTCAATACCTCGTCGCCATTCCGGATCGCGCCGCTGAACCAGATCAGCGATATCGTCGTGCTGCGCGACACGGACGAAGCACTGCTGGCGCCTTACCGCGAAATGGGCATTGCCATCACGCTGGCCTGACCATTCATGGCCAGATCGCCTGCAACACCGACGCCAGGTGATAACCACCATTGATCAGCTGGGTTTTTGCCAGTGCCGAGCTGGGCACGGGATAGTCGCTGGGCACGCTCAGGGACCACACGTAATACGGTTCGCCCTTGCGGCTGGTCTGCTGCATGGCAGGCCCTGCCACCACGCCCGCATACGCGATTTTTGAGGCGGCCAGCGAGGCCTCGGCCCATTGATATGGCCAGCTTGCCGGCTCGCCGCTATTGCCGGGAACCTCAGGGTTACTGGCAATCACCGTCTGCGCAAACTGGCGCGGCGTGCGCGTCGACAGGCGCCGCATCGCGTAATCGACCACCGTGCTGTCCCAGTACGAGTGCAGCGGTTTCGTCGGCGACTTCGGATAGGCGGTTGGCTTGACGGCGCCCGCTTCCGCTTCCGCCGGCAACGGCGCGGGTATCACAGCATCGGACAAGGCCGTGATCTGCGCGTCGTCCAGCAACAGATTATTGCCACCGCGCGCATCGAAAATCGCCATGCCGTCGATCTGCGCCTGGGTTTCCGGCACAACAAAACGGCCATCCTTTGCCACATACGCGGCGCCAACATGCAAAGGCTGGTGAATATCGCCGACCATATGCGTGAGCAGTATCAGCGCCTGGCGCGGCGTGAACTGATGCGGATTGCTGGTGGCGTCCGCCTTGCCCTGCAACACCAAAATCGCCTGCTTCAAGGTCTGCACGATATCGTCGTCGGCGCTGCCGGTGGCGCCATCGTGATAGTGCGCGTTCTGGAACGGGATATCGGTGTAATGGTATTCGCTGTGCTTGGGGTTTGCCGCCACATAGGCCAGCATTTCGGGCGATTGCGGACCGCAGTAGGTTCCCTTGACGCAATCGGGCCAGTTGGCGATCGATTCCAGCGTTTCGCCGGGCAGCAGCAAGGCCGCGATGTGGGCCTGGGCCGCACTGCCCTTGAGCAGCTGGTCGGCGATCGCGCCTACCGCACGGTGACCGTCATTGCCCCAGGCCAGTGCATTGCCGGTCATAAAGGCGCCGGCCAGCGCCAGCACGCAGCTGAGTTTTTTCATCACTGTGGCGTCCCCTTGGCTGGTTTCGGATATTGCTTGTTAATATCGATCGGCTGGGCATAGCCGGAACTCCAGGTCTGCTCGTGCAGCGCCACCAGGCGCTGCGCCATCGCTTCGTTGCGCAGCACCACTTCCAGGTTGCGCGACAGATCAAAATAGCCGCCGGCCCAGTTGCTGGTGCCGACCCAGGCCAGCTTGCCATCGATGGTCATGGTCTTGCTGTGGATCACGCGCGCAAATGGAATAAAGCCGCTGCTGGCGGTGGGTATCGTGACGATGCGGATCTCCACGTTCGGCACCAGCGCCAGGCTTTTCAGGTAGGCAATCGCCGGCGCTTCGGTGTTCCAGGCGGACACCATCAATTTGATTTTCACGCCGCGCTGGGCCGCCGCGCGCACGGCGTTGTCGATCACGGCGTAATACGGCCGCGTGCGGTTCGGACCGTACGACAGCGGCGCATAGTCGAGCAGCTGAATGCGCACTTCGCTTTTGGCGTCGGCCAGCAAGGCCGGCAAGCCGCTTTCCGAGTCGCCCACCCCGGCAGGGTTATACGCGTTCGGGCTGGCCAGCAAGAAGGCATTCTGCGCGTAATTGGCGGGCACGGTTTTGCTGTTGAGCACGGTGGCGCGGCTGCCCTTGGCGGTTAGCGCCTGTGCCTGCCAGTCCTGTTCAAAGATCGCCTGCACCTGGGCGACGATGGCCGGCTCGGTGATCTTCAAGCCGGTTTCATGGATATGCTCGAACGAGCGCCAGTCGAAATTCTGGCTGCCGATATACGCCACCTTGCCGTCGACGGCCAGGTACTTGGCGTGCACGATGCCGTTGCCGGTGATCTTGTTGAAATCGATAATGCGCAAGTCCAGGTTCGGAATCGCTTTCAGTTGCTCGATGGTTGCCGGCTCCGACAGGCCCACGCCTTTCAGGTCAAGCAGGAAGCGGATCTTCACACCGCGCTGGCCCGCTTGCGTCAAGCTGGCCAGCACTTTTTCAAAGGCCGTGCCCGGTTTGCTGACGGCGTAGAACTGGGCGATCACGATCTCGCTTTTTGCCGCATCGAACAGCTCGCTCCACACAGCCACCGGCTCGCGCAGGTCCGGGTTGGCCAGCGTAGTTTCCACCGGTGACGTGTGCACCAGTTCAAAGCCGGGAATCGTGAAGTCGGCGTGAGCGTTGCCTGCGAACAGGCCGGCAACCAGAATAGAAAATAAAAGACGACGCATGAGTGTTCCTTGTAGTGATTATTTGACGCGCACGATGCGCCCGGCCGCGGTGACGCTGCCGGCCGGCTTGCCGGCGCGCGCACGCTCGATCAGGTAGTCGCTGAAAGCGTCGATATCGCGCACGCCCGTGTCCAGGCGGCGCGTGCCGTTGGCCAGCACGGTAAAGCGGTCGCCGCCGCCGGCCAGGAAACTGTTGGCCGCGACCCTGTATTGCTGCTCGTCCTGAAGCGCCACGCCATCGAGCATGATGCTGCCCGGCAGCACGCGCTGGCCTTGCGGCTTTGTGCTGTCCCAGCGGTAACTGAAGCCTTCCGACACCTGCAGCAGATTGTTGTCTTCCGCTTGTTCGCCCGGCCATTGCTGTTCCAGCAAAGTGCGTATCTGCGCGCCGGACAGGCTGACCACGACCAGGGTATTGCCGAACGGGACCACGGCCTGGTTCTGGCCCACATTGGTCATCAAATCAGTGCCCGCTTCGAGGTCCTTGCGGATGCCGCCATTATTCATCAGGCCAATCTGCGCACCGGCCGCGCGCGCGCCGAACAAGGTGCTATCCGCCACCAAATCACCGAGCGCCGAGGCGCCACTGCCCTTGGTGCTGCGGCCCACCAGCGGTACCGCAATCTTTGCTACCGGGCGCGACAGTTCAGCCGAGCTGCGCTGCTTCACGGCGGCCAGGTAGGCGGCCACCTTGGCGTCGGGCTCGAACATGCCGGGCAACATCACGACGTTTTGCGCGCTGGCGTCGACCACGGTATTGTTTGCCGTATCGACGTTCAGCTTGATGCGCGTGAGCATATGGCCGCCCATCTGCGCCTGCGTCACCAGCCGGCCGTCGACACGGCACAGATAGCCCTGGTGCGAATGGCCGCTGACGACCAGTTGAATTGCCGGATCGAGGCGCTTGACGACATCGATCACCGGACCCTTGAGCTTGCTGCAGTCTGGCTGGTCCACCTGTTCTTCCGTTTCGCCGCCCTGGTGCAGCAGCACCACAAACACATTCACGCCCTGCGCGCGCAGCACCGGCAAGGTGGCGTTGATGGCGTCGGCTTCATCGCCGAACTGCAGGCCGGCAATCCCGGCGGCCGTCACCACGGAGGGAGTGTCTTTCAGCACGGCGCCGATCAGCCCGACCTTGACGCCATGTGCTTCGGCGATCTTGTAGGACGGCAGCAGCGACTTGCCGGTCTGCGTGTCGATCACATTGGCGGCCATATAGGTATAGCTGGCGCCGGCAAAATCGGGACTGTACTTGCAGGCCTTGTCGGCGCGTGAGGAATCGCAGCCGCCGCGCTGCTGGCGCAGCAGTTCCGCCTTGCCCTGGTCAAATTCATGGTTGCCGACCGAGCTGGCCGTCATGCCCAGCATGTTCATGGCAACGATGCTCGGCTCGTCTGCCCACAGGGCCGACATGGCGGGGCTGGCACCGACCAGGTCGCCATTGCCGACAAAAATCAGCTGCGCGTCTTCTTTCCGCCAGGCCTTGAGGGCGCCGGACAGCACATCGATGCCGCCAGCCTGCACCGTCATCTTGCGGGCGGGATCGTTGATGCTGGTATAGGTAAATTTGCTGCTGTCGAGATTGCCATGGAAATCATTCAGGGCCACCAGATTGAGTTCGACCGGGCCGCGCGGCGGCGTAGCGCAGCCAGCCAGGGCGGCAACGGTCAGTATCAGCGCCGCATGGGCGACAGGAGTGCGAAAGAGATGAGCCATGGAATCGACAGCCTTGAAAAAAGGAAACAGAGTAAACCATCTTGCGTATAAAAAAAACGGCTGGTGTCGCCACCAGCCGTTTTTGAACTTGCTAACTTACAAGGTAGCGATCATCAGAATTCGTACTTGACGGTTGCTTGCAGTGCCCATTGCGATTCGCCTTTCAGCTGACGCGTGACCAGACCTTCGGTTACGGCACGGGTGTTGTACACATACTTGCCATTTTCCATGCCGACGAAGTCGACGAAGCTGCGAACCTGGCCACCAGAGCCCTGGAATTCCACTTCATTGATGCGGCCCCATTTACGGTTCAGCAAGTTACCGAAGTTCAGGACATCAAAGGTGAAAATACCTTTGTTGCCGCTGAAGAAGCCCGGTACTTCCTGGCTGAAGCGTACATCAAAGCTGTTGGTCCATGGAGCAAAGCTCTTGTTACGGCCAACCACGGTGCCGCGTGCATTACGCAGGTCGCCGTTGCTGTTGACAACGTTCCAGAATGCCGCTTCGTTCGCGGCGCGAGCTGCAGCGGTGGCGCCGGAGAACACTACTTCGCCCGAACCTGGCGCGCTAGGAATGTACATCAGGTCATTGCCGGACAGGCCATCACCGTTCAAGTCATTGTTGATGGTCCAGCTGTATGGCTTGCCGGTACGGCCTTCATAGAACAGGCCGAAGGTGGTCTTGTAAGTGCCGAAGAAACGCTTGGTCCAGTTGACGTTGGCGGTAAAGCGGTCTTTCACCAGGTAGTTCGAATTGGACGCAACGTTCTCGTTCGGATTGAACACGGCGCGGCCGCCCCAGTTCGAGCTCGACGTCGACGACGTCAGCGGCGACACTTCGGTAGCATCGCTGTAGGTGTACGAACCACCCCACGACAGGCCCTCACGTACCGGGCTGCGTACTGCCAGCGTCAGCACGTTCGATGCACCCTTGTCGGTGTTTTTCGCCATCAGCACCTGGCCAAACGACTGATTGCTGCTGGCCTTGGTCAGCGCGCTGCACGACGCGCCGCCAATCAGACCGCCATTGGCGTTCCAGCAGCTGGTTTTGTAGGCATTTTCGCCGTAGTACAGCGGACGGCCATCGCTGCCGGTCGCCGTTGGGGCGCCCATGTTCAGCTCTTCGTAGTAGATCGAATCCTTGGTTTGCAGGCGCAGGTATTCCGCGCTGACAATCAGACCCATCCATGGCAGCTCATGTTCGAACGCCAGGTTGGCTTTCCAGACCGATGGCTGCGCCAGGTCAGGGCTCAGGGCATCGACCTTCATTGCCGGGATGGTCGCGGTCAGGTTGGTTGGCTGCTTGGTCGGATCTGGATTGAAGAAGCCGTCGGTGTTCAGGCAGGTACCAGCCGAGGTCGAGCATGTGATGTTTTGGGTGGCCATGCCGGTATTCTGGTATGGATTGCCCAGCCAGACGGACGCTGCGGCGCCCTGGAACAAGCCGAAACCGCCGCGCACTTGCGTCGGACGCGCCGATTCAAACTTGTAGTTGAAGCCGACGCGCGGCTGGTACAGGTTTTCGCCATCGATGGTGTGGGTGTTGTCGATGCCGAAGCCACCGGTCTGACGGCCATACGGCGATGTGCGTGCAACGGTTGCCAATGCGGCTTGGGCATTGCGGATCGGGGTTTCACCGATGCGGGTGCCATCGACACGCAAGCCGGCCGAGATCGTCAGCTGTTTGTTGACGTTCCAGGTATCTTGCACGAACAGGCCGATATTTTTCAGCGAGAAGGTGGCGACCGCGTCGTCCAGAGTACGGCCAGCCTGGGGAACTTGGTACGAGTACGAGCTAGGACGGCCACGGCTGAAGTTTTCCAGCACGGCTTGCTGGTGCACAGCCGCTGTTGCGGAGGTGCAATTGAACGTCGTGGTGCCGTTCGCGTTCGGCCTGACGAACGAGTAAGCCACGTTATTGATACAGCCAAACGTGTAGTTACCGTTTACGTTCTGCAAGAAAGCATTGTAGACATCGTTCTTGCTGAAATCGCCGCCAAACTTGACTTCATGGTCATCCAGCACCCAGGTACCGGCCGCGTAGAAGTCTTTGGTCTTGGTGCCCAGTATGTTGCGCTGACGGCTTTGCTCTGTACCGAAGTTCAGGAAACGGTTGCCGGTAGCCAGGCTGGATGGTGCACCGGCCGGCAAAGTACCCGAGAATTGCAGGCCGATGGCCGGCAAGTAGGCATTGTTTTTCGGCACGCTGTCATACTCGCGCGACGAGACTTTGACTTCGGTCGAGAAGGTCGGGGTCCACTCTGCAGTCCACTGGCCGACCAGGGTTTCCAGGCTCTTGTCCTGGTTATACCAGTACGAACTGAGCGACAGGCCGGTACCGGAGAAGCCGGTGTAGAGCGGCTCGGACTGTTCCGTTTTGGTGTAGCGCAACATCATGCGCTGGGTGTCGGTCAGGTTCCAGTCCAGCTTGAGCAGTTTTTCGGTGGCGGTGAAGGCCGAACCCGATGGTACGGCCGAGCTACCGATATCCATGCCGTATTTGTCCTTGGCGATGGCGATGGCGCTGTCGATGGCGCCTTGCGTGATGGCGACGTTGGTCTGCGCGCTGCCGACCGGACCGAACGCTGGCGTACCGCGCGAGCTCTCGGTTTTTTCGTAGTTGGCAAACAGAAACAGTTTGTCTTCGATCAACGGGCCGCCCAAGGTAATGCCCTTGGTGGTGTCTTTCGATTTTGGCGGCGAGTAGTAGGTGCCGTCGGTGCTGTTGTAGCGGTCGCCGGCGGTCGAGTCGTTACGGAACACGTAATAGACGCTACCCTTCACCTTGTTGGTACCGGATTTGGTGACGGCATTGATGTTGGCGCCGGTATAGCCTTTTTGCGTGACGTCGTAGTTGGCAACGTTCACCTGTACCGACTGGATGGCTTCGATCGAGATCGGCTGCTTGCCGGTGGCGGTACCGGAAGCTTCCAGGCCGAAGGTGTCGTTCACGGCCACGCCGTCAATCGTCATCGAGTTGTAGCGCGAGTTCTGGCCGGCAACCGAAATTTCACCACGGTCCTTGTCGGTCTGCGACAGGCGCGGGTCGGCACGGGCGTAGTCTTGCAGGCTGCGCGAGATCGATGCCTGGGTCGCCAGTTCCGTCGGGCCGATATTGGTGCCGGCGCCCATGTTGTTGCGGTTGAATACCTGGTTACGGATGGCGTTGCTGCTGACGTTTACCACCTGCATGGCGGCGCCCAAGGTGGCATCGACGTTGGCCGTTTCGGCCAGTGCGATATACACGCCTTCGCGTTTTTCCACTTCGCCATTCTTGGTGATGGTGATGGTGTAAGGACCGCCAGCGCGCAAACCGCGTGCCACATAACGGCCTTCCGCATCGGTGGTCACGTTGCTGGCTGAACCGGACTCGACGTGAACGATGCTGACTTGGGCGCCAGCTGCCGGCTGGCCGTTGTTGGACGAAATCCGTCCGCTGATGGCCGACGTGGTGTTCTGTGCGAACGATGGTGCGGCCGCCAGTGCGATAGACAGGCTTAGCGCGATTTGCGTCAGCCGAAGTCGTTTGTGATTGATCATCTTGTAACCCCAAAAAAGACTATTATTTTTTGAAAATACCGCGATTGCCTCACTGCCCGGCTGCGCCGCACAGCAACACAAACACACTATTCCCTCTTTACTATGCTGCAACTGTTACGCTGGCCGGATCGGCTGCGGGCCTTGACGGGAGCACCCAACCTTCCACTGCCACAGCCATCCGGATTCAAGCAAAAATGGACGATGGCAAGCCATCCTTCCCAATGCCACAGGGCGCTAGCTCCCGTGACATTCACTCCACAACCTGGCCAGCGTTACAAGCCAAGGCGAAAGTGTAATTGTTAAATATTTCAAGACTGTGACACGGCCATGACATGTGGTGATTTAGGACACAAAAGGCGAACCCCTGTCATTTCACTCTGCATGTCACATTGATCTACTGCGAAAACCGCGCTTCTTGCCGCCAGGGCCATACAAATTGTGACTTTTTACCATCACCCTCATCCCACTATGCATCATCGAAAAATGGATGACAAATACGATTTTTTTTAGAGATTTATATTTAAAAAGTCTAAATTACAGATGAGTTACAAGAAAAAATTTGTATGACAACGCAGCATAAGCTTATGGCGCGAAATTATAAGTGAGCAATTTGTGCTTGAAATTGTTTCACTTGCGAAATGAGGAAAAGAGACGGATCTGCTCGGCATTTTGTCGCTTGGCCGCCACAAAATTAACAGAAAGACAGCGAGGAGATGAGGCAGGGGCAGATGCAGGCGACCGGACAATCCGGCCGCCTTGATAGAGTCGGTTGCAACCCTGGAGGGACTTACGGTTTGAGCGCTTTGCTGGCTGAGTCGGAGGCGGCGATCTGTGCCTCAAATGTGGCAAAACGCGCAGCCAGGGATTTTAATAAACGTTGTTTATCTGCGTCAGCCAGGAAAGAGTAGCGCAGGCTGTTGTACGACAGCTTCTTGATTTCCGCGTAATCGGTCTTGTACCGGCTGGCAAACAGCACGTACTCGTTAGACAAGGTATTGCGCGATACGCCTGCATCATCGGTTGAAATCACAAACGGCACGCCATACTTGCGGTACAGGGTTACCGGATGGGCCTGGCCCTTGATACCGAGAATATAGTCATTGCTGGTCAGGTTCACTTCCACCGGGATGCCGCGCGCGCGCATCTTCTGCATGGTGGCCAGCGCATTGTTTTCGTAGGCGATATCCATGCCATGGCCGATACGGTTGGCGCCGGCCACGTCGACCGCTTCGGCGATATGGAAAGCCATGCCTTCGGGCGGCACCATGCCCAGCGCCAGCTCGCCCGCGTGCAGGGCGATCTTCACGTTCGGATATTTGGCTTTCAGGAACTTGAACATTTCCATATGCAGGCTGTAGTCGCGCATGGAAACATTCACGCTTTCCTGGCCGACGATATTGACGCCGACCACCAGCGGGTTCAGGCTAGCGGCCTTGAAGCCGGCCACCATCGACGAGAACACTTGTGATGGCGACAGGAAACGCAGCACATAGGCCTGGTAGCGCATGGTGAAGTTGGCGTCGTCGATGCCGGTGCTGCTGGTATTGACGTTATCGTTATAGGCGGTGATGCTTTTCTGGAACGACGCATCCTGCTCCAGCTGCTGCGTCCAGCTGGCCAGCACCGCTTGCAGGGCGTCGGCCTTCATGCCTGGCGCCAGCACCTGCTGGTCGAATTGCGGGTTCGAGACGAACGGCGACAATTCAAAGATGGTTTCGATATAGCTGAGGTTTTCGGCAATCGCGCGCTGCTTCAGCGTTTTCAATCCCTCGCCGGTGTTGCTCGATGCAACCGGGCCGAAATAGCCGAAGGTATCGAAGAAAGTCCGGTCTGGTGGCGTCTGCTGACCGCTGTGGTTGTAGAAATCCTTGGTCGACCAGCGCTGCAGCAGTTCCGCATACAGGCCGGCGTCGGCAAATACTTCGGTCGACGACAGGCAAGTGCGCTGGCCGGCAGGCTTGGCACGCTCGGCCGCGACGACCTCTTTCTGGCTTTCGATGCGGTAAGTCGTCTTGTTGACGCAATAGTTTTCCTTGTCGACCCATTCCAGGAATTGCTCGGCATAGATGGCGCCCGAGTAATGGTGATGCAAGTCGCCGCCCTTGGGCATCATGGAAAAGAACAGGCTCAGCTCGGCTGTTTTGGGCTGGCTGCCCGAGACCAGTGCCGCAAAATGGCGGGCCGTGGCCGCTTCGTTGGCGGACGGGCTGGCGGCATGGGTAGTGGCCGCAGCGGACATGGCCAGCGCCGTGGCCAGCGCCAGGCGAGTGAAGTTCTTTTGCATCAGGATTCCCGATCAGGATGGTAGGGTTGAAAACGTAAGGTAAGCTCAGCCCTGCCCGCGCACATGCACGCGCACCCCGCCCGAATAGGTGGCGGCCACGGTGCGGTCGTCACCGAGCAGCGCCAGGGCAAACAGCAGTTCTTCCAGGCTCTGGCAGCCGGCCGTGCGGCGCTCCAGCAGCGGCGTGGCTTTCTTGTCGAGCACGATGAAGTCCGCTTCCGTGCCAGGCGCGAAATTGCCGACGATACCTTCGAGCTGCATGGCACGCGCGGCGCCCAGGGTAGCCAGGTAAAACATGCGCAAGGCGGGCAGGTAGCTGCCTTTCAAGCGTGCTACTTTATAGGCTTCGTTCATGGTTTGCAACATCGAGAATGAGGTGCCGCCGCCCACATCGGTGGCCAGTGAGAGCAGCACGCGCGCCGCATCGGCCTTTTCAAAATCAAACAGGCCACTGCCGAGGAACAGGTTGGAGGTGGGGCAGATCGCCGCCGCTGATTGCGTTTCGGCCATGCGTGCCCGGTCGCGTTCGTCGAGCCAGATGCAGTGGCCGAACATGGCGCGCGGACGCAGCATGCCGTAGTGGTCGTAGACGTCGAGGTAGCTGCGCGCCTGCGGATGCAGTTCGCGCACCCAGCGGCACTCATCCTCGTTTTCCGATACATGGGTCTGCAGATAGGTGTCCGGGTAGGCGCGCGCCAGTTCGCCCGCCAGATGCATCTGCTCATTGGTAGAGGTCGGCACAAAGCGGGGCGTGATCGCGTACAGCGAGCGGCCACGCTTGTGCCAGCGCCGTATTAGCTCTTCGCTTTCACGCGCGCCCGACTCGGCCGTATCGCGCAGGAATTCGGGGCAATTGCGGTCCATCATCACCTTGCCTGCCACCATGCGCAAGCCGCGCGCTTCGCTGGCGCCAAAGAAGGCGTCCACCGATTGCGGGTGCACGCTGCCATACACCATGGCGGTAGTGGTGCCGCAGCGCAGCAGCTCGTCGAGGAAAAATTCGGCCACATCGCGTGCGTGCACGGGATCTTCGAACGCACGCTCGGTCGGGAAAGTGTATTGCTCCAGCCACGGCAGCAGGCCAGGCGCCGGCGAGGCGATCATCTCCGTCTGCGGGAAGTGCAAATGGGTATCGATAAAGCCGGGAACGATCAGCTTGCCGCGGTAGTCGATGGCTTCCATACCTGGCGGCAAGGCCGGCAGCAACTGCGCGTAATCGCCGGCCGCGACCACCTTGCCGTCGGCAACGATCAGCAAGCCGTCGGCATGAAAAGCATGGGCATCCTCGCTGAACGCAGGATCGGCGTGGAAGTGCAGCAAGCTGGCACGGTAAGCTTGCACTGAAACAGGAACTATCGGCATGACTTCTTTCTATGACTGGTGAAGCGCGGCGCGCGATTCGCGGCGCGGTGGCGTACTGGCAGGAACCAGCCGCAGCGGCGTGGCCAGGGCCGCGCTGGCGGCTTGCTCCCACACTATTAATAATTGACAGGCCACCGAAGCGGCGATCACGGCCGGCGCCTTGTTGCGAATGCCAGCCATGCCGATCGGGCAGACCATGGCGGCAATCCTTTCATCTGGTACGCCCTTCGCCTGCAGCCGATGCTCGAACTGCTTGCGTTTCGTATGCGAGCCGATCAGGCCAAACCAGCCCGCGTCCTCTCGCGCCATGATCGCTTCCGTCAGGCGCTGGTCCAGCGCATGGCTGTGCGTCATGACGAGGAAACTGCCGCCGGCCGGCGCCATGCCGACAAACTCTTCCGGCGTATCGGTGGCCGCGATGCGCACATTATCGGGTAAATTAGCCGGAAACATGTCTTCGCGTTCATCGACCCAGCTAACATTGCACGGCAAGTGGGCCAGTGCGCGCACAATGGCCGCACCCACGTGGCCGGCGCCGAACAAGGTCAGATGGGCGCGCGGCGCCAGGCATGGGTCGACCAGCCAGCGCCGGCCGCTTGCATCTTGTGCCACATGGGCGCCGCGCTCGCGCGAAAAGCTGGCGGGCGCCTGGCCGGCGGTACCGCCGAGCCATGCGCCATCGGCATCGAACAGGCCCGATGCCGGTTCGCCATCGAGCGCGATGACGCGCCAGCTGTCCTGCTGGCGCCGTTCACGCAAGCAGTGCAACACGGCATCGACATTGTCGCCAACTGGCTCGAACGCCAGCCACACCACGCCGCCGCAGCACTGGCCCAGGCTGGGGCCCAGCGCAAAGCGTTCCAGCTTCGCTTGCGTGGTGCCGGTCGCCAACATGGTCTTGGCAATTTCCACGGCGCGCAATTCCAGGTGGCCACCGCCAATGGTGTCCAGCTGGCCCTCGTTGTGGACGCGCATCTTGGCACCCGCCTCGCGTGGACCCGAGCCTTCGACCAAGGCTACCGTCACCAGTACCGAAGGTGTATTTTCATCAGGCAATGCCGTCAGCCAGTCGCTCATCTGCGGCTCCTCAGGCGGCCGGGCTGGAGGCGGCTTGCACCGCCATCACGGCCTTGAGGATTTCCTCGCTGGTGGCCGGCGCATTCAGCGGTGGCTGTATGGAATGGCCGCCAACGCTGGAAATGGCGTCACGGATCGCAAAGAACACGGAAAAAGGCAGCAGCAGCGGCGGCTCGCCAACGGCTTTCGAGCGGTGGATGCTGTCTTCCACATTGCGGTTCTGGAACAGCCGCACGCGGAAGTCGTCGGGGCAATCGGAAATGCCGGGAATTTTATAGGTCGACGGCGCATGCGTCATCAGCTTGCCGGCGCCATTCCACCACAGCTCTTCGGTTGTCAGCCAGCCCATGCCCTGGATAAACGCGCCTTCCACCTGGCCGATATCGATGGCCGGATTGAGCGACTGGCCCGCGTCGTACAGCGCATCGGCGCGCAGCAGCTTCCATTCGCCGGTCAAAGTATCGACCACCACTTCGGCCACCGCCGCGCCATACGCGTAATACGAAAACGGGTGGCCGGTCATGGTTTTCGCATCCCAGTGCAGGCCCGGCGTGGCGTAAAAACCGTCGGACCACAGTTGCACCCGTGCCAGGTAGGCTTTTTGCACCAGCTCGGGAAACGGCAGCACATGGCCGTTGACGTGGATATGGTTGTCGAAAAAGCGCACGTCCGCTGCCGTGCCGCCATACAGTTTGACGGCGTAGTCGCTCATGCGCTCGCGGATCTGGCGCGCCGCATCCTGCGCCGCCTTGCCGTTCAGGTCGGCGCCGGTGGAAGCTGCCGTGGCCGAGGTATTGGACACCTTGCTGGTATCGGTGGCGGTGGCCCGCACCCGCTCCAGGTCCAGGCCCAGCTCGTGCGCCACCACCTGCATCACCTTGGTGTTGATGCCCTGCCCCATTTCCGTACCGCCATGGTTGACCAGAACGGAACCATCGACATACACGTGCACCAGCGCACCAGCCTGGTTCAAATGGCTGACATTGAAGGCGATGCCGAATTTCAACGGCGTAAAGGCCAGGCCTTTTTTCAGCACCGGGCTCGCTTCGTTGTACGCATCGATGGCCAGGCGGCGCGCGCGGTAGTCGCTGGTTTGTTCCAGTTCGGCCACCAGTTCATGGATCACATTGTCGACGATGACCTGGCCGTACGGCGTGACATTGCGCCCTTCGCTGCCATCGCGGCCATAGAAATTGAGCAGGCGGATGTCAAGTGCATCGCGTTGCAGATGGCGCGCGATTTCATCGATCACATACTCGATGGCGATTGCGCCTTGCGGCCCGCCAAAACCGCGAAACGCCGTGTTCGACTGCGTATTGGTCTTGCCGCAGGCGGCGCGGATATCGACGTCGGACAAATAATAGGTGTTGTCGAAATGGCAGACGGCGCGCGTGGCAACCGGGCCGGACAGGTCGGCCGAATAGCCGGCGCGCGAGGTCATGTCGACTCTGGCAGCCAGTATCTTGCCACTCTCGTCATAGCCCACTTCGTATTCATAATAAAAGCAGTGGCGCTTGCCGGTCACCAGCATGTCATCGTCGCGGTCGGCGCGCAGTTTCACGGGGCGCTTGAGTTTTGCCGCCGCAATCGAGGCGGCCGCCGCCCACAGTGCCGACTGCGATTCCTTGCCGCCAAAGCCGCCGCCCATGCGTCGGCATTCGACCGTGATGTTATGCGAATGCACGCCCAGCGCGTGCGCCACCACATGCTGCATCTCGCTCGGGTGCTGGGTCGAACACAGCACCAGCATGCCCTGCGCTTCTTTCGGGATAGCGTAGGAAATCTGCCCTTCCAGGTAAAACTGTTCCTGTCCGCCGACATAGAGCTGTCCCTTGACCACATGCGGCGCGCGCTCGAACGCCGCTTGATAATCGCCGCGGCTCAAGCGCATCGGCGGCAGCACATACGATTGCGCCGCTTTCGCCGCCTGCGGCGTCATAATGGCCGGCAATTCTTCGTACGTCACCTGCGCCAGGCGCGCGGCGCGGCGTGCGTGGTCGTGCGTATCGGCGACAACAATAAAGATCGGCTGGCCCACGTACTGCACCAGCTCGGCAGCCAGGATGGGGTCGTCATGGATGATCGGGCCGCAATCGTTGGTACCCGGAATGTCTTGCGCGGTGAACACGGCGGTGACGCCGGCGCTGGCGCGCACAGCTGATAAATCCATGGCGGTAATGCGCGCATGCGGTTTTTGCGACAGGCCCAGCGCCGCGTGCAAGGTGCCCTGCAGTTCGGCGATATCGTCGGTATACGTCGCTTGCCCCAGCACATGCAGTTGCGCCGACTCATGCGGGCTCGATTTGCCGACGGCGGCCCAGGCGGCCGCTTGCAGTTCAGGCGTGACAGGATGGTTCATGCTGGTCCTTTCAGGCGCGGCAAGCGTAGGCGTTCAATGAGGTACGCAGCAGCGGCGCGCTGCGGCGTGTTTCCAGCCAGAAGCGGCGCAGCAGGTTTTGCGCCGTCGTCATGCGATAAGTGTTCGACGCCCGCATGTCCGACAGCGGCGCGTAGTCGTCCGCCAGCAAGCCCATGGCGATCACCAGGTTCTCTTCCGTCCATGTTTGATTGCGCAAGAACGTTTCCGTTTGCGAGGCGCGCTGTGGCGTGGCGGCCATGCCGCCAAAGACGATGCGCGCGTTGACGATGCGCTCGCCGTCAAGCTCGAAAGCAAACGCGGCGCACACGGCCGAGATATCCTGGTCAAACCGTTTCGCCAGTTTATAAGTGCGGAACTTTACTTGCGCGCGCGGCAGCGGTACGCGCAGCGCTTCGACAAATTCGTCGGGCCGCAGATCTTTCTTTTGATAGCCAAGGTAAAAATCTTCCAGCGGCAGGGTACGCTGACCGCTACCGCTGCGCAACACAATCTGCGTGCCGAGCGCAATCAGCCACGGCATCGAATCACCGATCGGCGAGCCGTTGGCCACATTGCCACCCAGCGTACCGGCGTTGCGAATCGGCAGGGAAGCAAAGCGCTGCCACAGCTCGGACAATTCGTCGGGATAATGCTGGCACAGCGCCGCATAGGCGTCGTTGAGGCTGGCGCCGGCGCCGATTTCCAGCATGCCATCTTGCACGGCAATGGTTTTCAGGGCAGCCACATTACCCAGGTAAATGATCTCGGGGAGATCGCGCATTTGCTTGGTCACCCATAGCCCCACATCGGTGGAACCGGCAAGCAAGGTGGCTTGCGGTTTGGCGGCACGCAATTGCACCAGTTCGTCCAAGGTGCGTGGCGCATGGAATTGCTGGCCACGCGCAACATAGCTATGCAGGCTGTCGCGCTGCAAAGCCTGCAATTGCTGCGCCAGCGCCTCGCGGTCAAAGTCGACTTTCGGCAATTCGCTCATGCGTTTTGCCGCGTCGATAATCGGGCGGTAACCAGTACAGCGGCACAGATTGCCCGACAGGCCATCGTCGATCTCGCAGCGCGTGGGCGCTGCGCCATCTTTTTTCAGGTACATGCCCCATAGCGACATCACGAAACCGGGCGTGCAAAAGCCGCATTGCGAGCCATGGCATTCCACCATCGCCTGCTGTACCGGATGCAGGGTGCCGTCCGGCTGTTGCAAGTCTTCCACGGAAAACAAGGCCTTGCCATCGAGCGTGGGCGTCAGCTGTATGCAGGCGTTCACGGTTTTCATTTCCACCTGGCCGTCGACGAGGCTGGCGAGCACTACCGTGCACGCGCCGCAATCGCCCTCGGCGCAGCCTTCCTTGGTGCCGGTGCAATGCAAGTCCTCGCGCAGATGCTGCAATACAGTCTGCGTCGGGGCGGCATCATGCACTTCCTGCACGGCGCCACGGTAATAAAAACGGATCGGTTCTGACATGCTGGCCTCGGTATAGTCCTAGTGGTACAGATTAACACCGGCACACCGGACAACTATATGCAAAGAGTGATTTCACTTATCTATCCATATCAATAAGCCTCAGCCGATATAGGGATGCTTTGCATGCCAGTGTTCGGCAATATCGATGCGGCGCGTGATCCACACCTGTTCATGGCCCTGCACATAGTCGAGAAAACGCGCCAGCGCCGCCGCGCGGCCAGGCCGCCCCACCAGCCGGCAATGCAGGCCCACCGACAGCATCTTCGGCTGGTTCAGTCCGTTCGGATCGCCTTCCGCATACAGCACGTCGAAGGCATCCTTCAGGTAATCGAAAAACTGCGTACCGGAATTAAAACCCTGCATGGCGGCGAAACGCATATCGTTGGTATCGAGCGTGTACGGCACGATCAGCTGCGGCTGCAAGGCCGGCGCGCCGGCAGCATCCGTACAAGCGACTTTTTCCCAGAACGGCAGGTCGTCGCCATAATAATCGGCGTCGTAGCGAAAGCCGCCGTGTTCCACCACCAGTTTGCGCGTATTCGGCGAATCGCGCCCCGTGTACCAGCCTTGCGGGGCGGATCCTGTCAGTTCGCGGATGATCTGTACGGCCTCGCGCATATGTTCGCGCTCGGTCGCTTCGTCCATGTTCTGGTATGAAATCCAGCGCAAGCCATGGCAGGCGATTTCGTGCCCCAGTTGCTGGAACGCCGCCACCGCTTCCGGGTTGCGTTTCAGGGCCATCGACACGCCAAACACCGTCAGCGGCAAGCGCCGCTCTTCGAACATGCGCAGCAAGCGCCACAGTCCCGCGCGCGAACCGTATTCATAGATGGACTCCATGCTCAGGTGGCGCGTGGGAAAGGCCGCCGCACCGATCATTTCCGATAGAAATGTTTCCGATGCCGCATCGCCATGCAGCACGCTGTTTTCCGCCCCCTCTTCATAGTTGAGCACGAATTGCAACGCAATGCGGGCCTGGCCCGGCCACTGCGGATGAGGCGGCGTGCGGCCATAGCCGATCAGATCGCGTGGATAGTTGTCGTAAGTGCTCATGCGGCTCGCCTTGGGAACAATGTGAAATATATGCCCAATCATATAGCCAGGCGCGCCGACAGGTATATCATTTGTGCGATAAGCACATTCACCGATAACGTATAGGATAGCAAATGGGAAAACTCAGCACGCATGTACTCGACATCGCCCACGGCCGGCCAGGCGCAGGCGTCAAGGTCGCGCTATTCTCGGTGGCGCCCGAAGGCAAGGTCCTGCTGAAGATGGACGTCACCAACCAGGACGGCCGCTGCAGCACGCCTTTGCTGGAAGGCGACACCATGAAAGCGGGCCAGTATGAACTGGTCTTCAACGCCGGCGACTACTTCGCGGCCCAGGGCGTGCAATTGCCCTCGCCGCGCTTTATCGACCTGGTGACGCTGTCCTTCGGCATTGCCCACACCGATGAAAACTATCATGTGCCGCTGGTGGTGTCGCCGTGGTCGTATTCGACTTATCGGGGGAGTTGATCCTGTTAGGCCAACAATGTTGTTGGATTACGCGCTGCGCGCTAATCCAACCTACCGACATCGCTGCGTAGGTCGGATTAGCGTAGCGTAATCCGACACCACCCGCGGCCCATGCACCAGCAAAACCACCAGACGAAAAAAAACCCCGCTCATTTCTGAGCGGGGTTTTTCTCTACTACGAATAACAAGCCTGACGATAACCTACTTTCACACTGGTTGCAGCACTATCATCGGCGCAAAGTTGTTTCACGGTCCTGTTCGGGATGGGAAGGGGTGGGACCAACTTGCTATGGTCATCAGGCATAACTTGTACTGGCGTTTGTCCTCGATGGAGCGACAAAGCCTGAATCTGGAAGAAGCAAAGATTGGGTAATGAATAGTAGTATCAACAAACACGCAACGTTGTACCGTCTTATCCTCTGTACCTGCTAAGGTTATAGGGACAAGCCGTACGGGCAATTAGTACTGGTTAGCTTAATGCATTACTGCACT
>NZ_JBXAVX010000006.1:0-334857 GCF_057291295.1 Janthinobacterium sp. 1L-D-8-B-C4
CGGGGTGGAGCAGTCTGGCAGCTCGTCGGGCTCATAACCCGAAGGTCACAGGTTCAAATCCTGTCCCCGCAACCAATTCGAAGCCGCTGATTCCTCGCAAGAGGGCCAGCGGTTTTTTCGTTGTGCGGCCGATTGACATGCTTGCGCTTGAAATGCCGCCAGACTGGCGGCATTTCTTTCCCTATTATCCCTTCTTTGCCAGCTGCATCCCCACCGGCAGCGCGCGGATGCGCTTGCCCGTGGCGGCAAAGATGGCGTTGCACAGCGCCGGCGCGATCGGCGGGGTGGCCGGTTCGCCCACGCCACCGAGTTCCATGTCCAGCGTACCCGGCACCAGGTGCGTGTGGATCACGCGCGGCGCGTCGGCGGCGCGCAGCACGCTGTAGTCGTGGAAATTGCTCTGCTCGACACGGCCATTCTTGAAGCTGATTTCACCGCTCATCGCCAGCGAGATGCCCATGATGCAGGCGCCTTCGATCTGCGAGCGCACGCGGTCCGGGTTGATCTGCGGGCCGCAATCCATGGCGATATCGACGCGCGGGATCAGCACTTCGCCGGCCGCGTTGATTTCGACCTCGATTACCGCCGCCACGTAGGTAACGAAACTGTAGGACACGGCCAGGCCAAGCCCGCGACCCTTGGGCAGCTTGCGGCCCCAGCCCGCTTTGGCGGTGGCCAGTTCGATCACGTGGCGCATGCGGCCTATATCGACCGGATACTTTGCCGGGTCTTCGCCGTAGTTCCAGCCATCGGACAGCTCTTTCGGGTCGATCTTGCGTGCCGGTCCCAGCAGTTCGAGCAGGTAGTCGCGGTGATCGCGCCTGGCCGCATGCGCCAGCTCGGCCGTAAACGACTGGATCGCAAACGCATGCGGAATATTCGACACCGAGCGGAACCAGCCGATGCGCGTGTGGGCCGGCACTTCCGGCACTTCGACGCGGATATTCGGGATCGCAAACGGCACGTTGATGGCCGACATGCCCAGTTCGAACGGCGCCTGTTTGTTGGCGCCGGCGGCAAAGGTCGAGGTGATGGTGGGCGCGGCCGTGCGGTGCAGCCAGGCGGTCGGCATGCCTTTCGCGTCCAGCGACGCTTCCAGGCGTTCGACCGACACCGTGTGCAGGTAATCGTGCTGCAGGTCGTCGTCGCGGGTCCAGGTCAGCTTGACGGGCTTGCCGCCCATCGCTTTCGACAGCAGCGCCGCTTCGACCGCGAAGTCCGGTTTCGACTTGCGCCCGAAGCCGCCGCCGAGCAGGGTCACATGCACGGTGACGTCCTCGAACGCCAGTCCCAGTGCTTTCGCCACATTGCTGCGCGTGGCTTGCGGCGCCTGCACGCAGGCCCATACCTCGGCCTTGCCGTTGACCACCCGCACGGTGGCGGCGGGCGGCTCCATGGTGGCGTGCGCCAGGTGTGGCAGATAGTATTCGGCGCTCATCTTCCGTTTGGCCGGGGCGGCGGCCAGCGTCTCGACCGTCTTGCCCTGGTCGCGTGCCGGTTTTGCCGGTTGGCGCACCGCCGCTTCCAGCGTGGCGCGGAAGGCCTTCGAATCATAAGCGCCATTGGCGCCGTCTTCCCATTCCAGCACCAGCGCTTCGCGGCCCTTGATGGCGGCCCATGTATTGCTGGCAATCACGGCCACGCCACCGAGCGGATTGAACATGGCCGGCGGCGGGCTGCCCGCCAGTTCGACGATGCGCAGCACGCCCGGCACTTTCAGGGCGGCCGTCTGGTCGACGCTTTTCAGCTTGCCGCCAAATACCGGCGGACGCGCGATCACGGCGTAGTGCATGCCTTCCAAACGCGTGTCGATGCCGAAGTGGGTGTTGCCGGTGACGATATCGTGCAGATCGATGCCGCGCTTGTTGTCTTGTGCGATATAGCGCAGCTCGTCGGCGCGCTTGAGCGAGATGCTGGCGCGCGGCGGCACCGGCAGCCTGGCCGCTTCGGCCGCCAGTTTGCCAAAGCCCAACGTGCGTCCGCTGGCCGCATGCACGACGGTGTGATCGACCACCTTGACTTCGGCAATCGGTACATTCCAGCGCGCGGCGGCCGCCGTTTCCAGCATCAGGCGCGCGGTGGCGCCCACGTGGCGCATGGCGCGGAACGAGTGGCGCATGCTGCGCGAGCCATCCGTGTCCTGGCTGCCGTAGCGCGCTTCGTCGGCCGGCGCCTGCTGCACCTTGACCTTGGCCCAGTCGGCGCCCAGTTCGTCGGCCGCCACCATCGGCAGGCTGGTACGGATGCCCTGGCCCATTTCCGAGCGGTGCACCATGATGGTCACCACGCCGTCGGCGCCGATGGACAGGAATACCAGCGCGTCATCGACCACGCCGCCCGGCATGTTCTCGCCGCCGTATTTGACGGCGTCGGCCGCCATCACCAGGCCGGACGGACCGGCGACCAGGCTCAAGCCAGCGAGCGCACCGGCGGCCTTGAGCCAGTTGCGACGCGAAGCCGAGGCGATCAGTTTGTCAGGCGCGTTCATTTGGACGCTCCCTTGGCCGTCACGCCGGCAGCCTGCTTGATGGCCGCATGGATGCGCGTATAGGTGCCGCAGCGGCAGATATTGCCGCTCATCGCCTCGCGGATCTGCTGGTCGCTGGGCTTTGGTGTCTTGTGCAGCAGCGCCGTGGCCGACATGATCTGCCCGGCCTGGCAGTAGCCGCATTGCGGCACGCCGTGGTCTTGCCAGGCCTGTTGCAGGGCCAGCCCGACCTTGTCTTCGCCCACCGCTTCGATGGTGGTGATGTGCTTGCCGGCGGCGGCCGAGATCGGCGTCACGCACGAGCGGATTGCTTCGCCGTCGAGGTGCACGGTGCAGGCGCCGCACAGGGCCATGCCGCAGCCGAACTTGGTGCCGGTCATGCCCAGCTCGTCGCGCAGGGTCCATAGCAGGGGGGTGTCTTCGGGCAGGGCGATATCGTGCCGCTTGCCATTGATGGTCAGGGTAGTCATTTGGTTCCTCGGTGGGGGGGCGAAACAGCGTGAAGGCCATCCTTCGTTGGGATTAGCTCATCAGTAGTAGATGGTAGCACCGGCGGCCAAGTGCTGCAGGCGAGGCGACCGGCGGCGGCAAGGTTCAAACTTGTGCTCCAGTTTCTTCTATACTGCGGCTCCCCGCATTCGGAGTTTTTCATGACACACACGACATTGGTGCAAGGCTTGCCCGATATCCTGGCCCCCGGCTTGCAGGTGGTTTTTTGCGGCCTCAATCCGGGCGCTGGTGCGGCCGTCGCCGGCCACCATTTCCTTGGCCGCGGCAACCGCTTTTGGCCCGTGCTGCACCTGGCCGGCTTCACGCCGCACCAGGTGGCGCCGCAGGACGACGCCAGCGTGCTGGCGTTCGGGCTGGGCCTGACCGCAGCGGTGGCGCGGCCGACACAGCGGGCCGATCAGGTCGGCAAGGAAGAATTTGCGCAAGCAGCGGCGGGCCTGGCGCGCAAGCTGGCGCTGCTGCAGCCGCAATGGATCGCCTTCCTGGGCAAGGCCGCCTACGCCGCGATGACGGGCCAGCGCCAGGTCGACTGGGGCGAGCAGCCCGCGCGCTTCGGCGGCGCGCGCGTGTGGATACTGCCGAACCCCAGCGGACTCAATCGCGGCTACAGCAAGGAACAGCTGGTGCAGGCCTATGCGGAACTGAGGCGCGCGATCGCCTGAGTTTCAGTCGAGGTTCAGTTGATGCTCAGCTCAGTTGATGCTCAGCTGGCGCGCACGCAGGCGCGGCGTGACGAAATCGAGAAACGCGCGCAGTTTCAGCGGCAGCGGCGTTTGCCCCTTGTGTACCAGGCTGACGGGCAAGGGCTGGGCCTCGAACGGTTCAAGCACGATGCGCAGCGTATCGTTGCGCAGGGCGTCCATCACCTGGTACGACATCACCCTGACCAGGCCCACGCCCAGGGTGGCGGCGGCGATCGCCGCGTCCACCGTATTGACGGCCAGCCTGGAGTGCACCGGCACCGCCTGCGCCGACCTGGCCGCGCCGAACACCCAGGCGCGCCGCGATTCCATCACCTCGAAGCTGATGCAGTCATGCGCGGCCAGGTCGGCCGGCGTGACAGGCGCGCCATGCCGGGCCAGGTAAGCGGGGCTGGCGCACACCACCCGCCGCACTTTGCCAACGCCGGTGGCCATCAAGCCGCTGTCGGGCAGTTCGCCGATCCGCACCGCCACGTCGATATGTTCATCCATCAGGTGCATGACGCGGTCGGTCAGCACCAGGTTGATTTCGATCTCCGGATACTGGGCCAGAAACTCGGCCACCACCGGCACGATATGCAGGCGCCCGAACATCATCGGCGCGGTGACCGTCAGTTCGCCCTTGGGCGTGGCGTATTCACCGCTGGCCGTGCGTTCCGCTTCGCCGATCTCGTCGAGGATGCGGCGGCAGGCGGCCACATAGGTGCTGCCTGCCTCGGTCAGCGCCAGGTGGCGCGTGGTGCGGTGCAGCAGCCGTGTTTTCAGGTGCGCTTCCAGTGCCGCCACCTTGCGGCTGACGGTGGCCAGCGGCATGGCCAGACGGCGCGCGGCGCCCGACAGGCTGCCCGCTTCCACCACCGCCAGCAACACCGCCAGCAACACCGCCATCGAGTCGAGTTTATCCATGTTCAGTGATCGCGATCCTGTCAAATATTGGAAGAATGATTCCCGATACTAGGGGATTCTCTTCATGCGTGCAAGTACGTAAGCTGGTCTTCTTCGCCTTGGCATGTTGCCGTGGCGCCTGACAGATCACCATGAAAGAAGAGCGCCATGCGCTCCACATCCCCAAACCCACATGAAACACGGCCGCCAGCGACCGCGCCGCGCGGCAAGATACTGATGATGGCGGTGATCGCCGGCGCGGTGATCACCAATATCTATTGCACGCAACCGATCCTGCCGCTGATACAAGCCGGCTTTGGCGTCGACCTGGCGTCCGTCAACCTGGTCGCCGGTGCGGCGCTGCTGGGTTTTGCCACCGGCCTGGCCTTGCTGTTGCCGCTGGGCGATCGTTTTGACCGGCGCAAGCTGGTGCTGGGCCAGATTGCCCTGGCTTTCTTTTTTGCCCTGGCCGCCTGCATGGCGCCCGGCATCTGGGCGCTGGTGGCAGCCTCGTTTGGCCTGGGCATCGTCAGTTGCGTGCCGCAGCAACTGGTGCCGTTCGCCGCGCTGATGTCGTCGCCCGGCGAGCGCGGCCGCTCTGTCGGCACGGTGGTCAGCGGCATCATGGTCGGTATTTTGCTGGGGCGCACGGTGGCCGGCGTGGTCGGCGATGCTTATGGCTGGCGCGCCGTCTACGCGATGGAGGCGGCGTTCATGATCCCCGTCTGGCTCGCGGCCAGGGCGCTGCTGCCACGCGGCATACCGACCACGCAGCTGTCGTATGCGCGGCTGCTGGCCTCATTATGGCCGCTGCTGCGCGAGCATCGCCCGATTCGTGAATCGATGCTGATCCAGTCGCTGCTGTGGGCCTGCTTCAATGCTTTCTGGGTCAACCTGGCGGCACTGCTGGCGAACGGTCCATGGCATCTGGGCATTATCGGCGCCGCTGGCGCGCTGGCCGCGACCCTGGGTGGCCGGGCCGCCGACAAGCTCGGCTCGCGCACCGTCATTGGCGCCAGCATCGCTATCGTCACCTTGTCATGGCTGCTGCTGGTGGGCGCCGGCACCTCGCTGGTGTTGCTGGTGGTCGGCGTGATCGTGCTCGATATCGGCGTGCAGGCCGCCCTGGTAGCGAACCAGACGCGCGCCTTTGCCGCCGATCCGGCCGCGCAGGGCCGCATCAACAGCCTGTACATGACGGCTACTTTCATCGGCGGCGCGGTCGGCGTGGCGGCCAGCGGCTGGCTGATGGAGCGCTACGGCTGGAGCGGCGTGGCGGTATTCGGTGTGGTACTGGGTCTGGTGGCTGGCATGATCCACCTGTTTGGGGCGCGCGCACAGCGGCGCGCCGCCCTGCCGTTGCGCTAGGCTTGCAGGCTGGCCCACAAATGTGCTGCCGCCATGGTGCGCTGCGGCGCGTACTGGCGCAGCCACTGTTCGGTGCGGGCCATGTCCGGCTTGCTGGTTTCCCCGAGCAGCTTTTGCAGCGCGGCGCGGATCGCCACGTCGCCGTGCAGCGAGCAGTCAGCGTAGCCATAGCCGCGCAGCAGCGCATAATTGACGGTCCACGGGCCGATGCCTTTCACGGCCAGCAACGCCTGCGAGACCGCCTCGACCTCGCCCGACGCAGGCAGTTCGAGCGACAGTTCACCATCATCGACCAGCCTGGCCAGGCGCAGCAGCGTCTCGGCCTTGGCACGCGAAAATTTGCGGCTCGTCAGTTCTTCCAGCGCCAGCCGCGCCACGTCGCACGCTTCCGGGTAGCACCACAGGCCGCCACTGTGCTGGCGCCCCGCTTGCAAGATAAAGGTGCGGCGCAGCGAAATGGCGAACGGCAGGTTGATCTGCTGGCCGATAATGGCCCAGGTGAGCGCCTCGAACGGCGTGGCCGACTGCACGATGCGCAAGCTGCCGTTGGCGCGCGCCAGGGGACCCATCAGCGGGTCGCCGGCCACCAGCTGCGCAAACGGTTCGGGGGCGATGCGCAGGCCCAGGATATTGAGCAAAACACCGTGCAGCGCGTCCTGCATGCCGTCGGTGAGGGGGCCGTCGATATCGGCGCGGCACAGCGCTTCCTTGGCTGTGAAATCGACTTCCAGCAGCACCGGCACACCGTCATGCAGGATGCCCTTGCGCAGACCATCGGGCGTCACCTGTTCGGCCACGCCTTGCGCGTCGCGGCCATGAAAGGCGATCACGTCCGCCTGCCGGTAGCCGGGCGGCAGCGGCAGCGTCCAGTGCAAGGTCTTCATGCCGACAGCGCGGCTGCGTGCTGGATCTGCAGCTTGTCGGGTACGCCATTTTTTACGGCCGTCAGTTCGGCCAGGATCGAGATGGCGATTTCGGCCGGCGTCTTGCTGCCGATATACAGGCCGACCGGGCCATGCAGGCGCGCCAGCTGTTCCGGCGTGACGTCGAACTGCAGCAGCCGCTCGCGCCGTTTCGCATTGTTGGCGCGCGAGCCGATGGCGCCGACATAGAACGCCGGGGATTTGAGCGCTTCCATCAGCGCCAGGTCGTCCAGTTTCGGGTCGTGCGTCAGGGCCAGCACGGCGCTGCGGCTATCGAGCTGCAGTTCCAGTACCAGGTCGTCGGGCATGGCGTGCAGCAGCGGCACGCCGGGCACGTTCCAGCCGCCGCGGTAGTCTTCGCGCGGGTCGCAGACGATCACGTGGTAATCCATCGCCGTGGCGATCTGCGCCACGAAGCGCGACAGCTGGCTCGCGCCGATAATCAGCAGGCGCCAGCGCGGGCCGTGCTGGGTGGTCAGCAGATCGTCGTCCAGCACCAGAGTCGCGCCCGGCGCGGCTGCATGCAGGCTGACGGCGCCGCTTGCCAGCTCCAGCCGCCGTTCGATCAGTTCATGGCATTCCAGGCGCGCCAGCAGTTCGGCCACGCCGCTGGCCGCGTGCAGCGGTTCGATCGCCAGTTCGATGGTGCCGCCACAGGGCAGGCCGAAGCGGTGCGCCTCGTCGGCGCTGATGCCGTAGCTGACGATTTCGGGCCGCTCGCGCACGATGCCGTGCGTGCGCACATGGTCGATCAGATCGTCTTCGATGCAGCCGCCCGATACCGAGCCGACTACCGTGCCATCGTCGCAGATGGCCAGGGTGGCGCCGACCGGGCGCGGGCTGGAACCCCAGGTCTTGATGACGGTCACCAGTTCGCAGCGGCGGCCGGCCGCGATCCAGGCGGCGCAGGTTTTCAGTACTTCGAGGTCGATGCTGTCCATGGTGGGCCGTAGGTTGGTTCGATGGTGCCGCATGCGTGCGGCGTGCAATGAAAAGTGGCTATACTGATGACTCGCTATCCCACAGCCTGCGGAGAGTTCCCATGATAATCAAAGAACAGCCATCGCAAGATGAAGGCATGCCCACCGTCAGCAAACTGCTGGTCGGCGTGTTCCTGGCAGTGATATTGATCGGCATCGTCACCTGGGTCGCGGGGGGCGTGTTCCCCCCGTTTCCCGGTTCTTAAGGCCGCAGCGGCTTTTTAGCGGCCTGCTTGGCCCGCACATCGGTCACCGCCCGGTTGATGGCGGCGATGCGTGCGCTCATGCCCGGGTGCAGCGCCGTATAGCCGTTGGCGGTGCTGGCCGGCACTTGCGTTGCCATGCGCTGCCAGAAGCTGGCGGCATTGCCGATATCGTAGCCGGCCCGCGCCAGCAGGTAGATCGCCAGGGTGTCGGCCTGCGCGTCCATTTCCTGCGGCATCGCGCGGATGCCGGCCGCGCCGGTCAGCATCGACACGTCCGGCTGCACCGCGCCCAGGCTGTCGATCAGGCTGCCCGCCGTGCCGCTGCTGCGCTGGGTGCGCGCATGGTCGAGGATGTTGTGCGCCATTTCACGCGCGATCACAAAGGCGATGCCTTCATCGTTTTGCGCCGCTGCCACCATGCCGCGCGTCACCATGATGCGCGCGCCATCGGAATAGGCATTGATATTGTCGGCGTTGCCCAGCGCAACGCGGAAGGCGCAGGCGCGGGTGACGGGAATCTTCAGGTCCTGCGGCTGGCCCTGGCGCGCAATCGTCATGTTGATGCTGGCGCTTTTCGACGCCAGCGGGCCGACGATGGCGCCGAACGGGCCTTCCGCATTCGGGCCGGCCGGCAGCGGCTTGCCTTCGGCCGCCAGCAGGCCGTCGCCCTTGCGCAGGCCGGCGCGCGCGGCGCCGCTGCCCGGCAATACGCTCGATACCTGCATCTGTTCGCCGTAGCCCAGCGCTGCCTGCGCCGCATCGGCGTACACGCCCGGATAGGAGTATTTGTTCTGTGCCGTAAAACCCAGCAGGTTGCGCGCGTAGGTCTTGCACAGGTCGGCGTTGTTGATCAGCAGCGGCGCCGACACTTTCGACAAGCGGTCCTGCACCGCGACCATCCGGACCAGGTTTTCCTGCGCCGCCTTTTGCTGCGCCGTATAGGTGGGCGCTTCATCGGGTGCGGGCACGATATTGAACGGACCGCTGACGGTGGTGCCGGGCGTGGTACAGCCGGCAAGCATGGCAGCGCAAGCCACGAGTAGTGGCAAGGCCAATTGGCGCAGCGGGTTTTGGGCTGGGTCGATTTGGCGGAAACCTGGCATAAAATTCCTTAGTGTTTACCGGTGCTGCCGAAGCCGCCAGCACCGCGTTCGCTGTCGCCGAATTCTTCGACGACGTTAAAGCCCACTTGCAGCACCGGCACGATAATCAGTTGTGCCAGGCGTTCCATGGGGTTGAGCGTGAATGCGTTCTGTCCCCGGTTCCAGGTCGAGACCATCAGCTGGCCCTGGTAATCGGAGTCGATCAAGCCTACCAGATTCCCCAGCACGATGCCATTCTTGTGGCCCATGCCGCTGCGCGGCAAGATCATCGCCGCATAGCCCGGATCGGCCAGGTAGATTGCCAGCCCGGTGGGGATCAGCACGGTCTGGCCAGGGGCGATGGTGATGGGCTCGTCGATGCAGGCGCGCAGGTCCAGGCCGGCGCTGCCCGGGGTGGCGTAGGCCGGCAACTGGTCTTTCATGCGGGCGTCGAGGATCTTGATGTCGATATTTTTCATTGAATCTGATACTTGCGTAAGAAGGTTATTTCAGCAGCGAGATTTTCGCGATGCGTTTCGAGATTTCCGAGATCAGCTGGCGCGCCAGTTCCAGCTTGGAGGCGCGCGGCAGCACGGTGTGGCCGTCTTCGTCGAACAGGATGATGGTGTTGTCGTCCTGGCCGAAGGTGTTGTGGCCGATATTGCCGACCAATAGGGGAATGCCTTTTTTCTCGCGCTTGGAAGAACCGAATTCCACCAGGTTTTCCGACTCGGCGGCAAAGCCCACGCAGTACGGGAAGCCGGCCAGATTGGTGCGCGCCGCAACAGTGGCGAGGATGTCCGGGTTTTGCGCGAACTGCAGTTCGGGCACCGAACCGTCGGCCTGCTTTTTCATTTTCTGGCTGCTGGCATTGGCCACGCGCCAGTCGGCCACGGCGGCGACGGCGATAAAGACGTGCTGGCCATCGAGCTGGTTCAGCACCGCGTCATGCATCTGCTGTGCGCTTTGCACGTCGATGCGGCGCACGCCGAACGGCGCGGGCAGGGCTGTCGGGCCGGAAATCAGCAGCACTTCGGCGCCCGCTTCGCGCGCGGCGCGCGCCACGGCGTAACCCATCTTGCCCGAGGACAGATTGGTGATGCCGCGCACCGGGTCGATCGCTTCAAAGGTGGGGCCGGCCGTGACCAGCACGCGCCTGCCGGCCAGTACTTTCGGCTGGAAGGCGGCGATCAGCTCCATCAGCAGCTGCTCGGGTTCGAGCATGCGGCCCAGGCCAATCTCGCCGCAAGCCTGTTCGCCGGCGGCCGGTCCAAAGAGCTTGACGCCATCTTCGCGCAGCTGCTGCACATTGCGCTGGGTGGCGGGGTTCTGCCACATTTCCACGTTCATGGCCGGCGCCACCAGCAGCGGCAGGTGAGCGGGACGCGCCAGGCACAGGGTCGACAGCAGGTCGTCGCAGACGCCATGGGCGAGCTTGCGTAAAAAGTCGGCCGAACACGGCGCGATCAGGATGGCGTCGGCGCCGCGCGTCAGGTCGATATGCGCCATATTGTTGTCGATGCGCGCATCCCATTGGCTGGTATGCACCGGATGGCCGGACAGCGCCTGCATCGTCACGGCCGTGATGAAGTGGCTGGCCGCATCCGTCATGACCACTTGCACCGAAGCGCCGGCGCGGGTCAGCGCGCGGCACAGTTCGGCCGCCTTGTAGCAGGCGACGCCGCCCGACAGGCCCAGGACGATTTTTTTGCCGGACAATTCCATGACCAAGCTCCCGGTTATTTGTTTACACGGCGCAGTTCATCGATGATGAACAGGGCCGCGCCGATGCAAATCGCGCTGTCGGCGATATTGAAAGCGGGGAAATGGCCCCAGCTTTTCCAGTGAAAATCGAGGAAGTCGACCACGTGGCCGTACACCAGGCGGTCGATGGCGTTGCCCAGCGCGCCACCGAGGATCAGCGCCAGGGCCCAGCAGAACATGCGCTGGCCGGCGTGCTTTTTCAACAGGTAGAGGATGAAGATGGCCGCGCCGACGGCAATCGCGGTGAAGAAATAGCGTTGCCAGCCGCCCTGGTCGGACAAAAAGCTGAACGCTGCGCCCTTGTTGAACGCCAGCACCAGGTTGAAGAACGAGGTGATGACCTTTTCCTCGGCATACTGGAACGTGCGCAGCACGGTGATCTTGCTGATCTGGTCGAACAGGATGACGATGGCGGCGATGCCCAGCCAGGGAACCAGGGACGATGACGACGACGATTTCGGTTTCGACACAACGCGGTTTTTAGTGGCCATATTTTTTCAGGAAGAGGTAAAGCCGCCGCTGCCCGGGTATCAATCCAGGCAGCGGCGGGCGGGAGCGGAACGCGAGCGGCGTTCCGGTGCGACAGTTTAAGCGAAACGGCGCTTTTCACCTGCACCAAACAGGTTGCTGACGCAGCGGCCGCACAGGGTCGGATGTTCCGCATCCGTGCCGACGTCGCTGCGGTAGTGCCAGCAGCGCTCGCACTTCGGCGCGGTGGACGCCGTCACGACCACTTCTTCGCCCGCTTCGTCGGCCACTTCGGCCACCGTTGCCTGCGAGGTGATGAAGACAAACTTCAGGTCGTCGTCCAGGCTGGCCAGCAGCTTGTACTTCATCGGCGCGGCCTTGATGGTCAGCTCGGCCTGCAAGGACGAACCGATGGCGCCCGAGGTGCGCAGGTCTTCCAGCTGCTTGGTCACATCGGTGCGCACGGCGCGCAGGGCCGTGTATTTTTCCAGCAGGTCGGCGGCGTCTAGCACCTCCGGCAACTGCCACCAGGTTTGCGTGAAGATGGTTTCATCGCTGGCGGCATAGGCTTCTTCGCCGGCGAACACGGCCCACGCTTCTTCGGCCGTAAACGACAGCGCAGGGGCCATCAGGCGCAGCAGGCTTTGCGTGATATGCCACAGGGCGGTCTGTGCCGAGCGGCGCGCATGCGAGGTCAGGCCGGTGGTGTACAGGCGGTCTTTCAGAATGTCCAGGTAGAAGCCGCCCAGGTCTTCCGAGCAGTAGGTCTGCAGTTTCGATACCACCGGATGGAACTCGTAGCGCGCATAGTTGTTCTCGATCTGCTGTTGCAACGACGCCATGTTGGCGATCGCATAGCGGTCGATCTCGAACAGTTCTGCCACCGGTACCGCATCGACGGCCGGGTTGAAGTCCGAGGTATTGGCCAGCAAAAAGCGCAGGGTGTTGCGGATGCGGCGGTACGATTCGGTCACGCGTTTCAGGATTTCGTCCGAGATCGACAGCTCGCCCGTGTAGTCGGTCGAAGCGATCCACAGGCGCAGGATGTCGGCGCCCAGGCTGTCGGAGATCTTTTGCGGCGCCAGCGTGTTGCCCAGCGACTTGGACATCTTCTTGCCTTCGCCATCGACCGTGAAGCCGTGCGTCAGCAGGGCCTTGTAGGGCGGACGGCCGTTCAGCATCGACGACACCAGCAGGGACGAGTGGAACCAGCCGCGATGCTGGTCCGAGCCTTCCAGGTACAGGTCGGCCGGGAATTGCAGCTGGGTCGAATGCGAGCCATGCGCTTGCGGGCCGCCCAATACCGTCTGGTGGGTGGCGCCGGAATCGAACCATACGTCAAGCGTGTCCTTGTTCTTGGCGTAGATGGCCGCTTCGTCGCCGATCAGGTCCGCCAGGTCCAGCGCCTGCCAGGCTTCGATGCCGTCTTTTTCGATCAGCTTGGCCACCTGTTCCAGCAGTTCCGGGGTGCGCGGGTGCAGGTCGCCGGTTTCCTTGTGCACGATAAAGGCCATCGGCACGCCCCACTGGCGCTGGCGCGACAAGGTCCAGTCCGGACGGTTGGCGATCATGCCGTGCAGGCGCGCCTGTCCCCAGTCCGGGAAGAACTCGGTGTCTGCGATGCCTTTCAGGGCGGTTTCGCGCAAGGTCGCGCCGCCGTCTTTTGGCGTCACGTCCATGCCGGCAAACCACTGCGAAGTGGCGCGGTAGATGATCGGCGTTTTATGGCGCCAGCAGTGCATGTAGCTGTGGTCGAACATCTTCACTTCGAACAGCGCACCGGCTTCGCGCAGGGCGTTGCAGATCGGTTTCGACGCTTCCCAGATGCTCATGCCGCCGAACAGCGGCAGGGTCGAGGCGAACTTGCCGTCGCCCATTACCGGCTTGATGATGTCGTCGTCCTTCATGCCGTGCGCCTTGCACGAGATAAAGTCGTCCAGGCCGTAGGCTGGCGCCGAGTGCACCACGCCGGTGCCGCTCTCGGTGGTCACGTAATCGGCCAGGAACAAAGGCGACAGGCGGTCATAGAAAGCGTCGCTGGCGTGCAGAGGATGGCGGAAATTGATGCCGGCCAGGGCCGCGCCGTCGCAGGTGGCGATCGTCGTGCCGTCGAGCTTGAAGCGCGCCAGGCTCGATACCACCAGGTCTTGCGCCAGGATCAGCAGCAATGGCTGGCCGTCGCGCTCGGCTTGCACCAGCGCGTACTTCACTTCAGGGTTGACGTTCAGCGCCTGGTTCGACGGGATGGTCCACGGCGTGGTGGTCCAGATGACGATAAAGCCGTTCTCGGTCGGCAAGGACGGCAAACCAAACGCGGCTGCCAGTTTTTCCGGCTCGGCGAATTGGAAGCCGACATCGATCGCCGGATCGCGTTTTTCCGCGTATTCCACTTCCGCCTCGGCCAGCGCCGACTGGCAGTCGAAACACCAGTTGACCGGTTTCAGGCCGCGATACACATAGCCTTTTTCCAGCAGCTTGCCCAGCGCGCGCAGTTCGTCGGCCTCATTGCCGTGCGCCATCGTCAGGTAGGGATTGTCCCATTCGCCAAGCACGCCCAGGCGGATGAAGTCTTTTTTCTGGCGCTCGACCTGCACGTTGGCGTAGGCGCGCGCTTTTTCCAGCACTTCGGCGGTCGGCAGATTCTTGCCGTACAGTTTTTCGATCTGGATCTCGATCGGCATGCCGTGGCAGTCCCAGCCCGGCACGTAAGGTGCATCGAAACCGGCCAGCGAGCGCGATTTGACGACCATGTCTTTCAGTATCTTGTTGACGGCGTGGCCCAGGTGGATGTCGCCGTTCGCATACGGCGGGCCGTCATGCAGGATGAACTTCGGACGACCGGCAGCGGCCTTGCGCACACGCTCGTAGATTTTCTTGTCTTGCCATTGCTGTACCCATTGCGGTTCGCGCTTGGCCATGTCGCCGCGCATCGGGAACGGGGTTTCGGTCATGTTGACCGGGTATTTGCTGACGGGTTTCTTGTTCTGCTTGGGTGCGGCTGGCTTGTTTTGGTCGGACATGGTTTTCTTTACTTGTATGGTGTGATAACTGTGGCGGGGAAACCCGCCGTGCGCAGGAGTTGGCCGGGATCAAATTCGGTCGGTAGCGGTGATGGCGCTGCGGCGCTGCGCGAAATACGCGCGGGCCTGGTTCGAGTCGCGCTCGATGGCCGCCGTCAGGGTGGCCAGGTCATCGTATTTTTCTTCGTCGCGCAGCTTTTGCAGGAATTCCACGCGTACCAGCTTGCCGTAGCAGGACTGGGCGAAGTCGAACAGATGCACTTCGAGCAGCACGCGGCCGCTGTCGTCAACGGTCGGGCGCACGCCCAGGCTGGCCACGGCCGGCAGCGCTCCGCTCGCCAGGCCGTGCACTTGCACGATAAAGATGCCGGACAGGGCAGGGCGGTGCGCCACGCGCAGGTTCAGGGTCGGGAAACCCAGGGTGCGGCCCAGCTTCTGGCCATGGATTACATGGCCGGAAATCGCGTACGGGTGGCCCAGCAACTGCTTGGCCAGCGTAAAGTCGCCATCGGCCAGCGCCAGGCGCACGGCTGACGAGGAAATGCGGGTGCTGCCATTCATCACGGTGGGCAGGGTCTCGACATGAAAACCATGCTCGCGGCCCGCTTCCTGCAGCATGGCGACGTCGCCGGCGCGCCGCGCGCCATAGCAGAAATCGTCGCCGACCATCAGCCATTTCACGTGCAGGCCGTCAACCAGCACCTGTTGCGTGAATTCCTGCGGGCTCAGGGAAGCGAACTGGGCGCTGAAGTGCTCGACGATCACGCGGTCGATGCCGGCGTCTTCCAGCGACTGCAATTTGTCGCGCAGGTTGGCGATGCGCTGTGGCGCTTTCGACAGGTCACCGCTGCGCCGGGCAAAGAATTCGCGCGGGTGCGGCTCGAACGTCATCACGGCCGCTTCGATGCCGAGTTCTGTCGCCGCCTCGCGCACGCGCGCCAGCAAGGCTTGATGGCCGATATGGACACCGTCAAAATTGCCGATAGTCAGCGCGCATGGTGCGCGTGCCTGGGCATTGGGAAGTCCGCGAAATACCTTCATGGGAATGGGATGAAAACTGTGCCAAAAGGGGGATTATACGGACTGTTTCAGGGATGCACACCCGGCAGGGCCGGCACACGGGTAATTTCCTGGCTGAAATGGAAAAAAAGCGTTGCCGGCAAGTGTGCTGGCAACGCTTTTTGAGACTGCTTTACATCTGATTATTTATTCATCAGTGTCCAGTAGCGGGCCAGGTCAGCTGCGCCATCGGTGCCCTTGACGGCTTTCAACGCCGTGTTGGCATTCGATTTCTTGCCGGCGTGGATGTAAGCGATGCCCAGGTGCAGCTTGGCTTCTTCCGGATACTTGGCGGTGCCCAGTTTCACGGCGTCGTTCATCAGGCCGAGGCCCTTGTCGGCCTGGCCGTCGTAGACCAGGGCAAAGCCCAGCTTGCTCAAGCTGTCGGCGTCCTTGTTCTTGACGTATTCGGCTTCCGACTTGGCGGCGTTCGCTTTCAGCTCGGCCTGGGTTTTCAGGGCCAGGTCTTTCAGGCGCTGGTGACGGGCTGCATCGGCGCCGGTACCAAGCACGCCTTTTTTGTAGCCCTGGTCGATAATGCTCAAGGCTTCACCCGGATTGCCTGCCTGCAGGGCCAGCTGGCTGAGTTCCATGTATTCGGATGCCTTGGTAAACAGGCCATTGGCCAGGCGCAAACGCTGTACGTCCAGGCCCAGGCGTTGCGAGAAGCCAGGTTTGCCCGATACGCGGTTCAGCAGGTCGGCCCAGTAGCTCGCCTTCGGATAGCTGGTCGCCAGTTTTTCCAGGGTCGACACATAGCCAGCCTTGTCACCCTGTTTCAACTGGATGTTGGCCAGCATCTGCAGGCTGCCTTCCGAGTTGCCGCCTTTTGCCTGCAGCTCTTTTGCCGCCTCGGCGTAGTTGCCGCTCGAGTAGTAAGCCTGGATCAGGTATTCGCGCGTCTGTGGATCTTCGCGGTCTTTCAGCGAACGCTTGAACCAGGTGATGGCGTTCGGCCAGTCCTTGGCGCGGTAGTACATGCCGGCCAGGCCTTGCGTGAATTTCGGTGCTTCGGCGGCGCTCAGGCGGCCGGAATTGATGACGGCTTCAAAAGCCTTGATGGCGGCGCCGTTATCGCCGGCGCCAGCGGCGGCCGAGGCGCGCACGCGTTCGATCTGGTAGCTTTCAAAGGCGGTCTTGCCGCTGACGTTGTCAGCTTCGCGCAGCTTGGCCAGCGCTTCCTTGTTTTTGCCGGCGCTCGTGAGGCGTTGCGCTTCTTGCAGTGGCTTGCCCACTTCGGCGCGCACGGTGTCGGCGGCATATGCCAGCGAGCCCAGGCCGATTACGGGCGTTGCTGCGGTAAAACCGATAGCGGCCATGACGAGGCCGAGATGAGCGAGACGAAACTTGGACATGAGAAAGTCTTTCTGTAAAAAGCGAATAGGCAGGAAGGCCTGCCTATTCGTATGTAAAGAGAACCTGATGCAAACAGCTTACTGGAATTGCTCGTTGCCGACCAGACCGATTTTAGTCACGCCCAGACGCTGGGCCGATGCCATGACACCGGCGACGACCTTGTATTCCACCAGCTTGTTCGGACGCAGATGCACTTCCGGCTGGTCTGCTTGCGCAGCAACGTTGTTCAGTTTGGCTTCCAGCGAGGCACGGTCAGGAACGACCTGATTGTCCCACAAGATGGTGCCGTCAAAATCGACATCGATCGTGACGACCACTGGTTCCGTAGTCGGTGGCGGCGGGGTGCCGACCGGCATGTTCAGGTTCACCGAGTGGTTTTGTTTTGGAATCGTGATGATCAACATGATAATCAGCACCAGCATCACATCGATGAGGGGCGTCATGTTCAGTTCCATCATTGGTTCCGGATCCGCGCCTGCTGCGCTTCCCGAACCGACATTCATACTCATAGTGTTTCCTTTAAGAAGTCCAACGAAGCACCGGGCGAAACTGCCGCCCGGCAAGCTTCTGGCCGTGGCGCCCCGTTGCCAGGGCGCCGCCGTCAGTTGCTATCAGCTCTTGTCAGGTGGTTCGGTGATAAAGCCGACCTTCTGAATCCCGGCACGTTGGGTCGTGAAGATCACTCGGCCGATCGATTCGTAGCGTGCTTCCTGGTCGCCACGAACGTGTACTTCCGGCTGCGGGACTTTCACTGCTTCAACTTTAAGATAATCGAACAATTCGTTCGTGTCTTTCAGTTTGGTTTGGCCCAGGTAAATCTCGCCGTCCTTGTTAACCACGATGTTAACGTTTTGCGGCTTGGTTTGCAGGGCTTGGTTGGCCTCAATCGGCAGATCGATTTTCTGCAGCTTGAGAACAACCGGACTGGTGATCAAGAAAATGATCAGCAAAACCAACATGATGTCGACGAGCGGCGTCGTGTTGATTTCTGACATTACTTGATCTTCATCTCCGCTGTCGGAGCCGACGGACATCGACATGATTCTTATCCGATCTTTTTAGCGCCGGCAGCACGGCCAGCTTCGCTGGTCGACATGGCACCGGAAACCAGAACCGAGTGTACGTCGGCGCTGAACGAGCGGATGTCTTCCATAGCGGTTTTGTTACGACGAACCAACCAGTTGTAACCCAGAACGGCAGGAACAGCGACCAGCAGACCAAACGCGGTCATGATCAGTGCTTCACCAACTGGACCTGCAACTTTGTCGATCGATGCGTTACCGGTCATGCCGATGGCGGTCAGCGCGCCGTAGATACCCCAAACGGTACCGAACAGACCGATAAACGGTGCGGTCGAACCAACGGTCGCCAGGAACGACAGGCCATCTTGCAGACGCGACTGGACTTTGTCCGAAGCGCGCTGGATCGACATCGTCACCCAGGTCGACAGATCGATTTGTTCCAGCAGGGCGCCGTCGTGGTGAGCGGTAGCCTTGGTGCCCGATTCAGCGATGAAGCGGAATGGCGAGCCTTCAACCAGGGTAGCCGAACCAGCAGCGATCGAAGGTGCTTTCCAGAATTTGGCAGCGGTTTCCTTGGCTTGCTTGAAGATTTTCATCTGGTCGAGCAGTTTCGTGATGATGATGTACCAGCTGCCGATCGACATGATGGCCAGGATGATCAGGGTGGCGCGTGGCACGAAACCACCGTCCCACACAGCCGACAGGCCGAACGGATTGTGTACTTCTTCGGTTTTGGCTGGAGCGGCGGCATCAGCGGCTGGAGCGGCTGCGTCTGCTGCTGGAGCTGCGGCGTCAGCAGCAGGTGCTGCCGGTGCTGCTGCAGCGTCTGCCGCTGGAGCCGTCGCTGCCGGTGCTGGCGCGTCCGCAAATGCTGGTGCTGCTACCAGTGCGGTAGTAGCGGTAACGGACAACAGAACCGCGGCAAAAAATGCGGACAAACGGGTATTCTTAAACATGCTTCCTCCAAAATTAAAAATAACAGATCGCTGAACGTGATGACAACGAAATCATGGTGTGAGACAGAATGACTGCCTCGGGTATTAATCCAGCGACCAAACGTATTGCATTTGCTGCCAGCCTTGTTCCGGCTTGCCGTCTACCGTAGCCGGCTTGAACGTACAGCGGCTGATGCCTGTTACCGCAGCTTTGTCCAGGTCCCTGAAGCCGCTCGACTTCACGATCTTCGAATCAGCAACCTTGCCGTCAACGCCGATCAGGAACGACAGTGTCACGACACCGGTTTCCTCATTGCGCTGCGACGACTTCGGATACTGCGGTTTTTCGCAGACGCTGAAGTCAACCACCGCTGCGGTACGCACCGATTTGGCTGGTCCAGGAGGAGCGGCTGGCGCAGGCGTTGCAGGCGGTGCCGGCGGTGCCAGCACATTGGTGGCTGGCTTCACCTGGGTGGTGTTGGCAATCACGTTCTGTGGTGGTGGCGGCTGCTGCACATTCACCTCGACTGGCGGAATGAATGGCGGCGGCGGCGCTTTCATTTCTGGCGGCGGTGGTGGCGGTGGAAGATCCTTCGGTGGAGGCGGTTTCACTTCCTCGATAATCTTGGTTTCAACCGGGTCCATCATTTTGGTGACCAAGCGCTTGCCCAAGCCCGTCGCGATCCCGTAAGCCGCGAGAACGTGCAGCAGGACAACGATCGTGATGCCTGTGTAGTTCTTGGGACTTTTCTCGTTCGAAAAATTCATGCCTGCTTTCTCCAAATACCATCTCTTGTCTTGCAACTGAACCCCAAAATGACGACACAAAGCTCCAGCCGTATCCGGGACGTCGCCGAATTATACATACGAATTCTTTATTTTACACAGATTTTTAACGCCTAAAACCGGTTAAATTTTCGCGTCTTTTGCGCCCTGAAAACGTACTTGCTTATGCCATCTTTGCACGCTTTCGGACATAAAAAAAGGCGGTCTTATCGGTTTTTTACAGCCGTTTGGGCGTACCACGGCTAAGTTCTCCCATGTCCCGTTATGGCAGAATTATATTTTGCGTTATTGGATATGGAAAACGCTAAATTTGGATAGAATTATTTCTTTTAGGTAACTTTTCATGCCTGAACCAGACCACTTAAGCTTATTGCTGCACCAAGGCGGTGCGAATCGGCGCCGCGAGGAGCGAAATCACGTGTCGATACGGCGTTTTTCGAGGCCGTCAGGCCATACGGAATTGTGATGCAGGCATAGCGCACGCTTATATTTCGCTGATATCCATGACAAATCGTGTTACGGACGCATCATTGTATCGTCGCGGCGGTTGCGCTTTTCACGCCGGCAGTTCAGGGTGCCCAGCACCATGCCCTGCGGATCGACCGTGTCCAGATGCACGTCGAAGCCCCACAGGCGCGCCACATGTTTCAATACCTCCGTGGCCTGCTGGTTCAGGGGGCGGCGCAGGAATTGCGTGTGGCGCAAGGTCAGCGCACGGTCGTCGCGCGTGTTGACTGACCACACCTGGATATTCGGTTCACGATTGCCCAGGTTGTATTGCTCGGCCAGCTGCTGGCGCACATAGCGGTAGCCGGCTTCATCGTGGATGGCGGAAATGGCCAGCTTTTCATTCTTGTCGTCATCGAGCACGGCAAAGAAGTGAAATTCCCGTATCAGCCGCGGCGACAGGTACTGGGCAATGAAACTTTCATCCTTGAAATTGCGCATGGCAAAGTCCAGGCTTTTGCGCCAGTCGCTGCCGGCCAGGTCGGGAAACCAGGCGCGGTCTTCATCGGTCGGGTGTTCGCAGATGCGGCGGATATCGCTCATCATGGCAAAGCCCAGCGCATACGGATTGATGCCGCTGTAATACGGGCTGTCGATCGGCGGTTGATACACTACGTTGGTATGGCTTTTCAGGAACTCCATCATGAAGCCGTCGCCCACCACCCCTTCGTCATACAGCTGGTTCAATATCGTGTAGTGCCAGAAGGTGGCCCAGCCTTCGTTCATCACCTGGGTCTGGCGTTGCGGATAGAAATACTGCGAAATCTTGCGCACGATGCGCACCATCTCGCGCTGCCACGGTTCGAGCAGCGGCGCATATTTTTCGATAAAGTACAGCAGGTTTTCCTCGGGCTCGGGCGGGAAGCGTGGCGCCGCCTTGCGCTGCTCGTCCTCGTCTTCTTCCTCGTCGCGGCGCGGCAGGGTGCGCCACAGCTGGTTGATCTGCGACTGCACGTATTCTTCGCGTTCTTTCTGGCGCGCATATTCTTTCGCCATCGACAACTTGGCGGGGCGCTTGTAGCGGTCCACGCCATAGTTCTGGATCGCATGGCAGGAGTCGAGCAGCAATTCCACCGCGTCCACGCCATGGCGCTGTTCGCATTCGGCGATGTAGTTCTTGGCAAACACCATGTAATCGATGATGGCGTCCGCATCGGTCCAGGCGCGGAACAGATAATTGCCCTTGAAGAAGGAGTTGTGGCCGTAGGCCGCGTGCGCAATCACCAGCGACTGCATGGTCAGGCTGTTTTCCTCCATTAAATAAGCGATGCACGGGTTCGAGTTGATGACGATCTCGTAGGCCAGACCCATCTGGCCCCGCTTGTAGCTTTTCTCGGTCGACAAAAAATGCTTGCCGAACGACCAGTGGTTGTACGACACCGGCATGCCGACCGAGGTGTAGGCGTCCATCATCTGTTCGGCCGTGATCACTTCGAGCTGGTTGGGATAGGTGTCGAGGCCAAACTGTTTCGCCACGCGGCGGATTTCCTCGTGGATCTGCTCGATCAGCTCGAACGTCCATTCGGATTGCTCGGGCAGGGCGTTCGGGTGGCGGACGCGGACGAATGGTTCGGCATGCGGAGTGGCTGCGCTGGTCATCATTTCACCTGTTTCTTGAACAGTTCGCGGAAGACCGGATAGATATCGGCCGGCGTGACGATCTTTTGCATGGCGAAATGGCCGTGGTGGTCGAGCACGCCCGCATATTGCTCCCACAGGTTCTGCTGCGGGCCGTCGGTGATTTCAACGTAGGTGTAATACTGCACCTTGGGCATGATGGTATTGATCAAGAGCTGGCGGCACAGCACGGAATCGTTGTCCCAGTTGTCGCCGTCGGAAGCCTGTGCCACGTAGCTGTTCCACTGGCCGCCGCCGTAGCGCTCTTCTATTATAGTGTTGAGCAGGTTCAGGGCCGACGACACCACGGTGCCGCCCGATTCGCGCGAATTGAAGAAATCGTGTTCATCGACCTCGGAGGCGGCCGTATGGTGGCGGATAAACACCACGTCGATCTTGTCGTAGGCGCGCTTGAGGAACAGATACAGCAGGATGAAAAAGCGCTTGGCTGTATCCTTGCGCGACTCGTCCATCGAACCCGACACGTCCATGATGCAGAACATCACCGCCTGCGTCATCGGCTTGGGCACCTTGATGCGGTTGCTGTAGCGCAGGTCGAACGGGTCGATGAAGGGAATCGCCAGCAAGCGCGTGTGCAGGTGGTGGATCAGCCGGCGCAGCTCGAGCACGTCGCCGTCTTCTTCCGATACGCCTTCCCTGAGCATCTGCGCCAGTTGTTCCTCGGCCACGGCCAGTTGCTTGCGCGAGCCGCCGCCGACGGCGATGCGCCGGCCCAGTGCGCCGCGCAGGGAGCGCAGCACGTGAATATTCGATGGCGTGCCCGACATATTGTAGCCGGCGCGCTGGTTCTTCAGTTCGGTGGTGGCCGTCAGCTGGGTTTTCACCATGTGCGGCAATTCCAGGTCTTCAAAGAAAAAATTCATGAATTCTTCGCGCGACAGCTCGAAGATGAAATCGTCTTCGGAAGTTTCCTCGCTGTTGCCGGCCTTGCCGCGGCCACTGCCGCCGCCGCCCTTGGGCCGGGCGATCTGGTCGCCCTTCAGGTATTCCTTGTTGCCGGGATTGACGACTTCCCAGACCCCGCCATGCGCGTGGCCAAACGCCGGTTCGCCCACGTCCTTGACGGGAATGGTGACCTTTTCGCCATTTTCGACATCCGTGATCGAGCGCCCCTTGATGGCGCGCCCCACGGCATCCTTGATCTGGCCCTTGTAGCGCCGCAAGAAACGCTCGCGGTTGACGGCGGACTTGTTCTTGCTTTGCAAGCGCCTGTCGATGAGGTAAGTCAAAGCGTGCCTCCTTCACTTGTCTTGCGCGCCGGCCGAAGCCGGCGCGTCCCGCTGCCGCTAGGATGACTTGCGTACGCGCAAGTACCACTCGCATAACAGGCGTACCTGCTTGGCCGTATAGCCTTTTTCCACCATGCGGGCCACGAAGTCGGCGTGCTTGTTGGCATCGTCGGCGCTGGCCTTGGCATTGAAGGATATCACCGGCAGCAGATCTTCCGTATTCGAGAACATTTTCTTTTCGATCACGGTGCGGAATTTTTCATAACTGGTCCAGGCCGGATTCTTGCCGCCATTCGAGGCCCGCGCCCGCAGGCCGAAATTGACGATTTCGTTGCGGAAATCCTTGGGGTTCGAAATACCGGCCGGCTTCTCGATCTTTTCCAGTTCGTTGTTCAGTGATTCGCGGTCGAAGCTTTCGCCGGTGTCCGGGTCGCGGTATTCCTGGTCCTGTATCCAGAAGTCGGCAAACGTCACATAGCGGTCGAAAATGTTCTGGCCGTATTCGGAATAGCTTTCCAGGTAGGCGGTCTGGATTTCCTTGCCGATGAATTCCACGTAGCGCTGCGCCAGGTGCTCCTTGATATACGAGTAGTAGCGCTGTTCGAGTTCCGACGGAAACTGTTCGCGCTCGACCTGCTGCTCCAGCACATATAGCAGGTGCACCGGATTGGCCGCCACTTCGGAATTGTCGAAGTTGAACACCTTCGACAAAATCTTGAAGGCAAAGCGCGTCGACAGTCCGTTCATGCCTTCGTCGACGCCGGCATAGTCGACATACTCGTGCATCGACTTGGCTTTCGGATCGGTGTCCTTGAGGTTCTCGCCGTCGTACACCAGCATTTTGGAAAAGATGCTGGAATTTTCAGGGTCTTTCAGGCGCGACAGGATCGCGAACTGCGCCATCATGCGCAGGGTGCCCGGCGCGCACGGGGCTTTTTCCAGCGAGGAATTGGCCACCAGCTTGTCGTAGATCTTGATTTCGTCGGACACGCGCAGACAGTACGGCACCTTGACGATATAGATACGGTCGAGGAAAGCCTCGTTGTTGCGGTTGTTTTTAAACGTTTTCCATTCCGATTCGTTCGAGTGGGCCAGGATGATGCCGTCGAACGGTATCGCGCCAAAGCCTTCGGTACCCTTGTAATTGCCTTCCTGGGTGGCCGTCAGCAGCGGGTGCAGTACCTTGATCGGCGCCTTGAACATTTCAACGAATTCCATCAGGCCCTGGTTGGCCAGGCACAGGCCGCCCGAATAGCTGTAGGCGTCCGGGTCGTCCTGCGCATAGTCTTCGAGCTTGCGGATATCGACCTTGCCGACCAGCGAGGAGATATCCTGGTTGTTCTCGTCACCGGGCTCGGTCTTCGAGATGGCGATCTGTTTCAGCACCGACGGATAGCGCTTGACGACGCGGAACTGGTTGATGTCGCCATTGAATTCATGCAAACGTTTCACGGCCCACGGGCTGGGGATATTGCGCAGGTAGCGGCGCGGGATGCCGTAGTCTTCCTCGAGGATGGTGCCGTCTTCTTCCTCGTTGAACAGGCCCAGCGGCGACTCGTTGACGGGCGAGCCTTTCAGGCAGTAAAAAGGCACGTGCTCCATCAGCGACTTGAGCTTTTCGGCGATCGACGATTTGCCGCCGCCGACCGGCCCCAGCAAGTACAGGATCTGCTTGCGCTCTTCCAGCCCCTGTGCGGCATGGCGGAAATACGAGACCACCTGTTCGATCACTTCCTCGGTGCCATAAAACTCGCGGAAGGCCGGGTAGATCTTGATTATCTTGTTGGCGAAGATGCGCGACAGGCGCGTGTCGGTGCGCGTGTCGACCAGTTGCGGCTCGCCGATGGCGGCCAGCATGCGTTCGGGCGCGCTGGCGTAAGTCAGCTTGTCCTTCTTGCACAGGGCCAGGTATTCGGTGAGCGACATTTCCTCTTCACGGGTGCGCTCGTAGCGTGCTGCGTAGTTATCAAAAATGGTCATGTTCAATGTCCTTTAATGTAAAACTAACTTGCCAGTTACCATGTCAGCCGGCCTGGCAGTCGCCTCGGCTTGCCGCTTGCGTTGTTATTACCCCGTGTTCGATTGTTATTGTTGTTCAAGCCCGGCTGTCTTTGCCAGTCCGGATTGCCCGGACCAAAAACTGGCGCTTGATGCCATTCTGACGTAATCAGATGGCTTATTTTCATGTGTTGATAGCGCTTGTTGCACCTACCTTTGCCCCATGAAATTAATTATTGCTCTAAAGGATGAGGAAGTCAAAAGATAAGTCGTAATATCTTTAATACTTGTTTGTAAATTGTTGATTTGATTGAATAAAATCAAAAAAACCACAGGCTTTTTACCAAACTTTCCGGCCCCTTCACGATCATCATACGACAATTCGACAGCCTGCGCCGACAGTGGCGTGGCGGCGTCGCCGGTGGTGCGGCTCATCTTGCGATAAACTGCATGCATGTTTGATGACGCAGCGCCAGGGTCCCGGTCCGTCGCGCGCCTGCGCCAGCATTTTTTCTTCGCCCCCTACAAGGAACACCTCATGATGAACGAGCAATTGCGCGCGATCGTACGCGGCATGCCCAAAGCCGAACTGCATATCCATATCGAAGGCTCGCTGGAACCGGAACTGATTTTCGCACTGGCCGAACGCAATGGCGTGCCGCTGGGCTATGAATCCGTGGAACACTTGCGCAGCGCCTATGCCTTTACGGATTTGCAGTCCTTTCTCGATATTTATTACGCTGGCGCAAGCGTGCTGCTGAAAGAGCAGGATTTCTACGACATGACGCAGGCCTACTTGCTGCGTGCCGAAGCCGACAATGTGCTGCACACCGAAATTTTCTTCGACCCGCAAACCCATACGGCGCGCGGCGTGGCGATCGCCGACGTGATCAACGGCATCCACCGCGCCTGCCAGGACAGCCCCGTCAGCGCCAGCCTGATCCTGTGCTTCCTGCGCCATCTGAGCGAAAAGGAAGCGTTCGAGACCCTGGAAGATGCGCTGCCCTACCGCGACAAGTTCATCGGCATCGGCCTCGATTCGTCGGAAGTGGGCAACCCGCCCGAAAAATTTTCACGCGTGTTTGCGCGCTGCCGCGAACTGGGCCTGCACCTGGTGGCGCATGCCGGCGAAGAAGGTCCGCCGGCGTATATCCGCACCGCGCTTGACGATTTGAAAGTCGAACGCATCGACCATGGCGTGCGCTGCCTGGAAGACGTGGAACTGACGGCGCGCCTGGCGCGCGAGCAGATCGCGCTGACCGTCTGCCCGCTGTCGAACACCAAGCTGCGCGTGTTCGACCAGATGCACGACCATAACCTGGCCGAGCTGCTGGCCGCAGGCCTCCTGGTCACCGTCAACTCGGACGACCCGGCGTATTTCGGCGGCTACATGAACGATAACTTCGACGCCATCTTCGACGCGCTGCCTTTGGGCCTGGCGCACGCCCGCCAATTGGCGCGCAACGGCTTTATCGCGGCGTTCTTGCCGCAGGCGCAAAAAGACGCGTTCCTGGCCACTGTCGACGCCTATTTCGCGCAAACTACACCGCAATAACTTTTCATAAAGATCCGCCGCCATGCTCCGCCTATCCCTCAACATGACCGGGCGCGACTGGCGCGCCGGGCAATTGCGTTTCCTGCTGATCGCCCTGATCGTGGCTGTTGCCGCGCTGTCGGCGGTGGGCTTTTTCGTCGACCGCCTGCGCTCTGGCCTGAACCGCGACGCGCACCAGCTGCTCGGTGCCGACCTCGTCATCAGCGCCGACCAGCCGGTCAGCGCCGCTTGGCGCGCGGAGGCGCAACGGCGCGGCTTCATGCTGGCCGACACCGTCACCTTTCCCAGCATGGCGCAGGCCGGCGAAGGCGAGCAATCGCTGTCGCAGCTGGCCTCGATCAAGGCCGTTTCAAACGGTTATCCGCAGCGCGGCAAGCTGAAAATCACCACCAGTTCCAGCGAAGCGCTGGACGCCGTCGGCAAGCCGACCGATCAGGTGCCCGCGCCCGGCACCCTGTGGGTCGATGCGGCCATTTTGTCCGCCCTGAACGCGAAACTGGGCGATACCTTGAAACTTGGCGACAAGAATTTTACCGTCACGCAGCTGATCGCCAGCGAGCCGGACCGCGGCGCCTCGTTCTTGAACTTTGCGCCGCGCGTGATGCTGCCTTTGGCCGACCTGGCCGCCACGGCGCTGGTGCAAAATGGCTCACGCGTGTCGTATCGCCTGCTGCTGTCGGCGCCGGCAACAAAAGCGGCCGATATCGCCAGCTACCAGGGGTGGCTGGAAAAACAGATCAGCGAACAGGCGATCAAGGGCGTGCGCATCGAATCGATCGAGTCGGGCAACCCGCAGATGCAGTCGACGCTGGACCGCGCCGACCGTTTCCTGTCGCTGGTCGGCCTGCTGTCGGCGATGCTGGCGGCGGTTGCCGTGGCGATGGCGGCGCGCCGCTTCATGCTGCGCCACCTCGACGCCTGCGCCATGTTGCGCTGCCTGGGCCTGACGCAAAACCAGGTCACGGCCATGTATGTGATCGAGTTCCTGATCGTTGGCCTGGTCGGCAGCGTGATCGGCGTGGCGGTCGGTTTCGGCGGCCACCTGGTGCTGCTCGAATTGCTGGGCAAGCTGGTGCAAAGCGACTTGCCGCCGGTGTCGATGCTGCCGGCGTTGCAGGGCGTGGCCACCGGCATCCTGCTGTTGCTGGGGTTTGCCCTGCCGCCGATTTTGCAGTTGCGTAATGTGCCGCACAACCGCGTGATCCGCCGCGAGCAGGAGCCGCCGCAGGCGCTGGCGCTGGCCACTTATGGCCTGGGCATCGCCGCCTTTGTGGTGCTGCTGCTGTGGCAGGCTGGCGACGTGACCCTGGCGCTGCTGACGGCGGCAGGTTTCCTCGGCGGCTTTGCGCTGTTTGGCCTGGCCGGCTGGCTTGGCCTCAAGTCCCTGAAAAGCCTGCGCGGCCTGGTCAACCATCAAAGCTGGCGCTTTGCCGTGACGTCCTTGCAGCGCCGCCCGGGCGCGACCGTGATCCAGGTGGTGTCGCTGGCGCTGGGCCTGATGGCTTTGCTCTTGCTGACGGTGGTGCGCGGCGATCTGATGGTGGCCTGGCGCAACGCTACGCCAGCCGACGCACCGAACCGCTTCATCATCAATATCTTGCCGGAACAAAAAGAGCCGATCGCCGCGCGCCTGGCGCAGGCCGGCGTGCTCAATGCACCGCTGTATCCGATGATACGCGGGCGCCTGGTGGCCGTGAACGGCAAGACGATTACCGAAGACACTTACGAGGACGACCGCGCCAAGCGCCTGGCCGACCGCGAATTCAATCTGTCGACCATGGCGCGCATGCAAGAGCAAAACAAGCTGCTCGCCGGCCAATGGTTCAGCGGCAAGCCGGGTGCACCGGCCGAAGCGTCGGTGGAAGAGGGCATCGCCAAGACCCTGAACCTGAAGCTGGGCGACAGCATGCGTTTCGATATCGCCGGCCAGATGGTCGAGGCGCGCATCACCAGCTTGCGCAAGCTCGAATGGGGTTCGATGCGCGTCAATTTCTTTGTCATCATCAACCCGGAAGCGATGGCCGACACGCCGCAAACCTGGATCACGGCGTTTCATCTGCCGGCCGCGCATGGCGACCTGGGCAATGCCCTGACGCGTGACTACCCGAACCTGACGGTGGTGGACGTGGGCGGCATTTTGAAACAGATCCAGGCCGTGCTGGACCAGGTGGTGACGGCGGTTGAATTCCTGTTTGCGTTTACGCTGGCGTCGGGCCTCCTGGTGCTGTATGCGGCGCTGATGGGTTCGCAAGACGAGCGCACCCGCGAAGCGGGCCTGCTGCGCGCGCTGGGCGCCACCCGGCGCCAGCTGGCGCAAGCCCAGCTGATCGAATTCTCGCTGGTGGGCGCGCTGGCCGGCTTGCTGGCGGCGTCTGGCGCGGCGGCCATGGGCTGGGCGCTGGCCACGTACCAGTTCAAATTCGCCTGGAGCTTCGCGCCCGGCGTGTGGCTCTTCGGCCTGCTGGCCGGCGCCCTGTGCGCGATTGCCGGCGGCTGGCTGGGCCTGCGCGGCGTATTGAAACATCCGCCGCTGCAAACCCTGCGCGAAGGGTAAGCCGCCTCAGGCGGCCAGGCTTTCCCTGGCCTGCGTGCGCAAAAACTGTGCATACGACAGCACCGGCTGGCCCAGCTGGTGCGCCGGCAGGTCGAACAGGGCCCAGTAGTAGGTTTCGCCACCCCGGCAAATGGTCGGTGGAGCGCAGTAGCGGAACCAGTTTTCGCCAATGCTGGCGCTATACATGCCGTCGCTGTCGGCATCGGAAAAATACGGGATCACACGCAGTTCCAGCAAGGCTTGCAGCAGCGACTGCGGCGCATCGCTGTCGCGTGCCATCTCGTATTGCGTGTGCAGGCTGCGTTCGGTTTCGATCACCATCAGCCTGGCCTGGCCATCGCGCGTGAAAAACAGGATGCCGCCCGGGTTGGGAAAAATATAGTGTTCGACAAAGCCATGGCGCCGGCACAATTCCAGCACCACCGCCGCCATCGCCTCGTCCTGCAGGAACTGGTAGTCGTGCAGCACCAGCAGGTCGCGCACCGTATCGGATTGCTGCAGGAAAAACTCGCGCTGCAGGCCGATGATTTCGTGTTCGAGGATATCGAGCGCATTGTCGTCGCTCTTCTTGATGTAGCGGTCGATCAGGCCCCGGTTGAAGGCGGTGACCGCCACTTTTTCATCGGCCGCGCCGGTGAACAGAATCTTCTTGCATGGCAGGTCGCGCACCGCCTGGCAAAATTCCAGGCCATTCATCTGCGGCATCGAATAATCGACCACCAGTACCGACGGCGTGGCAAAGCGCTGGGGCTGGCTGCTGATGCGCCAGATGCGCTCGATGTCGAGCGCCACGTTGCACTGGTCGGGCGGCAGGTTTTGCGTGTCGAAGTTGACGTGCAGCGGGGTCTCGCCCTGCCGCGTGCTTTGGCGCAGCCAGTCCAGGGCCGCGCTGGTGTCGTGGAAGGTCTTGCGCGCCAGCGCGGGATCGAGCTGGAAGGCCAGGCTTTTCAGAAAGGAATCGCTGTCGTCGATCAGGACGGTCAGGGTCGGGTGGGTATGGACGGGCAGTATCATGCGTCACCTTGCACGTTGGGGAGGAGAAAAACGGTCGGGCGCCGGCGGCGCGAATTCCAGCACGAAGATGGCATAGGCGCTGTCGCGCGAGACGCAATGGATGCGCGCCCGCCAGGCTTGCAGGATCTGCCGGCACAGTGCCAGGCCGATGCCGCTGCCATTGTGCGCGGGATAGGAATAGAAGCGGTCGAAGATCAGCGGCAGGCGGCTGGCGGCAATCCCGCAGCCGGTGTCGATGAACAGCAGGCGCGGCACGGCCCGCTTGCCGTCGATGACGATGCGCACGCGGCCCTTGCCGGCGCGCTGGATGGCTTTCAGGGCGTTGCGCAGCAGGTTCAGCAGGATCACCACGCACAGCTCCGTCTGGCCTGCAAAGCGGAAATCGGCGCGCAGGTCGACCGCGACGAGGGCGCGCTGCGCCGGACTGACAAAGGGATAGCGTTTGAGGACGGCCGTCACCGTGTCGTGCATGCCGACCGACTCGGTCGCTTCGAGCCGGCTGCTGACGGCGCTGGCGCTGAGCAGGAACAGGTCGATCATGTGATGCATGTGGCGTACTTCGAACTGGATGCGCGCCAGCGCGTCGATGCAGGCCGCGCCGGGCGCAGCGCTATCGGCACCGGTATCGCGCGCCAGCAAACGCTGCAGGCCGCGTACATTGGCTTCGACGCTGACCAGCGGCGTGCGCAGTTCGTGCGCCACGCTGCCCAGGCCAGCGGCCAGGCCGGCCAGCTTTTCCTGCGCCCCTACATGGCGGCTGACCTTGACCAGCGACAGTACGACGATGGTAAACCAGTGTACCGGTAGCTGCTGCATGACCTGCGTGTCGAGCAGGAAGTGCGGGTCGCCCAGCACGGCAAAGACCGCGCAGGCCAGCAGCGTGCCGCTCAGGTAGGCCAGCACGGCGATGCGCGTATCGAAATGGAACAGCACTACCAGCGCCACCAGCAGCGAGTGCATCCATAGCGCCGAGGCATGGTTCATCAGGAACATCAGGGTAAAGAAAAACGGCAGCTCGAACGTCAGGCCGACGAACAGATAGACGCTGAACCAGGTATTGCTGAAGCGCTGAGGGAACAGGGCCGGTACGAACAGCAGCGCAGCCATGACGCGCAAGGCCGGCGATTCGAATTCCTGCGGAAAATAGTAATGCCACAGCGTGTAGTACAACGGCATGCCGAGCGCACCGCAAAAGGCCAGCAGGCGCACCTGGGCGCGCCGGACCGGCGTATGCTCGATGGCGTCATGGAAATGCAGAAAAGGCTGGAGCAGCCGGCTTTGCCATGGTTTTCCAGCGGAGGACTGTGCATGCGTCATGGTATGGGGAAGGAACTTTTGTGGTAAATCAATACCATATGATCAGCCTGTTTCCGGTGGAAAAGAAGGCTAACTGGTCCGGTATTGAGATGCATCAAACTCCTGAGTAATGGCTCGCGCATGTTGGATGTAGCAATTCCCATCACAACATTTCCATGGAGTCATCATGTCACCTGCCATTTCTTCCCTGTCCACCGCCGCTGCCATCAATGCCGAACAACAGCTGCCCGCCTTTGTGCGCGCGCGCATGGACGAACATTATGTGGAGCGCATCGAAAAGCTGCTCGGTGGCGAACACCTGCACCAGTGGCAAGCGATGCCGGCCGATGCGGTCATGCTCGCCGGCAATGATTACCTGAATATCGCCGGCGAACCGGCGCCGCTGGCGGCGCAGGCGCGCGTATTGCAAGGCGGCGGCGCGATGCTGATGTCGTCAGTCTTCCTGCAGGAAGGCAGCCGCCAGCACCGCCTGGAGGGCAAGCTGGCCGCATTTCTCGGCAGCGAGGCGTGCGTGCTGGCGCAGTCGGGCTGGGCCGCCAATGTGGGCTTGCTGCAAAGCCTGGCCGGCCCCGGCATCCCGGTGTATCTCGACATGCAGGCCCATGCTTCGCTGTGGGAGGGCGTGCAGTCGGCGCAGGCACTGGCCGTGCCTTTCCTGCATAACGACAGCGCCCACCTGCGCCGCCAGCTGGAACGGCATGGCCCGGGCATCATCGTGGTCGACGCGCTGTACAGCACCAATGGCAGCGTCGCGCCGCTGCTGGCAATGGTCGAGATTGCCGAACGCAGCGGCTGCATGCTGATCGTCGACGAATCGCATTCGCTGGGCACGCACGGGCCGAAAGGCGCCGGCCTGGTGGCCGAGCTGGGACTGGCCGGGCGCGTTCATTTCCGTACCGCCTCGCTGGCCAAGGCGTTTGCCGGGCGCGCCGGGCTGATCACCTGCTCGTCGCACTTCAAGGGATACTTTTTGTCCGCCTCGCGCCCGGCCATTTTCAGTTCCTGCCTGCTTGAGCACGAGCTGGCGTGGTTCGACGCCGCGCTCGATTTCATCAGCGCCGCCGACGAGCGCCGCGCCGCACTGCGCCAGCACAGCGTCTACCTGCGCCAGGGCCTGCTTGACCTGGGCTATAACGTCAGCGACGGCACCGAGCAGATCATCGCGCTCGAAGCGGGCACCGAACCGGACACCCTGGTGCTGCGCAAGGCTCTGGAACGCCATGGCATCTACGGCGCCGTGTTTTGCGCGCCAGCCACGCCAAAAAACCGCGCGCTGGTGCGCCTGACCCTGAATGCCCTGCTGCGCCAGGACCAGGCGCAGCGCCTGCTCGACGCCTGCGCGGCGATCCGCGACGAAGTGGGCCTGGCGCGCTGGCCGTCGACGCGACGCCTGCGCAAGCTGGCGCTGGTCTAGCCAGGACGGGGCCGGGCCGCTTGCGCTATCATGGCGGCCATGACCGATACCAACGCCCCCACCCTGTACCAGACCATCGGCGGCGCGCCCGTGCTGCGCCAGATGGTCGACCGCTTTTATGACCTGATGGAGCTGGAACCGGAATTTGCCGGCATCCGCACCATGCATCCATCCTCGACCGAAGGCTCGCGCGACAAGCTGTATTTCTTCCTGACGGGATGGATGGGCGGGCCGGATTTGTATATCGAAAAATTCGGCCACCCGCGCCTGCGCGCGCGCCATTTGCCGTACGCCATCGGCACGAGCGAGCGCGACCAGTGGCTGCGCGCCATGGCCTGGGCCATGGAAGACAGCGGCATCGAAGAATCCCTGCGCGTGCGCCTGATGGAGTCGTTCTACCAGACCGCCGACTGGATGCGCAACAAGCCCGACTGACGCCATGACCTCGCTCGAATTCTATGTGCTGCTGAGCGCGCTCGCGGCCGTCATCGTCCTGCTGGTGCTGCTGCTGTTGCGCCCGCGCCCGGGCGCCGGTACCGACGGCGCCACCACCCTGGCGCTGGTGCAGCAGCACCAGGCGCAAAGCCTGGAACGCATCGACCGGGTCGAGCGCGAAGTGCGGCTGCAGCTGCAAGCGTCGGCGCAGGCCACGCGGCAGGACCTGGCAGCCGGCCTGGCGCAATTCCAGGCCGCTACCTTGCAGCAGCTCGACAGCCTGCGCACGCAGATCCAGGCGCAGGGAAAAGTGGGGCGCGAAGAACAGGCGCAAAGCCTGGCGCGCTTTGCCGACAGCACCAGCCAGAGCCTGGCCCAGCTGACCGAATCGAATGCGCAGCGCATGCTGGAAGTGCGCGCCACCCTGGAAAACAAGATCCGCGACTTGCAGGCTGACAATGGCGCGCGGCTGGAAGAAATGCGCAAGACGGTCGATGAAAAACTGCATGCCACCCTGGAAACGCGCCTGTCCGCCTCGTTCCAGCAAGTGTCGGAGCGGCTGGAAAAAGTGCACCAGGGACTTGGCGAAATGCAGCAGCTGGCGCTGGGCGTGGGCGACCTGAAGCGGGTACTGACCAACGTCAAGACGCGCGGCACCTGGGGTGAGGTGCAGCTGGAAATGCTGCTGGAGCAAGTGCTTACCATCGACCAGTATGCGAAAAACGTGGAAACCGTGCCGGGCAGCGGCGCCAGGGTCGAGTTCGCATTGAAACTGCCGGGGCTGGTCGATGGCGGGCCGCCCGTCTGGATGCCGATCGATGCGAAGTTCCCCAAGGAACAATATGAACGGCTGGTCGAGTCGGCCGAGCGGGCCGATGCCGAGGGCGTGCTGCAGGCGGGGCGCGAATTGGAACGGGCGGTGCGCGGCGAGGCGAAAACCATCGCCGACAAATACCTGTTGCCTCCCAACACCACCGACTTTGCGATTCTGTTCCTGCCCACCGAAGGCCTGTACGCGGAAGTGATGCGCCGGCCGGGCCTGGCCGACGACTTGCAGCGCGTGCACCGGGTCAGCATTGCCGGCCCGTCGACGCTCACCGCCTTGCTCAACAGCCTGCAGATGGGTTTCAGGACGCTGGCGCTGGAAAAGCGCTCGTCGGAAGTATGGCAGGTGCTGGGCGCCGTCAAGACGGAGTTCGGCAAGTTCGGCGAAGTGCTGTCGCAAACCCGTTTGACCCTGGAAAAGGCGGCCAGGAATATCGAAAGCGCCGAAGTGCGCAGCCGGCAGATGGCGCGCAAGCTCAAATCGGTAGAAGCCTTGCCGGGCGACACGGCTGCCCTGCTGCTGGGGGAAGCCGGCGTGGACCCCGCCGCAGAGTAATTGCCCGGCCGGCCTCAGGCCAGCCCGTGAAACAACACGATATCGACCAGTTCGCCGGCCGCCACATGGCCTTGCTGTTCATGCAGCACGATCATGCAGTTGGCCTGCGTCATCGAGCGCAAGATGCCCGAGCCTTGCGCGCCCGTCACGCGCACTTGCTGGCGGCCGTGCGCGTCTCGCTCGACAATGCCGCGCTGGTACTCGGTGCGGCCGCGTTTCTTGCGGATCGCCGCCTGCGCCGGCACGCTGATCAGTGGCAACGCCTCGGCGCTGGCCCCCATCATGCGCAGCAGTGTGGGGCGGGCCAGGAAATAAAACGTCGCCATCACCGCCACCGGATTGCCGGGCAACCCCAGCAACAGGGCCGAGTGCCCATCGGCGCAGATTTCACCGAAAGCCATCGGCCGGCCCGGACGCATGTTGATTTGCCAGAAGGCCACCTTGCCCAGCCGGGCCAGGATCGCGCGCGTATGGTCGGCCGCGCCGCTCGACACGCCACCCGAGGTGATGATGACGTCCGCGCTGGCGCAGGCGCCGCGCAGGGCCGCTTCCAGTGCAGCGGGCTGGTCCTTCACGCTGCCCATGTCGAGAGGCTCGCAGCCCAGGCGCTCCAGCATGCCCAGCAGGGTATAGCGGTTGCTGTCGTAGATGCTGCCGGCGGCCAAAGGCTCGCCCGGCTGGCGCAATTCGTCGCCGGTCGAGAAAAACGCCACCCGCAGCTTGCGCTGCACCGGCACCGAGGCGATGCCCAGCGACGCCAGCAGGCCAAGTTCGGCCGGTCCCAAACGCTTGCCCTGCAGTAGCGCCGGCTGGCCCTGCATCAGGTCTTCGCCCTTGAAACGGCGGTTGTCGCCCGCCTTGATCGCATCGGCGCGCAAGGTAATCTGTTGCTCGTTGGCTTGCAGCACCAGTTCCTGCGGCACCACGCTGTCGCAGCCGGCCGGCATCACGGCGCCGGTCATGATGCGTGCGCATTGCCCGGGTTCAACCGCCACCGTACCCGGCCTGCCGGCCAGGATGGTGTCGACCACCGCCAGGGTCACCGGCGCACTGCCGGCCAGGTCGGCGCCATGCAGGGCGTAGCCGTCCATGGCTGAATTGTCGTGCGCCGGCACGCTGATCGGCGAAATGATGTCGTTCGCCAGGATGCGCCCCAGCGCCTGTGCCAGCGGCAACTGTTCCAATTCCGTGATGGGCGCGGCCTTGGCGGCCAGCAGCGCTTGCGCCATGTCCACCGTCATGGCCTCGGCGTTCAGTTGGGCCAGTTCCTCTGGGGTATTGATATTGCGAAACGCGGCCGCGTCCTCGAACAGCACTTCGGCCAGTCTCAAGCCGCCATGCCAGGCGCCGACCCTGCGCTCGCCACTGGCCAGATAAGTATCGAGCTGGGGCAGGGCAGACGTCTTGACCAGGCAAAATACGGGATGGCGGCGCCGTTGCGGCGCGCCGCCAGCAGGATCAAGCTCTTCGGTAACGGCAATCGCCAGGTCCGCGTCGTGCGCCAGCAGGCCGGCGGCGAGGCGGGCAGCCAGGTCCGGCGGCAGCAGCGGCGAGTCGCATGGCACCATCAGCAGATACGGCGTGCCAGCGCGGCGCATGCCACTTTGCAAGCCGGCCAGCGGGCCGCAATGGCCGGCCAGGTCGTCAGGCCAGATGGGCAGGCCGAAGCCGAGATAGTGTTCAGGGCGGGCGTTGACATTGAAGGCCAGCGGCCCCACTTGCGGCGCCAGGCGTTGCAGCACGTGCTGCGCCAGCGGCTGGCCGTGCAGGGCCAGCATGCCCTTGTCCTGTTGGCCCATGCGCGTGGCCAGGCCGCCGGCCAGTATCAGGCCGGTAATGTCTTGTTTAGCTATCATGCGGATGCTTGCAGTGGTGATTCCAGACGCCATGGTAGCAGCGGCCATGACCGGCCGGCAGAAATCAGCCGCCGATATACGACATTTCCACTTTCTTTTTGCCTGGCTCAATTGCCTGGCCGGGCAAGCTGGTCTGGCTGGTGCGCAGTTCCGAATAACGGTCGCCGCGGCCGCGCCACAGCTGCGCCACCGCGCTGGAAATTTCTTCGTCGCTGCGGCCATCGCGCAGCAGGGCGCGCAGGTCGTGGCCGCCGCTGGCAAACAGGCACGTGTACAGCTTGCCTTCGGTCGACAGGCGGGCCCGGCTGCAGTCGGCGCAAAACGCCTGCGTGACGCTGGAAATGAGGCCGATCTCGCCGCCGCCATCGAGGTAGCGCCAACGCGAGGCCGTCTCGCCCGTGTAGTTCGGATCGACCGGCGCCAGGGGCATGGTTTCACCGATGCGGCGCGCCACCTCTGCCGATGGAATCACTTCCTTCAGGTCCCAGCCGTTCGAGGCGCCCACGTCCATGTATTCGATAAAACGCAGGATGTACGGCGTGCCCTTGAAATGGCGCGCCATCGGCACGATTTCCTGGTCGTTCATGCCGGCCTTGACCACCATGTTGACCTTGATCGGCCCCAGGCCCACCTGGTGCGCCACGTCGATGCCATGCAGCACGTCGGCCACCGCGAAATCGACATCGTTCATGCGCTTGAAGGTGGCGTCGTCGAGCGAATCGAGCGACACGGTGACCCGGTTCAGGCCGGCATCCTTCAGCGATTGCGCCTTTTTTGCCAGCAAGGAGCCATTGGTGGTCAGGGTCAGGTCCAGCGGCTGGCCCGAGGGCGTGCGCAGGGCGGCCAGCATCGCGACCAGGCGTTCGATATTCTTGCGCAGCAGCGGCTCGCCGCCCGTCAGGCGGATCTTTTCCACGCCATGGGCCACGAACAGGCGCGCGATGCGCGTGATTTCCTCGAACGACAACAAGGCCGTGTGCGGCAGGTAGACGTGGTTCTTGTCGAACACGTCTTTCGGCATGCAATACACGCAACGGAAATTGCAGCGGTCGGTAATCGAAATGCGCAGGTCGTGCAGGGGCCGGCCCAGGCGGTCGGCCACGCTGCCGGTCGGCTGTTCCAGCCGTTGCGGTACGGCCACGGCGCCATTGCGCGCTTCGGCCAGGTAGATAATCTTGTCAAGCATGAATGTATTGCCACTGCCTATAGTCGTTCAAGGCAGATACGATAGCACGAGGCCGAAGATGGCACAGGCGAGCAGCAATTTGATGGTGCCAAGCTGATATTTTATCAATGCCACGCTGGCCGCCACGGCAATGGCAATCGCCAGCCAGTCCCAGTGCGGCGCGGCTTGTTCCATCCTGAACACATGCTGGCCGAAGAACAGCGCCAGGCTGGCGATCACGCCCACCACGGCGGCCGAGACGGCGTTCAGCGGCGCGTCCAGGTGCAGATTGCCGCGCGTCGCTTCCACCAGCGGCGCGCCGGCCAAAATGAAGATAAACGACGGCAGGAAGGTGAACCAGGTCGTGACCAGCGCGCCGCACACGCCCGCCAGCAATAGATGCTCGCCGAACACGGCCTGGCCCCAGGCGCCGACAAAGCCGATAAAGGCGACGATCATGATCAAGGGCCCGGGTGTGGTTTCGCCGAGCGCCAGGCCGTCCATCATCTGCGCGCTGCCGAGCCAGTGGTAATGTTCGACGGCGCCCTGGTGCAGATACGGCAGCACGGCGTAGGCGCCGCCAAAGGTCAGCAGGGCGGCCTTGCTGAAAAACACCGCCATCTGCGCCAGCGGCTGTTCGCGCCCGCCCAGCCAGGCCAGCGCCAGCCATGCCAGAACGATCAGCATGATGCCCAGCAAGGGCGTCATCAACAAACGCGGCCAGCCGAAACGTGCGTGGGCCGGGGTGGGCGTATCGTCGTCGATCAGGGCCGGGCCATGGCTTTTGTTGCCGCCATGGCTGGCGCTGCTGGCGTGAAACTGGGCCGGCAACAGGTAGCCGCCGGCCGCGCCCAGCACGGCGGCGCACAGCACGATCAATGGAAACGGCAGCTGGAATACGGCAATGGCCAGCAGGGCAAGAAAGGCGATTAGCTGCAGGCCTGGCGTGCGCAAGGTGCGGCGGCCCAGGCGCCAGGCCGCCGCCAGCACCAGCGCGACGACGGCCGGCTTGACGCCATACAGCACGCCGGCAATCGCACTGACATGGCCATACGCCATATAGATCCACGACAGGGCGATCAACAGCAGCAACGACGGCAGCAGGAACAGCAGGCCGGCGATGATGCCGCCGCGCGTGCGGTGCAGCAGCCAGCCGATATAGATGGCCAGCTGGGTCGCTTCCGGCCCCGGCAGCAGCATGCAGTAGTTCAGCGCATGCAGGAAACGCCGCTCGGAAATCCAGCGCCGCTTTTCCACCAGTTCCGCATGCATCATGGCGATTTGCCCGGCCGGGCCGCCAAAGCTGATGCAGCCCAGCTTGAGCCAGTACCAGAAGGCGCTGCGCAGGCTGACAGGAGCGGGGATGGCGGCTACGGTCTTTTCAAGCATGGCTGGCGAAAGTGAGGACATAAAAAAGGGGAAGCCTTGGCTCCCCCTTTATCGAGTGCGGCTGGGCGGACCCGGCTCGCTTATGGACGCTGCGTGTTGACCTGGATCAATGGCTCATCCGACTGCGGCGGCAATGGCTTGCGTTCGCGCGGCTTGCGTACCGGTGCCACGGCCTTGGCGGCCGCTTCCTGCGCCAGGCGCAGTTTTTCCGGATCGGTGGCGGCCAGGGTCAGGCCGGCCGAACCGAGCACGGCGTCCAGGTCCAGCGGCGCTGCAGCTTGTGCGGCGACCGGAGCGACTTCAACCGGAGCAGGAGCAGGAGCAGGAGCAGGAGCAGGAGCAACTTCCGCCACCTCGGCCACCGGTTCCACCACAGGCGCAGCCATTGGTGCCGGTGCTTCTGCAACAGGCTCGGTCACTGCAACCGGTGCTGCCGCAGGAGCAGGCTCGGCAACCACTTCCACCGCTGCTTCCACTGCAGCTGGTGCTTCGACAGGCGCTGGGGCCGGTGCTTCCACTGCTTTTTCGGCAAAGCTGTACTCGGCGGCTGGCGCGGGTTCGGTTTCTGCCGGTAAAGCTTGTGCTGCAGCAACAACGTTTTCCGCTGGCGCTTCCGGCACGATCACTTCGGCTGGCGCTGGTGCAGGTTCGGCAGCGGCAGCTTGGGTAGCGGTTTCGGCAACTGCCACCACTTCCGTCACTTCCACTACCTTGGCCACTTCAGTCACTTCCACCACCACGGCATCAGCCTGCGGTACCGGCGTGGCGGTCACTTCCACCAAAGTGGCGCTGGTAACGATGGCCAGTGCAGGCGCTGCGTCATCGGCCGGGGCCACGGTAAAGCTGACGGCAGGCGCTTCCTGGCCATCGTTCTCGCCGTTTGCCGATTCGATCAGCTCGCCCGTTTCACGGTCGCGGCGGTTGCGGTTGCGGCCACCACGACGACGGCGGCGGCGCGGTTCTTCACCTTCGCCTTCGACATCGCTTTCTTCGCCTTCAGGGCCGGCATTTGCCGGAGCTTTTTCCAGGCTGGTTGGCGCTGGCGCGTCGATGGCAGGGCCGGTCGACGGCACGAGCACATTGACCGGCGTGGTGATCACGCCCACGGCGGCCAATTCCTCGGCCTTGATGTCGGTCTTGAACTCGGCTTTCACTTCAGTAGCCACTGGCTTGTCGGCGCGTGGTTCGCGCGCTTCACGCGGTGGGCGTGGCGTACGCTCGGCACGCTCGGCGCGCTCCGGACGTTCGGCGCGCTCAGGACGCTCGCCGCGTTCCGCGCGTTCGCGCGGTGCCGGCGCCGTCAGGTCGCCGGCTTCACGCGGTTCGCGTGGCGGACGTGGCGGGCGTGGCGGACGCACGGCTTTTTCCAGTGCTTCGGCTTCTTTCGCGGCATCGTCCTGGGCCGGACGGCCCTGGCCTGGTTCGCGCTCTTCGCGGCCCGGCTTGCCGTTGCGGCCACGGCCACGCGGGCCACGGCTGTTGCGGTCGCCACGGTCGGGCGTGCCGGCAGGTTTGACTGGCGCGACAGGCGCCGGGGCTGGCGCCACCGGTGCCTGCGGGCCGTTGAAGAAGCTGACGACCTTGGCCCAGAAACCTTGTGGCGCAGGTGGCACGAACACCGGGGCCGGCTTGACTTCAACTGGCTTGCGTTCGACCATCGGTGCAGGCTGGTCAGGCGTGATCGTCTTGACGACGGCTTCCTGGCGCGGCTTGGCTTCTTCCTTCTGGCGCTTGCTGTAGGCCATGTCGGTTTCGGCGCTTTCAGCCAGGTTGTAGCTGGCCTGGCTGTCTTCCAGACGCGGATCGTCATGCTTGATGCGTTCGAGCTTGTAGTGTGGCGTTTCCAGATGCTTGTTCGGGATCAGGATCACGGCGATGCGGTGACGGTTCTCGATCTTCAGCACTTCGCCGCGCTTTTCGTTCAGCAAAAAGGCGCCGACATCGACCGGTACCTGCACGTGGATAGTGGCCGAGTTTTCCTTCATCGCCTCTTCCTGAATGATGCGCAGCACCTGCAGGGCGGACGATTCGGTATCGCGGATATGGCCGGTGCCCGAGCAGCGCGGGCAGGTCACGTGCGAGCCTTCGGACAGCGAAGGGCGCAGGCGCTGGCGCGACAGTTCCATCAGGCCGAAGCGCGAGATCTTGCCCATCTGCACGCGGGCACGGTCATGGTGCAGCGCGTCTTTCAGGCGCTGTTCCACTTCGCGCTGGTTCTTGGCCACTTCCATGTCGATGAAGTCGATCACGATCAGGCCGCCCAGGTCGCGCAGGCGCAGCTGGCGGGCCACTTCTTCGGCCGCTTCGCAGTTGGTGTTGAAGGCTGTGGTTTCGATGTCCGAGCCGCGCGTGGCGCGGGCCGAGTTGACGTCGACCGAGACCAGCGCTTCGGTGTGGTCGATCACAATCGCGCCGCCCGATGGCAGCGGCACGGTACGGCTGTAGGCCGTTTCGATCTGGTGTTCGATCTGGAAGCGCGAGAACAGCGGCACGTCGTCGCTGTAGCGTTTTACGCGGTGCACCATGTCGGGCATCACGTGGCTCATGAACTGGTGGGCCTGGTCGTAGATCTCGTCGGTATCGATCAGGATCTCGCCGATATCGGGCTGGAAGTAGTCGCGGATCGCGCGGATTACCAGGGAGCTTTCCTGGTAGATCAGGAAAGCGCCGTTGGCCGACTTGCCGGCACCTTCGATGGCGCGCCACAGTTGCATCAGGTAATTCAAGTCCCACTGCAGTTCATCGACGTTGCGGCCGATGCCGGCGGTGCGGGCAATTACGGACATGCCCGCTGGCAAGTCCAGTTTATCCATGGTTTCGCGCAATTCCTGGCGCTCTTCACCTTCCACGCGGCGCGATACGCCACCACCGCGCGGGTTGTTCGGCATCAAGACCAGGTAGCGGCCGGCCAGCGAAACGAACGAGGTCAGGGCAGCGCCCTTGTTGCCGCGTTCTTCTTTTTCGACCTGGACCATGATTTCCTGGCCTTCGCGCAGCGCTTCCTTGACGGAGGCGGTACGCACATCGACGCCTTCGCGGAAGTAAGTGCGGGCAACTTCCTTGAATGGCAGGAAGCCGTGGCGGTCTTCGCCGTAGCTGACGAAACACGCTTCGAGCGAAGGCTCGATACGCGTGATCACGCCCTTGTAGATGTTCGATTTGCGCTGTTCGCGCCCGGCTGTCTCGATATCGATGTCGATCAGTTTTTGTCCGTCGACAATCGCTACGCGCAGTTCTTCTTGCTGCGTGGCATTAAACAACATGCGTTTCATTTTTATAACTCCGCGACCCGTAGGCCATCTCAAAGCCGCTTCCTGGGAAGCGGCGAAAGTACAGGGATATACGCGAGAACGGGAGTGTTGGCGGGGGGAATGCCCAAGCGTGCGGAGCAACAACGTATATACGTTACGGCCGCAACAGGCGCGGTGATGTCGATCGACATGCCGAGTGACATGACACCTGTACTCATCTGATGCAGCCCGAAATCGCGGGAGCAGAGAATGCAGGCGGTCAGCAAATTCAGAGCCAAAGCGTAAGCCGGCTCACCTACTGGAATCGCGATGGCGAGGCTTGGCCTCAGCCTATTCATCGACAACCCTCAATAGTGTGGCTTCATACGGGGTTTGGCGAAAACGGCAAGCGTTATCAACTTCATCAACCCGCGAGCCCGACTCGATAAGTCGCGCTAACGGGTACTTATCCTTTTAATCCAGATCACTCTCTTCAGCATCCCCGCGCTTATCCGATTACAACTACGGTGCAACCTTGATGGGCGCGAGGGTGGTGCGTATACGTTTTTTTCCACCGAATTTGCAATTTGGCGAGGCCGGTGGAGACGCCCCTGTGTAAAATGTGCTTTTATTCTTACACCAGCAGCAGCCAGGGCCGCAGCAAAAACAATTATATATTCAAAATGAAGGACTTAGAGAGATTTCTGGGAAGACATAGTAAATGAAGAGTCAAAATGATGTTGTTCCCCCTTCAACACCCCCGATTCAGCCGCAAGCGCAATTCGTCACCATCGATGAAGAAGAAGCAGGCCAGCGTATTGATAACTACTTGTTAAGAGTATGCAAGGGAGTGCCTAAAAGCCACATCTACCGTATTTTGCGATCGGGAGAAGTGCGGGTCAACAAAGGCCGTATCGACCAGCTGTACCGCCTGGCCGCCGGCGACGTGGTGCGCATTCCACCGGTGCGCGTGGCCGAAAAAGCAGCGACCGGCGCACCGGCGGCCGAGTTCAAGATCATCTTCGAAGACGCGCACATGCTGGTGATCGACAAGCCGGCCGGCGTGGCCGTGCATGGCGGCTCGGGCGTGTCGTTCGGCGTGATCGAGCAATTGCGCGCCTCGCGCCCGGACGCCAAGTTCCTGGAACTGGTGCACCGCCTGGACCGCGATACCTCGGGCCTGCTGCTGCTGGCGAAAAAGCGCTCGGCGCTGACCAACCTGCATGAGCAGATGCGCGACGGCGTCACCGACAAGCGCTACCTGGTGCTGGTGGCCGGCGACTGGAAAAATGCGCGCCAGCATATCAAGCTGCCGCTGCACAAATATACGACGGCCGAGGGCGAGCGCCGGGTAGCGGTGCAGGCCGACGGCCTGGCGTCGCATACGGTGTTTTCGTTGTTGCATAAATATAACAACTTCGCCCTGCTGGAAGCCGAACTGAAAACCGGCCGTACCCACCAGATCCGCGTTCATCTGTCTTCGTCGGGCTTTGCTATCGCCGGCGACGACAAGTACGGCGATTTTGCCCTCAATCGCGCGCTGTTGAAAGCCGATGCCACGCGCGGTTCCCTGAAGCGCATGTTCCTGCACGCGCATCAGATCACCTTTGTGCATCCCGAAACCGGCAAGACGATGACCCTGAACGCACCGTTGGCCGCCGAGTGCGAGCGTTTCTTGGTAAGCTTGGGCAAACCACTTGCCGTTGCCACACGTTAAGCACTCGTACCGTGGGGACTACTCACAAGGTAGTCAGCGGTCAACTTTTACCACTCAAGGAGCCGGCGGCTGGAACGTCGGGAAACATGGCAAGAAAGCAATTTGATCTGATCGTCTTCGATTGGGACGGTACGCTGATGGACAGCACCTCGACCATCGTCCGCTGCATCCAGGCGGCGGCCAAGGACCTGGGCTTGCCGGTGCCGACCGAGTTGCTGGCCTCGCACGTGATCGGCCTGGGCTTGCAGGAAGCCATGCAGGTGGTCATGCCTGGCATCGAGCCCAAATATCACGCGCGCATGGTTGAGCGCTATCGTTATCATTATCTGTCGCGCGACCATGAGCTGGTGCTGTTTGCCGGGGTGCAGGAGATGCTGCTCGACCTGTCGCAGAATGGTTATTTCCTGGCTGTTGCCACCGGCAAGAGCCGCGTCGGCCTGAACCGCGCCCTGAACGCCGTCAAGCTGCTGTCGCTGTTCGACGCCACGCGCTGCGCCGATGAAACCTTTTCCAAGCCCCATCCGGCCATGCTGCAGGAACTGACGCGCGAGCTGGGCCAGGACATGCGCCGCACCGTGATGGTCGGCGACACCAGCCACGATTTGCTGATGGCCAGCAATGCGGGTGCGGCCGGTATCGCGGTCGAGTACGGCGCCCATCCGGTGTCGCAGTTGCAGGAATGCAAGCCGATGTATTCGGCTGCGAATGTGGCGCAGTTGCATCAATGGCTGAGCGAGCACGCATGATGGCCGAGGTACAGGAAATCCTGATCTGCGCCGCCGACGCCGTCGCCGAAGGCGGCAAGGGCGTGCGCTTTCCCGTGCAGGCGGGTGGCGAGGCGACCACCGGCTTTGTGGTGCGCTACGACGGCAAGCCCTACGGCTACCTGAACCGCTGCGCCCATGTGCCGATCGAACTGGACTGGGCCGAAGGCGAGTTTTTCGAATCGAGCGGCTTGTATCTGATGTGTTCCACGCATGGCGCCATCTATGTTCCCGACAGCGGCTTCTGTGCGGGCGGCCCGTGCAAGGGTGGCCGTTTGCGCCCGATCGCGGTCAGTGAGCGCGACGGGCAATTGTTTTGGCAGCCCGATGAGTATGTGATGCCCCGCCAGGCTTGAGCGCGCGGCTATTTGATAAAGTGAATCATGAGCGATAACATCAACGACAAACCGGCGCATCCCCCTGCCGGTGCCGGCAACAGCCAATGGGAACGCACGGTGCTGGAAAAGCTCGTGTTCGCCACCGTGCAGGAGCAGCGCGCGCACCGGCGCTGGAGCATCTTCTTCAAGATCTTCAGCCTGCTGATCGTGCTGTTCGCGCTGTGGGTGTTTTATGACTACAACAATATGGGCGATACGGAAACCCTGGGCCGGCATACGGCGCTGATCGATATCAGCGGCGAGATCGAGTCCGAAGGCGCCGGTTCGGCCGCTGTCGTGATCCCGGCGCTGGACAAGGCGTTTTCGGACAGTGGCTCGGTGGCGGTGGTGTTGCACATTAACAGTCCCGGCGGCAGTCCGGTGCAAGCCGGCATGATCGTCGATGAAATCCTGCGCCTGCGCAAAGGCTACCCCGACAAGCCCTTGTATGTGGTGGTCGACGAAATGTGTGCTTCGGGCGGCTATTACATCGCCGCCGCGGCCGACCGCATCTACGTCAACAAGGCCAGCGTGGTCGGTTCGATCGGCGTGCTGATGGATGGCTTCGGTTTTACGGGCGCGATGGAAAAAGTCGGCGTCGAACGTCGCTTGCTCACTGCCGGCGAAAACAAGGGCTTCATGGATCCGTTCAGCCCGCTGAGCGAGAAGCACAAGGCGCATGCACAGAACATGCTCAATGAAATCCACCAGCAATTCATCGCCGTGGTGCGCGCGGGACGCGGCAAGCGCCTGAAGGAAACGCCGGAAACCTTCTCCGGCCTCTTCTGGACCGGCGCGCGCGCCGTCGAGATGGGCCTGGCCGACGATTTTGGCACGGTCGACAGCGTGGCGCGCGATATCGTCAAGGCTGAAGACATCGTCGACTACACGCAGCATGAAGGCTTGCCGGAGCGGGTGCTGAAGAAATTTGGCGCTGCCATGGGCGCTGGCGCCATGAAGGCGGCCGTGCAGCAGGCCCAGCCGTCGCTGCGTTAAGCGTTGGCGAAAGAAGAATAGTTTTCAAGCTCCGCGGTAATTGAGCTTGAAAATCTTGCTGTATGGGCTATATTGAAACAGTAGTTCTTCTCAAGGGAGGGTGATATACATCAACTATGTTGTCAGTACGAACTTGATCCGTCTGTCCTGGAACTACTTGCTGCATCGACGATGCGGTTTTGAGTGAATTTATATTCCTCACTAAAGTCCCGGCGGGACTTGGGAGCGGCGGCGCAATGCCGCCGTTTCCTTTTGCTGTCACTACCGATGTGGATGCAGGCGTGCGGCGCGGGGGCATGGCGCGAGCAGGCATCAGGTAATCAAGCGGTACAGTTATGGCAGGCGGCAGGCACTATCTGCGCTGCTGCCTTTGTCTCTGCCTCCGTCTCTTCAAGCACAACGTTGGCCGTGCCAGCTGGCATGGCCACGTCGGTTTCTGCGCTGGCCTGGGCAAAGCCGCCATCGGCCAGCCAGCACAGGAAATGGCATTGGGCAGCGGCATGCCATTCAGCCTGGCTGGACGCCATGGCCGGGCCCTGGTCGTGTTCCCGCTTCGCGCCCGCTGCGTCACCGCGCCAGCGCGCCACGCTCAGTTGCACCTGATGCATGGCACCCTGTTCGATGGCGATGCGGGTGCGCATCTGGTCTATGCTGCCCTCCAGGGTGATGGTGTCGAGATGTTTCATATGTTCTCCTTCGTGATTCCTGCCGTAATTCCTAAAGCTCATTAGGCCGATTCCTAATGAGGTTTCAGTCTAGCAATGCGATTTTCTTGCTGCTTGACATATCTCAAAGGAAATAACTACTTGACCGAAAAACAGTCCTTGTGGTTTGGCATATCTGTGCGCGAACCTCGTCTTCACGCCATGGTGCGCATCTGTTAAAGTCACGCCCATGAGTAAATTATCCCTAGACCGCATCCTGCAATCGCAGGGTTTTGGCACCCGCAAGTACTGCCGTTCCCTTGTCGACGATGGCGAGGTTGTCATTGATGGCGTGACCCAGACCAATTACCGCACCACCGTGGAAACCGATGGCCTGGTGCTGCAGGTGTTCGAAGAAGAGTGGGCTTATCGCCAGCACCTGTACCTGGCCTTGTACAAGCCGGCCAATTTCGAGTGCTCGCGCAAGCCGAGTCACCACCCCGGCGTGCTGACTTTGCTGCCGGAACAGTTTACCTGGCGTGAGGTGCAGCCAGTCGGCCGGCTTGACCACGACACGACCGGCATGCTGCTGATGTCCGACGATGGCCCGTTTATCCATGCACAATCGTCGCCAAAGCGGCATGTGCCGAAGATTTACCAAGCCACCACGCAAGAGCCCGTCACCGACGAACTGGTGGCGCTGCTGCTGGCCGGCGTGCAGCTGCACGACGAACCGGCGCCGCTGGCGGCCCTGGTCTGCGTCAAGCGCGGCGAGCACCAGCTGGAAATCGTGCTGGAACAGGGCAAATACCACCAGGTCAAGCGCATGCTGGCCGCCGCCGGCAACCATTGCACGGCGCTGCACCGTTCGGCCATCGGCAGCCTGACGCTGGAGTCCTTGGGGATCGAAGAAGGCGAATGGTGCTACCTGACGCCGGAACAGATCGCTCTTTTGGCCTGATCATCCCCATTAGCGTCTTTTCCACCCCAAAAGCAAGATCCGGGCTCGGACCCTGAGGGTCCGATCCCGGCATTTTCGCCGTTCGGGGTGAGCGCCAACTATTTTGGCGTCATTGCCATTGCTCATATCTGACAAAGTTTTCCGTACATGAAATTAGCCACACTGAAGGACGGCACCCGCGACGGCCAGCTGGCCGTCGTCTCGCGCGACCTGAAAACGGCGCACCTGGCCGATGGCATCGCGCCAACCTTGCAAAAGGCGCTCGACGACTGGAGCTTTATCGCGCCCCAGCTCGATTTGCTGTACCAGACCATCAACAGCGGACGCGGCCACCGCGCTTTCGACTTCGACCCGGCCAACTGCATGGCGCCCCTGCCGCGCAGCAGCCAGCGGGTGGCGGGTGCTGCCTATCTGCAGCAGATCGAGCGCGCCTGCAAGGCGGCCGGCCAGGAGGTGCCGGCCGACCTGCGCGATGCGCCGCGGCTGTACCAGGGCGCCAGCGATGCATTCCTGGGCGCCCAGGACGAGATCGCGCTGGCCTACGAGCAATGGGGTATCGACTACGAGGCCGGGATTGCCGTCATTACCGACGACGTGGCGATGGGCGCGACGGCCGATCAGGCGCACATGAATATCAAGCTCCTGATGCTGGTCAACGACATTACCTTGCGCAACCTGGCGCAGGCGGAGCAGGCCAGCGGCTATGGCCTGGTGCAGTCCAAACCGGGCATGGCCTGTTCGCCGGTGGCAATCACCCCGGATGAGCTGGGCGACGCCTGGCGCGGCGGCAAGGTGCATCTGCCGCTACGCTGCAGCCTGAACGGCAAGTTGAGCGGCCAGCCACAGGCTGACGCCGACATGGCCTTCAATTATCCGCAATTGCTGGCCCATCTGTGTCAGACGCGCCAGGCGCGCGCCGGCAGCGTGATCAGCGCCGGCGCAGTTGCCAACAAGGAAGTCAAAAAGGGTTTTTCCAGCATCGTTGAGCGACGACAGCATGAGTTGCATGCCGATGGCGTCATCAGCACGCCCTACATGCTGTTTGACGATACTGTTCGCATCGAGATGCTGGGCGAGGACGGCAAGTCGCTGTTTGGCGCGATCGAGCAGGTCGTGAAACAGGCAGAAACGCGGCGCTCAAGATAATTTCAGCCTGGCAAGCTGAAATGCAGGGCATTTATCCTCCTGTTCGCCGCATGGCAATTCAGGCCTGGCGGCAATAATACTGCTTGTTCAGTCCATCATGCGCCAGTTGGGGCCGCAGGACGTCACCGGAGTTGATTGATGTCGGAAGACAGCGACGCAGAAAAGACCGAAGCCGCGTCACCGAAGCGCCTCGAGCAGGCGCGTGAGGAAGGCGACGTTCCGCGATCGCGTGAAGTGGCGACGTTCACGGTGCTGATGGCGTCGGGCTGCTGCCTGTGGTTTGCCGGCGACGCCATCGTGCGCCGGCTGACGGCGGTGATGGTGTCCGGCCTGACCCTGGACCGGGAACAGATACTCAATCCGAATGCCATGATATTGCGCGTCGGCAGCGACGTCACCTCGGTGCTGCTGACCTGCCTGCCGTATGCGGTGGCGATCATGGTGGTGGCGCTGGCGTCGCCGCTGCTGGTCGGCGGCTGGCTGTTCAGCTCGAAAGCATTTACGCCCAATTTCGGCAAGCTCAATCCGATACGGGGGCTGGGCAACATGGTGTCGAAGAACGCCCTGGTCGAGCTGCTGAAAGCGCTGGCCAAGACTTTGGTGGTGGGGTTTGTCGCCTGGCTGGTGATGCAGCATCACAAGGATGCCGTGCTGGGCCTGTCGGTGGAGTCCCTGCGCGCCGGTTCGGGCCACATGATCAGCCTGTTGATCAGCGCTTTTCTGTTTATCGTCGGCGCGCTGGGCCTGATTGCCGCCATCGACGGTCCTTACCAGATGTGGCATTACGCCAACAAGATGAAAATGACCCTGCAGGAAGTCAAGCAGGAAGCCAAGGAGTCGGACGGCAATCCGCAGATCAAGCAGAAGATCCGCCAGATGCAGCACGAGATGTCGAAGCGCCGCATGATGGCCGATGTGCCGACCGCCGACGTGGTGGTGACCAACCCTACCCACTACGCGGTGGCGCTGAAATACGGCGAGAATTCGCGCGGCGCGCCGCAGGTGGTGGCCAAGGGCGCCGACGAAGTGGCCGCAAAAATCCGCGAACTGGCGGGCGAGCACAAGGTCGCCATCCTGGAAGCGCCGGCGCTGGCGCGTGCGCTGTTCAAGCATACCGAGATCGGCGACGAGATTCCCGAAGCCCTGTACGGCGCCGTGGCCGAAGTGCTGGCCTATGTGTTCCAGCTGCGCAGCTACGGCAATGGCAACGGCCAGCGCCCCGACAAGCCGAAAAAGCTCGATGTGCCGGCCGAACTCGATCCGCTCAATCCCGCCTCGCAAAAGCAACCCGCGCCCGGCGCAGACAAGAACAATAAAGGAAGCACATCATGAACGGCTTGAGAATGCCAGCCTGGCTGAGCGGCATGAACAACAATGCCAGCAAGGGCCTGGCCGCGCCGATCATCATCATCATGCTGCTGGCGATGATGGTGCTGCCGCTGCCGGCGTTTATCCTCGATATTTTCTTCAGCTTCAATATTGCGCTGTCGATCATCGTGCTGCTGACCGCCTTGTATACAGTCAAGCCGCTCGACTTCATGGCCTTCCCGACGATTTTGCTGGTATCGACCATGCTGCGCCTGTCGCTGAACGTGGCCTCGACCCGCGTGGTGCTGACCGAAGGCCATACGGGCGCGGATGCGGCCGGTAAAGTGATCGAGGCGTTCGGCCACTTCCTGATTGGTGGCAACTACACGGTCGGTATTGTGGTGTTTATCATCTTGACGATCATTAACTTTACCGTCGTCACCAAGGGTGCAGGCCGTATTGCCGAAGTGGGTGCCCGCTTTGCTCTGGACGCCATGCCCGGCAAGCAGATGGCGATCGACGCCGACCTGAACGCCGGCCTGATCGCCGAAGACGAAGCGCGCCGCCGCCGCACCGAAGTGGCGCAGGAAGCCGAATTCTACGGCGCCATGGACGGCGCCAGCAAATACGTGCGTGGCGATGCGATCGCCGGCATCATGGTAACGGTGATTAATATCATCGGCGGCCTGCTGGTCGGCCTGATCCAGCATGACATGGGCTTTGCCGATGCACTGAAGAACTATACCTTGCTGGCCATCGGTGACGGCCTGGTGGCGCAGATTCCTTCGCTGATCATTTCGACGGCGGCCGGTATCGTTGTTTCGCGCGTGGCCAGCGACCAGGACATCGGCACCCAGCTGGTGGGCCAGCTGTTTGCCAAGCCACAAGTGCTGTATATTACCGCCGGCATTATCGGCGGCATGGGCCTGATTCCCGGCATGCCGAACCTGGTGTTCCTGCTGCTGGCCGGCGCACTGGCCGGCTCGGCCTATATGATCACCAAGACGGCGCAAAAGAAAAAAGCCGACGCGGAAACGCCGGCCGAAGCGCCGCAGGCGACCGTGGCGCCGGAACAGGAAGAGGCCAGCTGGCAAGACATCATGCCGGTCGACACCCTGGGCCTGGAAGTGGGCTACCGCCTGATTCCGCTGGTCGACAAGTCGCAGGGCGGCGAATTGCTCAAGCGCATCAAGGGTATCCGCAAGAAATTCGCCCAGGAAGTCGGTTTCCTGGCGCCACCGGTGCATATCCGCGACAACCTGGAACTCAAACCTTCGGCCTACCGCATCACGCTCAAGGGTGTCGAGGTGGGCGTGGGCGAATCGTTCAATGGCCAGTTCCTGGCGATCAATCCCGGCATGGCCAGCGGCAGCCTGCCTGGCGTGGCGACCACCGACCCGGCCTTTGGCCTGCCGGCCACCTGGATCGACGCGGCCCTGCGCGACCAGGCGCAATCGATGGGCTACACGGTGGTCGATGCCGGCACCGTGGTGGCGACCCACCTGAATCACCTGATCACCTCGCACGCTTCCGAACTGCTGGGCCGCGCCGAGGTGCAGTCCTTGCTCGACCACCTCGGCAAGGACGCGCCGCGCCTGGTGGAAGACCTGGTGCCGAAGATGCTGTCGCTGTCGACGCTGCAAAAAGTGCTGCAGAACCTGCTGATGGAAGGCGTGCACATCCGCGACATGCGCACGATTATCGAAACCCTGGCCGAACACACCGTGCACACGCAGGACCCGACCGACCTGACCGCGCTGGTGCGCGTCTCGCTGGGCCGCGCGATCGTGCAGCAATTGTTCCCCGGCGCGGCCGAACTGTCGGTAATGACCCTGGACAACCGCCTGGAACGCTTGCTGATGCAGGCCATGGGCGCCGGCGGCGACGGCTCCGGCATCGAGCCGGGCCTGGCCGACACCATCGCCCACCAGGCGGGGCTGGCCGCGCAACAGCAGGAAGCCATGGGCCTGACGCCTGTGCTGCTGGTGCCGGCGCCGCTACGCGCGCTGCTGTCGCGTTTCCTGCGCCGCGCCTTGCCGCAACTGAAGGTGCTGTCGCATGCGGAAGTGCCGGAAACCAAGACGATTAGAGTGACGAGCCTGGTCGGCGCGCAGTAAAAGGCGCAAAGAAACCAATTTCCTCTCGGCAAATTGAAATACGGCCCATTTCCGGTCCTGTTCCTTCTATCATTTCCTGCGCGCATCCCCAATAATGGAGGCTGTCCGAGTGATCTTCGTCCCATGTGGGAGGCAGCGCTCACGCAACAGGAGTCGATGATGGTCACACAGTTCAGCCAGCAACACGCCAACCCAGTCATGGGGGTGCGGCCATGAATGTGAAAAAATTTACCGCGCCGACCTCGCGCGATGCGCTGCGCAAGGTGCGCGAAGCGCTGGGCCCCGATGCCGTGATCCTGTCGAACCGCCAGGGCGACGGCGTGGTGGAAATCCTCGCGCTGGCCAATGACGATGCCGCCTCGCTCGCTTCGCCGCCGGCCGCGTCCGAAATGTCGCATCCGCGCCCGCAGCTGCAGACCCAGTTTGCCGTGCCGCAGCGCCCGTCCGCGCCGCCCGCCCGTCCTGCCGCCGCGCCCGCCGAAGGCCTGGACATGGCGCGCATGCAGCAGATGATGACCAGCGCGCTGGCACACGTGAAAAAGAATGCCACCGCCGATATCGACGGCATGATGAATGAAATCCGCGCCATGCGCGGCATGATGGAAACCCAGCTGGCGGAAATTTCCTGGGGCGCCACCCAGCATCGCGAGCCGCAAAAAATGGTGGTGCTGCGCGAAATGCTGGCAGCCGGTTTTTCGGCCAGCCTGGCGCGCTACCTGATCGACAAACTGCCGGCAGGCCTGGACGGCGCGCAAAGCATGCGCTGGATCAAAACCGTGCTGAGCCGCAACCTGAACACCATGGCCAACGAAGACGCGATGCTGGAACAGGGCGGCGTGTTCGCCCTGGTCGGTCCGACCGGTGTCGGCAAGACCACCAGCACGGCCAAGCTGGCGGCGCGCTGCGTGATGCGCCACGGCCCGGAAAAGCTGGCCCTGATCACCACCGACGCCTATCGTATCGGCGCCCATGAGCAATTGCGCATCTACGGCAAGATCCTCGGCGTGATGGTGCATTCGGTCAAGGACGAGGCCGACCTGCGCATCGCCCTGAAAGAACTCAAGAACAAGCATACGGTGCTGATCGACACGGTGGGCGTCAGCCAGCGCGATCAGATGGTGACGGAACAGGTAGCGATGCTGTCGGGCGCCGGCGCCGATGTGAAACGCCTGCTGTGCCTGAACTCGACCGCGACCCAGGAAACCCTGAACGAAGTGGTGCGCGCCTACCAGGGCGGCGGCCTGGCCGGCTGCATCATGACCAAGCTCGATGAAGCGGCCTCGATCGGCAATGTGCTCGACGTGGTGATACGCCAGAAACTCAATCTGTTCTATGTGTCGAATGGCCAGCGCGTGCCGGAAGACCTGTACCTGGCCGACCGCGGCTACCTGATCGACCGCGCCTTCAAGCTCAAGCGCGATAGCGCCGCAACCCAGTTTTCGGATGACGAACTGCCGCTGCTGATGGCCCAGGCCGCGACCCGCAACAATGAAGCGCGCGGGGTGCACGGTGGCTAACTTTGATTTCGACCAGGCCGAAGGCTTGCGCCGCATGCTGGCCGGCGTCCAGCCGCGCGTGCTGACGTTTTTGTCGGCCACGCCGCAGGACGACAAGGGCGCGATGCTGGTCAACCTCGGCGCTTCGCTGGCGCATGCCGGCAATGAAGTGCTGCTGCTCGACGCCAGCACCAGCGGCGACGGCGTCGCTTCACGGCTGGGCCTGGCGCACGGCGCCAGCCTGCTTGACGTGGCGCGCCAGCAATGCGGCCTGAACCAGGTGATTCACCAGGTGCCGCAGGGCTTTGGCGTGGCCAGCCTGGGCGCGCGCGACCATCTGATGGACGGCCCCGGCTACGCCAGCGAGGAAGAGGCGCGGCGCCTGGCCAAGACCTTCGAAGTGATGGCGCGCCAGGCCGGCATCGTGCTGGTCGATGGCGACATGAGCATGGCCGGGCAGGGCGGCGCCTGCTTTCCGGTGCCGATGATGGCCAGCGCCGATATCGTGGTGCAGGTCTCGACCAGCGCCACTTCGATCAAGGCCGCCTACTGCCTGATCAAGCGCCTGAACCAGGAACTGGGCCGCCGTCCTTTCGGCATCCTTGTCACTGGCGCTTCCGAAACCGAGGCAAAAGTGGTATACGATAATATGGCACAAGCGGCAAGCCGCTACCTGGCCGTGAAACTGACGTCGATGGGCTCGGTTCCGGCCGACGAATACCTGCATCGCGCGGCGCGGCTGGGCCGCAGCGTGATCGATGCGTTTCCGCTGGCTGGCGCATCGGTGGCGTTTCGCGGACTGGCCGAACGGCTGGCCCGCTCGGCGGCGCCGGTGCTGGGCACCACCTTGTACCAGACGGGGAGTCCACACCATTTCAGCGCCTGATGATTTTGCAGCACCCTATCAAAGATAATAATAAGTAGCCTATGTACACGGTCAAAGGGAAATCGAACAAGGATCATTTGCTGACGGAACATATTCCGTTGGTAAAGCGCCTGGCGCACCACATGAAGGCCAAGTTGCCGCCATCGGTCGAGGTCGACGACCTGATCCAGGCCGGCATGATCGGCCTGCTCGATGCCATCACGCGCTATGAAGAGACGCATGGCGCGCAGTTCGAAACGTATGCCGTGCTGCGCATCCGCGGCGCCATGCTCGACGAGTTGCGCACCAGCGACTGGCTGCCGCGCAGCATGCGCCAGAACATGCGCAAGATCGAAGAGGCGATGAGCACCTTGCAGCAGCGCCTGGGCCATCCGCCGACCGAATCGGAAGTGGCCAAGCTGCTCAAGATATCGCTGGTCGATTACCAGGAAATGCTGGGCGAGGGCGGTGGCCACCAGCTGGTCTACTATGAAGACTTCCACGATCCGGACGGCAATGACAGCTTCCTCGACCGCCATTGCGTGGACGAGGACAGCGACCCGCTGCGTTCCTTGCTCGACACCGACTTCCGGCAGTCCGTGATCGACGCCATCGACGCGCTGCCGCCACGCGAGAAAATATTGATGAGCCTGTATTACGAGGAAGAGCTGAACCTGAAAGAGATCGGCGCGGTGATGGGCGTGTCCGAATCGCGCGTCTCGCAGCTCCATACCCAGGCCGTCGCGCGCCTGCGCGCAACCTTGAGGGAGCAGGCGTGGACTGGTCCAGCGTAATCGGGCTGGCGCTGGCGCTGGCGGGCCTCCTGGTCGGCCAGGCGCTCGAAGGTGGCAAGATGGCCTCGCTGCTGCAGCCGGCCGCTTTTGCCATTGTGGTCATCGGCACCTTTGGCGCGGTGCTGCTGCAAACGCGCTTGCGCACCTTTGTGCGCGGGCTGGAAATGCTGCGCTGGGTATTTTTTCCGCCGGCCGACATGCGTGCCGAGCTGGGCCGCGATATCGGCCTGTGGAGCCTGACGGCGCGCCGCGACGGCACCCTGGCGCTGGAACGCATGATGGAAAGCACGGCTGATCATTTCAACGCCAAGGGCCTGCGCATGATCGTCGACGGCATCGCGCCCGACAAGCTGCGCCAGCTGCTCGACGTGGAAATCACCGCCTATGAACTGGCCGAACGCCAGGCCGTGAAAATCTGGGAATCGGCAGCCGGCTATTCGCCCACCATCGGCATCCTGGGCGCCGTGCTGGGCCTGATCCACGTGATGGAAAACCTGACCGACCCCAGCAAGCTTGGTGGCGGCATCGCCGTGGCGTTCGTGTCGACCATCTACGGCGTCGGCCTGGCCAACTTGCTGTTCCTGCCGGTGGCCAACAAGCTGAAAGCCATCGTTTCGCGCCGCGTGGTGCAATATGAAATCACCGCCGCCGTGTTCTACGATATCGCCACCGGCGACCATACGCGCATCATCGAAGAGCGCGTGGCCAGCCTGTTGCATGAACACTGAGCGAGCACTGACCATGATGCGGCGCGCGCGCAGGAAGTATGACGAGGAGCCTGACAACCAGGACCGCTGGCTGATTTCCTACGCCGATTTCATCACCCTGCTGTTCGCTTTTTTTGTGGTCATGTACGCCATCTCGCAGGTCAATGAAGGCAAGTACCGGGTGTTTTCCGACGCCATCGGCACCGCCTTCAGCCTCGACAAGGGCGCGCCGCCGATCCAGATGGAGGCGCCGCAGGCGATTGCGCTGCCGAACCCGGCCCTGAAACGGCGCACCGAAGCGATCCGCCGCGAACGCGAACACATGACGCGCCTGGCGCAGGACCTCACTTCGACCCTGGCGCCGCTGGTGAAGGAAGGCAAGGTGCGCGTGACGCAGACCAGCCGTGGCGTCAGCGTGGAAATTAACGCCAGCGTGCTGTTCGATCCCGGCGCGGCCGGTCTGACGGTGGAATCGGACCAGGCGCTGCGCGCGGTGGCGGTGCTGCTGCGCGGCGACGCTCACAATGTACAGGTAGAAGGCCATACCGATATCCAGCCGATCAGCAATTCCAGCTTCGCCTCGAACTGGGAACTGTCGTCGGCGCGCGCCAGTGCCGTGGTGCGCCTGTTTATCGCCAGCGGCGTGCAGGCGCAGCGGCTGACGGCGGTTGGCCACGCCGACAATGTCCCGGTCGCCGACAACGACACGCCGGAAGGGCGCGCGCGCAACCGTCGGGTCGCCGTGACGATTCTGTCGGGCATACCCGATACGGTGACGGAAGTGCCGACCGCGCCGGCGCCTTTGCCTGAGCCGGGCAACAATTAAACTCAGCCGCTTGCTACAATCGCGGCCTCTCGGTTTTTTCTACTCCCATCATGAAAAGCAGTTCCCAAGGCGGCCTGGTCTATTCCACCGAAACCGGCCGCATGTGCCCCGCATGCCGCCAGCCGTTGGCGCAATGCACGTGCAAGGCGGCCGCCAAGGCTGCGCAGGCAGGCGACGGCGCCGTACGCGTATCGCGCCAGACCAAGGGCCGTGGCGGCAAGAGCGTCACCGTGGTCAAGGGCTTGCCGCTCGACGCCATCGCGCTGGCGCTGCTGGGCAAGCAGTTGCGCACCCAGTGCGGTTCGGGCGGCACGGTCAAGGATGGCGTGATCGAAGTGCAGGGCGACCATGTGGCCGCCATTATGGCGGCGCTCGTCAAGCTGGGCCACAAGCCGAAACAGGCTGGCGGCTGAGCCGTCTCCATGCGCACCAGTCGCCGGAGCGTGGCTGACACACATGTGCGGCGCGCAGGCGCGCGCTTGCCCGGCCTCGATTTGCTGCGTGCGCTGGCAATCGCCTGGATCATGCTGTATCACCTGGAAAGTTATGGCGTGCATTTGCCCGGACCGCTGGCCGGTTTCGGCTGGATGGGCGTCGATCTGTTTTTCGTGCTCAGTGGCTATCTGATCGGCTGGCAGTTGCTGCGGCCATGGCTGCAGGGCGATACGCCTGCCTGGTGGCCGTGGTGGCGCGGCTTCATGCTGCGCCGCGCGCTGCGCATCCTGCCCGCTTACCTTGCCGTGCTGGCGCTGTATGTGGCCGTGCCGGCTGTCAGGGAAGCTCCCGGGATGCGGCCGCTGTGGCAATTTTTGACCTTTACCGTCAATCTGCTTCCTGCCAGCATGGACCAGCGCGCTTTTTCCCACGCCTGGTCGCTGTGCGTCGAAGAACACTTTTATCTGCTGCTGCCACCGCTTGCCTGGTGGCTGCTGCGCCGGCCCGGTTGGCGCAAGACGGCCGCTGTCGTGCTGGGCGTGCTGGCCGGCGGCATGCTGCTGCGCGGCTGGCTGTGGCAGCAAGCCCTGGCGCCGCTGGCCGACCAGGGCGCTTATCTGCAACGCTTTATTGCGCTCATTTACATGCCCAGCTGGACCCGCCTCGACGGCTTGCTGGCCGGCGTGATGCTGGCTGTCGTACGCGGCTTCCGGCCTGGCTGGTGGCACTGGCTGATGGCGCATGGCGCCAGCGTGCTGGCCGCCGGCATCGCCGGCGTGGCTGGTGCCATGTGGCTGCTGCGCGGCGTGCCCGGTTTTGCCGGCATCGTCTTTGGATATCCATTGTTGGCGTTGAGCCTGGCATGCGTGGTGGCCGGCTGTATCAGCGAGCGCACCTGGCCGGGCCGCTGGCGCCTGCCTGGCGCACAGTTGCTGGCCACGCTGGCGTTCAGCCTGTACCTGACGCACAGGCAGGTGTATCACCTGCTTGACGAAGCGATGGGCGCGGTGCTGGGCAAGTCGGTTCTGCTGGCGATGAGCGTGCACAACGGTGCAGCGCTGGCGGTGGCCACGGTGCTGTATCTGCTGGTGGAACGGCCAGTATTGAGGCTGCGCGATTTGCCACGCAGCCATTGACGCCAGGATCAGCCGATCACGACGCGGCGGTTGGCCGTATTGGTGGTGGTCTGGCCGCTGGGGCCGTAGAAATTGCCGCTCTGGGCGGGCGGGCGCATGGCGTTCAGTGCGCCCTGGGTGTGCAGCAGGTGTTTGTTGACCAGCAGGCTGTTCAGGCGGTTCTGTTCCTTGGCCGCGCGCGTGGCGCCGAGCAGTTCGGCCCACAGTGGCGCCGCTGCCGTTTCGGCGGTGGCGGCCAGCCAGCCGTCCATGCCGTCTTCGCCGGCGGCAAAGCCGGCCGCAGCCAGTGCCTGGTGGCGTTGCTGCGCCAGCTGGCTCAGTTGTCCGATCAGTGCTGTCTTGCGTACCGTGATGTCCGACAATGCATCGATGTCGGCTGCAACCAGATGCAGCTGTTCCTGTTTCATCAATGCCAGCAGTGTGGTCATGAGCTCATGCTCGTCGCGCAGGCTGGAAAACGGAGTCACGGATTGCATGGGGGAACCTATCTATTTCGTGAGTGCAGCAGGTCCTTGACCGTGTCGAGGAGACCGTCCGCCACTTTTTCAGAATTGACCTGGAACTGGCCGTCGGCAATCGCGAGTTTGATGCGTTCGACTTTCTTGGTGTCGAACACGCTATTGCTGTTGGTCGTTGCACTGGTCGCCAGTGCCTGCCCTTGCGGCGACAGGCGTACGCTGTCCGACGATGCCGGGGCAGCTTGTGCCTTCTCGGCGTTGCGGGCGCCTGACGTGGCCGCCGGCGTGACCGGCAAGCCGGGATTGCTTTTAATGTTATCGGTAATTTTCACAACGTGATCCTCGTCTGGTCGAAGTCAAAAAACTCCGGGATATGAGTCTTTATCGGCCACTAATCCTGAAACTTTAGTGTGCCAGATGACAAATATCGTTGTCCAGACAAGTTTGAAGTGCTTTAAAAGGCCACTTCCACCAAACCTCCCGCGCGCGCCACGCCGCTGATTTGCTGGCCGCCTTGGGTGCGTACCTGCACCGTCTGACCGTCGCCGGCGTTGCCGATGGCGCGGCCTTCTGACGCTACTTGGAAGCCATTGCCGCTGGACACTACCCGTACCAGCTGGCCCTGCTTGACCACGGGCGGACGGCGCAGGGTGTCGGTGCGCATCGGCGTGCCCGCCGGCAGCGACATATTGGTGCTGGCGCCCACCACTTGTTCCATATTGGTGGCGATGCCGGCCGGTAACGCCGCCAGGTCGCCCTGCATCGTCACCAGCTGGCTGGCGTCGATGGTTTGTCCTTGTGCCAGCGGCACGGCGCTGGCGATATAATCGCCCACCACCGCCACATTGGCTTGCAGGTAAATCGTCCAGCTGGCCGGCGCGGTGCAGCGCACGCCCACCGTGCTCTTGCCCCAGGCGCGGCTGCCCGGCGCCATGAACGCTTGCGGCGCGGGGCAGGCAGCCAGGTTCAGGCGCGGGTCGACCGCGCCCACCGTGACGGTGATCTGGCCCGGCAAGCCATTGCTCTGCAGTTGCAGGAATTGCTGTACCGTCTGCCGCAGCGCTTCCGGCGACTGGCGGCCAGCTGTCTGCGCTTGCGCTAGTGGCGCCAGAGCAACAAGGAAGATGAGCGAGAGGAAAGTTTTTTTCATGGTGATAGGGCTCTGGAATACTGCCATGATAGTCTCGTGCGATGACCTTGAAGCGTGGATTAAGGGGCGAAAGTGTGGTCTGATCGGGCGATGGTATTGCTGCCCAGAACCGTACTATCTTTCCTGTCATCATATATATCGCCATCCTTCCGCCATGAGGCGCCAGTGGCGGACCTTTCCGGAGCCTGACATGATAGGGAAACTCGACGATTACCTGCGCTTTCACGAGTCTGCGCTGAGCTTGCGTTCGACACGCCAGGAATTGCTCGCCTCGAATATCGCCAATGCCGACACGCCGAACTACAAGGCGCGCGACGTCGATTTCGCCAGTGCCCTGAAAGGCGTGCTGGCGCGCGGCGAGGGCGTGGCCCCGGCCTTGACCGGTACTGCGGCCAAACATCTGCCCGGCAATGGCGTGGCGGCCGGCACCGCGGCCGGCGCCAAGCTGGAGACCATGCCGGATGGCACGCCGCTGCTGTACCGCGCACCGGCGCAGGGCGCCGTCGATGGCAACACGGTCGACATGGATCTCGAACGCAATGCCTTTGCCGACAATGCGATCCGTTATGAAGCGAGCATCACGCTGCTCAATTCGCAGATCAAGAGCATGCTGACGGCCATCCAGGGAGGACAATAATCATGTCGCTGTTTAATATTTTCAATGTTTCCGGTTCAGCAATGAGCGCCCAGGCGCAGCGCCTGAACACGGTGGCCAGCAACCTGGCCAATGCCGACAGCGCCACCAGCGCCAGCGGCGAAGCCTACCGCGCCAAGCAGGTGGTGTTCGAAGCCGTGCCGCTGGCCGCTGGCGGCACCGCCGTCAAGGTACAGAAGGTGATTGAAGATCCTTCACCGATGAAGCTGGTGTACGACCCGAAGAATCCGCTGGCCGACGACAAGGGGTATGTGACCATGCCCAACGTCAACACCGTCGATGAAATGGTCAATATGCTGTCCGCTTCGCGTTCCTACCAGACGAACGTGGAAACCATGAATGCGGCCAAGTCGCTGCTCCTGAAAACACTCACACTCGGCCAGTAAGGCCTGATTGACCATTATGGCAACCATCGATACCAATACTCCCGCCGTCACCACCGATCTGATGGCGACGATGAATCCGAAGAAAACCACGGCTGCCGCCGGCAGCGTGGAAGAGGACACCAATAAATTCCTCACCTTGCTTGTCACGCAGCTGCAAAACCAGGATCCGATGAATCCGCTCGACAATGCGCAACTGACCAGCCAGCTGGCCCAGTTGTCGACGGTGACCGGCGTCAACAAGCTCAATTCGACCCTGGAAACCCTGAAAACCAGTTACCAGCAAGCCGAATCGATGCAGGCGGCCAATATCATCGGCCATGGCGTGCTGACCGCCGGCAAGGGCATTACGCTGAGCAAAAGCGCTTCGCTGCTGGGCGTGGACCTGGCGACCGCCGCCGACAATGTCAAGGTCACAATCTATGACGGCGCGGGCAAGGCAGTCCATGTGATCGACCTCGGTGCCCAGGAGGCGGGCACCTTGCCGCTGGGCTGGAATGGAGAAACCGGCGAAAAGGACGCCGCCGGCAAGGCCATCGTGCTGGCCGACGGCGACTATACCTTTGACGTGGTGGCCACGCGCGGCGGCGAGAAACTCAAGGACGCCACCGGCCTGACCTTCGGCTCGGTGGCCAGCGTGTCGACCAGCGCGACCGGCGTAAAACTGAACGTGCCCGGCGTGGGCAGCATCAACATGGCCGACGTGAAACAGATTCTGTAAGTGTTGCAAAACCCCTTTGCAGCCTGAAACCCGCTGCTCCCTGACCATTTAACGAAAAAATTCCTTACCAGGAGCAAATATGTCTTTCCAACAAGGCCTGAGCGGCTTGAACGGCGCCGCCAAATCGCTGGACGTCATCGGCAACAATATCGCCAACTCGGGCACCGTGGGTTTCAAGCAATCGCAGGCGCAGTTTGCCGATATTTACGCCAGCTCGCTGTATGGCGTGGCCGGCAGCCAGGCCGGCATCGGCGTGGCGGTCTCACAAGTGGCGCAGTCATTTACCCAGGGTAACCTGGAAACGTCGGCCAATCCACTCGATCTCGCCATCAATGGCGGCGGTTTTTTCCGCACCAACGCCGGCGGCACCATCCAGTATTCGCGCAATGGCCAGTTCCAGGTCGACAAGAACGGCTTTATCGTCAACGCGCAAAATGCCCAGCTGACCGGCTATCCGGTCGACGCCAACGGCAAGGTGCTGGCCGGCGCCCCGATTCCTTTGCAGATCGATCCGGGCGACATGAGCCCGCAGGCCACCACCAAGGTCGACACCCAGATCAACCTCAATTCGAATTCGGAAATGCCGACCACGGTGCCGTTCAGCATGACCGAACCGACCTCGTACAACAAGCAGATTCCGGTTGCCGTCTACGATACGCTGGGCAATGCCCACACCATGTCGATGTTCTACGTCAAGACCGGCACCAATGCCTGGGACGTCTATACGGCCTCCGATGACCTGGAAGTGACCAGCGCCAAGACCGCCTCCGCACTGCAGACCGACCCTACTGCTCTGGCCGCACGCGCCGCCTACCAGGCTGCCGTGACCGCCGTGCCGCAGGTCAGCGCCAACGTCGCCAACGCCGCCGTCGCCTATGCCAACGCGGCCGGCGCCGCCGTGACCACCGCTGCAGGCGGCGCCGGCGCCAGCACCGCCCAGCTGGACGCGATTGCCGCCACCTATGGCAGCGCGGTGGCCAACGGCGTCAATTCGAGCCGTACGCCGGATCAGATCGACGCGGCGATTGCCGCTGCCACCGTGGTGCCTGCGGTCAAGACCGGCTCGCTGATTTTCAACAGCGTCGGCAGCCTGGACAAGGCCGCCATGCTGGCGCTCAATCCGCCGCAGACCTTGCCGATCAACGTCACCCTGCCGATCATTCCTGCCACCGGCGCCACCGGCACCCTGGCGATCAAGGTCGATTTCAGCAATTCGACGCAGCTGGGCATCGCGACAAGCGAAAAGAAAACCGTCGCCGATGGCTATGCTGCCGGCCAGTTGAGCCGCTTCGTGGTCGGTGCGGACGGCGTCATCCAGGGGCAGTACAGCAACGGCAGGACGCGCGACCTGGGCCAGGTCATCCTGACCTCGTTCACCAATCCGAACGGCTTGCAGCCCCTCGGTAACAATGCCTGGGGCGAAACCTCGACCTCGGGTGGCCCCATCATCGGCGTACCAGGCACCGGCACGGCCGGCAACCTGCGCTCGTCGGCGGTGGAAGTGTCGAACGTCGACCTGACGGCCGAGCTGGTCAACATGATCACCGCCCAGCGCTCCTACCAGGCCAATGCGCAGACCATCAAGACGCAGGATTCGATCCTGCAAACTTTGGTCAACCTGCGTTAATAACCCGTTAAATGCCGGGGTCCGACCCGAAGGGTCCGACCCCCTGGAGAACTACATGGACCGTCTTATCTACACCGCCAGCTCGGGCGCCAAGCACATCATGGACAAGCAGGCGACCACGGCCAACAACCTGGCGAACGCGACCAGCACGGGCTTCCGGGCCCAGCTCGACTCGTTTCGCGCGGTGCCGGTGGTGGCCGACGGCATGATGCCGACGCGTACCTTTGTCGTCGATTCGACGGTCGGCTCCAATTTCGAGCAGGGGCCGATGATCCATACCGGCCGCGCGCTCGACGTGGCGGTGGAAAACAACGGCTGGATCGCGGTGCAGTCGGCCGACGGCTCTGAAGCCTATACCCGCAACGGTGCCCTCAAGCTCAATGAGAACGGCATGCTGCAAACCCAGTCGGGCCTGATGGTGCAGGGCGATACGGGGCCGCTGGCGGTGCCGCCCGGCGTGACCGTGGCGATTGCCGGCGACGGCACCATCGGCACCATTTCCACCGACGTGCCGCCAGGGCCGTCGACGGTGCTGGGCCGCATCAAGCTGGTCAACCCGCCGGAGCAGCAACTGGTGCGCGGCGACGATGGCCTGTTCCGCCTGAAAGACGGCAGCGTGCCGCCGGCCGACCAGGCCGTCAAACTGACCACCGGCGCGCTGGAGGGCAGCAATGTCAGCCCGGTCGACTCGATGGTGACCATGATCGCGCTGGCGCGCCAGTTCGAAACCCAAATGAGCCTGCTCAAGAATGCCGAGAATAACGCGGCGAAAGCTACCCAGATCCTCGCTTTGAATTGATAGAGTGAGCCGCATAATGGCCACATAGAAATTGTCACAGGGCCTGCGCGCGCTGTTATTGGAGAAAAATCATGATTCGTTCCCTTTGGATTGCCAAGACCGGCCTGGAAGCGCAGCAAACGCAGATGGACGTGATTGCCAATAACCTGGCCAACGTCAGCACCACCGGCTTCAAGAAGTCGCGCGCCGTCTTTGAAGATTTGCTGTACCAGAACGTGCGCCAGCCTGGCGCGCAATCGTCGCAGCAGACCCAGCTGCCATCGGGCCTGCAGATCGGCACCGGCGTGCGCACCGTCGCCACCGAGCGCATCCACACGCAGGGCAATCCCCAGGCTTCCGGCAATTCGCGCGACGTGATGATCAACGGCACCGGCTTTTTCCAGGTGCTGCTGCCCGACGGCGCCACCGCCTACACCCGCGACGGTTCGTTCCAGACCGATGCCAACGGCCAGCTGGTGACGTCCGAAGGTTTCGTGATCCAGCCGGCGATCACCGTGCCGACCAATGCCCTGAGCCTGACCGTGGCGCGTGACGGCACCGTTTCCGTGACCTTGCCCGATACGGTGGCGCCGTCGCAGATCGGCTCCTTGCAGCTGACCACCTTCGTCAATCCGGCCGGCCTGGAATCGAAAGGCGAAAACCTGTACATGGAAACCGGTGCTTCCGGCGTGGCGCAGACCAATACGCCGGGCACCAATGGCGCCGGCCTGTTGATGCAGGGCTATATCGAAACCTCGAACGTCAACGTGGCCGAGGAAATGGTCAACATGATCCAGACGCAGCGCGCCTACGAGATCAACAGCAAGGCCATCACCACATCCGACCAGATGTTGCAGAAACTTTCACAGCTTTAAATTTTGTCATGCCATCCGCCTCTGGATGGCAGCGGAGGCTCATCATGCGTTACCCCATCCTTGCCATCGTTGCTGCAGCCATACTGTCCGGCTGCGCGGTTACCCCCACCTCGATCGTGCCTTACCCGACCACCACGCGCGCGCCGATGCCCGAACCGGTGGTGGCCAACAACGGTTCCATCTACCAGCCGTCGACCTACCGCCCGGCCTTCGAAGACCGCCGCGCGCGCCATGTGGGCGACACCATGACGATCGCCATTACCGAACGCACCAATGCCGTCAAGTCGGGCGCCAGTTCGGGCAACAAATCGAACAGCGCCAGTTTCGGCACGCCGGGCCTGCTGCAGGGCCGCTTTGGCGGCACGGTGGCGGTGGAAGGCAAGCTCAGCAACTCGGCTGGCGACAACCAGTCGGCCAGCAACACCTTTTCCGGCACGATCGGCGTGACGGTGATCGAGGAACTGCCGAACGGCAATTTGATCGTGGCCGGCGAGAAGCAGATTGCCATGAACAAGGGCATCGAATTCATCCGTTTCTCGGGCATGGTCAATCCCGATACCATCGGCATCGGCAACGTGGTGCCGTCGACGCAGGTGGCCGACGCGCGCGTCGAATACCGCACCAACAGCCAGATCGACCGCGCCGAAATGGCCTCGATGGCTTCGCGCTTCTTCCTCAGCTTGCTGCCGTTCTGATCATGGCCATGCTGACTTTTCCCCGCGTCCTGCTCGCCTGTGCGCTGGCGGCATCGATGATCGCGCCGCTGGCCCAGGCCGAGCGCCTGAAAGACCTGGCCAGCATTGCCGGCGTGCGCCAGAATCAGCTGATGGGCTATGGCCTGGTGGTGGGCCTCGATGGCAGCGGCGACCAGACCACCCAGACCCCATTTACCATCCAGAGCGTGGCGGCGATGCTGCAGCAGCAGGGCATCAACCTGCCGCAAGGCTCCAGCTTGCAACTGAAAAACGTCGCCGCCGTGATGGTGACCACCGCCTTGCCGGCGTTTGCCCAGCCAGGCCAGTTGCTCGATGTCACCGTTTCTTCGATGGGTAACGCCAAGAGCTTGCGCGGCGGCACCTTGCTGATGACGCCATTGAAGGGCGCCGATGGCCAGGTGTATGGCATGGCGCAGGGCAATGTATTGGTTGGCGGCGTGGGCGCGCAGGCGGCCGGCAGTTCCGTCGTCATCAATCATCTGAGCGTGGGCCGTATTTCGGGCGGCGCCACGGTCGAGCGCAGCGTCGCCAGCGCGGTAGGCGCCAACGACATCATCCGCCTGGAACTGAACGCCACCGATTTCGCCACCGCCAGCCGGGTGGTCGAGGCCGTCAACAGCCGCTACGGTCCGGGCACCGCCGCCGCCCTCGACGGGCGCGTGATCCAGGTGCGCACGCCCCCTGGCAGCGACCAGCGTGTGGCTTTTCTTGGCCAGCTGGAAAGCATCGAAGTCAATCCGGCCCGCCTGGCCGCAAAGGTCATCATGAATGCACGCACCGGTTCGGTGGTGATGAACCAGTCCGTCACGCTGGAAACTTGCGCCATTTCGCACGGCAACCTGTCGGTTACCATCAATACCGAGCCGCAGGTGAGCCAGCCGCCGCCATTGTCGGGCGGCACGACGGTGGTCACGCAGACGGCGCAGATCGATATCAAGAAGGAACCGGGCAAGGTGATGCTGGTCAAGGGCGGCGCTGCGCTGTCCGATGTCGTGAAAGCCCTCAACGCCATCGGCGCCTCGCCGCAGGACTTGCTGGCCATCTTGCAAGCGATGAAGGCGGCAGGCTCGCTGCGCGCCGAACTTGAAATCATTTGATTGGGCCTGCCATGATCAGCCAAACCGACCTCAGCAATACAGCCGCCTATGACGTCAAGGGCATGGACGGCTTGCGCCAGTCCGCCAAGGCGAAGGACCCTGCCGCGCTGAAAGAGGCGGCCACGCAGTTCGAAGCCATGTTCATCAACATGATGATGAAAAGCATGCGCGACGCCACGCCGCAGGACGGCGTGATGGATAGCCAGCAAAGCAAGATGTACACCTCGATGCTGGACCAGCAGACCAGCCAGAACCTGGCCAAGCGCGGCACCGGCCTGGCCGATGTGTTGCTGCGGCAACTGTCGGCCAACCAGGCGCTGCCGGACAGCGAGGCCGCCGCCTCGCCGCGCTCGTCGAGCATGGCCGCCGCGCTGGCAGCCTTCCGCCAGCAGCAGGGTGCCGTCATGGACGGTGCGCCGGCAGCCGCCGGCGGGACCGGGATCGGGACCGGCAAGACCCTGAGCGACAAGGCCAACGCGAGCCAGGCGCCGCACGTGCGTGCCTTCCAGGAAAAGCTGGGCGTCCATGCCGAAGAAGCCAGCCGTACAACCGGCATCCCGGCCAAGTTCATGCTGGGCCAGGCGGCGCTGGAAACGGGCTGGGGCAAGCGTGAAATTATCGGCCGCGACGGCAGCAGCAGCCACAACCTGTTCGGCATCAAGGCCACCGGCGACTGGAAAGGCAAGGTCACGGAAGCGGTCACCACCGAATACGTCAATGGCAAGGCACAGCGCAAGGTGGAGAAATTCCGTGCCTACGACAGCTATGCGGACAGCTTCAAGGATTATGCACAGTTAATTACTGGTAATAAACGCTATGAAAAAGTCCTGGCCGCCGCTGGCGACGCCAGCACTTTTGCGCAAGGCCTGCAAAAAGCCGGTTACGCCACCGACCCGAATTACGCTGCCAAACTGACAAAAATCATCAAGGGTTCGCTGGTCGGCTAGAGTGTGGTGCGGCCGGCAGTGATCGCCGGCTTCAAGTTTTCGCCACCGCTGCCGTAAACAAACAGGACAGGAACCTAAAAAGACACCATGACCTCGAATCTACTCAGTATCGGTAAAAGTGGCTTGCTCGCAGCGCAAGTGGGCCTGTCAACGACCGGCCATAACATCACCAACGTGAACGTGGCCGGCTACAACCGCCAGACCGTCGAGCAGCAGACGGCGAACGCCAACTTTGCCGGTTACGGCTATGTGGGCACGGGCACGGAAGTGTCGCAGATCAAGCGCCAGTACGACAGTTTCATGTCGACCCAGGTCAATGCCGCGCAAAGCACCACCAGTTCGCTCAACGCCTACTACACGCAGATCAGCCAGATCGACAACCTGCTGGCCGATTCCACGGCCGGCCTGTCGCCGTCGCTGCAGGATTTTTTCAAGGGCGTGCAGGACTTCAGCTCGAACCCGTCGTCGGTGTCGTCGCGCCAGGCCCTGCTGTCGAGTGCCGGTTCGCTGACGGCGCGCTTCCAGAGCCTGAGCGGACGCCTGTCCGAGATCGGCTCGGGCGTCGATTCGCAAATCACCTCGAACGTGGCGGTGATCAATACCTACGCCAAGCAGATTGCCGAACTGAACACATCGATTTCGCAACTGACGGTCGATCCGCAGACCCAGCCGAACGACCTGCTCGACCAGCGCGACCAGCTGGTCAATGAGCTCAACAAATACGTCAAGACCACCGCGCAGCCGGGCTCGAACAACACCATTACGCTGTCGATCGGCTCGGGCCAGCCGCTGGTGGTGGCCAACCGCAGTTTCGAGCTGGCCGCCACGCCATCGCTGACCGACCCGAACCGGGTGGAAGTGGGCTATGTGACGGGCAAGAACGTCACCATCCTGCCGGAAAACGCGCTGACCGGCGGCTCGCTGGGCGGCCTGCTGGAGTTCCGCAGCGGCACCCTGGACCGCGTGCAAAATTCGCTGGGCAAGGTTGCCGCCGCCATGGCCACCACCTTCAACGAGCAGCACAAGCTGGGCCAGGACCTGAACGGCGACATGGGCGGCGATTTTTTCAAGATCCCCGACCCGCAGATCGGCGCGAGCCGCCTGAACAGCGCGTCGAGCACCACCGTACTGTCGGCCAAGATCAGCGACCCCAGCGCACTGACGGCCAGCGATTACAGCCTGAAATACGACGGCAACAACTATGTCGTGACGCGCCAGACCGATGGCGCGCGCACCGTCATCAATCCGTATCCGCAAACCACGCCGCAAACCATCGACGGCGTTGATTTTTCGATCTCGGGCACGGCCGCCGAAGGCGATAATTATGTCGTCAAGCCAACCGCCAACGTGGCCGCCGGCCTCGGTGTCCTGATTGCCGACCGCAACAAGCTGGCGGCGGCTTCGCCGATCACCACCGGTGCGCCGGTCAGCAATACCGGCAGCGGCAAATTGTCGGCCGGCACCATCGACAAGACCTACCTGGAAGCGGGCAATGCCTTGAGCTCTCCGGTGACCCTGACGTATGACAAGGCCAGCAATGCCCTCAGCGGCTTTCCGGCTGACAAGACCGTCATCGTCAAGGGACTCGATGGCAACAGCACGACCTATCCAGCCGGCACTGCCAGCATTCCCTACAAGGAAGGTGACAAGTTCAGCTTTGGCGGCATCAATGTGGCCATGACGGGCGTGCCGGCCAATGGCGACAAGTACACCATCGCGCCGAATACGGGCGGGGTGGGCGACAACCGCAATGCGGCGGCGCTGGCGGCCTTGCAGACCACCAATATCCTCGACGGCGGCAAGGCCACCTTCCAGGGCTCGTATGCGGAAACCGTCAGCTTTGTCGGCAACAAGACGCGCGAAGTGCAGGTCAGCGGGCTGGCCAGCCAGGCCCTGCTGGAACAGACCACCAGCCAGCAGCAGGCCGTGTCGGGCGTCAACCTCGATGAAGAGGCGGCCAACCTGCTGCGCTACCAGCAGGCCTACCAGGCGTGCGGCAAGGTCATGCAGATTGCCAGTACCCTGTTCGACGTGGTCATCGGCCTCGGACGCTAATCATTATTTTGCAGCGGCATCGCCGCCGCCATCAGGAAGGGCAGCATCATGCGCATCAGCACACGAATGATTTACGAGCAGGGCAGCACCCAGCTGAACACTTTGCAGAGTGCCTTGAACCGCACGCAAATGCAGCTGTCGACCAACCGCCGCAACCTGACGCCGGCCGACGATCCGATCGCTTCGGCGCGCGCGCTGGAAGTGACGCAGTCGCAGTCGCTCAATACCCAGTTCGTTACCAACCGCTCGAACGCCACCAATTTCCTGTCGCAGGAAGAACTGGCGCTGAAAAGCACCACCAACCTGATTGCCGACGTGCAGGAACTGGTGGTCAAGGCCGGCAATCCTGGCTTGCGCGACGAAGAGCGCGCCACCATCGCCAAGGAGCTGGAAGGGCGCATGACCGACTTGCTGGGCATCGCCAACACCTCCGACGGCTCCGGCGGCTATCTGTTCGGCGGCTATAAATCGAGCACCCAGCCGTTCAGCCAGACGCCGACCGGCGCCGCCTATGCCGGCGACCAGGGCCAGCGCGAGCTGCAGGTGGGCTCGTCGCGTTTCCTGGCCACCAGCGATTCGGGCGCCGCGGTGTTTGAAAACAACATGACCGGCAACGGCAAATTTACCGTCACCCCCGACAGCGGCAATTTTACCCGCGGCGGCGCCGGCATCGTCACCAGCAGCACCGTCACCGACGCCAGCAAGCTGACCGGCAACAAGTACGAAATCAAGTTCAGCGTGAGCGGCACCGGCGACGCGGCCGTCACCAGCTACACCATCAATGACCTGACCCTGGGCCAGACGGTGCCCAATCCGGCCGTGCCGGTGGCCTACAAGGCGGGCGACGCGATCAATTTCGACGGCCAGCAGGTGGTGATCAGCGGCAAGCCCGGCGACCAGGACAGCTTCGGCGTGGCGCCCAGCGCCAAGGAGTCGCTGTTTTCCACCGTGACCAACCTGATCGGCGCCTTGCGCACCTCGGGCAATGGCGACGCCGGCCAGGCCCGCCTGGCCAATAACCTCAGCGCGGCCAGCAGCAACCTCAGCACCGCCTACGACAATGTCCTGTCGGTCACCGCTGAAGTGGGCGCGCGCATGAAGGAACTCGATTACCTGGCCAGTTCCGGCGATGACCTGGACTTGCAATACTCTGCCACCTTGTCCGACCTGCAGGACCTGGACATGGTCAAGACCGTGTCGCTGTTCACCCAGCAGCAAATTACCTTGCAGGCGGCGCAGAAAACTTTTACGCAGGTGTCGGGCTTGTCGCTGTTTAATTACATCAACTGACGCGGGTTCGCCGCCAGCAAGCCGGGACAGCGTGATGACGCGTCCCGGTTTTTTTACGTCCAGGGTAGATATGCAGGCAAACTGTGCAGCTAAACTGTCTATCTGTTATACTTGAGGCCAATCAATATTTCACTGCCCTCATGTCCGCCACCGAACACCACGAACACGTCCTGCTGCTGGCCGGCGAATTGCGCATCCAGGTGTGCAAGCTGCGCCGCCGCCTGCGCGAAGAAGCGCATATCGCCGACGTCACACCGTCGCAGGCGTCGGTGCTGAGCCGGCTCGAGCGCGATGGCCCGGCCACCGCCAGCAGCCTGGCGCGCGCCGAAGGCATGCGCCCGCAATCGATGGCCGCCACCGTGCTGGCCTTGACGGAAGCGCAACTGGTAACAGGCGCGCCCGACCCGCTCGACAAGCGCCAGACCATCCTGAGCCTGACCGAGCATTGCCGCACGCTCGTGAAAGCGAGTCGCGCGGCGCGTGAAGACTGGCTGGCGCGCACCATCGAAAGCCGGCTGTCGCAGGACGAAGCTGCACAACTGCAGCAGGCCATGGCGCTGTTAAAGCGTTTGGCGGACTGAAAACACAATCTTGAATACTGACCCAGGCCAGGAGGCTCCCCACACAGATGCTCAATACTTTCCGCTCGCTCAAGAATCCCAATTACCGTATCTGGGCCGCTGGTGCCCTGGTCTCGAATGTCGGCACCTGGATGCAACGCACCGCGCAAGACTGGCTGGTGCTCAGCGAGTTGACCCGGCATAACGCCAGCGCCGTCGGCATCGTCATGGCGTTGCAGTTCGGCCCGCAATTGCTGTTGCTGCCGCTGACCGGCATGGCGGCCGACCTGCTGGATCGGCGCAAATTGCTGCTGTTCACGCAAGCGGCGCTGGGTTTATTGGCGCTGGGCCTGGGATTGTTGTGCATCAGCGGCCGCGTAGAGCTGTGGCATGTGTATGTGTTTGCCTTCCTGCTGGGCTGCGTGACGGCGTTTGACGCGCCCGTGCGCCAGACCTTTGTCTCGGAAATCGTCAGCGAAGAAGACCTGACGAACGCCGTGGCCTTGAACTCCACCTCGTTCAACGCCGCGCGCATGCTGGGCCCGGCCGTGGCCGGTCTGTTGATCAGCAGCGTCGGCACCGGCTGGGTCTTCATTATCAACGCGTTCTCGTTTGCCGGCGTGATCGGTTCGCTGTTGCTGCTGCGCACGGCGCTGCTACGCCGCGCGCCGCGCATCAAGGCCAGCCGCGCCGGCCTGGCCGAAGGTTTCCGCTATGTCAGTTCGCGGCCCGACCTGGTGTCGGTGTTGCTGATGCTGTTCCTGATCGGCACCTTCGGTTTGAATTTCCCGATCTTTCTGTCCACCATGTCGGTCACGGCCTTCCATGCGGGCGCGAGCCAGTATGGCCTGCTCAGTTCCATCATGGCCTGCGGTTCGGTGGCCGGCGCGCTGATGGCGGCCGGGCGCGACAAGCCGCGCCTGGCGCTGCTGCTGGGCGCCGCCGCCCTGTTCGGTTTCGGCTGCGCGCTGGCCGCCGTGATGCCCAATTACTGGCTGTTCGGGGTCATGCTGGTGATCATCGGGATTGCCGCGCAAACCTTTACCACCACCGTCAACAGCGCGGTGCAACTGTCGACGGCGCCGGCCATGCGTGGCCGCGTGATGGCCATCGTGCTGGCGATCTCGGCTGGCGGCACGCCGCTCGGCGCGCCGATTGTCGGCTGGGTGGCCGATGTGTTCGGCCCGCGCTGGGCACTGGGCATCGGCGCCTTGTCAGGCTTTGCGGCGGCCGCCGTCGGCGTGCGCTACCTGGTGAAATACCACGGCCTGAAACTGCGCTTCGACAGCCGGCGCTGGCGCTTCGCGCTGAGCGGCGGCCAGCACTAGGGCGTTGGTACTGGTGTGACTGGTGGCGCCGGGCGCAGCGGATTGGGCGGTGGTGGCGGTGGTGGCCGTTCGCGCGTGGCAAAGCCGCGCGGCAGCAGGCGCGCTGTTTCTATGCCGCGCAGGAACATGTTCTGGAACGGGACCGCCAGGTAGGGCAGCACCATCGCCAGCACCAGGAGGCCCACGCCCAGGGTCACGGGAAAGCCGATACCGAAGATGTTCAGCTGCGGCGCGGCGCGCGTCAGGATGCCCAGCGCAACGTTGGTCAGCAACAAGGCGGCGACGATGGGCAGCGAAATCTGCACGCCCGAGCGGAAAATTTCAGCGCCCCAGGCGGCCAGCTGCTGGAAGCCGCCACCATTGATGGGGCTGGCTGAAATCGGCAGGCTGACAAAGCTTTCGGCCAGCGCCGCCAGCAGCACCAGGTGACCATTCACCGTCAGGAACATCAAGGTGGCCAGCATGGTCAAAAACTGGCTGATGGCCGACGAGCGGCCCTTGGTTTGCGGGTCGAAGAACGAGGCAAAGCCCAGGCCCATGGTCAGGCTGGCGATCTCGCCGGCCATCTCGACGGCGGCAAACACGATGCGGATCGAAAATCCCATCGCCAGGCCAACCAGCATTTCCTGCGTCAGTATCAGCAGGCCGGCCATCGACATCGGGTCCGTGGCGGGCAGGGCCGGCACGGTGGGGGCGATAATCATGGCCAACAACACGCCCAGGGCGACCTTGGTGCTGACGGGCACGGCTGCATTGCCGAACAGTGGCGCGGCCGCCACCAGGCCGAGGATGCGGCTCAGCGGCCACAACAGGGCCGCGATCCAGGTATTCATTTCAATGCTCGACAAGGTCAGCACGGCGGTTGCCCTTGCACCACGTTCAGCCGACCAGGTTCGGAATGCCGGTAAATACCTGGCGCATGTAGTCCAGCATGACGGACAGTATCCACGGGCCGGCCACCACGATGGCGACAAAAATGCCGACCAGCTTGGGAATAAAGGAGAGGGTCGCTTCGTTGATCTGGGTGGCGGCCTGGAAGATGCTGACGACCAGGCCGATGATCAGCGCGACCAGCAGCATGGGCGCCGCCACCATCAGGGTGATTTCCATCGCCTGGCGGCCCATTGTCATGACGCTTTCGGGTGTCATCGCTCGCCCCTAATAGAAACTTTGTGACAGCGAGCCGAGCAGCAACTGCCAGCCATCGACCAGCACGAACAGCATCAGCTTGAACGGCAGCGAGATGGTGGCCGGCGACATCATCATCATGCCCATCGACATCAGCACGCTGGCCACCACCATGTCGATGATCAGGAAGGGAATGAAAATCGCAAAGCCGATCTGGAACGCCGTTTTCAGTTCACTGGTGACAAAGGCCGGCACCAGGATGCGCAGCGGCACGTCTTCCGGTCCCTGCAGGGCCGGCGAGCGCGACATCTTGGCGAACAGGGCCAGGTCGGCCTGGCGTGTCTGCTTGAGCATGAAGGTCTTCAGGGGATCGACGCCCTTGTCGAGCGCCTGCTGCATGGTCAGCTTGTTTTCCTGGTAGGGCAGGTAGGCGTCCGTGTAGATTTTATCGAACACCGGGCCCATCACGAACAGCGTCAGGAACAGCGCCAGGCCCACCATCACCTGGTTCGGCGGCGCCGACTGCGTGCCGATCGCCTGGCGCAGCAGCGACAGCACGATGATAATGCGGGTAAAGCAGGTCATCATCAACAAGGCCGCCGGCAGGAACGTCAGCGACGTCATCAGGATCAGCGTCTGCAGAGGCAGCGAATAGGCTTGTCCGCCACCGGGCGCCGGCGCGCTGTTGAAGGCGGGAATGCCGGGCTGGGCCAGCGCCCACAGCGGCAAGGCCAGCGCGACGCCGGCCAGCAGCCATTTCAATATCGTCTTCGGATTGTTCAACGTCTTCGCCTGCTTATTTCCCATTGCGTTTTTCAATGGTCTGTTTCAGCCACTCGGAAAAATTGGCGGCGGCCGGGCCGTTCTGCGCGCTCGACAAGATCGGCAGCTCGCCTTCCTGGCGCGGCAGGGTGGCCAGTGCGTTGATCCTGCCGGGCGAGGCGCCTACCACGATCCACTGGTCGGCCACTTCGATCAGCACGATGCGTTCGCGCCCGCCCAGGTTGAGCGAGCTGACCACGCGCATCTTGCTGTTGCCGCCCAGCGCTTTCGGGCCATAGCGTTTCATGGCCCAGGCCAGCGCGATCAGCAGGGCCAGCACGAACATCAGGGCGAAAATGGTTTGCAGCAGGCTGCCGCTCGACGCCGTCGGCGCCATCGTCATCGGCGCGCCGGGCGGCATGGCGGGCAGGGGCGTCGCTGCCGCAGCTGCGCTTGCCGGCGCGGTGTCGGCAGCTGCAGGGGCAGCCTTTTCAGTTGCCGCCGGTGCGACGATCTCGACGTTTGGCGTGGCCGGCACGCTGGCCGGCGCATCGGCCGCTTGCGCAATGCAGCATGCCGCAGCCAGCGGCAGCAGCATGGTGGAAATCAACAGGCCAGGCTTCATTTATTGAGTTTTCGGATACGTTCGGACGGCGTGATGATGTCGGTCAGGCGGATGCCGAACTTGTCGTTCACTACCACCACTTCGCCTTGCGCGATCAGGCAGCCGTTGACCAGCACGTCCATCGGTTCGCCGGCCAGGCCGTCCAGTTCCACCACCGAACCCTGCGCCAGTTGCAGCAGGTTCTTGATGGCGATCTTGGTACGGCCCAGTTCGACCGTCAGTTGCACCGGGATATCGAGGATGAAATCGATATCGTTATGGGTTTCCGACTTCGACGCCTGTTTCGAAAAATCCTTGAAGACGGCGGCGCTGGCCGCGCTGGCGGTATTGGCGGCCTGGTTTTGCAGCGCTTCGGCTTCTGCCTTGGCCTGCTCGGCGATCGCCGCGCCCCAGTCGTCGTCCATGCTTTGGTCGTCTTGGTTGTCGGACATGTGTTTCTCCTGTTGTACAGATGCAGGCAGCCGTGCGGCCCGCTTGCTAATTACTAGTGATTATTGATGTTATCGGCATTGGCGAGCAGTTTCTCGACCTTCAATGCATATTGTCCGTTCAATACGCCGTAAGTGCAATCCATCACGGGCACGCCGTCCACCGTCGCGGCGATCAGCTCCGGGATATTCAGTGGAATGATGTCGCCCACCTTCATGTTCAGGATTTCATCGAACGACACGCGCGCCGTGCCCAAGGACGCCACCAGTTCCACTTCGGCGATCTGGATCTGCTGCGTCATCAGGCGGATCCAGCGCTTGTCCACTTCCAGCGCCTCACCCTGCAGGCTCGAGGTCAGCGAATCGCGGATCGGCTCGATCATCGAATACGGCATGCAGAAGTGGATCTGGCCCGACACGGAACCGAGCTCCACCGTGAAGGTCGACGCCACCACCACCTCGTTCGGCGTGGCGATATTGGCGAACTGGGTGTTCATTTCCGAGCGGATATATTCAAACTCGACCGGGAACACCGGTTCCCACGATTTCGTGTAGGCCTCGAAGACGATATCGAGGATGCGCAAAATGATGCGCTGCTCGGTCTGGGTGAAGTCGCGGCCTTCGACGCGCGTATGGAAACGCCCGTCGCCGCCGAACAGATTGTCGACCAGCAAGAACACCAGGCCCGGATCGAACACCATCAGGGCCGTGCCGCGCAGCGGCTTCATGTGCACCAGGTTCAGATTGGTCGGCACCACCAGGTTACGGATGAATTCGCTGTATTTCGATACGCGCACCGAGCCGACCGACACTTCGGCGCTGCGGCGCAAAAAGTTGAACAGGCCCACGCGCAGCAGGCGCGCGAAACGCTCGTTGATAATCTCCAGCGTCGGCATGCGGCCGCGCACGATGCGTTCCTGGGTCGCCAGGTTGTAGGTCCGTACGCCCGTGACGTCTTCCGGCGCCTGCGCGTCGTCCTGGTCTCCGTTGACGCCCTTTAGAAGGGCGTCGACTTCTTCCTGGGAAAGGAAATTATCGGCCATGGCTGCTTATTGAATGATAAATGCGGTAAATAATACGTCCGTTACGTCCTGTTCCGGCCCTTTGTCCTCGAACGGCTGGTTCACCTGGTTGATGATTTCCGCCGCCAGCTGCTGCTTGCCTTCCACCGTATTGAGCTCGGACGCCTTCTTGCCTGACAGCAGCAGCAACAAACGGCTGCGCACCTTCGGCATGTTCACCTTGATGGTTTCCATTTCTTCCGAACTGGCCACCTGCAGGGTGAAGGCAATTTGCAGGTATTGCTCGCCGTTTTCGGGCTGCAGGTTGACGGTGAAGGAATCGATCGGCACGAACACGGGCGGGCCGGCTTTCGCTGCGGAATGTTTCTTTTTCTTCGACGACGACGATGATTCTTCCTGGTCGCCCTTGCCGTGCAAGAAGTACCAGGCCGCGCCACCGCCCACGCCGCCGGCCACCAGGACCGAGGCGAGAATGATGATGATCAGCTTCTTTTTGGAAGCTCCCGCAGGTGCCAGCGCCGCATCGGCTTTCGGATCTGCTTTCATTTTTGGATTTGCTTTCAATGGTACTCGACTGCATGGAAGTGGATCACGACGCCATTATGTCATTATCGGCAAATTCTGCGCACAAGCAACTGCCGAAAAGAGGGCAGAAGCGCGCTCAACTTGTTTTTTGCAGCAGAAACCTTCAGGCAAAGGTATCGACTTCGCCCAGTGTTGGCCTGCTGCGGCTGCTGTTCTGGGTGATGGCGATCTCGCCGCCGGACACCGTGCCGCCGTGGTTGCCGCCGCGTCCACTGCCGGAGCCGTCGCGCTGGCCCTGGTTCTGCTGCGCTGCGCCGTCCGACACGGTGGCGTTGCCAAACGCAATGCCGGCCTCGGCCATCATGTCGCGCAGGCGCGGCAGGGCCGCTTCCAGCGCCTGGCGCACTTCGGGCTGGGCCGACATGAAGGCGGCGTCGGCCTGGTCATTGGTGACCGTCAGCACCACTTGCAGCGGCCCGAGATCCGGTGGGTTCAGGGTCAGGGTGGCGCTCTGGTCGCCGCCGGCGGCCATCCACACCACTTTTTGCCCCAGTTGCTGGTCCCAGGCCGGCGTGCCCACGCGGCCCATCAGTTTGTCGGCCGGCACGGCGGCCGCCGCCGCTGCCTGCTGCAGGGCGCCTGCGGGCAATTGCGCAGCCAGGCGGGTCAGATCGGGCGGCGCTTCTTTTGGCAGGGCTTCGGCCAGCGCCGCGCCTGCTTTCACGCTTGCCGCCAGTTGCGCGTCGAGCGCCAATTTGCCCGCGTCAAGCTTGCCGGCTTGCACATTGGCGCCGGCCTGCGCCTTGCCCAGGCTGCTGGCAAAAACATCGGCCTTGCCGTTGTCGAGCACGCTATCGGTGTCAGATGCCGCCTGTCCGGCCAGCAACTGCGCCGCACTGATGCTCTTGCCATCGATCTTGCCGTCGGCCCTGGCCAGAGCGCGCGCGCTGGCATCGCCATTGGCCGGCTGCTGCATCGCCAGCTTGATGCTGCCGACCAGCGCCAGCATGTCGGCGATCGGGTCGGCTGGCGGCTTCGCTTCCGCCGTCACGGACTCTTCCGATTCGCTGCTTTCGCTGTCCTGGTCGGCCGGTGCCGCTTCCTTCGCTGTGCTCGCATGGGCCTGCTCGGCTGCCGCTTGCTCGTTCGCCTTGTTGGCAGCTGGCGCAGGCGTGGGCGCTGGCGCAGGTTTCGCCGCCGCTTGCGCTGGCGTCTGCGCCTGGGCGCGGCCATTGGCCTGGCGCTGTTCCAGCTGGCGGTTCAGGGTGCGCTGGAAGTCGCCTTCGGGCGCGCTGCCGGACGGCATGTCGCGCCGGGCCGGCGCCGGCGTGGCATTCGGGGAGGGAATCTGGGAAATCGGAGTTTGCATGGTGGGCCCTGTGGCGCTGCTGCCAGCGTAAATAAGCGTCAATTAACGTTTGTAATAAGCTTGCCGTGCCGCGTGTTCGTCCATGGCCTTCTGGTCGCGCTTGTTTTCCAGCTTCAGGGCCTGCTCCTGCGCCCGGTTGCTCAACGTGGTGTACGACATGCGCTTTCTTTCCGCATTCTGCCAACTGGCCTTTTCATGTTCGCTGCGCGCCTGCGCATGGTTGACCACCTGCTGCTGGCCGGTGATGGCGCTGTCCAACTTGAGCATGAAGGCCTGGAAGTTGCGGTAAGCCATCGGCGTGATGCCGCTGGCCATGCTCGCTTCGAAGCGTTGCGCATAGTCGTCGCGGTAGCCTGCCAGCATCTGCAGCTTTTGCTGGCAATCGTCGAGCGCCTTCAGGGCCGCGCCCAGGCGCTTGGCGCAGTCATCGGTCTCGCGCTGCGCCAGGTCGATCAGGGTTGCAAGTTGGGAAGGAGATGCCATGGTTTAATTATATGCCCGGCAGGCACGCTTCAATCAGTCGAACAGAGCGGCAAGTTGCCCCAAGCTCTCATCCATGCTGACACGCTCGGTAATTTGCTGTTGCAAAAACGCTTCAATCCGCTCATGCAGGGCAATCGCCTGGTCCAGCACCGGGTCGGTGCCGGCGGCGTAGGCGCCCACGCTGATCAGGTCGCGGCTGCGCTCGTAGCGCGAATACAATTGTTTCAGCTTGCGTGCTTTTTGCTGGTGTTCATGGGTGGTGATCGAGTGCGCCGCGCGTGAAATCGATTGTTCGATGTCGATCGCCGGGTAGTGGCCCGCTTCGGCCAGGCGGCGGTTCAGCACGATGTGGCCGTCGAGAATTGCGCGCGCCGAGTCGGCGATCGGATCCTGCTGGTCGTCGCCCTCGGTCAGCACGGTATAAAACGCGGTGATCGAGCCGCCGCCTTCCTCGCCATTGCCGGCCCGTTCCACCAGCACTGGCAGCTTGGCAAACACGGACGGCGGATAGCCCTTGGTGGCGGGCGGCTCGCCGATCGCCAGCGCGATCTCGCGCTGCGCCATCGCATAGCGGGTCAGCGAATCCATAATCAGCAGCACGTTTTGTCCCTGGTCGCGGAAGTGCTCGGCAATCGCCGTCGCGTAGGCTGCGCCCTGCAGGCGCATCAGCGGCGGGGTGTCGGCCGGCGCGGCCACCACCACCGAGCGCGCCAGGCCTTCGGGGCCGAGGATCTGTTCGATGAATTCTTTTACTTCACGGCCGCGTTCGCCGATCAGGCCGACCACGATCACGTCGGCCTCGGTATAGCGGGCCATCATGCCCAGCAGCACGCTCTTGCCGACGCCGGAACCGGCAAACAGACCCATGCGCTGGCCACGGCCCACTGTCAGCATGGCGTTGATCGAGCGCACGCCCACGTCGAGCGTGTCGACGATCGGCGCGCGCCCCAGCGGATTGGCGGGGCGCACATTGATGGGAGCGCTGTCGGTGGTGTGCAGCGGGCCCAACTGGTCCAGCGGCCGGCCCGCGCCGTCGAGCACGCGGCCCAGCAATTGCGGGCCGACCGGCAAATGGCGCGCACGGTCGCTGGGGCGGCGGCGCGGGTGCGCCACGCTGCCCGGGCGCGGGATCGCCGGCTCGACCGAAAACACGCGGGTGCCCGGCACGATGCCTTCGACATCGCTTTGCGGCATCAGGAACAGCCGGTCGCCTTCGAAACCGACCACTTCGGCTTCGACCCGGCCGCCATTGGGCAGCGGTACGGTGCAGGCGGCGCCGACGGCCAGGCGCAAGCCGACCGCTTCCATCACCAGGCCGGCCACGCGGGTGACGCGACCCGAAACCTGCATCGGCTCGACAAAACCGACCACGGCGCTACAATCGTTCAGGTAGGCGCGCCAGCGCGCCGCATGCGGGTTGACGGCCTGGTCTGTCACGGTGCCAGCCAGTCCAGGTCTTTGCCGAGCGCGTGCGTGAGGCGCTGCCAGCGAGTCGACGCCTGCGCATCGATCTGGTTGCTGGCGGTGTCGATCTTGCAGCCGCCGCGTTCGATGGACGGGTCTTCGATCACGCGCCAGCCGCCCTTGTCGAGTTCTTCGCCGATGCCGTCGCGCACCACCTGCGCGTCTTCCGGGTTGAGCATCAGCAGCGCCGGCTGTTGCAGCACGGGCAGGTATTCGATGGCTTCGCGCACCATCGGCAGCATCAGTTCGGGGCGCACCGGCAGGGCGGCTTTCAGCATGCCCTTGGCCAGCTGCAAGGCCAGTTCCATGACTTCATTGGCGATCAGTTCGTCGGCCTGCTGCAGCGCCGTGCCGAAGCCGACGGCAATGGTCTGCAGATGCGCCAGTTCCACGCTGGCCGCCTGCTGGCCTTCGGCATACGATTGCGCGTGACCATCGGCGTGACCGGCCGCATGGCCTTCGGCATAGCCGGCGTTGCGGCCTTCCTCGAAAGCGGTGGCGTGCGCCGCCTCGCGGATGGCGTCGATTTCTTCCTGGGTCGGATATTCGAGCGGCGGCGCCAGTTCTTCTTCAATCAGGTCGGCGAAAGGGTCGGCCTCGGGTTCGGGCTCGGGCGTGGGCTCGAGCAGTTTGCGCGCCGCCACCACGCTCGGGCGGTCGTCGCCGAACGAGGTCATTTCCCAGCGTTGATACGCGGTTTGTTTCTCTTTGGGAATAAAATTAGACAAACGAGTCCTCGCCTTTTCCACCCAATACTATCTGCCCTTCGTCCGCCAGGCGGCGCACGATTTGCAGGATCTGCTTCTGCTGCGATTCCACTTCCGACAGCCGCACCGGGCCTTTCGAATCGAGGTCTTCGCGCATCATCTCGCCGGCGCGCTGCGACATGTTTCTGAAGATCTTCTCGCGCAGCTCCTGCGAGGCGCCTTTCAGGGCGATGATCAGCATTTCCGACTGCACTTCGCGCAGCAGCAGCTGGATGCCACGATCCTCGATATCGATCAGGTTGTCGAACACGAACATTTCGTCCATGATCTTCTGCGCCATGTCGTTGTCGTAGTTCTTGATATTGTCCATCACCGAGCCTTCCTGCTCGCCGCTCATGAAGTTCAAAATCTCGGCTGCGGCGCGTACGCCGCCCAGCGACGATTTCTTGATGTTTTCATTGCCCGACAGCAGTTTCGTCAGCACGTCGTTCAGCTCGCGCAGCGCGGCCGGCTGCACTCCGTCCAGGGTGGCGATGCGCAGCACCACGTCGTTGCGCAGGCGGTCGGTGAAGTGACCGAGGATTTCGCAAGCCTGGTCGCGCTCCAGATGCACCAAAATGGTGGCGATGATCTGCGGGTGTTCGTTGCGGATCAGCTCGGACACCGATTGCGAATCCATCCATTTCAGCGATTCGATGCCGGACGCATCCTTGCCGCCCAATATGCGCGACAGCAATACCGAAGCCTTGTCGTCGCCCAGCGCCTTGGTCAGCACCTGGCGGATATATTCGTCCGAATCGAGGCCGACGGTGGAATTGAGTTCCGTTTGCGAGCGGAAGTCGTCGAGCACGTCGACCACCTGTTCGTGGGCGATGCCCTTCATGGTGGCCATCGCCGCGCCCAGTTTCAGCACTTCGCGCGGGCCGAGAAATTTCATCACTTCGGCCGCCTCGCTCTCGCCCAGGGCCAGCATCAGGATGGCCGCTTTTTGCAGTCCCGTCGATTCAGTCATTATTGCCTATCCATGCCTTGATAATGTTGGCGACCACGCGCGGGTCGTCCTGCGCCAGCTTCCGGGCCATCGCCAGGTTCTCGCGGTAGCCGCGCGCGGTGTCTTCTTCCAGTTCTTCCAGCTCGGCTTCGCTGAGCAGGACCTCGTTTTCCTCATCGGTTTTCGGCAGTTCCGGTTCGATCACCGGTGGCGGCGCGCCGAAATCGTCGATCTTGCGCATCACCGGGCGCAGCATCGGGCGCACGATCTTGATGAAGAGATACAGCAGGATCAGGGCCGTAATCAGGAACTTCGCCAGTTCTTTCGCCAGCGGCAGGTTGGCCGGATCACGCCACCACTCCAGCTTGCCTTCGGGCGCGCGGTCGATGCCGTCGAACGGCGAATTGGCCACGCTGAAGCTGTCGCCGCGGTCCTTGTTGTAGCCCATCGCCTCCTTGACGAGGTTGTTGATCTGCACCATTTCGGCCGGCGAAATCGGCGTCACCGTGACCTTGCCGTCGGCGGCGATATTGCGCCGGTAGTTGACCACCACCGCCACCGACAGGCGGCGCAGGCCGCCCATCGATTTCTGCTCGTAGCGCACGGTCTTGTCGACTTCATAATTGGTGGTCGATTCCTTTTGCGACGGCTGGGTCGGTGCCCCCGCGCCAGGCGCGCCCGGCGCTTCGGCCGTCAGCGGCGCGGTGGCCACGCCCGGTGGCTGGTTCGACAGCGCGCCCGGCACGCCGGACGGATTGGCGTTGCCGGCGCCGGTCGATTCGCTCGTCTGCTGGCTGCGGATGGTCGACGCTTCCGGCGGCGAGTTCGGCTTGTAGGTCTCGGCCGCCTGTTCGCTTTGCGAAAAATCGACGTCGGCGGTCGCTTCGGCGCGCACATTGCCTTCGCCGACAATCGGCAGCAGGATCGATTCGACCTGCTTGATCACGCTTTGCTGCAGTTGCTGCACGTATTTCAGCTGGTTCGGATCGAGGCTCTTGATGCCGTTGGCGCGATCCTTGTCGCGTTCCTGGTTGGACAGCAAAGAACCCGCCTGGTCGACCACGGTCACATTGATAGGCAGCAATTCCGGCACGCTCGACGCCACCAGGTGCACGATGGCGCTGACCTGCAGCTGGTCCAGGCCGCGGCCCGGGTGCAGGTTCAGCAGCACCGACGCGGTCGGCTTTTGCTGGTCGCGCACGAACACCGACGGCTTGGGCAAGGCCAGGTGGACGCGCGCCGTATCGACCGCCGATACCGATTCGATCGACTTTGCCAGCTCGCCTTCGAGGGCGCGCTGGAAATTGACTTGTTCCAGGAACTGCGATACGCCCAGCTTCTGGTTTTCCATCAGCTCGAAACCGACGTTGCCGCCCTTCGGCAAGCCTTGCGCGGCCAGCTTCAGGCGCGCGTCGTGGACCTGCTCGGTGGGCACCAGGATGGCGCCGCCGCCTTCGGAAAACTTGTGCTTGATGCCCAACTGATCGAGCGAGGCGGTAATCGCGCCGCCGTCGCGGTCGGTGAAATTGGAAAACAGGACTTTGTATTCTGGCGGCTGGTTCCACATGTACAGTGCCACGCCGATGGCGATCAGCGCCGCCACGCCCAGGCCGCGCAGGAAATTCTTGCCCATCGGGGTCTTGGCAAACGCCTGCACGGATTCAACCGGGCTGCGCGCGGGCACGGGCACCGGTGGGGGTTGGTTCAGTTCGATCTCTTCCGCTACAGCCATGATTGCCTTCCGTGGCGCTGGTATTGTGGGGTTGGTGGGAGCCGCCGCCTGCGACATGAGGGGCGATAAGGGGAATTATCCGCTCCTGGCATGCGCTTTGATCGTCCAAATAGAAGGTGCTTTTGCCGCCTGCTCGGCCGAGCGGCTGGCTTTCCTGCTGTTATTGTGGAACACTGGCAACGTACGGTAGCACTAATTGTACCCGGCGCTGCCTTGCCGGCCAGGGTTTTGTGCCTTGGAGGCAACAGACAGGAATCGGGAGGCATAGTGAAAACAGGTGGCATGGGTGGTATAGACAGCAGCAGGATCGAGGCGATGATCTCGCAATTGAAGGCCGCGGCCACGCGGCCGGAGGCGAAAGTGCCGGCGATCCAGACCGAGGCGCCCGCTGCCAAGGTCAATTTTGCCGACGCGCTCAAGGGCGCGCTGGACTCCGTCGCCAGCGCGCAACAGACGTCGGCCGACCTGGGCAAGCGCTTTACCATGGGCGACGACTCGGTCAGCCTGTCGGACGTGATGGTGGCCTCGCAAAAAGCCGGCATCCAGTTCCAGGCGACGGTGCAGGTGCGCAATAAACTGGTGTCGTCCTACCACGAGATCATGAACATGCAAGTCTGATGCTGGAGCCGGCGCGCGCATGAACAAGCTGGAACTGATGAAGACCTTCGTGCGCGTTACCGAGCTGAGCAGCTTTACGCAGGCGGCCGCCAGCCTGGGCCTGCCCAAGGCCAGCGTGTCCGAGCATGTGCGCGACCTGGAATTGCTGCTGGGGGCACGCTTGCTCAACCGCACCACGCGCAAGGTCAGCGTCACCCAGGACGGCCTGGCGCTGTACCAGCGCTGCAAGGACATGTTGGCCGACATGGACGACATGGAAAACATGTTCCGCCTGGACGGCACGGTGCTCGCTGGCCGCTTGCGCATCGACATGCCCACCGTGGCGGCACGCCAGCTGGTGATGCCCTGGCTGGGCGAATTCCTGGCCACCTATCCGAACATACAGATCGAAGTCAGCAGCACCGACCGGCGCGTCGACCTGGTGCGCGAGGGTTTCGATTGCGTGTTGCGCGCGGGCGACGTGCAAGACCCGTCGCTGATCGCCCGTTACCTGGGCACGGTGCCGATGGTCAATTGCGCCAGTCCGGCCTATCTGCGCGCCCATGGCACGCCGCACACCGTGGACGAGCTGGCGCAACACCGCCTGGTCCACTACGTCACCACCCTGGGCGCGCGCTCGTCCGGCTTCGAATACGTGCTGGACGGCCAGTTGCATCAGCTGCCGATGGCCGGCAATGTCACCGTCAACAATACGGAAGCATTCCAGGGCGCTTGCCTTGGCGGCCTCGGCATTGCCCAGATGCCCTTGAGTGGCGCGCGCGCTTATCTGGCCGCCGGCACGCTGGTGGCGGTGTTGCCGCAGCATGTGGCGCCACCGATGCCGATCGCCCTGATGTATACGCACCGGCGCGACTTGCCGAAGAGAACCCGGGTCTTTATGGATTGGCTGAGCGCGCTGATCGAGCGTGAGTGGATGGCAGGATAAGCTGGCAACGATTGTGCGGATAATCCGATCAGTCTTATCGGATACACGCGGTTTATCAATCGGGGTGGCGACAATATACTAGTTTCATCGATGAGCGATCCGCTACATCGACTGCCACCCCACCATTGAAGGAACGCCATCATGAGCAACAGCACGCCAATCGCACTGATTACCGGCGCCAACCGCGGCCTGGGCAAGAATGCCGCGCTGAAACTGGCCGAGACCGGAGTCGACCTGATCATTACCTATCGCAATAACGCCGACGAAGCGAACGCCGTCGTCGCCGAGATCCGGGCGCTGGGCCGCCATGCGGTGGCGCTGCAGCTGGAGGTGGCCGACACGCGCGGTTTTGCCGAGTTTGCCGGCGCCGTGGGCAAGGTGCTGGCCAGCGACTGGCAGCGCAAGCAGTTCGATTATCTGGTCAACAACGCCGGCAGCGGCGTGCATGCGTCGATCGCCGACACCACAGAAGCGCAATTCGACGACATGGTGAATGTGCACCTGAAGGGGGTATTTTTCCTGACCCAGAAACTGCTGCCGCTGCTGGCCGATGGCGGGCGCATCGTCAACCTGTCGAGCGGGCTGGCGCGTTTCAGCAACCCCGGCTATGCCGCCTACGCGGCGATGAAGGGGGGCGTCGAGGTGCTCAGCCGTTACATGGCGCAAGAGCTGGGCGCACGCGGCATCGCCGTCAATGTGGTGGCGCCGGGCGCGATCGAGACCGATTTCGGCGGCGGCGTGGTGCGCGACAATCCTGCCGTCAATGCCCACATTGCCTCGGTCACCGCGCTGGGAAGGGTGGGACTGCCGGACGATATCGGCGGCGCCATCGCCTCGCTGCTGCAGCCCGGCAACCGCTGGATCACCGGCCAGCGCATCGAAGTGTCGGGCGGCATGAACCTGTAAAGGGAGCTTGTCAGCTCAGGCCTGCAATGCGCGCGTTGCGCTCGCGTTCGAGTCGCGTGATGTAGCGCTGCACCTGCGCCAGGGTACCGCGCGACAGGTCGACGAACTGGCAGCCCAGGCGGCGGTTCAGCTTGTTGTTCAGCAGGGTCATGTCCAGCGAGTTGCGAATTTGCAACGTCACCGTGATGATGCCGATCTCGGGCAGGTCGATGCGGCAGCCCGGGTAGTTCTTGCCGATGGTGTCGCCCAGCACCAGTTTGTTGTCCATGATGGCGATGCCGCCGCAGCTGATGTCGGCCAGCGGGAACGGCACGTTGGCCGTGCCTTCGTCAGTGACCATGGGAATTGTCGCGCGCACCGGATTGCTGACGGGTGTATTCATGCGGTAATACTCGCGCCGCTGCAAGCGGATCAGAGTCTCGGGTACGGCCATTTTCAAGGCCGGCGTGGTGCCATGCATGCATTCTTCCACCGAATTGCTGGAAAACAGGATACGGATCTTGTCGAGCGAGGTTTCAAACGTGATGCCGCTGGCGGCCACCATGCGCCGGCTCTGGCCGGTATCGACCGGGCGGTCGAGGATGACCATATTGCGTTCAGCGTCGATATCGAGGATGGAGGTGACGCAGACATCGGATTCGCCATGCACCTGCATGCGGATCAACTGATTTTTTTCGCCGATGCTGCGCAGCAGCGCGACGATTTCGCGCCGTGATTCCACTTCAAAGTCATGCCAGTTTTCGAGGCCGGAATCCATAATATGTGCTTGCATTGATGCCTGTCGGTTCTATGGTGCGGTGGGGAGCGCCGCCAGTGTATCGGGCGGTGGCGGGAGCGGCCCGCTTTTCGCAGATTCAATATGATATAACCAGGCCAGCAGTTCCGCAATCGCCCGATACAGGCCAGGCGGAATCTGGCTGTCCAGATCAATATCCATTAACAGCGCCACCAGTTCCTTCGATTCATGCACGAACACGCCATGCTCGCGCGCCGTGCTGATGATCTTGTCGGCGATCATGCCGCTGCCCTTGGCCACCACCTTGGGCGCTTGCGCGCCGCTCTGGTAGGCCAGCGCCACCGCCGTCTGCGGCATCTTGCGCTTGCCGTCATCCAGCATTGTCGTCTCCGCCTTGTTTGCCCGCGATGGTCAACGACGACAGCGGCCAGCCGGCCGCTTCCATCGACGTTTCGAGGCGTGCCGCGTGCTGGCGCAGGGTCTCGGCGCTCGCTTCGCTGCCGGCCTGCATCTGGATCTGGACTTTACCGCCTTGCAACACCACCTGCGCCGACAGGTCGCCCAGCAACGGAAACTGGAAGCGCACGCTGCTGCGCCAGGCGGTGGCGTCTTCGTCCTGGCCCGGGTGCTGGCCGCCGTTCGGCTCATCCTTGGTGATATCCCACTGCATCTTTTGCCCGGGCCAGGCTTCGCCCTGCCATTGCACCCTGGCTTGTTCATGGGTGTGCAGCTGCAGATTGATCAGCTGCGCCGCAGCCAGGTCGGTGCCGTTCTTCATGACTTCGCCCTGCAGGGTTTTCTGCATTTGCGGCTCCAGCAGCAAGGACGCCAGCGGCCGCTTGCCGTCGGCCCATTCGGCCACGTGCGATTCGTAGAACAGGCCGCTGCTGCCGACGGCGTCGCGCAGGTTTTGCGCCACTTGCGACGGGTCGGTGCCTGGCGTGGCCATCAGGCTGGTCTTGCCGACCAGCGACAGCGGCGCACCGGGGACGCTTTCGGCCTGGCTCAGCACGGTGCTGATGGCGCGCGCGGTGCTGCTCAGCTCCGGGGCAGGCGTGTCGGCATTCAGGGTCGGTAATAAATTGGCGGGCGTCAGTGGTGCGCGGCCCAAGAGCGCGGCGGCCGCACCTCCTGTCCGCATGCCGGCTTGTGCACCTTGCGCGGCCGCCGCATCGGGTTCGGCCTGTGCATCGGCATAGGTCAGCATCGCGGTGGCACGCGGATCCGGGCCGGCGCCGATCTGAAACGAGGGACGGGGATTGATGCCGACCAGCAGCAAGGGAACGTTGGCGCCCAGTTCGGTGCCGGCTGGCAACTGCATGCGCGCCGGCGTGCCGGCCACACGCACCAGATAGCTGCCGTCGGTCATGCGCGCCATCACCTGGCCGGGCATCGATTTGCCGACCATGCCCTGCAAGGAACGCTGGAATTCGGCCTGGCGCGGTTCGGCGACCGTCTCGGCCGGCCGGGTACTCTTGACCGGGGCGACCGGCGCCATGCCGATGTTATTGGGCAGCATGGCGCCGGACCTTGTTTTTAAACGCTATAGGCGTTGGCCAGGCGCCGTTCGGTGCCGGTGCTGTTGATCAGCTTGGACAACTGCGCCATCCACGGCATCGCCAGGTCACGGATCTTGCGGTCGTCTTCCAGCATTTGCCTGATCAGCGCCACCTTGCGCAGGCGGCTCGCGCCTTCCAGCACGACGTTCTCTTCGTTGTCCTTCAGGCGCTGCGCAAGCCTGCCGATCTGCTGCTCCAGGGTTGCCAGTTCGTCCCATTCGGCATTACCGGCGGCAACCAGCATGCGCGCCGTCAGCGCCTGCATCGCTTCGTAGGTATCGAGTACTTGCTGATCGGTCATCATGTCAGGCGCTCGCGTAGTTGTTCATGCGGGAGATCGGTGCGTCGCTGGCGGCGATATTGATGCCGCTCGGGGTGCCGATAGCGTTCCAGGTATCGCGCAGGTCGGTCAGCAGGCGCTGTACTTCCTCGAGGATGGTCAAGTCATTCTTCAGGTTGGCCGTCAGCAGGCGTGCGCCCATGTATTCATACAGGGCGTCGAGGTTTTCGGCGATCTCGCCGCCCGCATTCTTGTCCAGGCTGGCGCGCAGGCCATGGTCGATCAGCTGCATGGCGCGTGAAATCGACTTGCCCTTTTCCGGGATATTGCCCGCTTTCATGTGCATCTGCGCGCTCAGCACGGCCACCAGCGCACCGTCATACAGCATGGCGATCAGCTTGTGCGGAGAAGCCGCACCGATGCCCGTTTCCAGGCCAACCTTGGCATAGGACTGAGCGCCCTTGTTTGATGATCCAAACATTCGTATTCCTCTGATAGATGTTCGTTAGTTCGCGGCCAGCGCCGCGAGCTGCTGAGTCAAATAATTGCTGGTGCTGTTCATCGAACTGAGCGTCACATCGAGCGAACTGTATTGCTTGCGCAAGCGCGCCTCGGTCAGGGACAGCCTGGTATTGAGCGCATCGCGCTGCTTGGCGATATCGGCAATGCTCTTGTTCAAACCGTCATTCTTGTTCTGGATCAGGCCCGACGTTCCCAGGTAGCTATCCGTAATAGTAGCAAACAAGGCGCTGATACCCTTGGAAATGTTAACCGAGCCGCGGTCGCCCAGCTGTCCGCCCTTGATCAGGACGGCAATCCCGGCACTGCCGGAGCCGGCCGAACCGGTCAGGGTCTGGCCGCTGCCGACGGCCACCGCACCGTCGATGGTGCCGGCCACGTCCACGCCGGTGGTCATGGTCGGCGTGCCGAACAGGTCGTCGGCGCCATTGCCGGTGATTTCCAGCTTCGATGACGAGCCATATTTGTTCGACACGATGCTGAACACGCCATTTTCCTGCGTCACCTTGACACTGGCGGTGGCATCGGTCACGCCCGAGGCGCCGTTGATCAGCGACTGCAAGTGGCTGACCAGGCTGTCGGCCGTGTAGGTGCCGGGCACCAGGGTGGCCTTGGTGGCAACGCCATTGATGGTCATCGACAGATTATCGTTGACGCCGGCGATGATGTTCAGGTTGGCTGCCGTGCTGCCGACCAGGGTGCCTTGCGTTGCCAGCTTGGAAATCGAGATGCCCTTGGTGCCGACGGACGAATTGCTGGTCGAACTGACAAAGCTGACCAGGCTGTCGGTGGTCGAACCCGAGGTCGCCAACAGCTTGATGACGTCTTCCGAATTCTTGTCGATCGCCGTCTGCAGCTTGCCCGTATCGAGTTTCAGGGTGCCGTCCTTCTGGAACGCCACACCCAGTTGGCTCAGGCTGGTCACGGTACTGTCGAGGCCGGGCACGCTGGTGCCGAACAGCTTGCGCAAGCCCGTTTTCAGGCTGTTGGTGGTCGAGTCGCCCACCAGCGGGCCGCCGGTGCGCGCCGCGCCCTGTTTCAGGCCGGGCGTGACGGCCGTCAGGGTGTTGATCGATGTATTGAGCTCGTTATAAGCCTTGACGAAATTGGTCAGCGCCGTCTTGATGCCGGAGGTATCCATGTTGACGCCGACACTGCTGGTGCCAATTTTCAGCACCGACATCGTTACGCCAGGCACGGCGTTCTCGACATTATTGGTCTGGCTGTCAATGGCCACGCCGTTGACGGTCAGCTTGGCATTTTGACCAGCATTGCTTTGCGTCATGTTTTGCGTGCCATTCGGCGCATACGACAGCAAATCGCTGATGTCCTGGTCGCCGGCCACGGACACGCGCATGCTCGACGTTTCGCCGCTCTTGTCGGAGGTCAGCACCAGGCGGTTGGGCTTGTCGCTACCGTCGGAAATAATGCTGGCGGTCACGCCGATGCCGGCCTTGTTGATGGCGTCGCGGATGCCTTGCAGCGAGTTGTTGCTGCCGTCGATGGTGACGGTGCGTGCCACGCGCGTTGCATCGAGGTCGAAGGTGGAGCCCGTGTATTTTCCGCCGGCAAGGGTGCCACCCTTGACGCTGCCGAAGTCGAACGTCAGCACGGTGCTGGCGCCCGAACCGATCAGGGCGGTGGTGGTTTCCTGGCCGGCGGCGGTGATCGTCTGCGCCTGTGCCAGCTGGGTCACGTTGACGCTGTAATTGCCCTTGACGGTGTCCTTGCCGGCGGTTGCAGTCAGGACCTTGTCGTCCGAGGTGGTGGCGTTGGCCACCTTGTATTTCGAGGCATCGGCCAGGGCAGTGACCGTGGTCTGGAACGCGCCGACGGCGCCGCTCAGGGTGCCATAGGCGGATATTTGGGAGGTAATGGCCTTTTCTTTGTCCTGCATGGCGACAAAGGGGCGGCTCTCCACGGCCATCAGCTGACTGACCAGGCCATTTACGTCGAGAACGCCACCAGTACTGACGGATGAGACAGCCACAATAACCTCCTATGGGAATGCATGAATATACCTGGTTAACGGCATAATCCATCCATACTTTAGAGGGGTATTCGGCCAGCTGTTTGCCCTATGCCGCCAAACGGCGGCATAGGGCGATCTCACGCTGTCTGCTTGATCAGCAGACCCTGGGCTTTTTCCAGCGCCTTGCCGATTTCCAGCGCTTCCTTGGTCGGCATCTGGCGGATGACCTCGCGGGTTTGCTGGTCGATCACCTTGACGATGGTGCGCTCGCTGTCGGTATCGACTGAAAACTCCAGCTGGCGCGACATGAATTGCATCGCCTTGTTGATCTCGCTGACGGCCTGCTTGACGTCTTTCAGCTCGGACTGCGCGTCGTCCTTGCCATTGGCCTTGCCGTCGATCGCCGCTGGCGCCGCCGGCCGGGCGGCCGTGGCGCTGCCTGGCGTGACCGCAGTGCGCTGTGGCTGTGGCTGTGGCTGCGGGGCCGGGAGGCCGTTTGTTGCCTGGATATCCATGATGGTGTCCTTTAACGGAAATTCCCCGGCGGATCAAGATGCGATATCTGGATCGGCCGGGGAGGGCTAAGCTACGGTACTACGGGGCGGAGATTAACCGCGCAGCAGCGACAGCACGCCGTTAGGCAGCGAGTTGGCCTGGGCCAACATCGCGGTACCAGCCTGTTGCAGGATCTGGCCGCGCGTCAGCTTGGCTGTTTCCGATGCGAAGTCGGTATCCTGGATCCGGCTACGCGATGCCGACAGGTTTTCCGAGGTCGATTCCAGGTTGCTTACCGCCGTTTCAAAGCGCGACTGCAAGGCACCGAAGGTTGCGCGCTGGCTGTTGACACTGGCCAGGGCGGAATCGAGAATCTTCAGCGCATCGTTCGAACCCTTGACGGTCGACACGTCGATGCTGGACACCGATTTGAGCGTGGCCGCACCACCTGTTACGCCAGTGCCGGCTCCCACGGCACCAAGCGAAAAACCCTTGTCGGAGTTCAGCGAGACAGTGCCCATTGTGATGGAGGTGCCGTTACTGGCCACAACTTGCGCAGCGCCCACTCCGCCAGCGGAATCGATGGAGGCGGCGGTAAAGGTATCGGCCGAGCTTGCATTCACCAGTTTGATGTTGTTGCCTGAAACATTTGTCAGTACCAGGCCATCTTTGGCGTCATTCAGCTTGGCAGTCACGCCGGTGGTCGATGACAGGTCATTGAAGGCGCTGACTGCCGAGGCCAGGCCCGATGCGTTCTTTGTGCCCACCGTGAAGGTAACGTTGGCTGCCGTACCGTTATCGGAGGTGACTTGCATGGAGTACACGCCACCGGCAGAAAATCCGACCGCTTCTTCGGTTTTGGCCGTCGCCGTCACGCCCGTATCAGCGGTTTTGCCATTGATGGTGGCCGCCAGCGTTTGCGCCGTGTCAGTGCTTGATACCACGACATTCGCAGTTTTCAGGCCCTGGATATCGAAGGAACCCGATGAATAAGCGGCAGCTGACGAGGTGGCTGGTGCCGAAGCGCTGGACTGGTTGTTGCCGTAGTTATTGGTACGGAAGTTGGCGGTCGTGGCCTGGATGGTCTGGCCAGCGTTGGCGCCCACCTGGAACGATGCCGAACCGAACGAGCCGTCGAGCAGTTTCAGGCCGTTGAACTCCGACGTTTGCGAGATGCGGTCGGCTTCCGACAGCAGCTGGCCTACCTCGGCCTGGATCGCCTTGCGGTCGCCGGCCGAGTTGGTGGCGTTCGCCGACTGGACTGACAGTTCACGTACACGTTGCAGAATGTCGCCCGTCGATTGCAGCGAACCCTCGGCCGTTTGCAGCAGCGAGACGCCGTCGTTGGCATTGCGCTTGGCTTGATCGAGGCCGCGGATTTGCGACGTGAAGCGCTCGGAAATCGCCAGGCCTGCAGCATCGTCTTTTGCGCTATTGATGCGCAAACCCGAGGACAGGCGTTGCAATGAGGTGGACAGGGCGGACTGCGACGTGCTCAGGTTGCGTTGTGCATTCAGTGACGCGGTATTGGTATTGATTACTGAGGCCATTTTGAAGCTCCTTGCTATATGTTTTGGCTATATGCCTGGTACCTTGGTCTGCCCCTTCATTCCGGGACACTCACACCGCAGTTATATTCATTAACGGAATGCCCTATGGAAAGTTTAGGAAAGGAAAGCGACTATATTTTTGTTTGTCACTCTCAAGTTGCCATGGTTGAGGGCGCTTAAGCGACATGATTTCCATAAACTTTAGGGTCAAAAATAATTAAATAAAAGAAATATGTTTTATTATTTTTTTATCAAAAAAAAGCCCCGGCGCGAAAATATTCCGGCCGGGGATGAACATGGTTGGCAAACGCGCCTGGCGGCGCGCGCGTCAGGTGGTTTAACGTCCTTGCAGCAGCGACAGCACGCCGTTTGGCAGCGAGTTGGCCTGGGCCAGCATGGCCGTGCCTGCCTGTTGCAGGATCTGGCCGCGCGTCAGCTTGGCCGTTTCCGCCGCAAAGTCGGTGTCCTGGATGCGCGAGCGTGAAGCCGACAGGTTTTCCGACGTCGATTGCAAACTGGTAACGGCGGTTTCAAAACGCGACTGCAAGGCGCCGAATGTGGCGCGCTGGCTGTTGACGCTGGCCAGGGCCGAATCGAGCACCTTGAGCGCATCGGAGGCGCCTTTGACGCTCGATACGTCGATGCCGGATACCGAGTTCAGCTTGGAGCCGGCGCCAGCGAGTGGCACGGCATTGGTGCCCGTGACGCCGCCGATCGAGAAGCCCTTGTCGGAGTTGAGCGAAATATGGCCCATGGTGGTGCCCGTGCCGCCGCTGCCCGCAATAGCGAACGGTGTGCCTACGTTGCCGGCGCCATCGATGGCTGCCGCCGACACGGTATGCGCCACATCGGTGCTGCCGTTGACCAGCGTGATATTGTTGCCGGCTGCATTGGTCAGTATCAGGCCATTGTTGGTACTGTTGAGCTTGGCGGTGACGCCGGTCGAGGCCGAAACATCGTTGAACGCGCTGACCGATGCGGCCAAGGTCGTTGCATTGAGCGGATTGCCCACGGTGAAGGCGACGTTGGCAGCGGTGGAGTTATCGGAGGTGACGGCCAGCGAGTACACGCCGCCGGCAATGAAAGTGGCCGATTCTTCGGTTTTCGCTGTGGCGGTCACGCCGGTTTTTTCGCTGGCGCCATTGATATTGGTGGCCAGTATTTGTGCGGTATCGCCGCTGCTAACGGCGACGGTGGCCGATTGCAAGCCCTGGATAGTGAACGATCCAGGGGTGTATTGCAGGCCCGCGGCGGTGGTGGGCGCGCTGGTACCCACTTCATTGTTGCCGTAGTTATTGGTGCGGAAATTGGCGGTGGTGGCCTGGATGGTCTGGCCGGCGTTGGCGCCGACCTGGAAGCTGGCCGAGCCGAAAGAGCCATCGAGCAATTTCAAGCCATTGAATTCCGAGGTTTGCGAAATACGGTCCGCTTCCGACAGCAGTTGGCCAACTTCCTGTTGAATTGCCTTGCGGTCGCCTGCCGAGTTGGTGGCATTGGCCGATTGCACGGACAACTCACGGATGCGTTGCAGGATATCGCCCGTCGATTGCAGCGAACCTTCCGCCGTTTGCAGCAGCGAGATGCCATCGTTGGCGTTGCGGCGTGCCTGATCGAGACCGCGGATTTGCGAGGTGAAACGCTCGGAAATCGCCAGCCCTGCGGCGTCGTCTTTCGCGCTGTTGATGCGCAGACCGGACGACAGGCGTTGCAGGGAGGTGGACAGTGCGGCTTGGGATGCGCCCAGATTACGTTGCGAGTTGAGCGATGCGATATTGGTGTTGATAACTGCGGCCATTTTGATGCTCCCGATGTGCGGGTTTTGGCTCTGTGCCTGCTCACCTTGGTCTGTCCCCGCGCTCTGGGACACTCAAACCGTAGTTGTAAAGATTAACGGACGCTGGTCAAAAAAGTTTAGGGCAGGAAATGCGCTTTTTTCGACTTTTCCCCTATGAGGCGCTGCCGTCGCCGCTCCTATACGGCAGCGTTTTTTGATACTTTATGGCAAAAATAAAAAAAATAAATGCCAAATTTCGGCGCGATGAACGCGTTTTTCCGGTGCGGCAGGCAAAAAAAAGCCCGCCGGAAGGCGGGCATGGCGTGTCACCGGCGCCGCTCAATCGGCCACCACCACGCGGTTCTTGCCGGTTTGCTTGGCCTGGTACATGGCGCGGTCGGCGCGCTTCACCAGTTCGCCCTGGTCTTCATTGGGCAGGCGCAGGGCGACCCCGGCGGAAAAAGTGATCAATACCTTTTCATTGTCGTGCAGGAAGAAGTGCCGCGTCAGTTCGCGCTGCAGCCGCGTCATGGTCGAGGACGCCGCTTCGACCGTGGTTTCGGGCATCAGGATCAGGAATTCCTCGCCGCCGAAGCGGGCGATCACGTCCATCGAGCGCAAGGTCTCCTTGACGATCTTGACCAGGTGTTTCAGCGCCGCATCGCCGGCCAGATGTCCATAGGTATCGTTCAGGCGCTTGAAATCGTCCAGGTCCAGCATGGCGACGCACAGCGGCGTGCCGCGCCGGTCCGCGCGCGCTGTCTCGCGTTCGAACACATCGTCCAGGCCGCGCCGGTTCAGGCTGCCCGTCAGCTGGTCTTCACGCACCAGTTCGCTCATATGCTGGAGCTTGGCTTCCAGCGTATGGATGCGCTGTTCCGCATCCTGCACTTCCTGGCGCGCCAGCACCATCTTGTCGCGCGCGCGCAGCGCCTCGGTCTGCACCAGCCGCGTTTCGTGCAGCACGTCGTCGAGCACCTGGTTCAGGTCGGTGATATTTTCCGCCTGGCTGATCTTGTCGGAATAGCCGCCGATCTTTTCATGGAAGTCGCCGGTACTGGCCGCCACCTGGCCCAGGCGGTCGATAAAGGTCATCATCATGTTCTTGACGGTCAGCTTGACGTCCGACAGGCTGTGCTTGAGCTGGCTTTGCTTGTAGATGACTTCCTTCAGGCTGCGCGTGGCGTCTTCCAGCGCGCGCTGGTCGAGCGGGCCGGCGATCAGGTTCTGCACCGCCTCGACCTGGCCGCGCAGCCAGCTGTCGTCGTCCAGCAACTGGCTGACGTTGTCCAGCAGCAGCTTGAACAAGCGCAGCAGCAATTCCTGCTGCTCGGCCGTATCGCCGCTTTTCAGCTCGATCTGGTAGCACAGCTGTTTCAGGCGTACTGCCGCTTCGTTGAGCGCGTCTTCCGTGTGCGCCTGCTTGATGGCGGCGCCCAGCGATTCGGCTTCTTCCACCAGTGCCGGCGTGCCGGTCAGCAAGGTCGCCACGGCAAAGCCCAGGGTGCGGCTCAGCAGTTCTCGCAGGGTGCGCGTCTGTTCGCCGTCCGGCAGCGGCGGCAGCTCGATGCCACCGCCCTTGCGGGCCTGCTTTTCCGACAGCTGCGCCAGGGTACGCGCATAGCTGTCCCAGTCGCGCGCTTTCAGGGCGCGCTGGAAGCGGCGGCCAAAGTCGCCCAGTTCGCCGCCGGATTCGCTCATTTTCGCTGCAAACTGGCTCAGCACGTTTTCGGCGCCATTGTCGGGCGGTGCGCTGGCCGCCAGCACGGCGGCGGGGGCGGGCGCGGGCGCGGCGACTTCAGCCGGCTCGGTGATGCCGGCGATCTCATTGTAGATGTCGCGGTAGGCGTTCGGCGTGGGCGCGATGCGGCGCGTGGCCAGGCGGCGAAATGCTTCGCGCGCGATGTCTGCAGGATTCGTGGCGGGGTTGACAGGGGCCGCAGGCACGCTGACCGGCGGGGAGGGCAATTTACTGGACATTGAGGCACGGCCTTTTTAGATATTTGCTAATTATCCCCATGATATGCGAGTTGGCAAAGCACTTATTGTGCGAGCAGCAAGGCTAAGGCCAGCCAATTCGCGCGATACGCCGCCGGCGGCTACTCTACCAGCTGGTTGCGGATCGCATAATGGGTCAGCTCGGCACTGTTTTTCAGCTTCATTTTCAGCAGCAGCCGCGCGCGGTATTCGCTGACGGTCTTGGCCGACAGCTTCAGTTCTTCGGCAATCGCGCCGACCGTCTTGCCCGAGGCGATCAGCACCAGGGTCTGGTATTCGCGGTCCGACAAGGTTTCGTGCAGCGCCGTTTCATGGTCTTCGCCCACCGTGTTGGCCAGTTCCTGCGCCAGCGCGGCGCTGATGTATTTCAAGCCTTCGGCCACCTGGCGTATCGCCGTGACCAGCTCGCGCGGCGCACTCTGCTTGGTCAGATACCCGGCCGCGCCCGCTTTCAGCGAGCGGATCGCATACTGGTCTTCGCGGTGCATCGACAGCATCAGCACGGCCAGTTCCGGTTTTTCCTTCTTGATCTGCTTGAGTACGTCGATGCCGCTGCGGTCGGGCAGCGAGATGTCAAGCAGCATGACCTGGCACTTCGAGGCACGGAAGCGCTTGATCGCATCGTGGCCGTTTTCGGCCTCGCCGGCCACGATGATGTCCTTTGTGTCGGCCAGGATCTGTTTCAGGCCCTCGCGCACGATCGCATGGTCGTCGGCGATGAATACCCGGATGATGGCTTTGTCTTTCATGACTGCGTTCGTTTCTGCATGTGTTTCTTTATGGTTCACTGACGTCTGGCTGCCGCTGGCCATGTTGCGTGGGCATAGTGGCGGCAGCCGCTATTATCGCCTCTCGGGGCGAGGCCAGCCGGATTTTTATGGTCAGCATGGTACCGCCACCCGGGGCGTCGGCCAGCTGCAGGGTGCCGCCAAGCGCACTGGCGCGCTCGCTCATGCCGCGGATGCCGAAGGACTGCGGCTTGGCGCGATCAAGCGGGCGCATGCCGACGCCATTGTCGCTGATGCACAGGCGTATATGCTGGCGCTGCTTGTCGAGGCGCACCGTGACCGCGCTGGCGCGCGCGTGCTTGGCGATATTGGTCAGCGCCTCCTGGGCGATGCGAAACAGGGTGGTGGCCTGGTCCTGGCTCAGCTCGATGTCCTTGCGGTTCGAGGAAAACGCGCAGCCGATGCCGGCCTGGCGGGCGAACTCCCTGACCTGCCAGTCGAGCGCGGCGACCAGCCCCAAGTCCAGCATCGACGGGCGCAGGTCGAGCGAAATGCGATGCACGGCGTCGATGCTGCGGTCGACCAGGTCGTCGACATAGGCGGCTTTTTCCTGCAGCAGCGCGTCGCCTGCTGGCAGGCGGCGCGTCAGCATCGCCAGCGCCATTTTGATCGCCGTCAGGTTGCCGCCCAGGTCGTCGTGCAGTTCGCGCGCCAGGCGCGTACGTTCCTGTTCCTTGACCTTGTCGATATGCGCCGTCAGCTCGGCCAGGCGCGCGCGCGACTGGCGCACCTCGATCTGTTCCAGCCGGCTTTCCGTAATATTGGTCATGATGCCTTCCCACTGCACTGTGCCGTGTTCCAGCGCGCGTGGTGTCGAGCGCAGGTTGATCCACTTGACGTCCTTCCACGCGTCGACCCAGATACGGCCTTCCCAGTTCCAGCTCCACAGCGCGTTTTTCGACGCCTGCATCGAGTCGCGGTACGAGGCCCGGTCTTCGGGCAGGATCAGCTGGTAGAACAGCTCCGGCTGCGCATGCAGCTGCTTTGGTGACAGGCCCAGCAGCGCCTGGCAGCCGTCGCTCAGGTAGGGAAAACCGGCGCGCCCGTCAGCCGTCATGCTGAACTGGTACACCAGGCCCGGCGTATTGGAGACGATGGCGTTGAAGCGCGACTGCACTTGCGCCAGGGCGGCGGCGGTCTCTTGCGGCGTGCGCAGGTCCTCGCCGATGGCCAGGATCAGTGCGCGTCCCTGGTGTTCGGTACGGCTCAGGCGCAGGCGCACGGCGTGGATGGTTGTATCGCGCCGTTGCAGCCGGGCATTGAGCTCGGCGTATGCGCCGATGCCTTCGTCCAGCAGCGGCTGCCCGGCCGGCCATTGCGGCGCCAGTTGGTGCAAGCTCATCGCTTGCAACTCGGGCAAGGCGTATTGCAGGTGGCTGCAGGCAGCGGCATTGGCGTCAAGCAACTGCCAGCTGGCCGCGTCGAACAGATAGGCGTCGCTGGTGGCGGCCTGCATGGTAGCGGCCAGCCTGGGCGGAGACGGCATGGTGTTGGCTTTCTTCATGATCTTAGCGGCGGGCGCGCCAGAAGGCGGTAAAACGGCGCAGCACGCGGGCCGGGCGCGAATTGTGGCGGCCGCGCTTGCTGGCGCCACTACGCAGCCTGCGCCACCAGGTGCGGCGCGCGCGTCCCAGCAGGGCAGACAGGCGTTTGATACGGCGCCAGGCGTGGGTGCTTTGCAGGCGGGCAATCCAGCGGTCCTTGGTTTCGATGAAGCGACCATGCCAGAGGGCAAACCACGGCAGGCTCAACAGGGTAGGGCGCGTCAGGGTGTACAGGCGCGCCACCGCTGCCGCGCCGCCCAGCTTGGCCGCAACGATCACGCCGATGCCGGAAAAGGCATGGCCGCGCGCAATCGCCAGCAAGGCCAGCAGCTTGACGGGAAACAGCAGCACGGCCGGCAGCACGAAGACGGCCAGCGCCCAGTAAGGCGGCAGGCGCTGTATGCGCGCCTCGAGCGCATGCAGCGGCGGAAACTGCGCCACCACCTGTATCGCGCGCGCGCCGGTCGCCCACAGCCATTCCTCGATCAGCAGGAAAATGGCGGCCAGGTAGACCAGCGGCGCGAACAGCCAGCGCCTGAAACGGTAATGTTTTTTCATCGGCTCCAGAGGTTCTCCCGATGATACGTCAAAAAAGCCCGCACACAGGGGGTACGCGTCCGCCTGCAAGGCTACAATAGGCAGATGAATAAAGCATTTGTAAAAGAGTCCGACAACGACGACGATGAAGAAGCCGCCGCGCTGGCGCTGGCGATTCCCGCCGGCGCCAAGAATTACATCACGCCGGCAGGCTACCAGCGCATCCGCGCCGAGCTGCTGCAACTGATCGACGTCGACCGCCCGGAAGTGGTGCGCATCGTGCACTGGGCGGCGTCGAACGGCGACCGCTCGGAAAACGGCGATTATATCTACGGCAAGCGCCGCCTGCGCGAAATCGACCGCCGCATCCGCTTCCTGACCAAGCGCATGGACCTGGCCGCCATCGTCGACCCCAGTGTGCACCACGGCAACGACCAGGTCTTCTTCGGCGCCACCGTCACCTACCTGACCAGCGACGGCGAAAGCCATACCATCACGATCGTCGGCATCGACGAATTCGACCCCCTGAACGGCAAGATCAGCTGGGTCTCGCCAATGGCGCGCGCAATCACCAAGGCGCGCGAAGGCGATGTGATCATTCTGAATACGCCGCTGGGGGCGCAGGAGCTGGAGTTGCTGGAGGTGACGTATCCGGCGCCGGGGGAGGGGTAGGTTGTGGTGGCGCAGTGACTGCTGGCGTATTGCTGTCACGCTGGAGGTTTTCCTGAACAGGAAAGTGTCCCATGCCCCGTACAGCACGCTTATTCCTGCCTGGCATGCCGTTGCATGTTGTACAGCGCGGAGTCAACCGGCAAGCTTGTTTTCGCGATGTGCACGACAAGCACCGTTATCTTGACTACCTGCGCTCTTGTTTAACTGGTGCGCCATGCGATCTGCATGCATATGTGCTGATGAACAATCATGTGCATTTTTTGCTGTCCACGCAGGAAGTAGCCCATCTATCCCTGCTGATGAAGACGCTGAATCAGCGATATACACAATATTTCAACTGGCGTTATGGCCGAAGCGGCAGCTTGTGGGAAGGGCGTTACAAATCCTGTCTGGTGCAAGGTGACCGCTATTTATTGACCTGCCAGCGCTATATTGAACTCAATCCGGTCAGAGCCGATATCGTCGATTTGCCTGGGCAGTACAGGTGGTCGAGTTATCGCGGCAATGCGCAGGGGATGCAAGATGACTTGCTTACGCCACATCCCTTGTATTTGAGCTTGGGCGTTACGGTGCCTGAGCGGCAAAAAACGTATCAATCGCTATTTCAGGAGAAGCTGACCGAGCAGAGCGTCGGTCAGTTGCGGGCGGCAATCAATGCGGAGTTTGCTGTGGGGGATCAGGTGTTTTTGCGACGCGTTGCTGAAGCAAGCCGGTAGTCCGCAGCGGAAATCCGGGGTCAGACCCGTCGGGTCTGACCCCAGCTCTACGCTGCGTTTTCTAATTGCGTTCGCGCAGAATGCGGTTGACGCCTGCGACCCTGCGCACATTGCGCAGCAGGGCGGCCAGGTGGACGCGGTCTTTCACTTGCACGGTGAAGCGCAGTTGGTCCAGCACGTTGTCCTTGTCCTCGTCCATGCCGACATAGATGATGTTGGCGTCGGACTCGCCGATTTCGGCGGCGACGCGCGCCAGGATGCCGCGCTCGCTGTTGATCAGGACCTTGATGCGGCAGTCGAAACGGCGGTTCAGCTCGGTTCCCCAGCGCACCGCAATCCAGCGGTCCGGTTCCTTGATGCGCTGGCGTTTTGCCTGTGTGCAGTCGCTGGTGTGCACCAGCAAGCCCTGGTCGCGGCGCAGCTGGCCGATGATCTGGTCGCCCGGGATCGGCAGACAGCATGGCGCCAGCTGGACCGAGACGCCTTCGCTGCCGCAGATGGTGACCGGGTCGAGCTCGCTGCCACTGTTATGCTCGACCGGCATGCTGGCCGCTTCGCCGCCGATCAGGCCAAAGATATGGCGCGCCACCAAAGTGGCCATGCGCTTGCCGATGCCGATGTCGGCGTACAGTTCGTCGAGCGAATTGGCGCTCGATTCGTTGAGCAGGCGTTCGACCAGCGGCGCCGGCAGGTCGGCGTCGATGTTCAGGGTCAGCAAAGCCTGCGACATCAGCTGCTGGCCCAGCGAAATCGACTCGGGCAGGTTGATGGTGCGCAGATGATGGCGGATCGCCGAACGGGCCTTGCCGGTGCGCACGAACGACAGCCAGGTCGGGCTCGGGCGCGAGGCCGAATCGGTGATGATCTCGACGATGTCGCCATTGTGCAGCTCGGTGCGCAGCGGCGAGGTTTCGTTGTTGATTTTCACGGCCACGGTCTGGTCGCCGATGCCGGTGTGGATCGAATAGGCGAAATCGATGGCGGTGGCGCCGCGCGGCAGGGCGATGATCTTCGACTTGGGCGTAAATACATACACCGAATCAGGGAACAGGTCGACCTTGACGTGTTCCAGGAACTCGGCCGAGTCGCCCGTCTGCTGCTGAATGTCGAGCAAGGATTGCAGCCACGCATGGGTACGCTGCTGCAGGTCGGACGGGTTCGATTCGCCGCTCTTGTAGAGCCAGTGCGCCGCCACGCCGGACTCGGCCGTGCGGTGCATTTCCTGGGTGCGGATCTGGAATTCCACCGGCGTGCCGTAGGGGCCGATGACGGTGGTGTGCAGCGACTGGTAGCCGTTCAGCTTGCGGATCGCAATGTAATCCTTGAACTTGCCCGGCATCGGCTTATACAGGCTGTGCAGGGTGCCCAGGGTGACATAGCAGTCGGCAAAGTTGTTGACCACTACGCGGAAACCATACACGTCGAGCACCTGCGAGAACGACAGGTGCTTGCTGCGCATCTTTTTATAGATGTCATGCAGGGATTTTTCGCGGCCCGTGACCTCGGCGTCGATCTCGGCCATGGAGAGCGTGCTTTTTACCGCTTCCATGATCTTGTTGACCACTTCGCGCCGGTTGCCGCGCGCCGCCTTGACGGCCTTGGCCAGGGTCCGGTAGCGCATCGGGTGCAGGTGCGAGAACGACAAATCCTGCAATTCGCGGAATATATTGTTCAGGCCGAGGCGGTGCGCGATCGGTACGTACACTTCCATGGTTTCGCTGGCGATGCGGGCTTTTTTTGCCGCCGTCATGAAGTCCAGCGTGCGCATATTGTGCAGGCGGTCGGCCAGCTTGATCAAAATGACGCGTACGTCGGAGGCCATCGCCAGCAGCATCTTGCGGAAGTTTTCCGCCTGCGCTTCGATCTGGCTCTGGAACTCGATTTTTTCCAGCTTCGACAGGCCGTCGACCAGGTGCGCGACGGGGGCGCCGAAGCGCTCGATCAGTTCGTCTTTCTTGACATCCTGGTCTTCCATCACATCATGCAGCAGGGCGGCCATGATGGCTTGCGCGTCGAGCTTCCAGTCGGCGCAGATTTCGGCCACGGCGATCGGGTGCGAGATATACGGCTCGCCCGAGCGGCGCATCTGGCCCAGGTGCATTTCGTCGGAGAAGCGGTAGGCTTCCTTGACTTTTTTCAGGTCGGCGGGGGACAGGTATTCGGCCAGCTTGTCGGCCAGGTGGCTGACCGATGCCACGCCAGGTACCGGCGCGGGCGGCGTGACACTGCCTGGCGCATGCGCGCCCTGCGGTTTTGCCGCCTGGCGCGGGGCCAGGGGCGGCGGTGCTGCTGAAGTCGTGTCGGCTGGGGTCAGACTCATAAAACGTCGCGTTACTTCGCAGTGTGAATAAAGGAAAAAATAGAACCAGGGATCAGCACTGTTCCGGCACGCGGGCTCCTGTTACATCGGAACCTTTTTCAGCATCTCGATGCCGACTTTGCCAGCAGCGATTTCGCGCAGTGCTACCACGGTAGGCTTGTCCTTGGCTTCCACCTTGGGAGTGTGGCCTTGGAGCAACTGACGCGCGCGGTAGGTTGCTGCCAGGGTCAGCTGGAAACGGTTAGGGATCTGCTTCAAGCAATCTTCAATGGTGATACGGGCCATGGTAACTCCTAATCTATTAATATTATTACAGTATTGGTGCGTGGCGCTGTGTGACTGGCGTGCAGCGCGCTTATTCCGCGTGCAGGCCCAGTTGGGCGAAAAGCGAGGCGTTGCGGGCCGCTTGTTGCGCAAACCGGCAACGGGCCGCTCTCACGATCGCGCTCAGTTCGGACAAAGCGACCGTAAACTCTTCATTGATAATAACATATTCGAACTCTGGCGCGTGGGCGATTTCGCCGCCGGCCGCCAGCAGGCGGCGCGTGATCACGTGCGGTTCGTCCTGGCCGCGCTTGTTCAAACGCTCTTCGAGCGCGTCGATCGACGGCGGCAAAATGAAAATGCCGGCCGCGCGCGGAAACTGTTTGCGCACCTGGCGCGCGCCCTGCCAGTCGATTTCCAGCAAGATATCGGTGCCGGCCGCCATCTGCTGCTCAACCATGATGCGCGAGGTGCCATAGTAATTGCCGTGCACTTCGGCCCACTCCAGGAATTCGCCCTTGTCGGCGCGCGCGATAAAGTCTTCCGCGCTGGTGAAATAGTATTCACGGCCGTGCTCTTCGCCGGGGCGCGGCGCGCGCGTGGTGGTCGAGATCGACAGCTTGATGGCCGGTTCCTGCGCCAGCAGTGCGTTGACCAAGGTCGATTTGCCGGCGCCGGAGGGGGCGGCGACCACGAACAGGCTGCCGGAGAAGGCGGTAGGGTGGCTCATGCGATTCTTTCCATAGCGGGTAATGTCGGCGCCCGGTTGGCGGCGCCCAATCCGCTATTTTACCAAGAGGCAAGGCGCCCGGCCAGCCCCATGGCGCAGCGGCCAGCCGCTATTCCAGGTTCTGCACCTGTTCGCGCATCTGCTCGATCAGCAGCTTCAGGTCCATCGAGGCGTCGGCCAGTTCCTTGACGGAAGCCTTGGCGCCCAGCGTATTGGCTTCGCGATTCAGTTCCTGCATCATGAAGTCCAGGCGCTTGCCCACTTGCCCGCCCTTGGTCAGGATATGGCGCGTTTCGCCCAGGTGGGCCGACAGGCGCGCCAGCTCTTCCGACACGTCGATGCGGATGCCATACAAAATCACTTCCTGGCGGATGCGTTCCATCGCGTCCTGGCGCGACAGGGCCGAATTCGAACCCTGGCTGGCCAGGCCCAGCGCGTCCTGCATGCGCTCGATGGCTTTTTGCTGGAAGGCGGCAACCACTTGCGGGATCAGCGGAGTAATGCGCTTGACGATCGCTTCCATCGCTTCGATGCGCGCGATCAGCACCGCTTCGAGCGCCGCGCCTTCGCGCTTGCGGCTGTCGACAAAGGCGGCAATCGTACGTTTGGTCAGTGCGCTCACATCGGCCTGCAGGGATTCCTGGCCTACTTGCGCTTCTTCGATCACGCCAGGCCAGCGCAGCAGTTCCGCTACCGACATCACGGGCGCCGACACGAAATGCTGGCCCACTTCCGACTGCAATCGCGCCAGCTCGGCCAGCAGCGGCAGGTTCAGTGCCTGCGTGCCGGCAGTGGCGGCCTTGCGGCCAAAGCTCAGGCGGACCTCGACCTTGCCACGCGTGATGGCCGACATGACGGCGGCGCGCAAGTCCGGTTCGAGCGTGCGCAAATCATCGTTGATGCGGAATTGCAGGTCGAGAAAGCGTGAGTTGACGCTCTTGATTTCAATGGTCAGCGTGCCTGCAGCACCTTCGCTGGTGGCAACCGCGTAGCCTGTCATGCTTGAAATGCTCAAAGGATTCCCCGATTTGGTCTTGTATACAGTCACTTATACACTTAATCAGCCAGCGCAGGCAAGACCGCCCGCGCCCTGAAAACAGCCCAGCCATCATGTGGCGGCCTGTTTTTTGCGCATGAAATGGCTCATGGTGCAGAATAGTGTGCGTTTTACGGCATTGTAAAGAAAATTGAGTAGGGCGGGGCAGGATTGTAGGGATCGTGTGCGTGTTGTTTTTCCATTGGCCCGGCCATGCCGCCATGGCTGGCTGGCCGGCCGGCGTGCAGTGTTAAAATCGCTGCGCATTCAACCCTACAGGACACCCACATGACATTTGACTCCCGCCCGAGCGGCCGCGCCGTCGACGCGCTGCGCGCCATCCGCATCACCCGCCAGTACACCAGGCATGCCGAAGGCTCGGTGCTGATCGAGTGCGGCGATACCAAGGTCATCTGCACCGCCAGCATCGAAGACAAGGTGCCGGGTTTCCTGAAGGGCAAGGGCCAAGGCTGGCTGACGGCCGAATACGGCATGCTGCCGCGTTCGACGCACACGCGCATGGACCGCGAAGCGGCGCGCGGCAAGCAATCGGGCCGCACCCAGGAAATCCAGCGCCTGATCGGCCGCTCGCTGCGCGCCGCGTTTGACCTGCAAGCGTTCGGGGAACGTACCTTGCACCTCGATTGCGACGTGATCCAGGCCGATGGCGGAACGCGCACCGCTTCCATCACCGGCGCGATGGTTGCCGCCTACGATGCGTTTGCGCAGTTGCAGGCGCGCGGTGCGATCACCGCGATTCCCGTGAAAAGCTTTGTCGCCGCCATCTCGGTCGGCGTCTACCAGGGCATGCCGGTGCTTGACCTCGATTACGTCGAAGACTCCAATTGCGATACCGACATGAACGTGGTGATGACGGAAGCGGGCCACTTCATCGAAGTGCAGGGCACGGCCGAAGGCGCCGCGTTCGACCGCGCCGGCATGAACCGCCTGCTGGACCTGGCGCAAGGCGGCATCGCCGAGTTGATTACCCTGCAAAAGCAGGCGCTGGGCTTGTAAGCCGGGGCGATGGCGGGGGCGCAAAAGGTTTACAATGTCGGCACTTCCAACGGACTACTGACATGACCCAACGCCTCATCCTCGCCTCCAATAACGCCGGCAAGCTCAAGGAATTCAACGAGCTGCTCTCGACCATCGGTTTTGCCGTGCACGCCCAGGGCGAGTACGATGTGCCCGAGGCCGACGAGCCGTTTCATACTTTCGTTGAAAACGCGCTGCAAAAAGCGCGTCACGCTTCGCGCCTGACAGGCTTGCCTGCACTGGCCGACGATTCGGGCGTCTGCGTCAATGCTCTGGGCGGCGCACCGGGCGTGTATTCCGCGCGCTATGCGGGCGAGCCGAAATCGGACGCCGCCAACAGCGCCAAACTGATCGCCGACCTCAGGCCACACGCCGACAAATCGGCCTATTACTACTGCGTGCTGGTGTATGTGCGCCACCCTGACGATCCGCAGCCGGTGATCGCCGACGCGCGCTGGCACGGCGAAATGATTGCCATTGCGCGCGGCGCGGGCGGCTTCGGCTACGACCCGCATTTTTATATCCCGGCCCTGGGCAAGTGCGCCGCCGAGCTGACGTCGGATGAAAAGAACGCGCTGTCGCACCGTGGCCAGGCACTGCGCGTGCTGGTAGAAAAACTGCGGAAGCCGCAATGATCCCGATCAAAGTCGCCGGCAGCACCAGCAAGCCAGGCAGCAAGCCGGGCAATACCCCCGCGCCGCAGGAAGGCATTTCCGGCGCCGCCGGCGCGGCTCTGCGTTATCTGCAGCCGGGCGCGTTGAACCTGACGGCCTTGCCGCCGCTGTCGCTGTATATCCATTTTCCGTGGTGCGTCAAAAAATGCCCGTACTGCGACTTCAATTCGCACGAGGTAAGGCAGGAGCAAGGCTTTCCGGAAGACGAATACCTGGCGGCGCTGCGCCTCGACCTGGAAATGGCGCTGCCGTTGATCTGGGGCCGCAAGATCCACACCATCTTCATCGGCGGCGGCACGCCCAGCCTGATGTCGGCGGCCGGGCTGGACCGGCTGATGTCGGACGTGCGCACCTTGCTGCCGCTCGAACCGGACTGCGAAATCACCATGGAAGCGAACCCGGGCACGTTCGAGACGGAAAAATTCAAGTCCTACCGCGCCAGCGGCGTCAACCGCCTGTCGGTTGGCATCCAGAGTTTCAATCGCCGCCACCTGCAATCGCTGGGCCGCATCCATGACGACAATGAAGCGCGCCGCGCGGTCGAGATCGCGCATGCGCATTTCGACAATTTCAACCTCGACCTGATGTACGCACTGCCGTCGCAGACCCTGGCCGAAGCGCAGGCTGACCTGGAAACCGCATTGTCATTCGCGCCGCCGCATCTGTCGCTGTACCACCTGACCCTGGAACCGAATACGCTGTTTGCGAAGTATCCGCCGGTGCTGCCCGACGACGACGAGAGCGCCGATATCGCCGACATGGTGGCCGCGCGCGCCGCCCAGGCCGGCTACGGCCGCTACGAAGTGTCGGCCTATGCCCAGAGCGGCCGCCAGGCGCGCCACAACCGCAATTACTGGGAGTTTGGCGACTACCTGGGCATCGGCGCCGGCGCGCATTCGAAGATCTCGTTCCCGCACCGCGTGCTGCGCCAGGCCCGCTACAAGCAGCCGCGCGCCTATATGGACGCGGTACGCAACGGTAACCCGGTGCAGGAAGAGCGCGAACTGGCGCGCGAGGAAATGGGCTTTGAATTCATGCTCAACACCCTGCGCCTGACAGGCGGCTTTGCGCCGAATTTGTTTGCCGAGCGCACCGGCCTGGCGCTGAACGCCATCGAGCAGCCGCTCAATGCGGCCGAAGCGAAGGGCTTGCTGTACCGCGATCACCAGATCATCCGGCCGACCGAGCTGGGCCTCAGTTTCCTCAACGACCTGCAGCAAATGTTCCTGGAAGAATAGGCTTCGGCCAGGCCGGCTGTCCTAGAACTCTTCCCAGTCCTGTTCCCCAGACGGCATGGCGGGTGCCTTGCGCGGCGCAGGCTAGGCGGCCAGGGCCGGTTTGACGGCGCTCTTGCGTGCGGCCGCCATCGCATGCACGGCAGGACGTGGCTTGGCCGCAGCTGCCACTGGCGCTGTCAGCGTCTGCTCCAGCTTGAAGCCGCCCGCTACCTGCGCCAGGCGCGCTGCCTGGTCCTGCATGCTTTCGGCCGCCGCCGCCGCTTCCTCTACCAGCGCGGCGTTCTGCTGCGTGACCTGGTCCATCTGCGCGATCGCCTGGTTGACCTGGTCGATGCCCATGCTCTGCTCGGCGCTGGCCGAGGTGATCTCGGCCATGATGTCGGTGACGCGGCGCACGCTGTCGACCACCTCGTTCATGGTGCTGCCGGCCTGCTGCACCAGACGGCTGCCGCCGTTGACCTGCGCCACCGAATCGTCGATCAGGCTCTTGATTTCCTTGGCCGCGCTTGCTGACCTCTGGGCCAGGTTGCGTACTTCGGTGGCCACCACGGCAAAGCCGCGTCCCTGTTCGCCGGCGCGCGCCGCTTCCACGGCCGCATTCAGCGCCAGGATATTGGTCTGGAAAGCGATGCCGTCGATCACGCCGATGATGTCGACGATCTTTTTTGACGAGGCATCGATGGCGCCCATGGTGTCGACCACCTGGCCGACGATGCCGCCGCCGCGCTCCGCCACTTCCGAGGCGGACAGCGCCAGCTGGTTGGCCTGGCGCGCATTGTCGGCATTCTGCCGCACGGTCGACGTGAGCTCTTCCATCGACGAGGCGGTTTCTTCGAGCGAGCTGGCCTGCTGTTCCGTGCGCGATGACAAATCCTGGTTGCCGGCGGCAATTTCACTGGACGCGGTAGCGATTGCATGGGTGCCCGTCTGCACTTCGGATACCACATTGGTCAGCGCATCGTTCATGTCTTTCAGTGTCCGCATCAGGTCGCCCACTTCATCGCGCGTGGCGTGGCCGAATTGCGTGCGCAGGTCGCCTTGCGCGACGGTGGCGGCGACCGCGATGGCCGCCTGCAGCGGCTGCGTGATCGAGCGCGTGATCAGCCATGCGCACAGGCTGCCGAAGACCATCATCAGCACGCCCAGGATCAGGGTCAGGGTCAGGCTGCGCGCATTGGCCTGTTCGATGGCGCGTGCCGTGTCGTCGATGGCCTGGCGCTGTTGCGCCAGGAAACCCTGTACCTTGGCCTGGTAGGCATCGGCAGCCGGCATGTACTGCTGCGTGTAGGCGCGCTCGGCGTCGGCGGCCTGGCCGGTCTTCTTGGCCGCCATCACGGCCTGCTTGGCTTCCTGGTAGACGCCGCGCACCTGCATCACGGCGGCAAAAGCGGCCTTTTCCTGCTCGGTCGACAGCATGCCTTCGACTTGTTTCAGCAGGCCGCCGCCCTTTTTGGTACCGGCCGCTATCGCGTCGGCAAACGTCACCGACAGCGTTTCATCGGTGCTCCTGGCGATCAGCGTGGTGCGCTCGACGGCCGAATAGATCAGCAGGTACAGGTCGGAGGTCAGGCGTTCCTTGGCCAGCGGCTTTTCCATCATGGCGCGCGTGGCCCTGGCATTATCCCAGGCACTGATCACGGAAAACGAGGTGCACACGATCGCCAGCAGCAACACGATGGCAAAACCGATCGCCAGGCGGGCGCCGATGCGGATGTTGGTGAGTGTCTTCATGATGTCTTTTGGTTACATTGAACAAGAAAGCATTTTCCATTGGAAATGCTACATGGACATGACGATGGTAATCGTGCTCAAACGCTATGCGTCAGGCGGGGTCGGGGCCCGAAATGCTGCAAGAAAAAATAGCGTAAAAACGCCATGCCTTGCGTCAGGAATGAAGGAGGCGATGCGCAAATCCTACCACGCAAAAATGACTGTCGGTATGAAAATGCACCGGCTCAGTGCGCTTCAGACGCACTGTTGTTTTTTGCTCAGGCGTGCAGGTCGAGCGCCTGGCGCAGGTCCGGCTGCTCGGCCCAGCGCGCAAAGGCGGCGGCCATGCGCTCGCTTTCGGCGATCGCGCGGCGCCAGTCTCGCATGCGCGCCGCATGGTCCTGGCCGTAATGGGGAAAGTCGCGCCGGTCGGGCAGCTTGCCGTTGGGCAGGCTGGCCACAAAGGCCGGCGAAGGCGATACCAGGATCATGTTGTCCAGCGACGTATCGCGGCCGTGCACGCGGCGCCAGGGCATGGCCTTGTCCAGCCAGCCCGGCACGAGATGATCGGCAAAATGCGGATACAGCACCAGGTCCGGCTCGCGCTGGTAGGGCAGGTGCAAATGGTAGTCGACCAGGCCGCCGTCCCAGTAGCGTCCCGGCGGCGCGCCGGCGATGTCGTTGACGGCATCGAGCACCAGCGGAATCGAGCCGGAGGCCAGCAGCGCGTCGCGCAGATTGTCTTGTGCCAGCGGCACGAAATGCGCATTGAACGCGTCGAAGCGCGAACGCAGCCAGCTGGCGCCGTCCGGCCCGGCATGAAATACCACTCTTTCAAGCGAGCCGGCCAGGCGCTCGCGCGCCAGCGCATTGCCAGCGGCGGCCAGCAGGAAGCCGCGTCGGTCGCGCCACAGGCCCGGCCGGCCCAGGCCGCCTATGCCGCGTACGGCCAGCACGCCCAGGCTGTGCTGCGCGTGTTGCAGCAACTGCGCATCCTGGCCGTCGAGCATGGTATCGAGCAGGGCGCGGCAGGTGCGGCTGACGTGGGCCGGCGTGGGCTTGTCGGGATAGCGCTGGCCCACGTATTCATGCACCAGGCGGCGCTGCGCTGCAACCGGATCGGGAAACGTGGCGGCCGCCATGCGCCAGGCGCCGATCGAAGCGCCGATGAACTGGCGCCGGCGCGGCGCGCGCGGCAGAAAGTCGCCGAACAGCCAGCAGTCAAACTGGTGCAGGATCAGGCCCTTCGGTCCGCCGGCGGCGGCCGGCACGATGGCGATGTCCCGCGCGCGCAAGCCGTGCTCGGCAATGCGCGCGCGGGCGCGGCGGCCCAGGCGGATAGTGATGGCGGACGAAAGGGCAGACATGCGCCTGGCGCGGTACTGTTTAGCGCAGGGCCGAGATCAGCTGTTTCAGCTTGCCCGTATCGACGCAGAAAGCGCGGATGCCTTCGGCCAGTTTTTCGGTTGCCATCGCGTCCTCGTTCATCATGAAGCGGAATGATTTTTCATCGAGCGACATCTTGACGATGCTGGCGCCGGGCGCCGCTTCGGCGCTCAGCTTGCGCGCCACCGGCGCATCGCTGTCGGCCAGCTTTTGCAGCAGGTCGGGGCTGATGGTCAGCAGGTCGCAGCCGGCCAGTTCCAGGATTTGCGAGGTGTTGCGAAAGCTCGCGCCCATCACTTCGGTGGTGTAGCCGAACTTGCGGTAGTAGTTGTAGATGCGCTTGACCGATTGTACGCCCGGGTCTTCCGCGCCCAGGTAGTCGATGCCGGTCGACTTCTTGTGCCAGTCGTAGATGCGGCCGACGAACGGCGAAATCAGCTGCGCGCCCGCTTCGGCGCAGGCGATCGCCTGCGCCAGCGAAAACAGCAATGTCATGTTGCAGCGGATGCCTTCTTTTTCCAGGATCTCGGCGGCGCGGATGCCTTCCCAGGTCGAGGCCATCTTGATCAGCACGCGCTCGCGCGGAATGCCAGCGTTCGAATACAGCGCCACCAGGTCGCGGCCCTTGGCCACCGTGCCGTCGATATCGAACGACAGGCGGGCATCGACTTCGGTCGACACGCGCCCGGGAATGGTTTGCAAAATCTCCACGCCAAAGGCGATCAACAGGCGGTCGATGATCTCGCCGGTGGACGCGTTCGGATGGTCGCGCACGGCCTTTTCCAGCAGCGGCCTGTATTCATCCTTTTGCACCGCTTTCAGGATCAGCGAAGGATTGGTGGTCGCGTCGCGCGGCGTGTACGCCTGGATCGACTGGAAGTCGCCCGTATCGGCCACCACGGTGGTGTACTGTTTGAGTTGTTCTAATTGGTTCATGGCGAGAGATTATACTGAAAGTAATTAAGGCCGGGGTCAGACCCGACGGGTCTGACCCCAGATTTCCATTGCCTATCCTATAAAAGAATCAAACTGCATGTCGAACTCCTGCAAAGCCTTCTGCGCATTCTGCATCTTCTTGCGGAACTCCGGCCCGCGCTGCAGCGCCAGGCCCACGGCTAGCACATCGATCACCACCAGATACGCCAGGCGCGCCGAGATCGGCGTGTAGGGGTCGGTATTGAAGATCAGGTCGATCGGGATCAGCACGGTGGCCAGGTCGGCCAGCGGCGTGCCCGATGGCGCCAGCACGATCACGTCGGCGCCGCCGCGGCGCGCCAGTTTCACGGAGCGCACCAGCGCCGGGCTGTTGCCGCGCTGCGAAATGGCCACCAGCGCGTCGCCGCCGCGCAGCAGCGCCGCCGCGATGCTGTGGATATTCGGGTCGCTGTAGGCCACCGTCGGCACGCCCGAGCGGAAGAACTTGTGCTGGGCGTCGGCGGCCACGATGCCCGAGGTGCCCTGGCCGTAGAATTCGATCTTGCTGGCGCGCGACAGGATGTCGAGTGCGCGCTGTATCGCTTCCGGGTTCAGGTTGTTGCGCAGGTCGAGCAGGGTATTGATCGAGCGGCTGCAGATTTTATTGACCAGGTCGGCCGCGAGATCATCCTGCGCCGGCTGCTCGTTCGCGCCCGGCATGGCCAGCGCCAGCCCCTGCGCCAGGCGCAGCTTGAATTCATGCCAGCCGTCGTAGCCCAGGGTGCGGCAAAAACGCACCACGGTCGGCTCGGACACCTGCGCGTTTTTCGCCAGCGCGGTGATGTTCTGGCTGACCGTCTGGTTCGGCTGTTCCAGCACCGCCAGCGCGACTTTTTTCTCCGACTTGGAGAGCGAGTCGAGCTGGGTGCGGATGGAGTCAAGTAGCATGGATTAATCTTCTGGCAGTACTGCCGTCAAGTTGGCGTCTTTTTCACCCCAAAAGCAAACACCGGGGTCGGACCCTCAGGGTCTAGGCGACCCCGTCCGACCCCAGCATTTTTGCGGTGCGGGGTAGGTAGCATTGCCCTGCTGACTTAGTCTTCCGGCAAGGCTTCTTCACGCCACTGCAAGCCATCGCGCCCGATCAGTGCGCTGGCCGCTGCCGGACCCCAGGTGCCGGCCGTGTATGGAATCGGCGCGCTGTCGTTCTGTTCCCAGTAGTCGAGGATGGGTTCGACCCATTCCCAGGCCGCTTCCAGTTCGTCGCCGCGCATGAACAGCGTCAGCTGGCCACGCAGGACGTCGAGCAGCAGGCGTTCGTAGGCGTCCATGCGCGGCGTCTTGAACGATTCGCGGAAGTCCAGTTCCAGCTCGGCCGGCTTCAAACGCATGCCGTCGCCCGGGGTTTTTGCCATCAAATTCATGCGCAGGCCTTCGTCGGGCTGCAGGCGGATCACCAGGCAGTTTGGCTGGAAGCTCGAGGTTGGCTGGTTGAAGATCGAGTGCGGGATCTGCTTGAAGCGCACGACGATTTCGGCCAGGCTGTCGGCCATGCGCTTGCCGGTGCGCAGGTAGAACGGCACGCCGGCCCAGCGCCAGGTGTCGATTTCCGCTTTCATCGCGACAAACGTTTCGGTGCGCGAGTGTTGCGGCGCATCCGGTTCGTCGCGGTAGCTCGGCACGGTGGTGCCGTCGACATGGCCGGCGCGGTACTGGCCGCGCACGATGTTTTGCGCCAGGGTGGTCGGCGTGAATTTTTTCAGCGAGCGCAGCACCTGCAGCTTTTCATCGCGCACCGCGTCCGGCGCGATCGAGGTTGGCGGCTCCATGGCAACGATGCACAGCAGTTGCAGCAGGTGATTCTGCAGCATGTCGCGCAGCGCGCCCGAGGTGTCGTAGTAACCCATGCGGTTGCCCACGCCGAGTTTTTCGGCGATGGTGATCTGCACATCGGAAATCCATTCGCGGCGCCACAGCGGCTCGAACAGGATATTGCCGAAGCGCAGGGCCAGCAGGTTCTGCACGGTTTCCTTGCCCAGGTAATGGTCGATGCGGTAGATCTGCGATTCCTGGAACACCTTGCCCACTTCGGCATTGATCTGCTTGGCGCTGGCCAGGTCGCGGCCCAGCGGTTTTTCCAGCACCACGCGCGAATTCGGGGTAACCAGGCCGTTTTCTTCCAGGTTGTCGCAGATCAGCGCGAACAGATGCGGTGGCGTCGCCAGGTAGTACACGCGCGTCAGGTTGGCATCGGTGCGCAGCGCTTCGACCAGCGGTGCATAGGTCTTGGCGTCGCTGGCGTTGAGCGACACATACACGATGCGCGCGCAGAACTTGCTCCAGGTGGCTGCATTGAGGGTGCTGGCCTTGATGTGCGGGCGGGAATTGGTTTCCACCATTTTCAGGAACGCGTCCTGGCCGCTGTCCTGGCGGCCCACGCAGATGATGCGCGCCGTCGGCGGCAGGTCGTTCGCGACATCGCGCGCATACATTGCAGGCAGTAATTTACGCATGGCTAAATCGCCGCTGCCGCCAAACAGGACCAGGTCAAAATCGGTAAGAGCCATAATATGATGTCGTCGCAAAAGTAAAGGAGCCGGAGCCGGGAGGGTGCTGATCGCTGACAGCGCTGTGGCGCGCCGCCGCGTTGGTATCGCCGCGTGGTGCCGCAGTCTATGCTACTGTAAATCCATGGTGTAAATTTACTACGTAGAACTGGCAATTGCAAGAAATTTTACTACATCATGACTAGTCTAGCCAGTCCTGCATTATATGCCTGCGCACGCGACTTGCCACCTCATCATGCATTCCAGGAAAGCCATGGTTGCCGGGGAAATTTTCTCTGACTACCGTCGATATTTGCGCTGTAGCAACAAGGAGGTCAAGAAAAGCCTCCGCAAGGCCCCTGAGCCTATTTAAGTAACTTTCGGGAAATAAATTGACCGTATAATCGGCGTAAAACGCTGGCAACCATGTTGGCGATAATATACTGCGCTGTAGCGTCGGCCATGCCCCGAATCCGCCTTCCGACCCTACCGTACCACGCATTCAGCCATGAAAGCGCGCGGCAAGGCGGACTTCAATCATGCAATACAAGACGGCTCAAGGGGAAATAATGAATTCAATGCAAGATATCGATGAGCGCACCAGCCTGACAGGCAATAACAAATTCGAACTGTTCCTGTTCAAGCTCGGTACCAGCGACCACTCGACCAGCCGCGAATTGTTCGGCATCAATGTATTCAAGGTGCGCGAGATCATGGAAATGCCGGCCATTACGGCCGTGGCCGGTTCGCATCCGCATATGCTGGGCGTGGTCAATATCCGTGGCCAGATCGTGCCGGTGATCGACCTGCCGATGGCGGTCGGCTGCAAGAGCAATGGCTTGAAGATCCTGATGGTGACCGAGTTCGCCCGCTCGACGCAGGCCTTCGCGGTGGAAGAGGTCGATGAAATCGTGCGCCTGGAATGGAACCAGGTGCTGTCGGCCGAAGCCAGCGTCGGTGGCGGCCTGGTCACCAGCATCGCCCGCCTCGACGGCGATACCGACAAGACACGCCTGGCGCAAGTGCTCGACGTCGAGCAGATCCTGCGCAATGTGTTGCCTTCGGGCGACCCGGACGTCGACAAGAGCAGCATCGGCCCGCAGGTGCACCTGCCGCCCGGCTCCGTGATCCTGGCCGCCGACGATTCCTCGCTGGCCAGGTCCTTGATCGAAAAAGGCCTGGAGGCGATGGGCGTGCCGTACATCATGACCAAGACCGGCAAGGAAGCCTGGGAGCGTCTGCAAGCGATCTCGACCCAGGCGGCGGCCGAAGGCAAGACCGCGAAAGACAAGGTCGCACTGGTGCTGACCGACCTGGAAATGCCGGAAATGGACGGCTTCACCCTGACGCGCAATATCAAGAACGATGGCCGCTTCGCGACCATTCCGGTAGTGATCCACTCGTCGCTGACGGGCTCGACCAACGAAGACCACGTCAAGGGCGTGGGCGCCGATGGCTATGTGGCCAAGTTCGTGGCGGCGGAATTGGCCGAGACGATCCGCAAGGTGTTGGCAAGGTAACTCAACCCAACGTCGAAAGGCCGGGGTCGGACCCTGAGGGTCCGACCCCAGTTCTTGCTTTTGGGGTCAACATGATGTTTTAGGCCTGATACAAGTTTTCCACTTGCCCCGCCACATCGACCCTGACCGACAGCACATGACCGGTCAATGGGTACTCTGCGATCTCTTCCTTCGAGCGGTTATGGCTGGCGGTGGTGATATACAGGGTGCGCAGGTCGGCGCCGCCAAAGGTGACCATGGTGGGGCAGCGTGCCGGCACCGTGATTTCGCCAAGCAGCTGGCCATCGGGGGCGAAGCGCAAAATCTTGCCGCCTTCAAACATGGCTGACCAGTAATTGCCTTCGCTGTCGACGGCCGCGCCATCGGGGCGACCGCCATAATCCGCCGCTTTTTTATCGGTGGAAAAACGCTGGAACGGTTGTGGCGCTGAAATCGCGCCGGTGGCGGCATCGAAGTCGAAGCGGTCGATGCGGTGGGTGGTGGTGTCCGAGTGGTACATGGTGCGCTTGTCGGGCGAAAAGCCCAGGCCATTCGACACCGTCATGCCGCCCGACCATATCTTGCGCACATTGCCTTTTTCCAGCACAAACATTTCCGCCGCATCCGCATTGCGCGGCTCGAAAATCGTGCCGACCCAGAAGCGGCCAGCCGGGTCCACCTTGCCGTCGTTGAAGCGGGTGGTGGCCATGTCGAACGGCGCCGGCGCGATTTCCGCCAGGCTGCCGGTCCTGGTGTCCAGGTGCACGAAGCCGCTGCGCAGCGCCACCACCAGGCCGCCGCCGGCATTGATCGCCAGCGCCGACGGTTCGGTTGGCATCTCCCATTGCACGTGCTTGCCGCTGTCCGGATGCAAGCGGTGCACGGCGCGCCCGTCGATATCGACCCAGTACAGGGCCGCTTCCTTCTGGTGCCACAGCGGGCACTCGCCCACTTGCATCGGCTGGCCGCTGACGACCTTGATTTCGTAGATATTCATTTAGTAGGCGGCCTTGGCGGCGCGTGCGAGGGCGATCAGGCCGTTGGTCGAGCTGTCGTGTGCTTCCGGCTGCGCTTGGCCCGTCAGTTCTGCCTGGATTTTCTTGGCCAGTACCTTGCCCAGTTCCACCCCCCATTGGTCAAAACTGTTGACGTTCCACAGCACGCCCTGCACAAACGTCTTGTGTTCGTACAGGGCGATCAGCGCACCCAGGGTCGATGGCGTCAGCTGATCCATCAAAATGGTATTGCTGGGGCGGTTGCCGGGGAAGGTCTTGTGCGGCACCAGCGCCTCGATTTCACTTGTCGGCAGGCCTTGCGCCTGCAGATCCGCGCGCACTTCCTCGCCGGTCTTGCCGGTCATGAACGCTTCCGACTGGGCAAAGCAGTTGGCCAGCAGGGCGTCGTGATGGCCCGGCAGGTCGTGCGTGGCGCGCAGGGCGGCGATAAAGTCGATCGGCGTGATGTCGGTGCCCTGGTGCAGCAGCTGGAAGTAGGCGTGCTGGGCATTGGTACCGCAATCGCCCCAGATCACCGGGCCGGTCGGCACGCCGACCGGTTCGCCGTCCTTGGTGACGCGCTTGCCATTGCTTTCCATGTCCAGCTGTTGCAAATAGGCCGCAAAGCGGCTCAGGTCCTGGTGATACGGCGCAATCGAGACGGAACCGCAATCGAGGAACTGGCGGTTCCAGAAACCGACCATGGCCAGCACCACCGGCATGTTCTGTTCCAAAGGCGCGGTGCGGAAATGCTGGTCCATCGCATGCGCACCGGCCAGGAAATCGCTGAAGTATTCAAAGCCGACGGCCAGCGCCACGGCCAGGCCGATCGACGACCAGACCGAATAGCGTCCGCCGACCCAGTCCCAGAACGGGAACATATTGGCTGGATCGATGCCGAATTCGACGATGGCTGCCGCATTGGTGGAGACGGCGACAAAATGTTTCGCCAGGTCTTTCTCTTCCGCTTCGAGCAGGAACCAGGCGCGCGCCGTATTGGCGTTGAGCATGGTTTCGGCAGTAACAAAGGTTTTCGAGGCAACGATGAACAGCGTGGTTTCCGGGTCGACTTTCGCCAGCGTCGCTTCCATGTCGTGGCCGTCGACGTTCGACACAAAGTGCATTTCCAGGCCAGGGTTGGCATAGGAACGCAGCGCCAGGCAGGCCATTTTCGGACCCAGGTCCGAGCCGCCGATGCCAATATTGACGACGTCGGAGATCGGCTTGCCGGTGTAGCCGACCCAGCTGCCATTGCGTACCTTGTCGGTGAAACCTTTCACGCGTTGCAACACATCCTGCACATCGGCGTCGATATCCTGGCCGTCGACCACCAGCTTTGTACCGCGCGGCGCACGCAAGGCAGTATGCAGAACCGCCCGATGTTCGGTAAGATTGATTTTCTCGCCATTGAACATCGCTTCGCGCTGCGCTTCCACGCCGCGTTCGCGGGCCAGGTCCATCAGCAATGCCATGCTGGTCGCGTCGACCCGGTTCTTCGAGTAATCGAGCAGCAGGCCGGCCGCGTCGATGGTCATTTGCGCAAAGCGTTGCGGGTTGGCGGCAAACAGCTGGCGCAGGTGCACTTCGCGCACGCTGGCGCTGTGGGCTTGCAATGGTTGAAAACTGTTCAAGGCGGTGAGGGCGGGAGTGGACATGGCGGTCGGCTGGGTACTGGTCTCGGTTATTAGGCGTTCGGCGCGCACCCGATAGGGCGCTGCCGACGATGATATGAGAATCATACATCAGAAAAAAGTAAATTCACTACAGTTTGTCTTGAGGCGCCAGTCCACGCAGGTGTTTTTCACGACGATTAGCCACTGAGTCAGGCGATGGGGGCGGCATTTACGCAAAGGTGGCGTGTGGCATGCAAGCATTGAAAAGCGGAAAAAAAATGGCGTATTTATGGTGTTGGCCCAAGCAAGAGTGCTTCTGCCTTACCATTTTGTAGTAAAATTTCACAAAATACTTTTTAAGGAATTCATCATGGCGCTGCATCCAGTAGTCGAATCCGTAACAGCGCGCATCATCGCGCGCAGCCGGCCCTCGCGCGGCGCCTATCTGTCGCACCTCGATGCCGCGCGCATCCAGGGCGTGCAGCGCGGCGCGCTGGCCTGTACCAACCTGGCGCATGGTTTTGCCGCCTTTCCCGCCAATGACAAGCTGGCGCTGAAGGAATACAAGAAGCCGTCGGTGGCGATTGTCTCCTCGTATAACGACATGCTGTCGGCGCACCAGCCATTCGAGCGTTTTCCGCAGATCATCAAGGAGTCCGTGCGCGAAGTGGGCGCCGTGGCGCAGTTTGCCGGCGGCGTGCCGGCCATGTGTGATGGCGTGACGCAAGGCCAGCCCGGCATGGAGCTGTCGCTGTTCTCGCGCGACGCCATCGCCATGTCGACCGCCATCGCGCTGTCGCACAATATGTTCGACGCTGCCCTGTACCTGGGCGTGTGCGACAAGATCGTGCCTGGCTTGCTGATCGGCGCGCTGCACTTCGGCCACTTGCCGGCCGTGTTCGTGCCGGCCGGCCCGATGACTTCGGGCCTGTCGAACAAGGACAAAGCCAAGATCCGCCAGTTGTATGCGCAAGGCAAGGCGACGCGCGAAGACCTGCTCGAAGGCGAATCGAAGGCCTACCACGGCGCCGGCACCTGTACCTTCTACGGTACCGCCAACAGCAACCAGATGCTGATGGAAGTGATGGGCCTGCACCTGCCGGGCGCCGCTTTCATCACGCCAAACACGCCGCTGCGCGATGCGCTGACCGCCGCCGCCGCCCAGCGCGCCGCCGTGATCACGGCGCAGGGCAGCAGCTACTTGCCGGTCGGCCATATTGTTGATGAGAAATGTATCGTCAACGCCGTCGTGGGCCTGCTGGCCACGGGCGGCTCGACCAATCACACCCTGCACCTGGTGGCGATCGCCAAGGCGGCCGGCATCGTGATCGACTGGAACGATTTCAATGAGCTGTCGGCCATCGTGCCGCTGCTGACGCGCATTTACCCGAATGGCGAAGCGGACGTCAACCATTTCCACGCCGCCGGCGGCACCGGCTACCTGATCCGCGAACTGCTGGACGCAGGCCTGCTGCACGACGACGTCAACACCATCCTCGGCCATGGACTGCGCGCGCACTGCAGCGAGCCTTTCCTGGGCGAAGACGGCAAGGTGTTCTGGAAAGATGCGGTGCCGGTCAGCGCCGACGAAAGCGTGCTGCGTCCGGCCTCGAACCCGTTCGCACCGGACGGCGGCATGGTATTGGTGGCCGGCAACCTGGGCCGCGCGGTGATGAAAGTGTCGGCCGTCAAGCCCGAGCACCGCACCGTCGAAGCACCGGCCATCGTTTTCAATTCGCAGGAAGATTTCATGGCCGCCTACAAGGCCGGTACCCTGGACCGCGATTTCGTTGCCGTGCTGCGCTTCCAGGGGCCGCGCGCCAACGGCATGCCGGAACTGCACGCGCTGACGCCGGCACTGGCCAACCTGCAGGATGCCGGCCGCCAGGTGGCGCTGGTCACCGATGGCCGCATGTCGGGCGCGTCGGGCAAGGTGCCGTCGGCGATCCACGTGTCGCCTGAAATCCTGGCCGGCGGTCCGCTGGGCCTGGTGCGCGACGGCGACATCATCCGCCTCGACGCGTTCACCGGCGTGCTCGAAGCGCTGGTGCCGCTTGACGTCTGGCATGCGCGCTCGCTGGTCACCGCTGATTTGTCGTCCAGCCATATCGGCATGGGCCGCGAATTGTTTTCGATGTTCCGCTCCACCGTCAGCGCGGCGGAAGAGGGCGCCACCACGTTTGGTCTGCCATCGCCGATTCCCACCACCGTGCCCTTGCACGAAGGCGAGAATGTCGGCGATACTGTGCCGGGCTCCGATGAAGACTTTTTGGCAAGGAAATAAAATGACAATGACACTCCTGGAAATTATGCGCACCTCGAGCGTGATCCCCGTGATTGCGATCGACGATCCTGAACACGCCGTACCGCTGGCGCGCGCGCTGGTGGCGGGCGGCATCCGCGTGCTGGAAGTAACCTTGCGCACCAAGCACGGCCTGGCCGCGATCCGCGCCATGTCCGAAGTGCCGGGCGCCATCGTCGGCGTGGGGACCTTGACCCGTCCGGAAGAATTCGTTGCCGCGCGTGACGCGGGCGCCGTGTTCGGCGTCTCGCCCGGTTTGACGGCCGCATTGGTGGCCGCCGCGAAAAGCAGCGGCTTGCCGTTGCTGCCTGGCGTCATGACCCCCGGCGAAGTGATGGCGGCGCGTGAAAACGGCTTCCAGCAACTGAAGCTGTTCCCGGCCGTGCCAGCCGGCGGCATCGGCATGCTGAACGCCATCTACGGCCCGCTGCCGGACGTGACGTTCTGCCCGACCGGCGGCATTTCGCAGGAAACCGCGTCGCAGTTCCTGGCGCTGAAAAACGTCGCCTGCGTGGGCGGCTCGTGGCTGACGCCAAAAGATGCGATCGCGGCCGGCAACTGGGACCGCATCACGGAAATCGCCAAGGCAGCCAGCGGTCTGCGTTCCGCCTGAGTTGCTATCCAACGGCAAGCTTCAACGCTTGCCGTTTTCTTTTCCTCCCGGATTCCCATGCCAGATTTGCGCCGTCCACTGACTTCTGGTGAAACCGCCATGGTGCGCAGCGTCTTCCAGGGCGCCATCGACATCACGCGCGTGCGTGTGGTGCGCGGCTCTTTTCTTCCCTTCAATTTGCAGGACCAGAACACGGCCATGACGCCGCGCGGCAGTCTGTATTTCATGCCGGCCCAGTACCGCGACGATTTCTCACGCGAGGACGCGGGCGGCAAGCTGTTCTTCATTCATGAAATGGTGCATGTGTGGCAGTGGCAGCTGGGCTACAACTGCATCTGGCACGGCTTGCTGCTGGCGCTGTTCGGCGGCTACTTTCGCCAGCGCGCCTACCGCTACGACAGCGCCATCCCGGGCACGACGCTTGCCGGCTACAACATGGAGCAGCAGGCCGAACTGGTGTCGCATTATTTTGGCGCCACCCAGCTGGGCCTGGCCTCATTGACAGCCAGGCTGCCTTTTTTGCGCCAGGTGCTGGGCGGCTTTTTGCAGTCGCCCGGCAACGCTGCCCTGTTGCCGCAGCGCTGGTTTATAAAGTGATCTCGCCTTCTTCCTCGCCTTCCCAGTAGTTGATGCGGTTCGCTTGCACCTTGATCAGGATGATGCCTGGCGTGGCCGGGCCCTGCTTGAACCAGCGGTCCATGCTGTCGTCCCAGTGTTCTTCGAACGCCTGCCGGTCGGTGATCAGCTCGGCCGTGCCTTCGACCGCGATAAAGATCGGCGGCGCGCCGAACAGGTGCGGCTTGCCCTGGAACGACAGGCCGACGGCGGTATCGCGTCGGATATCGTCGACCATGCGTGCATCGCTCCAGGTGAAGTACCAGGAACTTCCATCGTAATCGACATCTTCGTTGTTGCTCATCGGACGGGCCGCCAGCTGGCCGTTTTCGGCGCGCGTCGAAAACATCAGGAAGTCGATGTCGGCCATCTTTTTTGCCAGTTCCGGCAAGGTCATTGTGCTCATGTGGTGCTCCCGTGGTGGTGACCGGCAAATGCCGAGACAGGCTTGCAGTTGACCATATCGGCGGCCAGGTGCGCGTGCGGCACTTCACGCTCGGCCTGAAATCGCCGCAGAAGCTGGCCGCACCTCCAGGCCCCGCGCCAGCAGCCACAGGCCAGTCAGCGGATAGGCCAGGCCCAGCGGAACCAGCAGCACATGCACTACCTCCAGGCCAAACAGTCCGCGTGCCACGGCGATCCATTGCAATATGCCGGCCAGCATGCCGGCTGCGGCCAGCAGGCGCGGAATGGCCCGGGCGCGGTACAGCAGTAGATACATCAAGACGACGCAGATCCCGCCCAGCAGTTTGTCGGCAAAATGCACGCCATCGCGCAGCCCGCGCAGCACGGCACGCGCCGGTTCGTAAGCCGTGCTGTCCGCACCCGATGCGAGAAAGGCCTCGCTCAGGCTGCGCATGGCCAGCACCAGCGTGCCTTCGAACAGGGTGGTCGCCAGGCTGGCCGCCAGCATCGCCACATGGCAGCGCGTCAGCAATGGTTGCTGTGTTCCGTACAGGCCGCGCAGAGCCGCCCCGATGACGAGCGCGATCACGGCCGTGACCAGCCCGGTCATGGCGATCATCCCGACCTGCAATGGCATGCCGGCCGCACGCAGCAGGAAGCCTGGAGCGGCAAATACCTGCTGCTGGAGCTGGAAATTTGACCAGATACCCAAGCCAAAACTGAGCAGCAGGCCGAGTCCCAGCCAGCGGCCTGGCAGCAGGGCTGTGGAATGATTGAGATACATCGTGTCACCTTGTCTGAAGTGGAAAGATGTGCCTAGTGTCGGCACGTGATGACGTTCCGGCAAGGCCGATCCGACGGGTCACGCGCACAGGGGGCCGGGGCACGCCGGGAAGCGATGAATGGCGCAGCTATTCCGGCTTGAACAAATGCAGAAAGGGGCGGCTGACGGGCAGTACTTCCGGCCGGTGTTTCAGGCTCACTTCAGCCGTCTCGTTAGCGCCACGCACGACCTGGCGGATGGCGTGCAGGTTGACCACCACGGCGCGGTGGATCTGCTGGAACTGCTGCGCATCGAGCTGCAGCAGCAATTCCTTGAGAGTCTGGCGCAGCAGCGCTTCTGCAGGTTTGCCACCGTCGCGCCAGGCCACCAGCGTGTACTTGTCGTCGGATTTCATATAGTCGACATCGTCGACAGGAATCAGTCGCACTGCCGATCCTACCGAGGCGCGCAACCAGCGTAGCGGCGCTGCTGCTGGGACTGTTACCTGTGCGGTTTGCAGGTGCTGTGCCAGTTGCCGCAGCAGCGCCTCGCTGGCCGCGTTTGGCGGCGACGCAGCCAGGCGCTCGCGCAAGCGCGTCACAGTGCCGGCCAGGCGGACCAGTTGTACCGGCTTGACCAGATAGTCGAGCGCGCCGCGCTCGAAGGCCTGCACCGCATATTGATCGTAAGCAGTGACGAATACCAGATGGGCGCGGCGGCCGATCTGGCTGGCCACTTCGACCCCGGACAGGCCAGGCATATGCACGTCGAGAAAGCAGACCGTGGGCTGGTGGCGCTCGAACAGATCAAGCGCCTCCGGTCCGTTGCGCGCTTCAGCCACCACGGCCAGCTCCGGCCAGCATATCGCCAGTTGGCGCCGCAGGCTCTCGCGCAGCAAGGGCTCATCGTCGGCAATCAGCGCGGTGAGGGTCATGACCATGCCGGGCACTCAATGTTGATGCAAAATCCGTGCGGTGCCGGTTCGCTGATGCGCAAGGCCGCATCGTTGCCAAACATCAGCGCCAGGCGCTCGCGCAGGCTGGCCAGTCCCGTACCCAGGCCCGGGCTGTCCGCTTGCAGGCCGACGCCCGTATCACGGACCTCGATATGGCAGCGCCCGTGGGCCTGGCTGATGCGCACATCGATGCGTCCGCCTTGCAGGCCGGGATCGATGCCATGGCGCACCGCGTTCTCGACCAGGCTCATGACGGTCATGGGCGGACACTGCAGCTGTTCGCATCCGGGCGCAATATCGAACCCGAACTGCAGCCGGTCGGGCATGCGCATCTGCATCAGCACCAGGTAGGCACGCGCCATGTCCAGTTCCTGCTCCAGTCGGGTGGCCGCTTCGTCCAGGCGCGGTACCGCCGCCCGCAGATACGTCACCAGATGCGCCAGCACCGGCGCCGCGTGGTGTGAGCCGGTATCGACCAGCGCTTGCACACTGGCCAGCGTATTGAACAGGAAATGCGGCTGGACCTGGGCCCGCAGCAGGGCCATGCGCGCATCGCGCGCCTGACGTTCCAGTTCGCCGCGCCGGCGTTCCGCCTCGCGCACGCTGGCGTCGCGCTGGCGCAGCAGGGCCGCCATCGCGGTCCATGACCCCAGCAACAAGCCCAGGAAAGTGATCGCCATGAAGCTCTGCAGCCGCACCGGTACCTGCCAGAACGGTGGCGCGCCGGGCCTGGTCATGAGCAGGTAGAAGGCAAGCAGCATCAGCACGATGGCCAGTGCCACGGCCAGCACCTGCAACACCCAGCGTGGCAGGGCGTCTGGCAGCTGGCGTGGCCAGTGTTCGCAAAGGCCGTAGGCCAGCAAGGCCATCAGCGCGGTGGGGAAAATCAGCATCGCCAGCAGCCACAGCGGGTCTTCCCAAGTCAGCGTGAACAGCGCGAATTCGGCCAGCGCGGCCAGGCCTGCCACGCGCAAGCGCTGCAGGGACAGGCAGCTGCGCAGGAGATCGATGGCGTGACGGAGCGTTGACATGGATGGACGCACTTCGGGGAAGCGCCGCAAGGCAAGGAGCATCAGAATATGGCAAAGCGATACCGCCTGCAATAGCGGCCGGCATGAAACACGCCTCCATGGGCCCCAACCACGCTCTGGGTGGCCGGGACGTGATGATCAGATGGCGGCGTGGCCCGGGGCGGCGGGCTGTGAAGCCAGCGGCACGGCGCCATTGCTGGCGACGCGGTTGCGTCCGCCATCCTTGGCCTGGTACAGCGCACGGTCGGCCGCGCCGATCAGCTGGTCGATGTCGAGCGGCGCGGCGCCACTCTGGGTGGCCACGCCGATGCTGACGGTAATGTAGCGCGGCGCGCCATCTTGCTGGCCGTTTTCGATCGCCAGCGCGCGCACGCCCTTGCGGATCGCCTCGGCCAGGCCCAGCGCCTTGGCCGCTTCGGTGTCGGGCAGGATGGCGGCAAACTCTTCGCCGCCGTAGCGGGCCAGCACGTCGCCGGAACGGTTGAGCATGGTGGCCAGCGCGCCGGCCACCTGTTTCAAACAGGTGTCGCCCTGCTGGTGGCCGTACTGGTCGTTATAGTCCTTGAAACGGTCGATATCGATCATCAGCAGCGACAATGGGTTGCCGCTGCGCTTGGCGCGCCGCATTTCCTTGTCGATCGCCACGTCGAAATGGCGCCGGTTGGCCACGCCCGTCAGGCCGTCCGAAAAGGTTTGCGAGCGCAACACCATGGTCTGCTCGCGCAGCAATTTTTCACGGCCCACGGCGATGGTGACGTCGGTAATCTGGATCAGGCAATGGCGCTGCAAGCCGGGCAGGCTGATGGGCGTGACGGCCACCGCCTGCTGCATGCGCTCGCGTGTGTCGCTGGCCATTGCCGCCTGCTGGTACAGCGGGAATGGCGCCTTGTGCAGCGACTGCGACAGCAGCGACTGGAAATTGTCGCGCAGGGCCTGGGTAATGGCCGACTCGATGCGCTTGTGCTGCAGTTCCGGGAATACGTCGAAGAAATCGCGGCCCAGCACGGTAGCGGCTTTCCATCCGGAATGGCGCTCCAGCCAGCGGTTCCACAGCACGATGCTGCGGTTCTCGTCGAGCACGATGGCGCCCAGGTTGACGGCGCCGATAATGCTTTCGAGCAGCGTCAAGCGCTGCAAGGTGTTGGGTATGGTGCTCACGCCGTTCCGAAGACCTTGGCCAGGTAGCGGTTGACCTGTTCCTTCAGGTCGTGCAAGGCGGACAGGTCCAGCACAAAGGCAACATAGCCGTGGATCTGGTGCTTGGCCAGCACGAAGTCGATATGCAGCATCAGCACCACGTCGTCGGCCTGGTCGCCGAAGACGGACAGGATTTCCGTGCTGGTGCCCACGTGGTAGACGGGCAGCGAGCCGTGCAGTTCGCTGTCGAACAGGTTGGCCAGGGTCCCCACGCAGGAATTGAGGATGATGTTGCCGATTTCGCTCATCGCCTCCTGTTCCATTTCCGTCAGTTCCTGCAGCGGCACCGCGTCGCCCACCATCAGGCGCACGATTTCCAGGCTTTTATCTTCGGGAAACATCAGGATGGCTTCGGTGGCGAACGCTCCCTCGTAATGCTGGCTGACGCCGCAGATGCGGTCGCCGTCGCGCTTGCTGCCCAGCAAGGCCGCCGCGTCGGCGCGGTTCAAAAAGGTAATCGAGGGCACCGACATGGTGACTTCTTCGCTGACGATCTCGCTCATGGCGGCGGCCGCATGGCCGACGCCGATATTGAAGATTTCGACCAGCGCGTCGTTTTCCAGTTCGGACAGGTTGACCATGTTCAGCCTTCCAGCGTATCGATCAGCTGGTGGATGCGCGTTTCCGTGATCGGCTTTTCCATGAAACCGACTTTCAGCTCACTGGCGCGGTTGCGGATGGCATTTTGCACATTCGCCGTCACCAGGAAGATATGGGTCTGCGGATACAGGGCGCGCAGCTGCTCGGCGGCGGCCACGCCGCCCATGCCGGGCATATTGACGTCCAGTAATATCAGGTAAGGGTCCAGCGCCTTGACTTTCTCCAGCGCTTCTTCGCCGGTGGCCGCTTCGGTGATCTGCCAGCCGGCATGTTTGCTGAGAATGAACTGATGCGCCATCAAACGTGAAACCCGGCTGTCATCGACAACAAGTACCTGTTTACTGTGATCCATTTGCTATTCCTGAAGCGTTATTTCTGTCAATCTGACATTTTCGCATAGATTGCCTGGGCAACCGATAATTCGCCATCCGAATTGCTCTAGGGCAAAAAAATGCATCTTTATCGGCCTGCGCGCTGTTGTATGGCGGCCAGGCCAGATGTTTGCCGGCCCGGCGATCCAGTAAAATAGCGCCATTCCCACTTCACCCACCTCTGACATGACCCAAGACGAATTGAAACAAGCCGTAGCCCGCACCGCGATCGATTACGTAGTAAAAGGCGAAATCATCGGCGTCGGTACCGGTTCGACCGCCAATTTTTTCATCGATGAACTGGCCAAGATCAAGGACAGCATCAAGGGCGCGGTCGCCTCGTCGGAAGCCACGGCCGCGCGCCTGGCCGGCCACGGCATCGCCGTGTTCGACCTGAACGACGTCAGCGAAATTGCCGTGTATATCGACGGCGCCGATGAAATCACGGCCAGTGGCGCCATGATCAAGGGCGGCGGCGCGGCCCTGACGCGAGAAAAGATCGTCGCGTCGGTGGCGAAACAGTTTGTCTGCATCGCCGACGGCTCCAAGCTGGTCGCCACCCTGGGCGCGTTTCCGCTGCCGGTGGAAGTGGTGCCGATGGCGCGTGCCAGCGTCTCGCGCCAGCTGGCTGCACTGGGCGGCACGCCGCGCCTGCGTCTGAAGCCAAGCAGCGACGAAGCCTTTTTGACCGACAACGGCGGCGAGATCATCGACGTGCTGGGCTTGCAGATTCTTGATCCGGTGGCGCTGGAACAGCAGATCAACCAGATCGTCGGCGTGATCGCGGTCGGCCTGTTCGCCACGCGCGGCGCGAATGTGTGTTTACTGGGTATGCCTGAAGGCGTGCGTACCCTGGCTTACTGATCGCCAGCGTTGTCTTAAACAGCGGCCCCCTGCGGGCCGCTTGTCATTTGCGCCGTCCGATACACTGCCAGCGTACGCAGCAAACCTCCCAGGAAGATGCCGCTGAACACGCCGTACAACAGGCAAACCGCCAGCACGAAACCGGTGGCATGGGCATAGGCTGGATGGATCGCCAAGCTGACCGCCACCGCATACTTCATGCAGAAAATACTCATCATCAGGATCAAGGGCAGCCAGCTGCCTGCCAGTTGCATCGTGCCCCGGTCAGGATGGGCCGTCAGCTTGCGCGGATTGGTCATCGACCAGGCAAGAATACCGCCAGCCAGCGCGCCGACCGCCCAGGCGTAAGGCGCCACACCGTCAAAACCGAAACTGCCGTGCACGCCGGACAGCGACAGCGCCAGCATCACCAGCGGAATAATGCACAGCTTGCGCAAGGTTACTTCACGCGCACGGCTGGCGAGCACGCCGCGATACACGAGGAACGCCAGGATGGCCCAGACGTAGGTTGGAGTGTGGCTGAAGAGCTGTTGCATGGTGTCCGCCTTGGAAAGTCGTTGTCGATGGAGACACTTTGCCTGCAAGCGGTAACGGTGACGAGCGGACTGCGACGAAACGAAGGCGGGATGCCGTGAAACGGCTTAGGGAGGCGTGAAACTGCCCGTGACGTGGTCACGGGCAGGGATACAACTTACTCGGTAGGGGGAACGTAGCCCATGGCGGCGTCGGCGCCGTCACCGAAGAAATGTTTTTCCATCTGCGTGGCCAGGTATTTGCGGGCGCGCGCGTCGGCCAGGTTCAAGCGGTTTTCATTGACCAGCATGGTCTGGTGCTTGAGCCAGGCGGCCCAGGCTTCTTTCGACACCGATTCGTAAATTTTCTTGCCCAGTTCGCCCGGGTACGGCGGGAAGTCCAGTCCTTCGGCTTCCTTGTTGAGTTTGACGCAATGGATAGTGCGGGCCATCTGTGCTCCTGAATCGGTGTAAAGATAAAGCGTGATTATAAGGCACTTTGCGCGGCGCTACCGGCAGCCGTGCTTGGCCGGCGACGCGGCTTGTGGCGCGCCCTTGCGCCAGATCAAATTTGATCTGCGCCGCCCCAGCTAGTAAGATGTGTTGTCGCGCAAGTGCGATCTTGCGCCTGTATTGCATCAACCCCGCGGCCCGCCCGCCCAACAAGAATGGAATCCCCTATGGTCTCGGTCAAAGTCAACGACATCAGCGTCAGCAATGAAGGCAAGTTTGTGCTGTTTGGCGGCATCAACGTGCTCGAATCGCGCGATCTCGCCCTGCGCGCCTGCGAAGAATATGTGCGCGTCACGCAAAAGCTGGGCATCCCCTATGTTTTCAAGGCCAGCTTCGACAAGGCCAACCGCTCGTCGATCCACTCGTACCGTGGCCCTGGCCTGGAAGAGGGCATGCGCATTTTCCAGGAGGTGAAAGCGGCGTTTGGCGTGCCGATCATTACCGACGTGCATGAACCATGGCAGGCCCAGCAGGTCGCCGAAGTGGTCGATGTATTGCAACTTCCCGCCTTCCTGGCGCGCCAGACCGACCTGGTGGTGGCCCTGGCCAAGACCGGCAAGGTGATCAACATCAAGAAGCCGCAATTCCTGAGCCCTGGCCAGATGGCCAATATCGTTGAAAAATTCAAGGAAGCGGGCAATGATCAGCTGATCCTGTGCGACCGCGGCACTTGCCTGGGCTACGACAACCTGGTGGTCGACATGCTGGGCTTTGGCGTGATGAAGCAGACCTGCAACGATGCTCCGATTATTTTCGACGTTACGCACGCCCTGCAGCAGCGCGATCCCGGCGGCGCCGCCTCCGGTGGCCGCCGCCAGCAGGTAGCCGACCTGGCCCGCGCCGGCCTGGCCGTCGGCATTGCCGGCCTGTTCCTGGAAGCGCACCCTGATCCGGACAATGCGCGCTGCGATGGCCCTAGCGCCTTGCCGCTCGATAAGCTGGAACCGTTCCTGACGCAACTGAAAGCGCTGGACGACCTGGTGAAATCTTTCCCTGCACTCAATATCAATTAATGGAAAACGGTAAATTGAACACGCGCCTGGCCATCGTGATCCCGGCCCGCTACGCGTCCACGCGCCTGCCCGGCAAACCGCTGCTTGAGATCCTCGGAAAACCGATGGTGCAGCATGTATACGAACGGGCGCTGGAAGTGCCCGGCGTCGACACCGTGGTGGTCGCCACCGACGATGAGCGCGTGGCTGACGCCGTGCGCGGCTTCGGCGGGCGCTGCGTGATGACGTCGCCTGAGCATCCATCGGGCACCGATCGCCTGGCCGAGGTGATGCAGACGGTGAACGCCGACATCTATATCAACCTGCAGGGCGACGAGCCGATGGTGCGCCCGGGCGACATCGCCCTGCTGGCCGAAGGCATGCGGATGGACAGCGCGGTGCAGGTCGGCACCTTGTGCCACGCCATCGGCGCCGAAGAAGCGCGCAACCCGAATACGGTCAAGGTGGTGCTGGCGGCCAATGGCGACGCCCTGTATTTCAGCCGCGCCGCGATTCCGTTTGGCCGCGACGAGGAACAGGCCAGTTATCTGAAACATGTGGGCGTGTATGCGTACCGGCGCGAAGTGCTGGCCGCGTATTCGGCCTTGCCGGCGGCGATGCTGGAGCAGGCCGAAAAGCTCGAGCAATTGCGCTTGCTGGCGGCCGGCCTGCGCATCCGCGCGTTCAAGGTGGAAGCCAGTGGCCCCGGCGTCGATACGCCCGAATGCCTGGCGCGGGTGCGCGCGCTGATGGCCGGCGAAGTGCCTGCGACATTGCCGACCCTGGCCGATATCAGGCTGGTCATTACCGATGTCGACGGCGTGCTGACCGATGGCGGCATTTACTATGACGCCACCGGCGAATGCCTGAAGCGCTTCCATGTGCGCGACGGCCTGGGCATGCGCCTGCTCGAAGAAAACGGCGTGCGCGTGGCTGTCTTGTCGGGCCGCGACTCGCCCACCTTGCGCAAGCGGGTGGCAGACCTGGGCATCACCCTGTACCAGTTTGGAGTGAAAGACAAGCATGGCGCTTGCCGCGAACTGATGGCGCAAGCTGGCGTGGAGGTGAATCAGACCGTGTGCATCGGCGACGACAGCATCGACCTGCCCGCATTTGCCGCTTGCGGCCTGTCGTATGCGGTGGCCGATGCCCCCGTCTACGTGCAGGCGCGCGCCAGCGCCGTGCTGGTCAAGGAGGGCGGCAAGGGCGCCTTCCGCGAACTGGCCGACGCCATCCTGGTGGCGCAAGGCAAGGAGCACGTGTTCGGTTCGGCAGAGGGTTTTTCCACCGTGATGGGAAGAGTCGTCCAATAAAAAAATGGCCGCCATGCGCAATTGAACCCGGAACGGCGAAAATGCTGGGGTCGGACCCTCAGGGTCCGACCCCGGATCTTGCTTTGGGGTGGAAAAGACGCTAACTTGATGCCATCAGCATCTGATATTACAAGGTCTTGATCAGCACCTGCGACTTGCGCTGCCAGTTATACATATGCTGGCGGTCCTTCGGCAGGTCGTCGACGGTAGCCGGCAAGAATCCCCGTTTCTTGAACCAGTGCGAAGTGCGCGTGGTCAGCACGAACAGCTTGGTCAGGCCGGCGGCGCGCGCGCGGTTTTCCATATGCTTCAGGATACGTTCGCCGTCGCCCTGGGTCTGCACTTCGGGGTTGACGATCAAACAGGCCATTTCCGCCATTTTCTCGGCCGGGAACGGGTACAGCGCGGCGCAGCCGAAAATCACGCCATCGTGTTCGATGACCGAGAAATAATCGATTTCGCGTTCGATCAGTTCGCGGCCGCGTTTTACCAGGGTGCCGTCCGCTTCCATCGGTTCGATCAGCTTGATGATGCCGCCGACGTCTTCGATGGTGGCCTGGCGCAGGCTTTCCAGGTTTTCATGGCTGATCATGGTGCCCACGCCATCGTGGGTAAACAATTCCAGCAGGGCCGAGCCGTCCATCGTGAACGGCACGATGTGCGAGCGGTCCACGCCGTTATGGCAGGCCTTGACGCAGTGTTTCAGGTAGAACGCGGTGGCGTCCGGCAAAAAGCCCGCCATCAGCACGGCTTCGGCCTGGTGCGACGACAGCTCGCGAATTTCCACGCCGGTGGCGTCTGCCATCATCGGCGTTTCGGTAATGAAGATCAGTTTGTCGGCATGCAGGGCGATGGCCGCGCTGCAGGCCACGTCTTCCATGGTCAGGTTGAACGCTTCGCCGGTCGGCGAAAAGCCCAGCGGCGACAGCAGCACCAGGCCGTCCGAGCCGAGGATCGAATGGATGGTTTCGGCGTCGACCTTGCGCGTGATGCCGGTCAGTTCCAGGTCCACGCCATCGATCACGCCCAGCGGGCGCGCGGTGATGAAGTTGCCGGAAATAATACGGATCGCCGCGTTCGACATCGGTGTGTTCGGCAAGCCCTGGCTGAAAGCGGCCTCGATATCGAGGCGCAATTCGCCAGCCGCTTCCTTCGCGCACTCGAGCGCGGCGATGTCGGTAATGCGCACGCCGTTGTGAAAGCGGCCTTCGACGTTACGCAGCGCCAGCTGTTCGGCCACCTGCGGACGCGAACCGTAGACCACGGTCACATTGATATCGAGCGCATGCAGCAGTGAAAGATCATGGGCCAGCACCTGCAGCGCCCCGGCGCTGACGAGTTCACCGGGGAAGGCGACCACGAAGGTCTTGCCGCGAAAGGCGTGGATGTAGGGCGCGACGGAGCGCAGCCATTGGACGAATTGGGTAGGGTTTTCCATTAAGCGCATTATAATTCGCTGCGCGATGTGCGCGCTCAAATACCTGTAAAAAACAATGTCTTCAGCCAGCGATAAGTCTTCCCCTCCTTCCACTGTTGCAAATGTGCCAGCGAATGTGCCCGATCGCGCCCCGCGCCAGCGTCCGCCCGTCAGCCAGCAACGGCCGCAAAAGCCGCAAAAGCCTCGTACGGAAGAACAGCAGCAACAGCAGCAACAGCGTGACGCCGCCCGCGCCGCGCGCGAGGCCGAAAAAACCTTCCGCAACCCGCTGCCACCGATCACCTATCCGGAAGATTTGCCGGTGTCGGGCCGGCGCGCCGAAATCGCCAAGGCCTTGACGGAAAACCAGGTGATCATCGTGTCCGGTGAAACGGGTTCGGGCAAGACCACCCAGCTGCCGAAGATCTGCCTGGAACTGGGACGCGGCCAGAAGGGCCTGATCGGCCACACCCAGCCGCGCCGTATCGCCGCCTCGTCGACCGCCAAGCGCATCGCGCAGGAACTCGGCACACCGCTCGGTGTTACCGTCGGTTTCAAGGTGCGCTTTGCCGATACCCTGACGAAGGGCGCATCGGTCAAGCTGATGACGGACGGTATCTTGCTGGCCGAAACGCAGACCGATCCGCTGCTGAAAAACTACGACACCATCATCATCGATGAGGCGCACGAACGCAGCCTGAACATCGATTTCCTGCTGGGTTACCTGAAGCAGCTGCTGCCGCGCCGGCCCGACCTGAAGATCATCATCACCTCGGCCACCATCGATGCCGAGCGCTTTGCGCGCCATTTCGGCACGCCTGAAAAACCGGCGCCCGTGATCGAAGTGTCGGGTCGCCTGTACCAGGTCGAAGTACGCTATCGCCCGGTCGAGCGCGAACAGGTGGCCATGCCGGGTGCCGCAAATGCCGACAAGCCTGGCCAGAGGACCGCCGCCGCGCGCGAAAAGCGTGACCTGATGGATGCCGTGGTCGATGGCGTGGAAGAACTGTGCCGCATCGGCTCGGGCGACGTGCTGGTGTTTTTGCCGGGTGAGCGCGAAATCCGCGACTGCGCCGAAGCACTGCGCAAGCACCATCCGCCGCACGTGGAAATCCTGCCGCTGTTCGCGCGCCTGTCGGCCGAAGAGCAGGAGCGCGTGTTCAAGACCAGCAATGCGCGCCGCATCGTGCTGGCCACCAACGTGGCCGAAACCTCGCTGACCGTGCCCGGCATCCGCTATGTGGTCGACGCCGGCCTGGCGCGCGTGAAACGCTACAGCTACCGCAATAAAGTGGAGCAGTTGCAGGTCGAACCGATCGCGCAGTCGGCCGCCAACCAGCGCGCCGGGCGTTGCGGCCGTGTCGCCGATGGCGTCTGCATCCGCCTGTACGAAGAGCAGGATTATTTGCTGCGCCCGAAATTCACCGAGCCGGAAATCCTGCGCTCGTCGCTGGCCGCCGTCATCCTGCGCATGAAGTCATTGCACCTGACGGATGTGGAAACCTTCCCCTTCATCGAGCCGCCGCTGGCGCGCGCGATCGCCGACGGCTACCAGCTGCTGCAGGAACTGGGCGCTGTCGATGAGGTCAATAAACTGACGCCGTTGGGCAACAAGCTGGCCAAGCTGCCGCTCGACCCGCGCGTGGGCCGCATGATCCTGGCAGCACTGGACAACGCCTGCCTGACAGAAGTACTGATCGTGGCGTCCGCCTTGTCGGTACAGGACCCGCGCGACCGGCCGATGGAACACCAGCAGGCTGCCGATGAAGCGCACAAGAAGTTTGCCGATGAAAAATCGGAGTTCTTGAGCTACCTGAAGATCTGGCGCTGGTTCGAGTCCGCCATCGAGCACAAGAAAACCAACCGCCAGCTGCAGGACAACTGCCGTACCAATTTCCTGTCGCAGATGCGCCTGCGCGAATGGCGCGACGTGCATTCGCAGCTGCTGACCATCGTCAAGGAGCAGGGCTGGCGTTTGAACGAAGCACCGGCCACCTACGACAATCTGCATATGGCCTTGTTGACCGGTTTGCTGGGCAATATCGGCTTCAAGGGCGAAGACGAACCGGGTGCGGGTTACCTGGGCGCGCGCGGCATCAAGTTCCATATCTGGCCAGGTTCTTCGCTGCTGAAAAAGCCGGGCAAGTGGATCATGGCGGCCGAACTGGTCGACACCACGCGATTGTATGCGCGCTGCGTGGCGCAGATCCAGCCCGAGTGGCTGGAAAAAGTCGGCGAGCATCTGCTGAAAAAATCGTGGGGTGAGCCGCGCTGGGAAAAACGTTCGGCGCAGGTGACGGCGTCCGAACGCGCAACCCTGTATGGCCTGGTGGTGTACAGCCAGCGCCGCATCAATTACGGCAATTTCAACCTGCCGGAAGCGCGCGAAATCTTTATTCGCGACGCGCTGGTGGGCGGCGACTTCGACACGCGCGCGCCGTTCTTTGCGCACAACCACAAGCTGATCAAGGACATTGAAAACCTCGAACACAAATCGCGCCGGCTGGACGTGCTGGTCGACGATGAACTGATCGCCGCCTTTTATGACCAGCTGCTGCCGGCGGACATCTGCAATGGCGCCGGTTTCGAGAAGTGGCACAAGGAGGCCACGCGCGAGAATCCGAAGCTGTTGTACCTGAACCGCGAAGAGCTGATGCGCCATGAGGCGGCAGGCGTGACCACCGACCTGTTCCCGAAAACCATGTCGGTGACGGGCCTGGAAATGGGGCTCACGTATCACTTCGAGCCGGGCAGCCTGCGCGATGGCGTGACGTTATCGGTGCCGCTGTATGCGCTGAACCAGCTGCCGCGCGAGCGCTGCGAATGGCTGGTGCCGGGCATGCTGAAGGAAAAAGTGCATCTGCTGCTCAAATCCCTGCCGCAAAAGCTGCGCCGCCACTGCGTGCCGCTGCCCGATTACGCAGCCAAATTCTGCGAGCGCGTGCACGAGGCGGGCGTGTTTGGCCGCGGCGATCTGATAGACGCCATCATCCTGGACATCCGCACCCAGATCACCATCAATGTGCTGACTACCGACTTCAAGCCGGAAACCCTGCCTGCCCATCACTTCATGAATTTCAAGGTGATCGACGAGCATGGCCGGCAACTCGACATGGGCCGCAACCTGGCTACCTTGCAGGCCGAATTCGGCGGCCAGGCGCGCCAGAGTTTCCAGAAACTGGCCGAGGTGTCGGGAGTCTCCGGCACCGGTACGCCAGGCGCCAAAGTGGCCGGCAGCCAGGTTGCCGCGCGCTTGCAGTCGCAGGCGCAGGCGGCGCCAGCCAAGGGGGGCGCGCCGGCCAAGGGTACGGCTGCACCTGCAGCGGGCAATAGCGTCGCCCAGCATATGGGTTTGACGGGCTGGACCTTTGGCGAACTGCCCGAGCTGCTGGAAATCGTGCAGGGCAAGCTGACCCTGATCGGCTTTCCGGCGCTGGTCGACAAGGGTACGCATTGCGACCTGGAGGTGTTCGATGACCCGACTGTTGCCGCGCGCACGCACAAGGTGGGCCTGCGCCGGCTGTTCGCCTTGCAGATGAAGGAGCAGATCAAGTTCGTCGAGAAAAGCATTCCCGGCCTGCAGCAGATGGGCATGCAGTTCATGGCCCTGGGCTCGCAGGAAGAATTGCGCGAACAGATCATCAACAAGGCGATCGACATCGCCTGCCTGCAAGACCCGCTGCCGCTGGACGCCGCCTCGTTTGCCAAGCGCCAGGCAGAGGGCAAGTCGCGCCTGGTCTTGCTGGTCAATGAAATCGCCCGTTTGCTGTCGCAAGTGCTGACGGAATACCATGGCCTGCCCAAGCGCCTGCAGAATATCGCGGCGCCGGCGGCGGCCGATATCCAGGCGCAATTGCAAGGCCTGGTGCACAAGCGTTTCCTGACGGAAAACGAGTACACGCAGCTGTCGCATTTTCCCCGCTATTTAAAAGCGATCAATGTGCGCCTGGAAAAACTGCGCGCCGACCCCGCCCGCGACACCAAGCTCATGGCCGAATGGCAATCGGCCGCCGCACCGTATCTGCGCCAGGCGAAAGACCGCCAGGCCGGCAAGAATACCGACCCGAAACTGGTCGATTTCCGCTGGATGCTGGAAGAACTGCGCGTGTCGCTGTTTGCGCAGGAACTGAGGACACCGATGCCGGTGTCGGCCAAGCGCCTGCAGAAAGTATGGGAGTCGATGCAGCGATAGACGACGTCGCGTAGGTCGGATTAGCGAGGCTCCGCCTCGCGTAATCCGACAACATTGTTGACGTCACGGTGGTGTCGGATTACGGCGCTTTGCGCCTAATCCGACCTACGCTACCCCTGTGGCTTGATCAACTGCGCCGGTTCATCTCATCGTCATCGCTGAGCGACGAGCGTGAGCCCAGGTCATCCTGGAGACTACCGGTCCCGGTCCCGGTCCCGGCCCGGCTGCCGCTCATCGACGAGCCAGACATCGACGAGCCGCTCATGCTGCCGCCCGTGCCCGATTGCAGGCTGGCGCCGCCGCGCAGGTCGCTGCCTGATGACATGCGACTGCCGCCCAGGTTGCCCATATTGCCCATGTTGCTCATGTCGCCCATGCCATAGCGCGAGGTGGTGCCGTAGAACTGGTTCATCTGGTCATTCCAGGCGTCGCTGGCCATGTCGGGCCAGTTGTCCTTGTCGAAACCGGGGGCGTTTTTCAGTTGTTCCTTGTCCACGTCCAGCATGAAGCGCTTGTTGATGGTGTCCAGGGTCAGCTTTTCCCAAGGCACGGCAAACAGCTTTTCGCCCAGGGTCAGCACGCCGCCAAAGGACAGCACGGCATAGGCGATCCGGCCGCTGCGCATGTCGAGCATGATTTCCTTGATGTCGCCCAGTTGCTCTTCGCTGTGGTTGTAGACATCGTCGCCGATCAGGGTATCGGCACCCATCAGTGCCGGCCCGGGGCCGGTGTCGTTGCGATACATGCCCAGCATGTCGCGGTCCAGATAGCTCATGGTTTTTTCTCCAGTTGAAGTGGATGGAAGTGCGCGGTGAGCATCCAGATTAAGCATGGTGACTTGGCGGCGTTTGAGCTAGCTCAATTGTGTCAGGGGAACTTTTAAAAGCTGAGGATCCTACGGTGTCGTGCGGCAAGTGCGGTACTCTATGGTATCGAATCAGGAGGCTGTGCCATCATGGTTAAACCCGCTACCACATGGCTTCGCGGCTTGCTGCGTGTCGGCAAGACGCAGCAGCGCACGGCCACCAGGCTGGCCAAGGTGCTGTTCGGCCCGCCTGTGGCCAAGCCTGCTTCCAAGCCACGGCGCAAACCGGCCAAGGCCGCCACCGCCACCGCAGCAGCACCCCTGGCGCCGCCGCGCGTGCGCAAGCGGGCCGCACCCGCGCCGGGAAAATGGCTGGCGTCGCACTACGCGCCGCTGGGGGAGCCCGGGCAGTTGCCGGGCCGGCGCCTGCCGTATTATCTGTATCTGCCCGACAAGGCGCCCAATGTTGCCATGCGCACGCGAGGCCGGCCGCTGCTGGTGATGCTGCACGGCTGCGAGCAGAGCGCCACGCAGTTTGCCGAAGGTACGCGCATGAATCGCTTGGCCGAGCGCAAGGGTTATGCGGTGCTGTACCCGCAGCAGTCGCTGCGCTCGCATGCGCGGCGCTGCTGGAAATGGTATGAAAAGCTGACCCAGGATGGTGGCGGCGACGTCGGCCTGATCGTCGGCGCCATCGCGCAGGTGGCCGCGCGTTACCCTGTCGACCGCACGCGCATTTATATCTGCGGCATTTCCGCCGGCGCCGGCATGGCCCATATCGTGGCGCTGAACCATCCGCAGCTGTTTGCCGCCGTCGGCCTGCATTCGGGGCCTGTGTTCGGCGCCGGCCACAGCCTGATCGGCGCCATGCATGTGATGCAGCATGGCGCGGCGATGCGGGTCGACAGCGCCATCGACGAAGTGCTGGCGCGCCAGCCGCTGTTTCCGGGCCTGCCGACCATCCTGATCCAGGGCCAGCAGGACAATGTGGTGCGGCCGATTAACCAGACTCAGCTGGTGCGCCAGAGCATCCGCCTGAATCGCATGCCGGCCACGACGCAGGTCACGGCCGAACGCTGGCCACCGGGTACGGCGGGCAGCCGCAATCCCGCGCATGGCTACGCGCTGCATGATTATCAGGTGGGAACGCAGTTGCTGCTGCGCGTGGCGCAGATCGAACAGCTGGAGCATGCCTGGAGCGGTGGCGACGCCAGCCTGCCATTCAATGCCAAAGCGGGGCCGGACGCCAGCAAGCTGCTGCTGGACTTTTTTGCGCGCCACCAGCGGCGCTTGTAGACCTACAGCAGCAGGAAGGCCAGTGCCGCCACCATGGTCGGCGGCAGGGCACCGGCCAGGAGGCCCAGCGCGCCGATCGATTCACTGTCGAAGCCGCGCCGCAACAGCGCCACGCCGGCCGGGTTCGGCGCATTGGCGATCACGGTCAGGCCGCCGCCGGCGACCGCGCCCGCCATCAGCATGTATTTGGCTTCCGCACTGATGCCGGCGATCAGCGAGCCGAGGTAAGTCAGGGCGGCATTGTCGGTAATCGCTGTCAGGCCCAGCGCGCCGAAGAACAGCGCCAGCGGTTTCAGGCTCGACACAATCGGCTGCAACCACCATTGCTGCATGCCGCCCAATACCACCAGCCCGGCCAGAAAGAAGCCGACCAGCAGGCCTTCCTTCAGGATCAAGGGGTTTTGGTAGCGTTCATACGCCTGCACGAAGCCGAGGAAGAATAAAAACAGTCCCAGGAACAAGACCGGATGATGGGCCAGCGCCACCACGCCGGCCAGCACGGCCAGGTGCACCAGGCTGATGGCCAGCGGCACTTTTGGCGGCTCGACGGCGCCCGGTTTCGGTTTGATGTCGGACGTATTGCTGTGCAAATACTTGCGCAACAACAGGCAGGCGCCGGTGGCGTTGACCAGCACGGCAATCGCCGCTTTCCAGCCGAAGTGGCTGGCCATGAAGGCGCTGTCCCAGTTCCAGGTGGTGGCCACCATCAGCACCGGCGGCGCCGCATACGAGGTCAGCGTGCCGCCGATGGAGACGTTGACGAACAGCACGCCCAGGGCGCCATATTTCAGCCATTCGGGTATGCCTTGGCGAAAGATTTGCGGCGCCAGCATCAGCGCGGCCAGGGTCATGGCGGCCGGCTCGGTAATCAGGGAACCGGTCAGCGGCACCAGCGCCAGGCCCAGCCACGCCAGCGCCAGCTCGGTACGCAACGGCAGGGCGCGCGCCACGCCTTTCAACAGGCGCTGCACGGCGTCGAGCACGGGGCGGGAAGCGGCCACCACCATGACGACAAAGACGAATAGCGGCTCCGTGTAATGGCGCGACTCGGCATAGCTGATCGCCGCGTCGCTGCCGGAAACGAAGGCCATGGCGATAATCAGGATAAACGCCCAGAAGCCGAACACCACTTCCACCTCGCCCAGCAGGTGGAACAGTCCTGCATGGCGCGGGTGGCGGTCGGCCAGCAGGTCAAACGTCTTGGCGGCAAAGGTGTGGACGAGGGCGAGGCCGAAGATGACGGCGCTGATCAATTGTATGGTGCTCAAATGTGATTTCCTTGATAAATGTGAAGCCGCCTGGTGCAATACCGGACGGTAAGGAGAGCGCTCATGGTACAGCAATCGTGGGCAATAACAGTGTTTTTCGACACCGCGAAGCGGCCTGCGCGGCGGCTTGCAGGGCATGGACAGACAGATAATCCTTGCCAAAATGGCCTGTGAATAGTACTGTATATTTATACAGTATTTTACTTAGGTACTTTCATGCAACATTCCGAACTGATGGCCTCGCCGGAAGCCTTGCATCCGTCCTTGTGGCGCGCCTCGCAGCTGGGACAGGGCGCGGTGCGCTGCATCGACACGGGCTTTGCCGCCTTGTCGGCGCAGCTGCCGGGCGGCGGCTGGCCCACCGGCAGCCTGGTCGACCTGCTGGTGCAGCAGGCCGGCAGCGGCGAATTGCGGCTGCTGGCGCCGGCGCTGGCGCAATTGCCGGGCTTGCCCATCGTGCTGCTGCAGCCGCCCCATCCGCCGCAGGCGCTGGCGCTGGCAGCGCAAGGATTGCACCCGTCGCAACTGCTGTGGCTGCGCAGCGCCAGCAGCAAGGATGCCTTATGGGCGGCGGAAAACATCTTGCGCAGCGGCAGTTGCGGCGCACTGCTGTTCTGGCAAAGCCAGGTGCGCGCCGAGAGCCTGCGCCGCTTGCACCTGGCGGCGCAGGGCGGTAACACCCTGTTTTTCATGCTGCGCCCGCTGCATGGCGCGCAGGATGCTTCGCCGGCGCCGCTGCGCCTGTCGGTACGGCCGGCCGCCGGCGGCATCGATATCGGCTTTATCAAACGCCGGGGACCGCAGCGCGATGCGCCGCTGTTCCTGCCCTTGCAACCTCCTTCTTTACTGCAGCGTCATGCGCCTCTGGATCGGCCTCTGCCTGCCCCGGCTCCCGCTCGACGTGTTCTTGCCGAACTGGTCGGCTGACACCTTGTGCGTGGTGCTGGAGCAGGAGCAAGTGATTGCCCTGTCGCCGCTGGCGCGCGCAGCCGGCGTCAAGCCGGGCATGCGCCGCGCCGGCGTCCTGATGCTGGCGCCGCAGGCGCGCGTGCATGCACGCTCATCGGAACTGGAAGCGCAGGCGCTGCAGGAGGTGGCGCTGGCGCTGCTGCAATATTCGCCGCAGGTGGCCAGTGCCGAAGAAGCCACCTTGCTGGTTGACGCCGGCGCCAGCCTGCGCCTGTTCGGTGGCGTGCGCGCGCTGTGCCGGCAAATCGAGGCCAGTTTGCGCGCACTTGGCTATACGGCTGTGCTGTCGTGCGCGCCGACAGCGCGCGGCGCCTGGCTGCTGGCGCAAGGGCTTGCAAAGGCGGGCGCAACATCAGGGCGCGCGCTGGGCATGGCCAGCCTGGTGCGCCAGCTTGACCGTTTGCCCTGCGCCTTGCTGCCGCCGGCGCGCGCTAATCTGGACTGGTTCGACGGCATCGGCTGCCACACGCTGGGGCAGCTGCGCCGTTTGCCACGTCCTGGCCTGCAGCGCCGCTGCGGCCGGCCCTTGCTCGATATGCTCGACGACGCCCACGGCCACGGCACCGAATTGTTCGTCTGGATCGCCGCGCCGCCGAGCTTTTGCGCCGCGCTGGAACTGTTCGACCGGGTCGAGCACGCCGACGCGCTGCTGTTCGGCGCGCGCCGCTTGCTGCAGCAAATGACAGGCTGGCTATGTGCGCATCAACTGGCCGTCGAACGCATCGAATTGCTGCTGATACACGAACGGGGCAGGGTGGCAAAACCGCCGACCGTGCTGGTGCTGGCGCTGGGCGAGGCGGTCTGGCGCGATGAACACCTGGTGCGCTTGCTGCGCGAGCGGCTGGCGCAAGTGACGCTCGACGCGCCCGTGATCGGCTTGCGTTTGTCTGCGCCGCAAGTGCAGGCGATGGCGCCGCCCAGCGAGAGCCTGTTTCCCGAGCCGGGCGGCACGCCGCAGGAACGCCAGCGCCTGATGCAATTGCTGGTGGCGCGCCTGGGCGTGGAGAATGTGCTGCAGGCCATGCCGCAAGCCGACTACCGGCCCGAAGCGGCCAACCGCTGGCTGCCCGTGCCCGCCCGAGTCCCCGCCAAAAGCGCCGTGCCCGACTTGCCGCCGGGCCTGCCCGGCATGCCCCGGCCGGGCTGGCTGCTGGCCCAGCCCATCGCCCTCTTGATGCGCGAACACCGGCCATTTTATGGCTCGCCCTTGCGCATGGTGTCGGTGGCCGAACGCATCGAGGCCGGCTGGTGGGGGCAGTCGCAGGCGCGCGATTATTTTATTGCCGAAGGGCTCGATCACGCCCATTACTGGGTTTATCGCGAACGCATTGCAGGCAATGCGGAAGAAGCGCCGCGCTGGTTTTTGCATGGCTTGTTCAGTTGAATTGCATATCACTAAGAGCAAGGTGTAGTAAAGGCTTGAAAACAGCTGGCCGGAGACGCGCGCCTGAGAAAACGCCGATGGCGGCGTTGCAGCTCCTCGCCGTACTCGTCGTACTGTCTTCGTCGCTGCGCCTTGCCCTCGACGTTTTTCAGGCCCGCTTGGCCCGAGATGCCTGTGCAGGCGACTGGGTTTCAATACGTTTTGCGGGCGTGCTTGTGGTTAGAAACATGCTTGCTCCAGCAGCGTTACAATGCTCCATCGCCCGGCATGTCCGGCAGCTTTTGATCAACACTTTATGAAATCCACCCGGCAAGACTTTCCTGGCGCGCATGGCCATCTGCTGGCGGCGCGGCTCGATGCGCCCGATGGCGCGATCCGCGCTTATGCGCTGTTTGCCCACTGTTTTACCTGCGGCAAGGATGTGCTGGCGGCGCGGCGCATTGCGCAAGGCTTGAGCGAACATGGCATCGCCGTGCTGCGCTTTGATTTCACGGGACTGGGCGCCAGCGAAGGCGAATTTGCCGCCACCAATTTTTCCTCGAACGTCGACGACCTGGTGGCCGCCGCCGATTTCTTGCGCGCAAAGCATGCTGCGCCGCAATTGCTGATCGGTCATAGCCTGGGCGGGGCGGCCGTGCTGGCGGCCGCCGCGCAAGTGCCGGAAGCGACCGCCATCGTCACCCTGGCAGCACCGAGCACGCCTGCCTACGTGACGCGCATGTTCAGTGCGCACCTGGAGCAGATCGCTGCCGATGGCGAGGCGCTGGTGCAACTGCAAGGGCGGCCGTTTCGCATCCGCCAGCAATTCGTCGACGATGCGGGCAGCCACAGCCTGAAGGAATGCATCGCCGGCCTGCGCCGTGCGCTGATGGTGATGCACGCGCCGAACGACACCACCGTCAGCCTGTCGAACGCGATGGATATTTTCACGGCCGCGAAACACCCGAAAAGCTTTGTCTCGCTCGACGATGCCGATCATCTGCTGACCGGGCGCGATGATGCTGCGTATGTTGCCAACGTAATCGCGGCCTGGAGCGCGCGCTATCTGCAGGCCGCGCCTGCGGCATGAGGTAGCAGGGTCACTCGCTTGCTGGTACGGCGGCCTCGCTGGCCGGCGCGAGCAGCCTTTTTCTGTAGAGAAGGAACACGATCGCGCCCACTGGCAAGGCGACGGTAAATAACCAGGGCATATAGAGGCCGCTTTGCGCGCCTACACTGAATAATTGCACGGAAAACGGCATGAACAGCCATTGTCCGGTGCCCCAGTTGAGCACCAGTTTGCCGAAGCCGACGATAATGAACAGCAGCCACGGCCATTTCCTGCCACGCAGTTTGCTGCGCAGGCACAGCACCAGCGCGGACAGTGTCAGCAGCGCGATGGCTGCCACCATGCACAGCATCAGATAGTGGGGTACTGACTTGTCGTGCAAGCTGAAGTCAGCCTGCTGTTCCAGCGATGTCGTTTGCGGTATCACGCCCACATCCGTGACGGTGACATTGTTGCCATATCTTTTCAGCATGATGGTGCTGAGTATCCATCTGTCGGAAAATTCATACTCCAGGCTGATATTGAGAAGTTGCGGAGCACCCGGCTGCTCGAAGCGATGATAGCCGATCACTTTGATGGACTTGGGTTCGCCATCAGGAAAAATCTCGCTCAGCTCGGGCAGTTTGTTGGTGACAGCCTCGCCATTGCTGCCGGGGTCAATCGCGTTGCCGATCAGTTCGAGCTTTTTTTCACGCAGCAGTTCGCTGTAATGCATGGCTAGTTGCTTGTCTTGCATGGGCACAACTTCATCCATGGTCTTGGCCATATCGGCTTGCTGGCAGCCTGATAATAATAGTAACAAGACGGGCAAAGCGCAGAGACGCTGGAAGAACTGGAGCATGGGGATCAATAGTGATGGCGTGATGAAAAACGCCGCACCGGCAAAAAGCGGGTGCGGCGCAGTGGAGTGGGAAACGGATTACTCGTCGTCGAATTCGGCCGACAGATCCTTCCAGCCCTTGCTGGCGGCAAAGGCGGAGAACTCTTCCGGTGCTTCAAGCACGATCAGTTTCTTGTCTTGCAGGCCCAGGTCGCCATGGCCGAAGTCGGGGCCGACGTAGCCGAGGCTGCGCAGGCGCGCCAGGATATGGCCGACCAGGGTCTTGTCCTTGTAGGCACCCGCTTCGAGCGGGGCGGAAAAATCGACATAGACGTCGATAATGCCGTAGCCTTCGTCGAAGATGCGGATGGCCTTGATGTCGTGGGCACGGCCGGAGCCGTCGGTGGCCTTGAAAGGGCCGCTGAGCTGGATGTCGGTATCATTGTTCATAGTGTCAGCATACACCAATCAATCAGACTTTGGGCAGCGCCATGCCGCGCTGTACGGCCGGGCGTTCGCCCACCAGGGTCAGCCAGCGCTGCAGCGCGGGGCTCGCTTCAAGCCGGGCGCCCAGCGCACCCTTGAGGCGCTCTTCGGCGGCGCGCACCCACGGGTAGGCGGCGATATCGGCAATCGTATACTCGCTGCCGGCCAGGTAGGGCGCGGCGGCCAGCTGCTTTTCCATTACGTTGAGCAATCTTTCAGCTTCCTCGCGGAAACGTTTCAACGCCTGCTCGGACTTTTCCTCGGCGCGCTCGAAGTAGCCCAGCTGGCCCAGCATGGGCCCCAGGCCGCCGATCTGCCAGCTCAGCCATTCCAGCGCCTTGTAGCGCGCGGCACCCGATGGCGCCAGGAACTGCTGGTGTTTTTCCGCCAGGTAAATCAGGATGGCAGCGCTTTCAAACAGCGGCAAGGCACCGCCCTCGGCGCCTTCATCGACCATGGCGGGGATCTTGTTGTTGGGCGAAATGGCCAGGAACTCGGGCGTGAACTGCTGGCCTTCGCCGATATTGACCGTCTCGATGCGGTAGGGAATGCTCAATTCCTCGAGCAGGATAATCGGCTTGCGGCCGTTGGGTGTGGTCCAGGTGTAGAGCGTGATCATCATTTCTCCTTGGTGGAATACTGTGCCATCTTAAAACGGCGTCGCGCCGGCCAGCGCACGCCAGCCTTATTTCAACGCTTGCAAGATGGTGCTCAGGCGATCCGGCGTGTTGGCGATGCGTTCCAGTTGCGGATACTTCAGGCCGCCGTGATAGTCGAGCGCCACCGTCTGGAATTGCTTGCCCTTTTTCACCAGCAAGTTGATCGGCTCGCTATTGTCTTTGGCGGCCTTGATGGCCGCTTTCAGCAGCTTGGGCGTATAGGCCGTGCCATTGACGGCCAGCAAGGTCGTATTGCCCGACAGGCCGGCCTTGAAGGCGGGACCGTCCCACAGCAACCGGCCCAGCTTGCCGTCCTTGTCGATCACCACGCCCAGTGAATAAGTCAGGTCGGTGCTCTTGCCGCGCTCTTCATCGGCTTTCAGGGCTGGCGTGGGCGTATCGCGGTAGACCAGTTTCCAGCCGGCGCGCGCCAGGCCGTCCAGCGGTGCGCCGGGGCCATGGCCATCGACGCGGCTGCGCAAAAAGGTCGCCCAGTCGTAGGGCTGCACTTTGTTGAGTGCCGCCACCACATCCTCGAAGGTGTAGGGCAGCGCCGTGGTGCTGCCGTCGTTGACGCCAAAGAAGGCGCGCGCGAAATCGTCCAGGGAGCGGCGCTCGCGCGACAGTTCGCGGATCAGGGTGTCGACATCAAGCCAGACCAGTGCGCCCTCCATGTAGTAGTCCTCGTCGCGCTGCCAGCTGCTCCAGCCTTGCGGGCGGCGGGCGTTGATGATCGGGTCATTGGTGGTGTCGCCCATGGTGCGCCAGCTGCGTCCTGGCGCCACGTCGTAGCGCGCGGCGGTGGCGGCGAACAGGTCGCGCATATGCACCGGGTCGACCAGGCCGGAACGCGCCGCCAGCACATTGCCCCAGTACTGGGTCTGGCCTTCGTAGACCCACAGCAGGCTGTTTTGCAGCGGCGTGTTGAAGTCCGCCGTGTCCTGGCCGGCCGGGCGGCGGAACTTGCCGTTCCACGAATGCGTCAGTTCATGCGGCAGCAGCACGCGCACCGGCGCCGTCTTGTCCCAGTCGCTGAAGTAGCCGGGCTTGACGCCGTTCTCGCTCGACTGCTGGTGTTCGCGGCCGATGCCGCCGAATTCATCGCTTTGCGCCAGCAGGAAATCGTAATGCTTGTAGTGGCGCGAGGCGAACAGTTTATAGGCCTGCTGCATCAGCGCTCGGTGCGGCGCGATCTGCTCGGGCGTTGCTTCCAGGCTGTCGGCGCTGTCGGCCACCAGGTTCAGGTGCACCGGGAACCTGGCGCCCGGATCGAGGTCGATGCGCTTGAAATGGCGGCCGGCAAACAGGGGCGAATCGACCAGGGTTTCCAGGTCCAGCGGCTTGAACGCCACCTGCTGGCCGGCTGGCGTGGCCGCTTCGCTTTGTACTTCCAGGGCGCTGCCGAACTGCCAGCCGGCCGGCAGCGTCAGGTTCGGCTGCACGGCGATCTCGCGCGTCGGGCGCCCGGCCGGATACAGCGTCATGGCCTGCCATTGCACGCCCAGCATCTCGCGCGTCATGGTGATGCGGCCCTGGTTCGCTTCGACCGGCGAGAGGAACTGGTACCGCGCTTCCACCGTGGACGCGCCGGCCGGCACGGTGACGTGGAAGGCGAACATGTTGACCGGATCGCGCCGCCATTCCAACGGCTGGCCGTTGGCCGACAGGCGCAGGCCGGCCAGCTGGTTCAGCGGGCCGCTGGGGCCGTGGTTGCCCGGTATCCATTGCGGATACAGCAGGGTCATCTCGCCAGGGGTGGCCGGAATCGAGGCCTGGATCTGGAAAATCTGCTGCGCCACATTGCTGGCGTCGACATTGAGCACGATCGGTGCGGCGGCGTGCGCCTGGCAGGCAACAGCGAACAGCAGGGCAAACAAGGGGCGGCGAGAAAAAGGCATGGATGGCAGACAGTCAAAGAAGAAATCAGGAGCCGAGCAGGATAAAGCCGGCCCAGTAGAAAGGATGGTTGCGCGATTCCCCGGTAGAGGAAGGCGCAACCGTGTCGAGCGGTGTCAGGCCGCGCCGCGCCAGGCCGCGCTTGGTGCTGGTGATACTTTGCCGGCCAGAGCGCAACTGGCGCAGTTGCGCCTGGCGCAAGGCTTGCGGCTTGCTTTTGCCCTGTTTCCGGGCAGCATAAAAATCGCTCATCAGGGTGGCGGTCGACTGGTCCGACACGCGCCACAGGCTGGCCAGCACATTGTGCGCGCCGCGCTGGCGCGCCAGCCAGGCCAGGCCTTCCAGTTCGCGGCCGGTGTCGTCGATGCCGGCCGGCACGGCGGTTTCGCAGGCCGACAGGGTCAGCAGGTCCAGGCCATCGAAGTGGTAGCGACTGCCGCCCAGTTCGGCCAGGCTCAGTTTCTGGCCATCGCCAAGCAGCAGATAGGAATCCTGGCCGGCGCCCGAGCGCAGCACGAAGTGGCTGGCGATATGCACGCTGCTGTTGGCGGGCAGCGCCTGTTGCAGCGCGTCCGCAGTGAATTCGCCATCGAGGTAGACGCGGCTGGGGATGCGCGCCGCGCGTTCGATGGCGTCGACGGCCAGCAACTCTTGCTTCACGAACGGCAGGGCCGGCAGTTCGCCGCTGGCGCCGGTCTGGCCGAACAGCGCCATCGATGGCGCGCGTGCCGGCGCTTTTTCCATCGTGCCGGTGCTGGCGTGCAGCGACACGGGCAGCCGTTCGACCAGCCAGCGGCGCCCGTCATGCAGCATGGCGAACGGCAGGTAGCGCAGCACGCCGCCTGGCGACAGCGACAGCGAGGTGGCGCCCGCCAGTTCTGCACGCGCCGGCGCGATCAGCAGCGCATACAGCGCCTGCGCCTCGGTTCTGGGGTCCAGGCCCGGGTCTTGCGCGCTGCGGCGCAGGCGGGCGATATGCTGGGCCAGTGCACGCTCGTCGATGGCGACGTTGTAGACATGGCTGGCGGCGCGGCCGGCGCGCCGGGCAACGATGCGCAGGCGCTGGCCGGTCACCATGTAAGTCAGGTGCAAGGTGCCGCGCTTCAGGGGCGCCGCTTGCACGCTGGCGGCGGGGGCATCACGAATCGTGGTGGCCGCTGGCGCGGACGGCAGCGCCAGCAGCGCCTTGGCAGCGTCGTCGACCAGGCTGGCCATCGACGCCTGCGCTGCCGCCACACCGGCATCGGCTTGCGCCGCGTTTTGCGCCTGCTGTTCGCGCGCCACCGCCAATACCTGGGCGCCGGCGCGCAGGGCAGCGCCGCTGGCGACGAACTGGCGCTGCCACGCCAGCTCCACGCCCGAGTAGTCCAGGCGCGTGGTGCGCGGGTCCGCGCCGCTTCTCACCAGGCTGTGAAACTCGTCTTCGCGCACCATCGCCAGCACGGTTTCGGCTTCGTGGATGCGGCGCTGGTCGAGCAGGCGGTCGGCCAGCTGGCCATAGGCGGCGCGCTTTTGCCGCACAAAGCCCAGGCGCAGCGCCACCGGCAGCCCGGCGGTTGCCACGCGCGCCGCTTGCAGCGCATTGACGGCCTGCTTGCCGAGAAAGATGGCGGCACCTTCGGTTTCCAGCGCACCGAGTTGAGCCGCCGCACGCGCTTCGAGCAAGGTGTTGTCATTGGCCAGCGCGATGGCCAGCGCGCGCGCCGCCTGTTCGCGCGCCGTGGCCAAGGCGCCCGCGCGCGCCTGCAAGCTTGCCGCGTCAAGCAGCGCCTGCGCGTAGGCGGAATGCGACAGGCCGCGCGTTTCGGCGAGATGCTGCGCCATCGTCGACGCGTCCTGCGCCAGCGCCTGCAGGGTGGTGGCGTCAGCGTTTTCCGCGCGCGCCAGCAGATGCGCCTGGCGCACCGAGTCCAGCAGTTCTTTTGACGCGGGCGGCGTCTGCGCCAGGCGCGCTTCCAGTGCGCCCAGGGTTGCCACGGCTTCTGCTTGCCGGGCCAGCGCGATCTGCGCCTGCGCCGCCAATAGCAGCGCTTCGGCTTCGTCGCCGGGCAGCGCCTGCGTGCCCGACATGGCCAGCCTGGCTGCCGCCTGGGCCGCATCCAGCGCGCCCTGGTACTGGCCCAGCGCCAGCAGCGCGCCGCCCTGTGCCAGCTGGTGCAAGGCGCAAGCCGGGGCGGTGTCGCCCTGCACGCTGCGGCAGTGGCGCAGCGCCTCGCCGGCTGCCACCTCGGCGCGCCCCAGCTGATTGTCGGCCAGCGCCGCTTGCGCCACATCCTGCCAGGCGTTGATGGTATGGGCGTGGCGGTCGCCGTACAGGGTGCGGCGGATGCGCAGGGCGTCTTCGGCTTCCTGCAGCGCCTTGCCGCTTTCGCCCAGGCGCAAATGGATGCCGCTCAAGCGGCCCAGGGCCACGCTGGCCTGCATCGAGTCAGGTCCGGTTCTGCGCACGGCGCTGGCCAGCGCGCGCTGGGCGAACGACAGCGCCTGGCGGTCGTTGCCGGCCAGAGTGTGCCAGTTGGCCAGGTCGTTGACGCTGGTCTGCGTTTCGGTGCTGTCTTCGCCGAACGCGCCCAGGCGTATCTGGTAGGCCTGTTCCAGATAGCCGTACGCCTCCTGCATGCGGTCCATGCGCAGCAGCAGTATGCCGACATCGCGCATGCCCCACGCATGGTCGGTGCTGTTCTTGCCCGAGGTGCGTTGCCAGGTATCCATCGCCTGCTGCGCGTACGGCAGGCCGCGCGCGTATTCTTTGGTCTGCAGCGCCACGCCGGACAGATTCGACAGGCTGGTGCCATACGACACGGTGTCCTTGCCTATCAGGCGCGCCTTGGCCGCCAGCGCGATATCGCCCCATTGCCAGGCCAGCTCGAAACGGCTCCACTGGCGGTACAGATACATCAACTCGCTCGGGTAATACATGTTCTCGCGGCCCGGATCGCCATCACCATCACCGATCTGCTGGCGGATGGCCCAGCCTTCGAGCAGCGCCTGTTCGCTGTCGGCGTAGCGGTTGAGCATTTGCAGGCTCTGGCCCAGGCCCAGCAGGCTGCTGGCCACGCCGGCCTGGTCGCCCGCCTGCCGACATGCTGCCAAGGCCTGCTGGAACAGCGTCAGCGACACGGCGGGCTGTTCGGCCGCACTGGCCTCATTGCCCTGCGCCAGCCACGGCGCGATGATGGACTGGCAGCTGCCCGCCGCCATCGCGCTCACGGGAAACGCCAGCAGCAACGCCAGCAACAGGCGCTTCATGGCACCGATTTCCACGATACGCGCGCCAGCTGCGCCTGGTCCGGCGTGTCGATCGGCGCCGGGATTGATCCACCGCGCGTACTTGCCGGCAGCGCTTCCAGGATGGCGAAGCGGCGCGGTGGGGCGCCGTTCGCGGCCGGCGCGGCAACCAGCGCCAGCCACTCCACGCCATAGGCCGGGCCGCTGACGACAAAGCTGCGTTCAAAAACGCTGATGCCGTTGCCGATGGCGGGCGGCATGCGGTTGCTGTCGCCTGCCAGCGCCGGGTAGATGCGGGTGGCGGCGCCGGTCAGCGGCAAATGCGCCAGCCCCAAGTCGACCGAAGCCGTGCCACGGTTTTCCACGCTGATGCGGATGCGCGTGCCGGCCGGCAGCGTGCCCAGGTCGCCATCGGCCAGCGGCAGCTGGCGCGGCGCCTGGCCCGGCAAGGTCAGTTCGATGCGCGCATCGACCAGCGGCGCGCCGTGCGATGGCGGCAGCGCCAGCAGCGCGGCGATGCGGCCCTGTGGCGTTTGCGCCGGCGTGCGGCGCGCCCAACTCACATCGGGCAGGTTTTGCAGGCTGTCGGACAGCAAGCGCGCATCGTTCCAGCGCACTTCGCTGGCGCGCCAGCGCGCTCCGCCCGCTTCGAACACGTCACCGCTGCGCACGCCATCGAGCAGGCCATACGGCAGTTTCCAGCCGTTTGCATTGCGCTGCACCGGCCACAAAGTTGCGGTGTTTGCAGCATCGCCTGCCTGCCACAAGGACGCGTCGAGCAAGCCCGCATACACGGGCGAAGGCCAGGCCGAGCGCGGTAGCTGATACGACTGCAGCGCGGTGCGGTACTGCGCGCTGGCGTTGCCGGCCCAGCTGGCATAGGTGGCAGGTTGCGCTTGCAGGCCGGCGATCACGGCGCGCGTAAACAGGCCCGCCGCCTGTCCCGATGCGGGCGCGCTGCGCATTTCCGGCGTGCGCTGCTGTGCTTCGGCGGCAAAGAAACCGACAAAGCGCGGGCGGGCACGCGCCGCATCCGCTGCGGTGTCGCTGGCGCCAGCGTTGCGCCAGCCAAGGTCCGCTGCAGCGAGTCCACGCCATATCAGGCCGTCATCGCTGCGCGTACCTGCCGCAGCATGGCAGGTGTCGAACACGGCCACCACCTGTACCTGGCGCGCCGACAGCGCATCGATGGCGCGCCCCAGTTCGGCGCTGCCGATACCGCCATCGAATCGCTTGGAGGGCCCGAGGCGGCTGTCGCGCGTGAGCAGGCGGGTGCGCTGGCTTTGCGTCACTGCGCCCGGATAGCCGGGCGCCAGCACGCTGTGGCCGGACCAGTACAGCAGCAGCACGTCATCCTTGCCCAGGGTTTTTTCCAGCTGCGCCAGGCGCGCCAGGATGGCCGCGCGCGTGGGCGCGGCATCAACGCCACCGCCATCGGCCAGGCTGGCGATATGGCGCTCGGCAAAGCCTTGCTGGCGCAGCGCGGCGCGCATGGCGGCCACGTCGCTGGCGGGGCCGGCCAGCCAGGCGGCGCGCGGCAGCGCCGGCAATTCTCCCACGCCGACCAGCAGCGCATGGCGCTCGCCGGCCAGCGCGGCGCCACTGGCCAGGCAATGCAGTATCAGCCAGCACAGCCTGCGCTTCATGGCTGGCGCAACTCGATGGTCTGGATGATGGTGTGGTTCGCTTGCAGGCTGCGCAGCGCCGCCTGCGGGTCAAGCGCGTCGAGCAGATAGCTGCCGTCGGCCAGCGGACCGGCGACTATCGCCGCGCCAGCCTGCGTCAATGCCGCGCTCACTTGTTCGACCGTGGCGCCGGGCGCGAAATGCGCGCGCAGCGTTGCCGCGCTCTGCGCTTCCATGCCGGGCAGGCTGCGCCATTGCAGCTGGTCGGCGGCGGTATCGTGCGGCCGCCACAGCATCCAGGCCTGCGCCACGCAAAGGCTGGCCAGCGCCGTGATCGCCCATGGCGCCAAGGTTGGGAAAGTGGGGAAGGTGGGGAAGGTGGGGAAGGTGGGCCAGCGCAGGCGGCGCCACCAGCTTGCCGGCCGCAGGCGCTGGTGCAGTTGCGCCAGGCCCGCATCGGGCGCCATCGCGGCCGCTTCGGCGTCGAGCGCCTCGCGCAGCATGGCGCGCAGGCGCTGGTCTTCGGGCGCCAAGGGTTCAGTCATGCCGGGCCTTCCTGTACCAGCCAGCGCTCCAGACACTGGCGCAAATTGAGGCGGCCATGGAACAAACGCGTCTTGACGGTGCCCGCTGGCGCCTGCTGGATGCGGGCGATATCGGCCACCGACAGCTCATCGATGGCCCACAGGGTCAGGCTTTCGCGCTGCATCGGATTGCGCAGCCGCCGCAGGCAGTCGAGGATGCCGTGGCGCCGCTGCACACTCTCGTGCTGTGCCTGCGGACCCGGATCGTGATTGAATTCATCGAGCTGCGCCTGGTCGTAGCCATCGCGGTCGATCGACTCTTCGCGCGCCTGGCGCTTGCCATGGCGGCGGATCTGGTCGATGGCCTTGTTGCGCGCCAGTGTCAGCAGCCAAGTGCCGAAGGCCACCCTGCCGTCGTAGCGCATCGGCGCGCGCCATACATCGTGGAATACGTCGAGCGTGACCTCGTCGGCGATCGCCTGCGCATCGAGGCCGCAGCCGGTCAGCTGCAGCCGCGCAAACACGCGCACCCTCGGCGACCAGGCGCGGAACAAAGCATCGAGCGCGCGCTGGTCACCCGCTGCCATGGCGGCAAGCAGTTCGGCGGGATTGACGGGCAATGCACTCATGGGGAGAGGGTAGGCGACAGGGCCAGGCGATTATAGCATTGGGGAAACATTGTCCGATGGAGCACGCGCGGTGGTGCGGGCCGTGAGCCGGCTTGAAAATTATCTGCAAAAAGATTGAACCGTAGCGTGTCCGGCTGCGAACAAGACGGTGAATGGCCGCAAGAACGTGGCCTCACATCGGGAATGCATGATGAACAAAGAACACGGTAATACTTTACACAGCAGTGGCGCCATGCAGCGTCTGACCCCGGCCGAGCGGCTGGTGGCGGCGATGGCCATGCACGGCACGCCTTACAAAATCATCGCGCGCAGCCTTGAAAAGTCACCGGCCACGGTGCGCAACCAGCTGCACATGATTTACCAGAAGCTGGGGGTGAGCAACCGCACGGCGCTGTCCTGCGCCCTGCTGAGCGAGCAATAAAGTGCTTTGAAAAAAAAGCGAATTTTTTTTGGCGACTGGGGCAAAAATCGTGTTTTTCAAGGCCTTGAAAGATGGCGCGAGAGTCGTATATTGGTAGCAGGCGGATGCTCATCGTGAGGTCCGCCCCTCTTATCGCTTAACTTGAAAAGGATATTTATCATGCGTACATTTGACCTCGCTCCCCTGTATCGTTCCGCCATCGGTTTCGACCGCCTGGCTCAATTGCTCAACGATCAGCGCGCCGACGCGCAGCCGAGCTATCCACCGTACAACATCGAACTGGTATCGGAAGACAAATACCGGATCGTGATGGCGCTGGCCGGTTTCTCGCGCGCCGAGATCGACATCATCACCGAACGCGACTCGCTGCATGTCACGGGTCGCAAGCAGAAAGATGGCGTCGAGCGCACCTTCCTGCACCGCGGTATCGCAGCACGCGATTTCGAACAACGCTTCCAGCTGGCCAACCATGTGAAGGTCACTGGCGCCACGTTTGAAAACGGCATGCTGACCATCGAGCTGGTGCGTGAAGTGCCGGAAGCGCTGAAACCGCGCAAGATCGAGATCGGCGGCGGCAGCGGCGAAGTGGTAGGCGACAATGTCAGTGCACTGGAACAGCGCCAGGCAGCCTGATACGTGAGCTTGCGCTGAGCGGCAGGAGAGCCTCCTGCTGATGCAGTAAAATACTGGCCGGTTGATCCGGCCAGTGTCACGTCTGGCCCCTTTGAAACACAAGATTAGGCGATGCTTAAAGGGCTGAAAAAGGACTGAACACCTGTTTCTCATGGGAAAAATGTTAAGCAGCGCCTAAGTCTGGTGGCCCACTATTGCATACATCAAATCTCATCGAATGAGGAGCAATCCATGGAACACCAAGAACAAAAAACGGCCAGCCCATCACTGAAAATCAAACGCACCGTAGCCGCGCTGGCCGCGATCGGTGTGCTCGGCGCCGGTGGCGCGATGGTGGTGCATCAGAACAACGCCGGCGCCAATGGCGCACCCGCCACGCCGGTGGCCGCTGCCGTGGCGCCCGCCGCAGCTACCGCAGCGCCAGGCACGTTGGTGGCCTTGCCCGATTTCAGCCAGATCGCCGCGCGCAACAGCCCGGCCGTCGTCAACATCAGCGTTACCGGCAGCACCAAGGTGGCGCTTGACAACTCCGGCCAGGCCGGCGCCGACGATTTCAGCAACGATCCTTTCCTTGAATTCTTCCGTCGCTTCCAGGGTCCGCAAGGCGGCCAGCGCGGCGGGCGCGACGTGCCCACGCACGGCCTCGGTTCCGGCTTTATCGTCAGCTCCGACGGCATCATCATGACCAACGCCCACGTGGTGCGCGATGCGCGCGAAGTGACCGTCAAGCTGAACGACCGCCGCGAGTTCCGCGCCAAGGTGCTCGGTTCCGATCCGAAGACCGATATCGCGGTGCTGAAAATTGACGCCAGCAACCTGCCGGTAGTGCCGCTGGGCCACTCGAACGACCTTAAAGTGGGCGAGTGGGTACTGGCCATCGGCTCGCCGTACGGCTTCGACAGCACGGTGACGGCCGGCGTGGTCAGCGCCAAGGGCCGCTCCTTGCCCGACGACAGCAACGTGCCTTTCATCCAGACCGACGTGGCGGTCAACCCCGGCAACTCGGGCGGCCCGCTGTTCAATACGCGCGGCGAAGTGGTCGGCATCAATTCGCAGATCTACAGCCAGACGGGTGGCTTCCAGGGCCTGTCGTTCGCGATCCCGATCGACCTGGCCGGCCGCATCAAGGACCAGATCGTTTCTACCGGCAAGGCCAGCCACGCCAAGCTGGGCGTGACGGTGCAGGAAGTGAACCAGGGTTTTGCCGACTCGTTCAAGCTGGCCACGCCGGAAGGCGCCCTGGTTGCCAATGTGGAACGCGGCAGCCCGGCCGACAAGGCGGGCCTCAAGTCCGGCGACGTGATCCGCAAGATGAATGGCGAGCGCATCATCGCCTCGGGCGACTTGCCGGCCATGGTCGGTATTGCGCTGCCGGGCGACAAGATCAACATGGATGTCTGGCGCGACGGCAAGATCGTCACCATCACGGCCACGCTGGGCAATGCCGCCGACAAGGTGGCCGAAGCGGCGCCCGAGCATGGCGCAGCCGGCAAGGTGAAACTGGGCCTGGCGCTGCGTCCGTTACAATCGGATGAAAAGCGCGAAGCGGGCATCAGCGCCGGCCTGCTGGTGGAAGACGCGGGCGGCGCGGCGGCCAATGCCGGAGTGCAGCCGGGCGACGTGTTATTGTCGGTCAACGGCCGCCCCGTCAACACCGTCGAGCAAGTGCGCGACGTGGTCGACAAATCGGCCAAGTCGGTCGCCTTGCTGATACAGCGTGGACCGGACAAGATTTTTATACCGGTGCGTTTAGGATAATGAAGAAGCAAACCCAATGGCAATACCGGGGTCGGACCCTAGGGTCCGACCCCGGCATTTTCGCTGTTGGGGTAAAAAATAAAACAAGGAGCAACCATGCGCTTACTGCTGGTAGAAGACGACACAATGATCGGCGAAGTGGTGCTGGACCTGCTGCGCGCCGAGCACTACGCGGTGGACTGGGTCAAGGATGGCGACATGGCCGACACGGCCCTGCAAACGCAAACCTATGACCTGGTGCTACTGGACCTGGGCCTGCCACGCAAGGATGGCCTGGAAGTGCTGCGCTCGATGCGCCTGCGCAAACTCGATACGCCCGTGCTGGTGGCCACCGCGCGCGACGCCATCGAGCAGCGCATCGCCGGCCTCGACGCCGGTGCCGACGACTATGTATTGAAGCCGTACGACCTCGACGAACTGCTGGCGCGCATCCGCGCCTTGCTGCGGCGCGCTTCGGGCCGGCCGGAACCGGTGTTCGAACACCAGGGCGTGTCGATCAATCCGCTCACGCGCGAAGTGATCGCTGATGGCCATCCGGTCAACCTGTCGGCGCGCGAATGGGCGGTGCTCGAAGCGCTGATCGCGCGGCCCGGCATCGTGCTGTCGCGCGCGCAGCTGGAAGAAAAGCTGTACAGCTGGAAGGATGAAGTCAACAGCAATGCCGTCGAGGTGTATATCCACGGCCTGCGCAAGAAGCTGGGCAGCGAATTGATCCAGAACGTGCGCGGCCTGGGCTACATGGTGCCCAAGGCATGAGAATGAAGGTGAAGGTGACCGTGACGCACTCGCTGCGCGGCCGCTTGCTGTGGTTCCTGCTGGCCGCCATCATCATGGCGGCGCTGGCGCAGGCGTCGATCGCCTACCGCAGCGCGCTGTACGACGCCGACCAGATTTTTGATTATCACATGCAGCAGATGGCGCTGTCGCTGCGTTCGGGCGCGCCGCTGGCCAATCACGCCGAAGCCTTGCCGGCCGATCCGGCCAATAACGACATGGTGGTGCAGGTCTGGACGCCGGACGGGGTGCAGGTGTTCCGTTCGATCACGCGCGCCGAACTGCCGCAACGCGCCGTGCTGGGTTTTTCGAACGTCAAGGCGAACGGCACCACCTACCGCATCTTCTCGGTGCAGACCAGTTCACAGACCGTGCAGATCGCGCAGGACATGGCGGTGCGCAAACGCATGGCCGGCAGCCTGGCGCTGCGCACGGTGGGCCCGATCGCGCTGATGGCGCCGATATTGATGCTGGTGGTGTGGTGGGTGGTCAGCGGTTCGCTGGCGCCCGTGTCTCGCGTGCGCAAGCAGGTGGCGGCGCGCCAGGCCGACGATTTGTCGCCGGTGTCGGAGTCCGGCCTGCCCGACGAAGTGCGCCCGCTGGTGCATGAATTGAACCTGTTGTTCGACCGCGTGAAAACCGCCTTCGACGCGCAGCAGCATTTCGTCGCCGACGCCGCGCATGAATTGCGCACGCCGCTGGCGGCGCTCAAGTTGCAGGTGCTGAGCCTGGAGCGCGCCGAGTCGGAAGACAAGCGCAGCTTGGCTATTTCGCGCGTCAGCGCCGGCATCGAACGGGCCACGCGGCTGGTCGAGCAGTTGCTGGTGCTGGCGCGCCAGGAGGCCAGCGCGGCCAGCGGCGACCAGCTGCAGCTGGTGGACCTGAACGATGTCGTCAAGCGCGCGCTGGGCGACATGGCCGGCGTGGCGCAGGCGCGCAAGATCGACCTGGGCCTGCACCATATGGACCCGGCCAGCGCCGCCGGCCAGGCCGACGCCCTGAACATCTTGCTGCGCAACCTGGTCGACAACGCCATCAAATACACGCCGCAGGGCGGCACGGTCGATATCGACCTGCGTTCGACGCCGGTTGGCGTGACCCTGTCGGTGGAAGACAGCGGCCCCGGCATTCCCGAGGAAGAGCGCGAACGGGTGTTCAGCCGCTTCTACCGCGTGCCCGGCACCGACGCCAACGGCAGCGGCTTGGGCCTGGCCATCATCAAGGCGATTGCCGAGCGCCATGGCGCGCGCCTGGTGCTGGACAGTTCCGAACGGCTCGGCGGCCTGTGCGTGCGGGTAGAGTTCCCGCTGCCGCTGAAAAAATAGCGATTTGATACGGATCTTTGGCATGCTGCATTGACGTGCGCGGCGCAGGCCTATATTGTCTGCCCAATAAGTACATTAATGAACGGAGCGCAGCATGCAGAAGATCGGTTTTTCAGGCACCCTCGACCCCATCACCAACGGCCATATGTGGGTGATCGGCGAAGCGCGCTCACTGGCCGACGAGGTGATCGTTTTCCTGTCGCAGAACCCCGCCAAAAAGCCGCAGTTCCCGGCCGAAGACCGCAAGCGCATCATCGAGCAGAGCGCGCGCGAGTGCGGCTGGGACAATGTGCAGGTAGTGATCGTCAAGGGCGACTACACCGCGCGCGCGGCGAAAAAGCACGGCTGCGACTACCTGATCCGCGGTATCCGCACCACCGCCGATTTCGACTATGAAAACCTGATCCAGCAGACCAATGTCGACGTGCTGCAGGGCGCCAAAACCATCTTCGTGATGCCACCGCGCGACTTGGGTTCCGTCAGCTCCAGCTTCGTCAAAGCGCTGGAAGGCCCGGTCGGCTGGAACTGGACCATGAAAAAATTCGTCCCCGGCCCTGCCTACCAGGCCTGGATACTCGACTGCCTGCGCAAGGAGTGGGAAGCGCTGTGGCAGTACGCCACCGCCTCGCTTGACCAGATCGCCCTGTTCGATCGCTGGTTCGCCCACCTGACCGGGCCGGACGCGTATGGCGGCGCGGACCGCCACTATCACAACCTCGACCACCTGGTGCACGGCCTGTCCGAAATCCGCGTCTGGGCCGACAATACCTACGCTGCGCCACGCGACAGCGCGCTGGTCAAAAAAGCCTTCTGGTTCCACGACGCCGTCTACAGCCACGACGAAGACGCCCTGTATTCAAGCGAAGAAGCCAGCGCCCAGCTATGGCTGGGCAGCGGCCTCGATGCCGGCGACAACCAGGAAGTCGCCCAGCTGATACGCGCCACCGACCACTTCCAGGTCCTATCGATTGCGCATGTGCTGAAGGACGTGATGCTGAGCGCCGACCTGGCCATCCTGGGCCAGGATGAAGAGGTCTACCAGGCGTACACGCAAGCCATAGCGCGCGAATACGCGCATGTCGAGCCGGCCCGTTTCAACCAGCAGCGGGGACTGGCCCTGCAGCACCTCTCGGCCAAGGCGCAGGCCGGGCAGCTGTTTGGCGATGCGTACTTCTCCAATCAATACAACCAGCGGGCGATCGAGAACATGCAGCGCGAGATTGTGGCGCTGGCGGTGGCCTGAGCCTGGCGTCGACAATGACAGCGCCATCAGCCGATGTGACGATTACCTTGACCACGGACGAGGCGCTGGTGCTGTTCGCATTCCTGCAGCGCTTCAGTAACACTGACACCTTGTCGATCGAAGATGGGGCCGAGCAGCGGGCACTGTGGAATTTGTGCTGCATCTTCGAAAAGCAGGTGTCTTTCCCATCCGATACCGGCTACCCGGACATGCTGGAAGCGGCAAGGCTTCGGCTCAGGGATGAGTGAATTCGCCGTGCTGCCCACGAGGCTATTTCAAGCCGATCGCTGCCTGTCCATGCCAGCCTGACGAAGATGAGTACATGAAGAATATCCAGGAAGAAGCTGCCAATCCGGACGGATCAAGGTTGCGATAAGAGGCTACGCCATGCTGCAATACGTTAAAGTAGCAAGCAGCCAGGCACAGCCAATGGGGCCAGACATGCCGACAAAAGAGGGGATATGGAAACAGGAATCAGCTTTCTCAGGAAGTGGGCCGATGAGGATATGGTCGAGTTGCGTATCGAGGCCAACGACGGCACCTCAACCTTCGGCATCAACGTGTATGCGGGACACCAGCGCTTGAAGGATGCCGCCGCGGGATTGGACCGTTTCAAGAATCATGTCCACGGCGGCATTCATGACCTGCGATTCGGAGAATTCGGCCCTGAATATGCATCCGGCGCCTTTCATGCCCGCCTGCATTTTCAGGAGATGGGAAATTTGTACATCACCATTGCCGCCCAGTCCGAATATTTTGACTTCGGTAAAAAGCATGTCGCTACCGAAAGTACCTTGTATATGTTGACCGAGCCGGCGCTGCTCGATGATTTTATCCGCGCACTGAAAGCCTTGAGCGATGGCCATGTCGACAAGGCCAGCTTGGGTGCATGGTCAACTTTTTGAGGCCTGCTGCCAGATCAATCGTGCCTTTCCGTACACGCAGAAAAATCAGCAACAAGCTATACCGCTGAGGAATAATAAAGATTGGAATATGAAGAATATCCAGATTTTTGATGCGGCCGAGAATGCGGTCTACGATATCTTCGCTGCGACCGATGAGGAGTTTGCGTTGATCTTTGCTCCAGGTACGGATGTGGCATTCATTGATGAGGTGTACCAGCGGTACTCCACCGGAGTCCCCTTGATAATTGACTGATACTGGCCGTTGCTTCTGCTTCTGCAAGCTTCAGGATAAGGAACAGGATGAAGACCATGCGATTGCCATCCCGGTTACTGCCACCCCGCCATAGCGAAAATCTTGGCTATGCCGCAGTGTTATTTTTGATGGTTCTGGTGTTGGGGTTCGGATACTTTCTGTATTCAGCATCGACGTTTGCGCGGTGCATGATCGCGATGTCATGCTGCGCCGCCTGCTGCTATGGCGCAGCCGTGACCAAGCGAGAAAAGCGCCGCTACGAAGCGCTGGCAAGGTCGCGTCAAGGCGTATCGATCTGCGAGTTTGCCCGCAGCTTTGACCTGCGCCAGACAGATACCTGGATCATACGTGCGACCTACCAGGAACTCCAGCAATGGCTGCAGCCGTACGTGCCCGCTTTTCCCGTGCGCGCCTCGGACAGGCTGTCTGCGGACTTTCAACTTGAGGCGGACGAGCTGGATGATTTGTTGCAGGATATCGCAGCCAGGTCAGGACGTTGCTTGGACAAAACGGAAGACAACCCTTGGCATGGACGCGTGGATACCGTCATGGATCTGGTCTTTTTCATCAATGCACAAGCTGCGACAAGTCGCCGCCAGGCATCAGCAGTGCCTCGATAGGGACGGACGATTATAGTGACCATCCATTGCGCTCAATTGGTTGGACGCATCATGAAGGTCAACCATGCGGGCGAGCATGGCGCCATCAGCATCTACACGGGCCAGATTTTCATGACTGGTCTGGACGTGGTTGCTTGCAGGGTGTCGTCACGCAACCACCCTGCGCCTGTCATGTCTAGAACTCTTCCCAGTCACCCCCGGCAGCCGCTGCCTTGCGTGCCTTTGCCTGTGACAAGGGCATGACGTTCGACACGGGCGCGCGCTTTGCAGGCACCGCGCGTGCAGGTGCTTTGGCCACACCGCCAGCCTTGCCGGCATGGGCCAGCGTGGGCCGGGTAGTGGGGCGTGCGCCGTCTGCAGGGATCTGGAAGACACTCACTGTGCGCACCAGATTGTCGGCTTGAACACGCAGAGATTCAGCTGCGGCGGCAGCTTCCTCGACCAGCGAGGCGTTTTGCTGAGTGACATTGTCCATCGCACTGACGGCATGATTGATCTGTTCGATCCCCGTCGATTGCTCCTGGCTGGCGCTGACGATCTCGGCGATCACATCGGTGACCCGCGTCACGCTGCTGACCACCTCTGACATGGTGGCGCCCGCTTCGTTGGCGAATTTGGTGCCCAGGTCGACCCGTTCCACCGAATTGTCGATCAGTACCTTGATTTCCTTGGCGGCAGTGGCGCTGCGATGGGCAAGACTGCGTACCTCGGAAGCGACCACCGCAAATCCGCGCCCCTGTTCACCGGCCCTGGCCGCTTCCACCGCCGCATTGAGCGCGAGGATATTGGTTTGAAAGGCGATGCCATCGATGACGCTGATGATGTCGACGATCTGGCGGGACGCTTCGCTGATCGATTCCATCGTGCCCACTACCTGGGAAACCACGGCGCCGCCCCTGGTCGCGACATCGGATGCCGTGATCGCCAATACGTTGGCCTGGCGTGCATTCTCGGCATTCTGCTTGACGGTCGACGTCAGCTCTTCCATCGAAGAGGCTGTTTCTTCCAGAGCACTGGCCTGCTGCTCGGTTCTGCTCGACAAGTCGTTATTGCCTGTGGAAATTTCCACTGCCGCGGTTGACACCAGTTCCGAATCCTGGCGAACGGACGACACGACCTGGACCAGCGACGACTGCATGCGCTGTACCGCCGCCAATACACTGCCGCTGTCGCCGGGCCTGACATTCAGTTCGCCGGTCAGGTCGCCGCTGGCAACCCTGGTCACGGCGTCACATAAAGCGACGGGTTCCGCACCCAGCGCGCTCAAGAGGCGCTTCGAGATCAGGATGCCGGCGGCAATCGCCAGTGCGGTGGCGAGCAGGCTGAGCAGGATCAGCTGGTTCCTGGCTGCCGTAAATTTCTCTTCCGCTGCCTTGATCAGTTCCAGCGAGTGTTGCGTCGTGTATTGCGCGTATTGATTGGAAGCGGCAACCAGTGCCGCCAGCAAGGGACGGCATTCCTGGTTGATCTTGGCGATCGCTTCCTCTTTCTTTTCTTTAAGGGCAAGATCGACAATCGCCAGCGCCACCGGCGAATACTGTTTTTCGATGTCATCAATCTTGGTGATCATGCGCCGCGCATCGTCCGAGACGGAGGCATCGCTGGCCAGCTCCTTGAGCTTGCGCAAATTGGCCACTACCTCTTCCTGTGCCTGGAAGACCACTTTCTTCTCCAGCTCGCGGTCTGCCGGCGTGGTGACGAAGACCAGGTTCCTGGCCGCCACGGCGCGCATGCCTACCGACTCGCGCACGATGTGGGCAGCTTCGGAACGTGCGCGCACGCCATGCACATAATTTTCAAAGGTGGCTGCCTGACGCGACATGCTGAAGATGGCAATGATAGCGATGCCCGCCAGCAGCAATGTGATGCCGCCGAAGGCAAGTGCAAGCTGGGTACGTACGGATAAGTTTTTCATAACATTCCCTTGGGAATTATTTATATGTGATCCTTATCCGTCGTGATATGAGGACGTCAGGGATGCACGAGATGGAAGTCGACGGGCGTGATGGACTATCGATCAAGTCAGGCAACGCCATGGTGAAGGCGGGGCCGAGCAAGGTGGTGCGCGATCGTGGGCACGGGGCTGGGTGCTGGAATAACGAAATAAATTGTTCAGTTATTTCGTTTTGTTATTTTTATTGGTTGAATTTAGTTTCTCACTAAAAATCACAAAAAGCAATGTGAGCGTGATTTTGTTGTGATTAGGCAACTTTTAATGCATGCCATGCTGATCACGGCGCCAACAAAACAGCGGCTGCCCATCCCTGGCGCAGCCGCTGTTTTTTACGACATGACCACTACATCAGAACTTGACCCACAAGCGTCCAAAATACGACGCGCCATTCAGGCCAAACTGCACGCTGTCATACTTGAAACCGTTGTCGGTTTCGTCGGCGTTCTGCGTGGTCGGCTTGACGTTGAAGATGTTGTTGCCGCCAAAAGTCAGCTTGGTGTTTTTCGTGATGCTGTAGGTAAAGCTCAGGTCGGCCGAAGTCTTGGCCTTGTAGCGCGCGTTCGGTACGCCTTCGGCGGTGCCGCTGAAGGTGCCCAGGGTTTGCGGGCCGAAGTGGATCACGCGCAAGTTCGATTCGAGCTTGCCGGTCAGGTAATCAAAGCCCAGCGTGGCTTTTGAACGGGGGCCGCCTTGCTCGATGAACAGGCGTTCGCGTTCGGACAGCAGCACGTCTTCGAAGCCGGCCAGCGAAGCCGGGGTTTTCACTTTCGTTACTTCCGTTTTGCTCAGGTTCAGCGCCAAAAAGGTGGTCAGGCGGTTGCTGAACAATTCACCCTTGTGCGAGGCGGTCAGGTCCAGGCCGCGCGTGCGCGTGTCGATCGAGTTGACGAAAAATTGCGCTTCGCCCACGCCCAGCAGGGACAAGCGGGCCGCCAGGTCCGGGTAGTTGTCGGCATTGAAGCGGCCCGACAGCACGATGCGGTCCTTGATCTTGATGTTGTACAAATCGGCCGTGACCGAGATGGCCTGGGTCGGGGTCCAGGTGGTGCCGAGCGTAAAGCTGGTGGATTTTTCTTCCTTCAGTTTCGGGATGCCGGCCGCGTTGGCGACCGCGCCACCGTTCGGCGCCAGCACCACGTCGGTCGGCACGCCGCCGATAAAGTCGGTAAAGGTCGACGAGAAATACACTTGCTGCAGCGATGGCGCGCGAAAACCCGTGCTGGCCGAGCCGCGCAGCAGCACCGTCGGCGCCGCCTTGTAGCTGGCGGCCAGCTTGCCGGTGACGGTCGAGCCGAAGTCGCTGAATTTTTCGTAGCGCACGGCACCCTGGGTTTTCAGGCGCTCGGTAATGTCCAGTTCCACGTCGCCATAGGCGGCGATGCTGTGGCGCTTGGCCTTGGTGGCGTCGCCGGGCTGGAAGCCGGGAAAGCCCTGGCTGCCCGCATTGCCGCCGAAGCCCACGCCGTCGGCGTCGCTGTAGGAACCAGGCTCGCCGGCGATGATCTTGTATTCCTCGCTGCGGTATTCGGCGCCGAAAGCGACGTTCATGCCGCGCAACACGGTGTCGTAGTAGCGGCTGAAGTCGGCATTGGTGGTCAGCTGCTGGAACGAGAAGCCGCCCGCGTCATAACGGCTGGCGCTGACGCCCTTGCCGCCGTTCAGCAGGTCGAGGTTGGCGATCGACGCATTCAGGGTGTTGCTGATGTCGTAGCGCATCTTGTTGTAGCCGTAGGTCTGCGAGAAGTCCGCATTCCATTCGCCGATCTGGCTACGGTGGCCGATGGTGGCGTACTGGTCGTCGATCTTGCCATTGATGAAGGGCACGAAACCGTTCGGATACATGGCGGCCGAATTGCGCGATGGAATATCGTCGCTGCCGATGCCGCCGCGGCCAAACGCGGCGCTCGAGGCGTCGCGCGTCTGCGCGCCAGCCGTGAAATACAGTTTGCCGGTAGCGCTGGTGGCGTAATCGCCATTCACGTACAAGGTCTTGTTTTCCGATTTGGTGTCGCCAATGATGCGCATGCTGTCGGCGTCGGCGCGGTTCGAGCGGCCACGGTCCAGGTATTCGCCGGTAATCGCAATCGTGCCCTTGTCACCCAGCGCCATGCCGCAGTAGGCCGAGGTCATGTAGTTCTTGCCGTCGCCTTCCGAATACTGGCTGTAGCCGGCCACCGCTTCGCAGCCCAGGCTTTTCTTCAGTTCGATATCGATCACGCCGGCAATCGCGTCCGAGCCGTACTGGGCAGCGGCGCCGTCGCGCAGCACCTGCACGTTCTTGATCGCCAGCAGCGGAATCGCATTCATGTCGGTGCCCGTGTTGCCGCGGTTGCGCGCGCCGAACAGGTTGACCAGCGCCGTCGTGTGGCGGCGCTTGCCGTTCACCAGCACCAGGGTCTGGTCGGAACCCAAGCCGCGCAGGGCGGCTGAATCGACCAGGTCGGCGCCGTCGGCACCGGTCTGGCGGGTGGAGTTGAATGACGGCGAAATATATTGCAGCGACTGCGCCAGGTCGAACTGGCCGCCCTGTTCGGCGACCTTCGTCATCGGGATGATATCGACCGGCACCATGGTGTCGGTGGCGGAACTGGCGGTGACGCGGCGCGAACCGACCACGCTGACCGTTTGCACGGCGTCGGCTGCGCTGGCGGACTCGGCGGTTTGCGCCATGGCGGGCGCGGCGAAGATGCCGAGAACGCCGAGGGCGGCGCTGCCATACAGGCTGATCAGAACGGCTTTACGCAAGATGGTCAGGGTTGGCACGCGGGTATCTCCAAGTGATTTTGTCACTTGATTCTAGTGCCACTTTTTAACTATCTGCCAGCAATACCGTATTTTCTTATTACAAATAAAGCGTAACTGTTGTTTCCTGGTACGCAGCTGTTTTGTTGCCTCTTTGTCTGCATTGCCTTGGTGCAGCATGCCCCGTTCAGGTGCTGCTTTGCACCATTCCGCCCACCCAAATCTCACCTTCTGCATACTCGACCCGGATCAAACAAGGCTGATCGGTGACATGGCCTTGGGACAGGCTCAGCGACTGTTGCAAATGATATGCCAGCGCGCCGGCCGCCACGCCGGTAGCACTGTCTTCCATGGCCGGATCCGGATGGTTGAAGTTGCGCCCTTCATACTGCCCTTCGGCCAGCTTGCAATACACATAGCAGCCGTTGACGCCATGCAAGCGGCCCCAGTCGGCAATCAGTTCAAGATTCGGCCGCAACGCGCGCAAGGTGGTGCTGTCAGCCACTTCCAGCAGCAGCTTGGGGCTGCCGATGGAGGCGACGACCGGCGGCGACAGCAAGTGCATGTGCTGGCCCATCAGTTCTGATGGCACATACCGTTCTATTTCAACCGAGGGCGCCGCTTGCGGCGCCAGCCCGATAAACAGGCCCTGCGCGCGGCGCGCCAGCCGCAAAGGCTGATTGCGCATCGCAGTATGCACAGTCAGGCCCGCTGGCGCATCGGGCGCCGCCAGCAGCACATGCGCGGCGGCCAGGGTGGCGTGCAGGCACAGCGGGCTGCGCGTGTGCGGATAAAAATAGTCGAGCACGATGGCGCCACCGGGCTGGCGGTCGATAAAGACGCAGGCGCTGACCTGGTTTGCAAGCGCAAACTGCTGGCGTTCGCTTTCCGTGCCGCCGTCGTGCTCGACGACCAGCGCCGGGTTGCCGCCACCGGGGGCGGCGCCGAAGCATTTCAGGAGATGGATGGTCATGACGATGCCGATATAAGTTATGCCGAAGGGAAAGCACCAGCATAACCGAATCGCCGACCGATCACGTCATCGCTGTCTCAACGTTTCCCCGCGCGATGGCAAACGCCACGCGCAGTACCTCCGGGTCGCCGATATGGTTCGACAGCAGCAGGATCAACTGGGCATTGAGCATCTTGCTCTGCTCGTCGCTGAGGTCCTGATGCGTGTCGACCAGCATCTCGTAGTAGGCATCGGGGTCGGCCAGGTTTGGTTCAAGATTCAGGTGCCGGTTCATGCGGGCTCCATCTGGTTTCGGGTCGGTGTGGCGTTGGTCGCCAGGTCCTGGTGGCCGCAGGCGCGCGCCACCGCCGCGCGCACCGCATGCGCATCGAAGCTGCGCCAGCGCGCGCACACATGCTGGTCGGGGCGCAACAGATAGAAGCTGCCGGGCGCGGCATCGTAGCGCGCCGCCACCAGGCCGGCGCTGTCTTCCAGCATACCCGCTTGCGCCTGGCCAGCCGCCGCGATGACCAGAAGCCGTACGGGAACGGCCTCGGCTGCCAGCGCCAGCGCCGCGGCGATGGCTTGGCCATCGTGTTCGGAGCCGGCAAAATAGATACCGGTAAATTCGTTGCCGGTATGGCTCAGCAGCCAGTCGGCGCGACCCTCGAACATCAGCGGTGCGTCGGCGGCTGGCGAGCCTGGCTGCAAGCCTTGCCGGAAAACATGCGCATCGGGCGTGTTCAAGGCCGATTGCGCATACACCGACGGCGTCGACAACCGGCCACTATTGACCAGCTTGCGGGCAAACGGTTGTTCCTTGGCCAGCTGCAGCACGGCGTCGCGGAACAAGCGGCTGGCCGCGCTCTTGGGCGTGATGAAGTCGGTGGCGCGCGTCGAGTTCAGGATATTCTCGTCAGCGGCGTATTCGCGTTCCTGGCCGTAGCTGTCGAGCAGCGCGTCCGGCGCCTTGTTTTCGATCACCAGGCGCAGCTTCCATGCCAGGTTGTCGGCATCTTGCACGCCGCTGTTGGCGCCGCGCGCACCAAACGGCGACACGCCATGCGCAGCATCGCCGGCAAACAGCACGCGGCCATGGCGGAACTTGTCCATGCGCAGGCAGCAGAAGGTGTAGATGCTGACCCATTCGAGTTCGAACTGCGCTTGCTTGCCGAGCAGGGCCTCGATACGCGGGATGACGCGTTCGGGCGCCTTTTCGGCCACCGGATCGGCGTCCCAGCCCAGCTGGAAGTCGATGCGCCAGATATTGTCGGGCTGCCGGTGCAGCAGGACCGACTGGCCGGGGTGGAACGGCGGATCGAACCAGAACCAGCGCTCGGCCGGGAAGTCGGCCGTCATTTTCACGTCGGCGATCAGGAAACGGTCGCGGAAGACCCGGCCCTTGCTCTCCAGGCCCATCAGCTTGCGGATGGTGCTTTTGCCGCCGTCGGCCGCTACCACATAGGCCGCCTCCAGCGTGTAGGGTCCATCGGGTGTATCGACCGTCAGCGTTGCATGGCCGGCATGCTGCTCCAGCGCGGTGACGCGGCTGCACCAGCGCAGGTCGAGCGCTGGCAGTTCCTGCGCGCGTTCATGCAAATAGCCTTCTACATAGTATTGCTGCAGATTGACGAAGGCTGGCCGCTGGTGGCCGTCTTCGGGCAGCAGGTCGAAGCCGTAAACTTCTTCGTCGCGCATGAAGATGCGCCCGAGGTTCCAGCTGACGCCCTTGTTCGCCATGCGCTCGCCGCAGCGCAGGCGGTCGAAGATTTCGAGCGTGCGCTTGGAAAAGCAGATGGCGCGCGAGCCCGCCGACAGCTTGTCGTCGTCGTCCAGCAGGACCACGGGCACGCCTTGCTGGGCCAGGTCGATGGCGGTCGCCAGGCCCACCGGGCCGGCGCCGACCACCACCACCGGATGGCGCACCGGCTGGCGCTTGTGGGGCGCGTAGTTGAATACGCGGCGTTGATAATCGATATCCATATCAGTTCCAGAAATACGTCAGCATGGTGAAGATGGCCTGCGCGAACCATGGCGCGCAGGCCGTCGATGGGGATCAGTTCTGCAACGAATGCCACATTTCCTTGTCGCGCTGTGCAGTCCAGATGCGCGGATGCTTGATGCCCTTCGCTTCGTCGTAGGCGCGCGTGACGTCGAACGGCAAACAATGCTCGTAAATGAAGACGTGGCCAAATTTCGGATCCATCTTGCTGCGCACGTGCGCCATCGCTTCTTTCAAGCTCATGCTGTTTGCCACCGCCTCCCTGGCGCTGCCCAGCAGTGTCGTGACAAAGTCCTTGGTGTAGTCGATGCCGGCATTGACTTGCTGCGGATTGAGCAGGGCAGGGCCGCGTCCCGGTACCAGCTTCTCGGCGCCCAGGGCGCGCAGCGCTTCGAGCGTGGCGGGCCACTCTTCGAGCTGGGCGTCACCGGTGTACGCGGCGGCGTCGAATTCGACCAGGTCGCCCGAGAAACAGATCTTCTGCGACGGGATCCAGGCCACGGTATCGCCTTTGGTGTGCCCCATGCCGATATGCGCCAGCCTGACTTCGAGCTTGCCCATGAAGATCGTCATCTCTTTCTCGAAGACCATGGTCGGCCAGCTCAGCCCGGGCACCGATTCGACACCGGCGAACAGGCGCGGGAAACGCTCGATCTCCGACTGCATGTCCTGCGCGCCGCGCTCGACGATCAGTTCGTAGGTGCCACGCGAGGCGATGATCTGCTCGGCGCCTTCCTCGAAGTAGGCCGATGCACCGAGCACGCGTACTGCGTGGTAATGCGACAGCACCACGTATTTGATCGGCAGGTCGGTGACACTGCGGATATGCTTGATGAGTGCCTGCGCCATCACCGGGGTCGCGGTGGTATCAATCACCATCACGCTGTCGTCGCCGATGATGACGCCGGAATTCGGATCGCCTTCGGCCGTGTAGGCATACGCGTTGTCGGACAGCTTGATGAAGCTGGTTTTCTTCACTTCCAGATCGGCTTGTGACGCAAATTTTTTCTCTGCCATGATGCACTCTCCTCGTAATGCCGCACTCAATGTCGGTAGGCAGATCATGCGAGTTGCCGTATTATTTGTAAATCAGCGTACATCGATCAGAACTATGAATAGCATACATAACGCAGATTTCGACCTCAACCTCTTGCCGGTCTTCGACGCATTGATACGCATACGCAACGTCAGCCGTGCTGCCGACGAGCTGGGCATGTCGCAAAGTGCGGTCAGCCACGCCCTGAAACGGCTGCGGCTGTTCTTTGGCGACCAGCTGTTTTTAAAGACCGGCAGCGGCATGCAGCCGACGCCGCGCGCACTCGAGCTGCTCGAGCCGGTGCTGGCGGTGATGGGAACGGTGCGCGGCGAACTGCTGGTGCGCGAAGGTTTCGATGCCTCGACGGCAAGGCGCGTCTTCAGCCTCTGCCTGACCGACATGGGCGAGCTGATTTTCCTGCCCAAGCTGATCGAGCGCCTGCGCAGCGCCGCGCCTGGCTGCACCTTGCGCACCCTGCAAGTGCCGATGCAGCAGATCGAGGACATGCTCGAGCGCGGCGAAGCCGATCTGGCGATGGGCTCGCTGCATTCCATGCCCGACGGGCTGTTCCAGCAGCAGCTGTTTACCCGCTCGTTCGTGACCATCGTCAATCGCCGCAATCGCCAGATCGGCGAGGCGCTGTCGCGGGAACAGTATTTTGCCATGGAGCATATTGTCGTTTCGCTGTCGGGCAGGGTGGAAGATGCCTACGACGGCATCGTCGACCAGCTTGCCGGGCCGCGCCGGATCTATCTCACCACGCCCCATTTCCTGACCGTGCCGATGATCATCGAGGCCAATGCCGACCTGATCGCCACCGTGCCGCGCGAGCTGGCCAGCCGCTTTGCCGGCTATCGCAGCATCAAGGTGGTCGAGACGCCAGTGGTGGTGCCGGCCTTCGGCATCCGCCAGTACTGGCATCCGCGCTTCCAGCACGACGCCGCCAACAACTGGCTGCGCAAGCAGGTCAAGGAGGCGTTCGATCAGCATCCGGAATAGGCCTGGCCAGGCTCGCCAGCAGCACCGCAGCGCTCACGGCCAGCAGCACCGCCAGGATATAGAGCGCGATGTCCATGCTGCCGGTGGCCGTCTTGATCTGGCCAATCGCCCATGGTGCAACGATGCCGCTGGTGATGCCGCAACTGCTGATCATCGCGATGCCTCCCGCGCGCCCTTCGCGCGGCAGCAGCGCTGTCGGCATGGCCCAGAATATCGGCAATGCCGAGAAGATCAGCGTGGTTGCCAGCGACAGCAGCAGCAGTGCCAGCGCCAGGCTGGACGGATGTGTGGTCAGGGCCGCCAGGGCCAGCGCACCACCGACGGTGCAGACCGCGAAGAACTTGCCGTGCTGCGCCCTGCGGTCGGCAAGGCGGGCGATCAGGATTACGCCGACGGCGCCGATCGCGTTCGGAATGACCGAGTACAGGCTGACCATCACCACGTCTTGCACGCCGAAATCGCGGATCATCAGCGGCATCCAGAAACTCAGCGTCAGCGAACCGCAGGTCAGCGCAAAGTAGATGAAGGCATACAGATAAACGCGCGGGTTGCTGAACCAGGCAGCGCCGCGGGCCGCGCCGCTGCCGGTGGCCGGCGCATCGTCGGCGAGGTTGTCCGCCAGGCGGGCTTTTTCCTGCCTGCTGAGCCACTTGGCATCGTGCGGGAAATCATCGAGATAAAAGAAGGCGATCACCGCCAGCACCAGCGCAGGCGCGCCTTCCAGCGCGAACATCCATTGCCAGCCCCTGAACCCCAGCACGCCGGCCATGTCACGCATGATCCAGCCCGACACCAGGCCACCGATGACGCCCGCCACCGCCACGCCGGCAAAGAAAAAGGACAGCACCGAGGCGCGCCGCAGCGGCGGGTACCAGTAGGTAAGGTAGAGCACGATGCCGGGGAAGAAGCCGGCCTCGAACACGCCCAAGGTAAAGCGCAGGAGATAAAACTGTGTCGGCGTCGATACCCACGCCATCGAGACGGAGGCGGCGCCCCATAGCAGCATGATGCGCACGAAGGTCTTGCGCGCGCCATATTTCGCCAGCAGCAGATTGCTCGGCACCTCGAACAAGACATAGCCAACGTAGAAAGCCGCCGCGCCCAGTCCGTACATCGCGTCGCTGAAACCAAGATCCTGCTTCATCTGCAACTGGGCAAACCCGATGTTGATGCGGTCGAGGAAGGAAATAACGTAGCAGACGAACAGAAACGGAATAATGTGGCCCGATACCTTGCGGTAGAGCGCATTGTCCGCATCCGCAGCGGTGGCCGGCGCCGCCGCGCTGGCCCCGGTAATGGCGTTATACATGGATAGTCCCCTTGATCTTCGTTGAGCCCTGCCTGATGGCATGGGCTTGCCGGCTGGCGCCGCTGTGCAGCCGGATGGCTGGTGCACGTCAGGCATCCTAGAATTGGCGGGGATATATGTAAATCGCATTTCGGTCATACCAGTTATGAATGGTGCGCATTCTGGTCTTTGCCGATGAGGCGACAAGAACCGGCAAGCCCATCTCAAGGGCAAGCTCTGGCAAAAGCGGGTGCCTGTTTTGACTTGAGTATAATTACTGTGTTTATATACAGTGTTGAGGTACATCATGGCGGTCGCGAGCTTGCCCGATTACGCTGAGTTGTTCTGCCTGACCAACTTCAGCTTTCTGCATGGCGCTTCGCATGCGCAGGAGCTGGTGGCGCGCGCCATCGAGCTGGGCTACCGTGCGCTGGCCATCACTGACGAGTGTTCGCTGGCCGGCGTGGTGCGCGCCCATGGCGTGGCCAAACGGGCGAAATTCCCCTTGATTATCGGCGCCCATTTTCATTTGACGCATGCCGACGGCAGCGCCGCCTGGTCGCTGCTGGCGCTGGCGAAAAACCGCGAAGGCTATGGCAACTTGTCCGAGCTGATCACCATGGCGCGCACGCGCGCGGCCAAGGGGCGCTATCTGCTCACGCCCGACGATTTCGCCGCGCCGTCGGCCGAGTTTGCGCATTTGAAAGGCTTGCCCGGCTGCCTGATGATCTTGCTGCCCAGCTATCCGGCCGATGCCGACGCCTTGCAAGAGCAGGGCGCGTGGATGCGGGCCACCTTTGCCATGGAGGAAGACGGAGGAGAACAAAAAGAGCGCAACTGGCTTGGCCTGAACCTGCTGCTGCGCGCGCAGGACGATGCGCACCGCCTGGCCGTGCAAGCGGCGGCAAGGGCGCAGGGCTTGCCGGTGGCGGCGGTTGGCCATGTATGCATGCATGTGCGTTCGCGCAAGCCCTTGCTCGACACCCTGTGCGCGGTGCGCGTGGGCAAGCCGGTGGCCGAGTGCGGTTATGCGCTGGCGCAAAACGCGGAACAGCATCTGCGTACGCGGCTGCGCCTGGGCAATGTGTATCCGCCGCAGGCGCTGGCCGAAACTGTGGGCATCGCCAGCCAGTGTGATTTTTCCCTCGACACCTTGCGCTATGAATACCCCGATGAACTGGTGCCGCCCGGCCATACGCCGGCCACTTACTTGCGCGAAGAAACCTACCATGGCGCGCGCACGCGTTTTCCGCTGGGCATACCGGCCCATGTGCAAGAACAGATCGAGCATGAGCTGGAACTGATCGCCGACCTGGCATACGAGCCGTATTTCCTGACCGTCTACGACATCGTGCGCTTTGCCCGTTCGCAAGCCATCCTGTGCCAGGGCCGCGGCTCGGCTGCCAACTCGGCCGTCTGCTATTGCCTGCACATCACGGAAGTGGACCCGGCGCGCGGCAATTCGCTGGTCGAGCGTTTCATGTCGCGCGAACGCAACGAGCCGCCCGATATCGACGTCGACTTCGAGCACCAGCGGCGCGAGGAAGTGATTCAATATATCTACGCCAAATATGGCCGGCGGCGTGCCGCGCTGGCGGCCGTGGTGATTTGCTACCGGCCGAAAAGCGCCTTGCGCGACAGCGGCCGCGCGCTGGGCGTGGACCTGGCCATCGTGGAGAAAGTGGCCAAGGCGCACCGCTGGTTCGATGGCAAGCGCGACCTGCTGAACCGCCTGGCCGAAAGCGGGCTGGACCCGGAGGCGCCGCTGTCGCGGCAATGGGCCACGCTGGCGCAGCAACTGCTGGGTTTTCCGCGCCATTTATCGCAGCACCCGGGCGGCTTCGTGATCGCGCAGGGCAAGCTGTCGCGCCTGGTGCCGATTGAAAACGCCACCATGGCAGAGCGCAGCGTGATCGAGTGGGACAAGGACGACCTGGAAGAGCTGGGCCTGATGAAGGTCGACGTGCTGGCGCTGGGCATGCTGTCGGCGCTGCGCCGCGCCTTCGATATCGTGAGCGTACGCCGTGGCGAGCCGTTCGTGATGCAGGATATTCCGCCCGAAGACAAGGCCACCTACGACATGATCTGCGAGGCCGATACCATCGGCGTGTTCCAGATCGAATCGCGCGCGCAGATGAGCATGCTGCCCCGGCTGCGCCCGCGTACATTCTATGACTTGGTGATCGAAGTGGCGCTGGTGCGCCCCGGCCCGATCCAGGGCGGCATGGTCCACCCTTATTTGCAGCGGCGCCAGAAAAAAGAGGCGGTGGTATATCCCAAGGGCCTGGAAAAGGCGCTGGGCCGCACCCTGGGCATACCGATTTTCCAGGAGCAGGTAATGCAGGTGGCAATTATCGCCGCCGATTTCACGCCCGGCGAAGCGGACCAGTTACGGCGCGCCATGGCGGCCTGGAAACGCAAGGGTGGCTTGAATAATTACAAAGAACGTATCGTCGAAAAGATGGTCAAAAATAAGTATGAACGGGAATTTGCGGAAGCCATCTTCAGCCAGATCGAAGGCTTTGGCGAATATGGTTTTCCCGAGTCGCATGCGGCCAGCTTTGCGCTCTTGACCTATGCCAGTTCCTGGCTGAAATGCCATGAACCGGCGGCCTTTCTGTGCGCCTTGCTCAACAGCCAGCCGATGGGCTTTTACAGCCCCTCGCAACTGGTGCAGGATGCGCGCCGGCATGGCGTGCAAGTCTACCCGGTCGATGTGGCCGTCAGCGGCTGGGAGGCGGCGCTGGCAGGCGATGCGGCGGCGCCTGCAGTGCGCCTCGGCTTCAATGCCCTGTTCGGCATGCGGGCCGAGGCCGCCCAGCGCATTGAGGACGCACGCGCCATGTCGATGTTTGTTGACGTGGCCGACCTGGCGCGGCGCGCCGGGCTGGACCGCCATGACCTGCAGATACTGGCCGCCGGCAATGCCTTGCAGGCGCTGGCCGGCAACCGCCACCAGGCCCTGTGGCAGGCGGCCGGCGCCGTGCCCGAGCGCGACTTGCTGCGCGCCACCACGGTCGAGGAAGACTTGCCGCAGCTGTCAACGCCGAGCGAAGGCGCCGGCATCGTCAGCGACTACCACGCGCAAGGCCTGACCCTGGGCCGCCATCCGCTGGCGCTGCTGCGCAAGCAATTGCTGGCCCAGCGCTTCATGCCGGCCTCCACACTCAGTTGTTACACCAACGGCCAACTGGCGCGCGCCTGCGGCATCGTCACCGTGCGCCAGCGCCCGGGCACGGCCAAGGGCGTGCTGTTCCTGACGCTGGAGGACGAGACCGGCACGGTCAACGTGATCGTCTGGCCGTCGCTGGTGGAAGAACAGCGCAAGGAGGTGCTCGGTGCGCCCTTGCTGGGCGTGTATGGCGTGTGGCAGCAGGAAGGCATCGTGCGCAACCTGGTAGCCAAGCGCCTGGTCGACATGTCGCATCTGCTGGGACGCTTGCGCACCAGCAGCCGTGATTTTTGTTGACGCTTGTGGCATGATTTGTTCATGAAGAATTTACCTGCATTGACCTTGCGTCCGGCTTTGGTCGCCGACGCGCCTGCCATCGTCGCCCTGATCGACGAGCTGATGCCATTTTTGACCTTGCATCCGGACGGCGCCGGCGCGGAAAAATTCATCGAACACTGCCGCTTGCCGGCCATCGAAAATTATCTGTCGCAGGAAAAATACCGCTACCAGATCGCCCATCTCGATGGCGAACTGGCCGGCGTGGTGGCCATGCGCGACAACACGCATCTGTTCCACATGTTCGTGCCGCGCACGCTGCACCGGCGCGGCCTGGCGCGGCAATTATGGCAGGCGGCGCGCGATGCATCGCTGGCCAAGGGCGAGGTGACGGCATTTACCGTCAATTCCTCTGTATATGCCTTGCCGTTTTATGCGGGATTGGGGTTTGTGGCGACGGGGGCGAAGGTGGAGGAGGGCGGGATTGCGTATGTGCCAATGCGGATGGAGTTGGAAATTTAACCCAACGGCAAGGACTGGGGTCGGACCCTCAGGGTCCGACCCCAGCATTTGCAACGGGTTGGTTTTACATCACCACCTGACGATCTTGCCCGGATTCAGGATGTTTTTCGGGTCGAGCGCGTGTTTCAAGGCGCGCATGGTGTCGATCGCGGCCTCGCCATGTTCTTCCACCAGGAAGTCCATCTTGTGCATGCCCACGCCGTGCTCGCCGGTGCAAGTGCCGTCCATGCCGATGGCGCGCGTGACCATGTCGCTGTTGACTTTTTCGGCGCGTGCGATGTCCAGCGGATTGCCCGGGTCGACCAGCATCTGCACATGGAAATTGCCGTCGCCGACGTGGCCGATAATGGCGTAAACCAGGCCGGCGCGTTCGCAGTCATCTTTGGTCGCCAGGATGCATTCGGCCAGCCGTGAAATCGGCACGCAGCAATCGGTGGAAATGGCGCGGCTGCCCGGGCGCAGCTGCAGCAGCGCAAAATAGGCATTGTGGCGTGCCGCCCACAGGCGTGAGCGCTCTTCGGGCCGGCTGGCCCATTCAAAATCGCTGGCGCCGTGTTCGGCGGCGATCTCCTGCACCACTTGCGCCTGCTCGGCCACGCTGGCCGGCGTGCCGTGGAATTCAAACAGCAACAGCGGTTTTTCAGGCAGCGCCAGCTTGTCGTAGGCATTGATGGCTTTTACGCCGTTCTCGTCAAGAAATTCCACGCGCGCCACTGGCACGCCCATCTGGATGGTCTGGATCACGGCATTGACGGCCTCGCCCGTGCTCGGGAACGAGCACACGGCGGCGGAAATCGCTTCCGGCAGCGGATACAGTTTCACCGTCACTTCGGTAATGATGCCCAGGGTGCCTTCGCTGCCGACAAACAGCCGCGTCAGGTCGTAGCCGGCCGACGATTTTTTTGCCCGCGTGCCCGTCTTGATGATGCGCCCGTCGGCCGTGACGACGGTCAGTGCCAGCACGTTTTCGCGCATGGTGCCGTAGCGCACGGCGTTGGTGCCCGAGGCGCGCGTCGCCGCCATGCCGCCCAGCGAGGCGTTGGCGCCCGGGTCGATCGGGAAGAACAGGCCGGTGTCGCGGATTTCTTCGTTCAATTGCTTGCGCGTCACGCCGGCCTGCACGGTGGCCGTCAGGTCCTGGCCATGCACGGCCACCATCGCGTTCATCTGTGACAGGTCGATGGTCACGCCGCCATGCAGCGCCAGCACATGGCCTTCGAGCGAGGTGCCGCTGCCCCAGGCGATCACTGGCACCCCGTGCGCGGCGCACAGCTTGACGGCGGCCGCGACTTCCTCGGTGGAATGGGCAAAGATCACCGCATCGGGCAGCATGGCGTCGTAGCTCGACTCGTCGCGGCCATGGTGCTCGCGCATCGCTTGCGTGGTGCTGAAGCGGTCGGCAAAGAGCAGGGCAAGTACGGCAGCCAGCGCTTCGGGTAGCGGTTGTTTCAGTGCGGCCAGGCGGTCAGGGCTATTCACGCATATCCTCCGTTTTTTCTTTATTCTACTTGAGGATGCCGCGGCCAAAAGAAAAGGGCGGAACCTGTGGTTCCGCCCTTTGTGGTCACTGCCTGGCTGAATTAATATTCGCGCGCGGTGGTGCCGTAGTAGCTGTGGATCTCGTTGGACCAGGTGGTGTCGGCCATGTTGGGCCAGTTGTCCGTATCGAAGCCGGGGGCGTTTTCGATGCGCTCCTTGTCGATGTTCAGGGTAAAGCGCTTGTTGACGGTGTCGAGCAGCAGCGCTTCCCAGGGCACGGCGAACAGTTTTTCGCCGATGGTGAAGACGCCGCCGTGCGACATGACGGCGTAGGCAATTTTGCCGCTGCGCATGTCGATCATGATTTCCTTGATTTCACCCAGATGTTCATCCTTGGCGTTGTGCACGTGGTCGCCAATCAGGGTGTCGGCACCCATCAGTTCGGGGCCAGGACCTTTATGGCCACGGTCCACATACATGCCATAGGCGTCGCGTTCTTCATAGCTCATGATATACCTCCGTTGAAAAATTCCAGTCTGCGCCACGGTCGAGCATGGGTCTGTTCGCTCACCCACATAACATATAAGAGTATAAATATTTCAACTATTGCCAAGCCGCCGGCTGCTTGTGCCGCCACCGCCGCCACGCGCAGACTGGCGGCAATTGGCGCAATTTTCCATGCCGCAGCAGTGCGTAGGCCGGGCTTTAGTGTATAATTTCAATTTCCCGCACGTGCCGTTCGGCACCATCTGCAATGACCAAATTTGTCTTCGTCACCGGTGGCGTTGTGTCTTCCCTTGGAAAAGGGATTGCCGCCGCCTCTCTCGCCGCGATCCTCGAATCGCGCGGCCTTAAAGTCACCATGCTCAAGCTCGACCCGTATATCAACGTCGATCCTGGCACGATGAGCCCGATGCAGCACGGTGAAGTATTCGTCACCGACGACGGGGCCGAAACCGACCTCGACCTCGGCCACTACGAGCGTTTCATTTCCACCCGCATGAAAAAGGTGAATAACTTCACCACTGGCCAGATCTATGAATCGGTGATCCGCAAGGAACGCCGCGGCGAATACCTGGGCAAGACGGTGCAGGTGATTCCGCATATCACCAATGAAATCCAGGATTACATCCGCCGTGGCGCCGAAGGCTACGACGTGGCCCTGTGCGAAATCGGCGGCACCGTCGGCGATATCGAGTCGCTGCCATTCCTGGAAGCGGCACGCCAGCTGAGCCTGCGCGCCGGCCGCAAGAACACCGCCTTCGTCCACCTGACCCTGGTGCCGTATATCGCCTCGGCCGGTGAGTTGAAAACCAAGCCGACCCAGCACTCGGTGCAAAAGCTGCGCGAAATCGGCATCATGCCGAACGCGCTGCTGTGCCGCGCAGACCGCGCCATTCCCGAAGACGAGCGCGCGAAAATCTCGCTGTTCTCGAACATCGAAGAGCATGCCGTGATTTCCGTGTGGGACGTCGACACCATTTACAAAGTGCCGCAAATGCTGCACGACCAGGGCCTCGACAAGATCATCTGCGAAGCGCTGGACCTCGATCCTGCGCCGGCCGACCTGTCGGTCTGGAGCAAGCTGATCTACACGCTCGAGCATCCGAAGTCGGAAGTGACGATCGGCATGGTCGGCAAGTACGTGGAACTGACCGAATCGTATAAATCGCTGACCGAAGCACTGCGCCACGCCGGCATCCATAACGAGTCGAAGGTCAATATCGAGTACATCGATTCGGAAGAAATCGAAACCACCGGCTGCGCCGGGCTGGCCAAGTACGACGCCATCCTGGTGCCGGGCGGCTTCGGCAAGCGCGGCGTGGAAGGCAAGATCATGGCGGCCCAGTTCGCCCGTGAAAGCAAGGTGCCTTACCTGGGCATTTGCCTCGGCATGCAAGTGGCGCTGATCGAATACGCACGCCACAAGGCCGGCTTGACGACTGCCAACTCGACCGAATTCGACCTCGAAACCGCGCAACCGGTAGTGGCCCTGATCGATCAGTGGCAAGGCGCCGACGGCAAGGTTGAAAAGCGCGACGAGAATTCGGACCTGGGCGGCACCATGCGCCTGGGCGCGCAAACCTGCGAAATCAAGCCGGGCACCCTGGCCGCCGAGATCTACGGCGCTGTCGTCACCGAGCGTCACCGCCACCGCTACGAAGCGAACAATCACTACCTGCCGCGCGTGGAAGCGGCCGGCCTGGTGGTTGCCGCCCGTACCCCGACCGAAGACCTGTGCGAAATCATGGAGTTGCCGCGCACCGGTGACAATGCCCACCCATGGTATATGGGCGTGCAGTATCATCCGGAATTCAAATCGACCCCGCGTGACGGCCACCCGCTGTTTACCTCGTTCATCAAGGCAGCGCTGGCCCACAAGGAAGCGAACGCCACTGCTGAATAAAGTGGATGAATGGCGTTGAGCCTTGAAGCACCGCTCCCGGTAAGCAAGTCACGCCGGGAGTTTCTTACCCCTCTTTGTGCAATTGCGCATCAGAACGCAGTGTGCAGCCCTGTTACGCTTAACTTTGGAGAATGATATGAGTGCTATTGTTGACATTATCGGCCGTGAAATCCTGGACTCGCGCGGCAATCCGACCGTCGAATGCGACGTCCTGCTGGAATCGGGCGTGATGGGCCGTGCCGCCGTGCCGTCGGGTGCCTCGACCGGTTCGCGCGAAGCGGTGGAACTGCGCGACGGCGACGCCAAGCGCTACTTCGGCAAGGGCGTGCTGCAGGCATGCGAGAACATCAACACCGAAATCTCCGAAGCCATCATGGGCCTGGACGCCAATGAACAGGCTTTCCTGGATCGTACCCTGATCGACCTGGACGGCACCGAAAACAAATCGCGCCTGGGCGCCAACGCCATCCTGGCCGTATCGATGGCTGTCGCCAAGGCTGCCGCCGAAGAAGCCGGCCTGCCTTTGTACCGCTATTTCGGCGGTTCGGGCGCGATGCAACTGCCAGTGCCGATGATGAACGTCATCAACGGCGGCGCGCACGCCGACAACAACCTGGATATCCAGGAATTCATGATCATTCCAGTCGGCGCACCGTCGTTCAAGGAAGCGGTTCGTTACGGCGCGGAAGTATTCCACACGCTGAAAAAGATCCTGCACAAGAAGGGCCTGAACACCAACGTCGGCGACGAAGGCGGTTTCGCACCATCGCTGGCCAACCACGAAGAAGCCATCAAGCTGATCATTCAGGCGATCGAAGAAGCCGGCTACGAGCCAGGCACGCAGATCGCCATCGGCCTGGACTGCGCCGCTTCCGAGTTTTTCAAGGACGGCAAGTACGAGCTGGCCGGCGAAGGCCTGAGCCTCACCGCCACCGAATTTACCAACCTGCTGGCGACCTGGTGCGACAAGTACCCGATCATCTCGATCGAAGACGCGATGCATGAAGGCGACTGGGATGGCTGGGCGATCCTGACCGCCGAACTGGGCAAGAAAGTGCAACTGGTCGGCGACGATCTGTATGTCACCAACACCAAGATCCTGAAAGAAGGCATCCAGAAGGGTATCGCCAACTCGATCCTGATCAAGATCAACCAGATCGGCACCCTGACCGAAACTTTCGCCGCCATCGAAATGGCCAAGCGCGCCGGCTACACGGCCGTCATTTCGCACCGCTCGGGCGAAACCGAAGATTCGACCATCGCCGATATCGCTGTCGGTACCAACGCCCTGCAGATCAAGACCGGCTCGATGTCGCGTTCGGACCGCATGGCCAAGTACAATCAGTTGCTGCGCATCGAAGAAGATCTGGGCGACATCGCTTCCTACCCGGGCCGCGATGCATTCTATAATCTGAAGTAATTGAAGTAATATCACCAACTGACCGGCCGGAATTTTCCGGCCGGTTTTTTAACCGAGACCCATGCGCCTGATTACGCTTGCCCTGGCGGCCCTGCTGCTGCTGATACAATTTCCCCTCTGGATGGGCAAAGGCGGCTGGCTGCGCGTTGCCGACATGGAAGCGCAAGTTGCGCAGGCGAATCAAAAGAATGTGGAACTGAAAGCGCGCAACGCCAAGCTCGAATCCGAAGTGCGCGACCTGAAGGACGGCACCGGCGCGGTCGAGGAGCGTGCCCGCTTTGAGCTGGGGATGGTCAAGCAGAATGAGATTTTTGTGCAGATCGTGCGCAAGGGCCAGATGCCGCCGATGATAGAAACGCCAGCCGCAACGGCTGCGCCTCACTGAGAGATCACCTCTGCATTCCTGTGTGGGGGGCAGGGCAGGCTGGCGTCATCAGCCTGTCATCCGGCGGTCACGGCCCTGTCATAACTGGTTTTTACAATAAGGAAGCACGGTTTTTCGGGCAAGTGCTGTGCATTGTCCGCTACCTGTTCCCATAATGATAATTAACCAGGAATTGCGCTTGCCATGACCATCAACAAACACACCTTGCTATGCCTGTCGGCGCTGACTTTGTCCGCTTGCGGCGGTAGCAGTACCGAGTCGCTGCAGACGCTGGACGGCAAGGCGCCGCTGGTGGTTGCCCACCGCGGCTTGCCGGGCCTTTACCCTGAAGAAACCCGCCCGGCCTACGAGGCGGCGGCCGATGCCGGCGCCGATTCGCTGGAACTCGATGTGCATATGTCGAAAGACTGCGTGCTCGTTGCGCGCCATAATCCCTGGCTCAGCGACAACACCAATATCAGCACTGTCGCACTGACCAATGCCCAGGTCGCCGCACGCAAACGCACGGTGCCAGGCCGTCTGGTCAATGTCGGCTATTCCCTGGCTACCTATGGCGGCCCGGCGCAATACCTGACCGACCTGACCGATCCGGCGAATCAGAAATCGGTACTGAAATCGTTGATCGTCGATGGCGAAGATCATACCGGCGACTGGTCGATCAGCGACTTTACGGCGGCCGAACTGAAGCAATGGATCGGTGGCACGACCTACGACGCGCGCGAATCGCGCCCCAGTGAATTGAATGGCAAATATCCGGTGCTGACGATGCAGGAGGTGATCGATATCGCCAAGGCCAAGAGTACATCGAGCGGCCGTACGATTTCGGTGTATCCGGAATCGAAAAACCCGGTATGGAATAATGCCCAGGCAATCGCCAACGGTTGCGGCAGCGGCAGCCATCCGTTCGAAGACGCGATTGTGAAGATCGTCAAGGACAACAACCTGAACAGCAAGACAGCGGCGATTTATATCCAGAGCTTCGATCCCGCCAGCCTGAAATACATGCGCGCTGCCGGTTTGACTAGCAAAATGGTACAACTGGTTGATGGCAATGACGTCAATTACAAGACAGGTGAAATGATTTATCGCACCAACGATGTCTACAACTTCGTCGATGGCCGTCCGTATAGCTGGACGCTGGCTGGCGACGGCCGCTTCTTCGGTGACATGCTGACGCCAGCCGGACTGGCCGAAATCAAGACCTACGCCGACGGTATCGGTCCCTGGAAACCGCAAGTGATGGCCTTGACTATTTCACCGTTCAAAGCCAGCAATGCCGATGGCACGCCGTACACCGGTTCGGCTGCCGACGTCAACAAGGCTACGCCAACGAGCCTGATCGCCGACGCTCACAAGGCCGGCCTGTTCGTTCACAGCTTTACGTTCCGTAACGAGGCGAAATATCTGGCTGGCGTGTACAAAGGTGATCCTGCCAGCGAATTGCGGGACTTTTTCCGCGCTGGCATCGATGGCGTTTTCAGCGACTTCAGCAATACGGCCGTGGTAACGCGTAATGCTTACTTGAAAGAAACCGGGCATTAAGCACCTTGGCCGGCGCCGCCCATCGTGTTGCTGGTGTTGCTTAGAACTCGCCCTTGCCGGTCGAGATCAGGTAAAAACGGATGGCGGTGACGGCGACGGCCAGGGCGATCAGGGTGGTTTCGAGGATCATCATATTTTTCAGTTTGAGTTTTAAGTAATTTATTAATGTAAGAGTGTTCAGGGCAAGGCGCAAAGCCGAAGGCAGTACGCTGGCACGACGAGGCGAAGCAACGCCGCCATGGACACTTTTTAACCGCGCGAGGCCAGGAAGCGCAGTTCGCTGGCCAGATTCGGCATCAGTTTCTCGTAGCGGGTCGCTTCCGAGTTCAGCAGGGCGATATCGTGTTTGCTTGGGCGCGTATAGCGTGGCTCGTCGGTGGCGGCGGCTGCCTGGACGTACGGTTTCGACGCCAACAGGGCACCCAGGAAAGCGCGCGTGGCGCGGCCGAGGTTGCTGAAGTAGCCATCGTGGCTGTCGGTGCTGTAAGTGCTGGTCAATGTGGACATATGCCCTCCATGAAATGTGTGTTGTTGCATTGCACAATAATGGTTCTGGCGATATGCGTCCAATTCCAAATTCCAATTTCAGTAATTCAAGCCATGAATAATAAGGGCGTCGCCAGCGGCGACGCCCTGAAATAAAAATTTGTAACTAATTATTATCCTGCAGCAATACGGCCCAAACCGGGATCATCGCTGAAAAAACCGTCCAGGCCGGTGGCGATATAGCGGCGCATTTCCGCCACCGACCCCGCTTCGTTGCGCGCGTTCTCGCCATTGCCATCGCGGAAGTCGGCTGCCAAAAAACGGTTTTCGGGGCGGAAGGTCCAGGTGTGCAGCCGCAAGCCCGCCTGGTGCGCATCGTCGACGATGGCGGTGGGACTGGCCAGGCGCTGGTCGGCGCCCAGCGGGATCACGCCGCGAGTGGGCGGCGCCAGCACGTCGGCATAGGCGGCAATATCGCGCAGGCCAGCCGGCTGCAGCATTTGCCCGAAGGTCAGCTTGCCGCCGGCCTTGGCCACGTCGACCGGACGCAACTCGCCGCCCAGCACAAGCTGGGTCAGGCGCAGATTGGCGCGCTTGCCCAGCTTGTTGCGCAAATACTTCAGGTTGGCCGTTTCAAACGACTGGATCTCGACCGGCGCGCGGCGCGTATATTCGTGCGCCAGCATGGTCGAGATGAAACGGTCTTCCAGCGCCAGGCCGGCCTCGGTGAAATAAGTCGAGCTTTTCAGTTCGGGCACCAAACCGATTACGCGTCCGCTGGCGGCTGATTGCGCTGCAACAAATTCGATGATTTCTTCCCAGGTCGGCACCTGGAACTGGCCGTCGTAAATGGTGTTGCCGGTACGAATAGCCGGCAGGCGTTCGATGGCGCGCAGGGTTTTCAGCTCCACCAGGGTGAAGTCGTCAACATGCCAGCCGTCGTGCCAGCTGCCGTCGACCATTTTCTTGCTGCGCCGGCTGGCAAATTCAGGCCGGCGCGCCACGTCGGTAGTCTCGATCAGGTTGCTTTCGTGGCGCGCCACCAGCACCCCATCGTGCGTGGCGACCAGGTCTGGCTCGACATAGTCGGCGCCGTCGGCAATCGCCTTGGCATACGAGGCAAGTGTATGTTCCGGGCGCAGGGCGCTGGCGCCGCGGTGGCCATATACCAGCGGACGGGCAGGGGCGGTGGCCAGCATGGCGGCGGCAACAGTGGGCGCCGCTGCCGCCAGCGCCAGGCCACCGGCGGCGGCCTGGACGAAGCGGCGGCGCGACAGATGGCGTTGTGGCAATACGGGGGCACGCATCAGAAATCCGCCGTCAGGGTCAAAAAGCCCTGGCGCGGCGCAATCGGGAAAGTATTGTAGGTCTTGTCGGCTGCGCCCACCACCACATTCAGCGCGCCGGTACGGTTGGCCAGGTTGCTGACGTTGACGCGCCAGCGCGGGTTTTTCAGCCAGCTGGCCAAGGCCGGCAGCTTGCCCGACACGCCCAGGCTCATCAGGAAGTAGCTGGGCACCGACAAGTCATTGGTATAGGTGGCGTAGCGCTTGCCCACATAGTCTCCGATCAGCTGGAATTCCACTTCGCCCAGATTGGCGGTGGCAACGAATTTGTTGAGCCACTCGGGCGAACCTGGCACGTTCTTGCCGGCCGTCGGCACCAGGGTCGCGCCATTGAAGTAATTGTCCGCATATTGCGAGCGGTTGTACGACAGCGCATTGTAGAACGAAAAATTATTGCCGAAGTGGACGGTGGCGGCCAGGTCGATGCCGTCCGTGCGCACGCTGCCGACATTGGCCAGCACCGGGTTGCCGCCGATAATCGACGAGATCACCGGTGTCGGGCTGATCTGCAGCAGGCGGTTGCTGAAGTCCACATGATAGACGCTGACCTGGCCGTCGATGGCCGTGACGGCGCCCAGCTGCAGCGGATGATTGCCGCGCAGGCCCAGCTCATACGTCAGCGCTGTTTCCGGCTTGGCGTCGCGCATGAACAGGTCGAAGGCGGACTGGCTGGCCAGGCTCCACGGCGAGGCGCCGCCACCGCCATAGGTGACGAACTGGCGCATGTTTTTCTGGATATTGAAATACAGCTGGTCTTGCGGCGTGACATCCCAGCGCCCACCGACCTGCGGCAAGAACCATTTTTTGGTGTCGATCGAACCGACCGGCAGGGCTGTCGAACCGCCCGAAATCGCACCCCGAGCCGGCTGCACGGGAAACTGGCCGTCGGCAAACTGCAGACTGGACTTGAAGCCGGCCTGCAGTGCGATATCCGGCGTGACCTTCCATTCATCTTGCAGGTGCAGTTGCACCACCTTGTTGTCGATCTCGCTGCCGTATTGCGTGATCAGGGGATTGCTCGGACGGTCATACGGCGAGGTCGGGTGGTTGACGTCGAGCGCATACCAGCGGCGATAGGCCGAGGAGCGGTTCTGCTCCAGCCACAGGCCCGCTTCCAGTTGATGATCGCCGATTTCCTTGCGCAGAGTGGAAATGAAACCGCCGCGCTTGATGTCGTATTCGGTGGTGCGCACGGCGTAACCTGAATTGCCGAACACCTGCCTGAGGTTCTGGTTCGGGTAATACACGCCGAACAGCGCCGGCAGGCCGGCCACGCCGATCGGGCCGGCCACCACGCCGGCGCCGTCATCCTTGTGGAAATAGAGCTGGTTCGACCAGGTCGCGCCCTCGGCCAGGTTGGCGTCGAACTTGGCGTAGGCCAAGTAGTCGGTGCGCTGCGCGTCGCTGTAGTAATTGCGGTAGTTGTTGCCGTCCGCCGCCGGCGTGGCGCCGGTGGGCGACAGATAATTGAGGGCCGCGCCGAAGTTCGGATACAGGAAGGGACGCGTATAGGGCGCGCTGGTTTCGCCAGCCACATGCACGGTGCTGTCTTCATTCGGCTCGATCTTGTCCGAGTAATTGAAGAACAGGGTCAGCTTGCCGGCCTCGCTGCGGTTGACGAACTTGGCGTTGAACTGGTCGCCGCCCTGGCGTGCATCGAAGTCCCAGGCGCGCGCTTCGTGGTGCAGGATGGAAAAATAGACGCTGTTGCCTTCGCCAAAGACGCCCGTATCGTAGCGGGCAAAGGTGCGCGAGGTACGGTGGCTGCCCACGGTTTGCTGCACGCTGGCGCCTTGCACACCCAGCGGGTCGCTGGAAAAGGTTTCAATCGTGCCGCCCAGGTTGCTGGTCGAGGCAGTGGCCAGGTCGCCGGCACCCGACGACAGCACCACGCTGCGCACGTTTTCGCTGATCACGGCGCGCTGTGGCGACAGGCCGTTGTAGTTGCCATACTGCTGGTCGCCGAGCGGCACGCCGTCCATCGTGTAGCCGAGTTGCTGGCCCGAAAAACCATGCACGAACAACGACAGGTTTTGCTCGTTGTTGCCCCAGGGGTCGGCGGTCTGGAAGCTGACACCCGGCAAGGTTTGCAGCGCCTTCAGCGGATTGGTGCCGGGCAGGATTTTCTGGATTTCATTCTTGCTCAGCGCCACCGAGGAGCGCGTCTTGCGCGAGGAGATCTCCACCATGGCCATCGGTGCGTTGTCCTCGACAGGGGCTGCCATTTCGGTGGTGGCGGAGGCGACTGCGGCGGCCACTGCCGTTTGCGCCAGCGCGGGCAGGGCACTGCCGGCGGCGCAGCCCAGCAGTAAATGGAAGGAATGGCGGCGCAATGCCAGCGTCAGATTCATGTTCATCATGGCCTGTTGGGAGTGGGGTAACAATGCAAGCTGGGCAGCGTAACGGTGGGGCGTGACGCGCTGATGACGAACTGGTGACGAGTTGATGACAGATGAAAAAAAGCGCCGCCAGGACGGCGGCGCTGAAATACTGCGTAGAAATTAATTAATGCTGGTTGCCGGCGGGATCAGCACCTCGGCCGGCGCATCGGTAATGAACAGCTGTGCGCAATCGACCTTGTCGAAATCGTAGTGCTGGCCGCAGAAGTCGCAATTGACCCCCACATGGCCGATTTCCGCCAGCGTGTCGTTGACTTCCTGCTCACCCAGCATCTTGAGCATATTGCCCACTTTTTCGCGGGTGCAAGTGCAATGAAAACTCGGATGCAGCGGCTCGAACACGCGGATCGTTTCTTCCCAGAACAATCGCTGCATCAGGGTGTCGATGTCGGTGGCCAGGATTTCTTCCTCTTTCAAGGTCGACGCCAGCATCACGGCGCGGTTCCAGGTATCGAGCGCATCTTCTTCCGAGACCGGCGTCGCTTCGGCCTTGCCGCCGTGGTGCGGCAGCTTTTGCAGCAACAGGCCGCGCGAGGTGGTGTCGTCGGTGGCCAGCCACAAGCGCGTGTCGAGCTGTTCCGAGCGCAGCATGTAGTTTTCGATGACGGTTGCCATGTCGTCGCCGTCGAGCGGCACGATGCCCTGGTACGGTTGCTGGCCCGGCACCTTGTCGGCCGGGTCGAGCGTGATGATAAAGCGGCCCTTGCCGTTGGCGTTCATCAGTTGCGGCACGGTGGAACCGTCAGCGATGTCCGCATCCGGATCGAGCTTGGCCGTGGCGCGCAGGCGCAGGTCGGAATCGCACTCGACCACCATCAGGCGCACCGGACCGTCGCCATGGATCTGCATGATGATGGAGCCGTTGAATTTCAGGTTGGCCGACAGCAGGGCGGCCGCTGCCACCATTTCGCCCAAGACTTTTTTCACGGCCAGCGGGTAGGCGTGGCGCGTCACCACTTCTTGCCAGGTGCCGGACACGTCGATGAACTGGCCGCGCACGGCGGCGTTATCGAAAATAAATTTTTGCAGCGTATCCTGGCCTGCGATGGGGGCGCTGATCGCGCCGCTGGTGTCAGTCGTCATGTGGTTTATCCTATCTTCTTGAGTTGCGTGTTAAATAGCTGGCCGCGCTGTACATAATTGAGGGCGTTGCCTTGCAGCCTGGTGATATCGTCCGCCGTCAGGGTGCGCACGGCCTTGGCCGGCGTGCCGATGATCAGCATATTGTCGGGAAACTCCTTGCCTTCCGTAATCAGCGCGCCGGCGCCGACCAGGCAGTTTTTGCCGATCTTCGCGCCATTCAGGACCACCGCCTGGATGCCGATCAGCGCGCCGTCGCCGATGGTGCAGCCATGCAGCATGGCCTGGTGGCCGATGGTGACGTTCTGCCCCACGTCGAGCGGGTAGCCGGGGTCGGTATGCAGCACGGCGCCTTCCTGGACATTGCTGTTGGCGCCCACCGTGATGCGTTCATTGTCGCCGCGCAGGGTGGCGCCAAACCACACCGAGGTGTTTTCATGCAAGGTCACCTTGCCGATGACATTGGCGGTGTCGGCAACAAATGCGGAAGCATCAATCTGCGGCGCTTCGGCGCCCAGTTGGTAGAGTGTCATGATGAGCCTGAGGCTAGGGTGGAAAGGCCGGGGAACCGCTATTTTACGCTGTTGCAAGACAAGCCAGAACGGCGGCAAGCGATCCGGTATAATTAAAGAACGGTCGTACTTTTGTGGCGGTACATTACTTCAGACACAGCATGTGGCGACGCCTGCGCCACTTTCAAGGTAGCTACTCATGAAACTTTCTCGTTCAGAATTCATCAACATCCGAGGCGCGCGCGTCCATGTGCGCCACTGGGGCCGCGACGGTGCACCGATTTTGTTCATGGTGCATGGCTGGATGGACGTCGCCGCCTCGTTCCAGTTTGTCGTCGACGAACTGGCAGGCGACTGGCATGTGATCGCTCCCGACTGGCGCGGCTTTGGGCAGAGCGACTACACGCAGTCCGACACCTACTGGTTCCCCGACTACCTGGCCGACCTCGACGCCATGCTGCTGCATTACTCGCCCGACTCGCCCGTGCATCTGCTGGGCCACAGCATGGGCGCCAATGTGGCCGGCCTGTATGCGGGCGTGCGGCCCGAACGCATCGCCAGCTTCATCAACCTCGAAGGCTTCGGCATGATGGCGACCAAACCGGAGCAGGCGCCGGGCCGCTATGCCAAATGGCTGGACGAATTGCGCGAGCCGGCGCTGATGCGCAGCTATCCGAGCCTGCAGGCGGTGGCCGAACGGCTGCAAAAGACCAATCCGCGTTTGAACGGCGAACGGGCCGCCTTCCTGGCCGAACACTGGTCGGTGCAGAATGAAGCGGGCGAGTGGGATATCGCCGGCGATCCGCGCCACAAGCGCGTCAACCCGATGCTGTACCAGGTCGATGAGGTGATGGCCTGCTGGCAGCGCATCACGGCGCCGGTGCTGTGGGTCGAGGCGGAAGAGACGAATATGTGGCAATGGATGGGGCCGAAAGAAGAGGCGCGCATCGAAATCGACCGCCGCCTGGGGTTTTTGAAAGACGTGCGCTGCAGGCTCATGCCGGACGCCGGCCATATGTTGCATCACGACCAGCCGCAGGCGCTGGCGCGCATGGTGGAAGAGTTTCTCGCCACGAATATGGTAACTATGTGACGACGACGCTGTCGCGCCCCGGCAGGCAGCGTACAATAAAAACTTCAACCATTCATCGCCCCGCACGGTAGTGTTTCCCATGCTCAAAGTCGACCTGCATTGCCATTCGAATATCTCCGACGGCGTCCTCGCACCGGCCGCCGTGGCTGCGCACGCGCACCGCGCCGGCGTCGATGTGTGGGCGCTGACCGACCACGACGAAGTGTCCGGCATTGCCGAGGCGCGTGCGGCGGCGGTGGCGCTGGGCATGCAGTTTATTGCAGGCGTGGAAATTTCGATAACCTGGGCCGGCCAGACCGTGCATATCGTCGGCTTGCAGGTTGATGAGAATAATCCGGGCCTGGTCAGCGGCCTGAACCAGACCCGTTCCGGGCGCGACGCGCGCGGGCGCGAAATTGCCCGCCAGCTCGACCTGGCCGGCATCCCCGGCGCCTATGAAGGCGCGCTGAAATTCGTCGGCAACCCCGACCTGATGTCGCGCACCCATTTTGCCCGCCATATCGTGGACACCGGCAAATGCGCGAATATTCCCGAGGTATTCAAGAAATACCTGTCCGAAGGCAAGCCCGGCTATGTCGAGCACCGCTGGGCCACCCTGGCCGAAGCGGTGGGCTGGATCCGCGGCGCCGGCGGCCTGGCCGTGATCGCCCATCCGGGCCGCTACCGTTTCAGCGACATGGCGCAGGGCGTGCTGTTCGATGAATTCAAGCAATTGGGTGGCGTGGCCATCGAAGTGGTGACGGGCAGCCACAGCCCCGATCAATATCCCGAATATGCGCGCCTGGCCAACGACTACGGTTTCCTGGCCTCGCGCGGCACCGATTTCCATGCACCGGGCGAGTCGCGCGTGGATTTTGCGCTGCTGCCGCCTCTCCCGGGTAACGTCAAACCGGTCTGGCACGACTGGTTTTAAGCCGGCGCTAAGGCCGCTCTGGCAAGCTTGATAACAGCTGTATCATCGCTATTTGCTGTTATTGAATTTCTGCCGGAGTCAACGCCATGAAACGTATCGTCCTGTTTATTGTCACCAACCTGGCCGTGATGCTGGTGCTGACACTCGTCCTGAGTTTGCTGGGCGTCGGCAATCCGGCGCGCGGCAGCACCCTGAACCTGGGCAGCCTGATGGTGTTTTCGCTGGTGGTCGGGTTCACGGGCTCGATTATTTCACTGTTGATCAGTAAACCGATGGCCAAGTGGAGCACCGGGGCGCGCGTGATCGACAACCCCAGTTCGTCCACCGAATTGTGGCTGGTCAATACCGTGCGCGCGCTGGCCGAGCGGGCCGGCATCGGCATGCCCGAGGTGGCGGTGTATGAGGGCGACGCCAATGCGTTTGCCACCGGTGCGTTCAAGAATTCGGCGCTGGTGGCGGTCTCGACCGGTTTGCTGGAAAGCATGAACCGCGATGAAGTCGAAGCCGTGCTGGGCCACGAAATCGCCCACGTCGCCAATGGCGACATGGTCACTCTGACCCTGATCCAGGGCGTGGTCAATACCTTCGTGGTGTTCATGGCGCGGGTGGTGGGCTTCTTTGTCGACAATATGCTGCTGAAAAACAGCAACCGCGAAGGCGGGCGCGGCATCGGCTATTTCGTCACCGTGATGGTCTGCGAAGTACTGTTTGGCCTGCTGGCATCGATCATCGTCGCCTGGTTTTCGCGCCAGCGTGAGTTCCGCGCCGACGCCGGTTCGGCCAAATTGCTGGGCAGCCCGACGCCGATGATGCATGCGCTGGCGCGCCTCGGTGGCGTGGCGCCGGGCGAGCTGCCGCAATCGATGCAGGCGCTGGGCATCAGCGGCGGCAAGGGGGGCTGGGGCGCGCTGTTCGCCACCCACCCACCGCTGGAGGAACGCATCGCCGCGCTGCGCGGCGTACAATCATGACACTTCAATAAACAAGCTGGCATGCCAGCGATGAGCCATGAGTCAATTTTTCCAGATTCACCCTGAAAATCCGCAATTGCGCCTGATCAAGCAGGCCGCGCAAATCATCCAGTCCGGCGGCGTGGTGGCCTTGCCCACCGATTCCTGCTACGCGCTGGTGTGCCAGCTCGACGACAAGGGCGCCGTCGAGCGCCTGCGCCGCATCCGCGGCATCGATGAAAAGCATCACCTGACCCTGCTGTGCCGCGACCTGAGCGAGCTGGGCGTGTATGCGCGCGTCGACAACCGCCAGTTCCGCCTGCTCAAGGCGGCCACCCCGGGCGCCTATACCTTTATCCTGGAAGCGACCAAGGAAGTGCCGCGCCGCCTCAGCCACCCGTCGCGCAAGACCATCGGCCTGCGCGTGCCCGAGCACCGCATCGTGCAATGCCTGCTGGAAGAGCTGGGCCAGCCGCTGCTCGGCACCACCTTGACCCTGCCGGGCGACGAAGACAGCCTGACCGACGCCGACACCATTCGCGAACGCCTTGAAAAGCTGGTCGACCTGATTGTCGACGGCGGTGTCTGTGCGCATGGCCCCACTACCGTGATCGACCTGACCTGCGCCGAGCCTGAAGTGGTGCGCGTGGGCCGTGGCGATCCGGCCGCGCTGGGCTTGTAGGCGGGGGCTTTACTTGCCTTTAAACAATGCATAAGAAAGAGGCCAGGGCGGCTCTGGTAGAATCGCGGTCATGAGCGATTTCAATACGATAGTCCAAACCGTCGCGGTGTACCTGGTGCCCGTTCTTTTTGCCATTTCTTTGCATGAAGCCGCCCACGGCTACGCTGCCCGCTATTTCGGCGACCCTACGGCGTCCAATGAAGGTCGGCTGAGCCTGAATCCGATTCGTCACATCGACCCGTTCGGCACAGTGATCCTGCCGCTGCTGCTGTATTTCACGATCCAGGTGCCGTTCGGCTACGCCAAGCCGGTGCCGGTCGATTTCAGCCGCCTGCGCAATCCGAAGAAGCAAATGGCCTGGGTGGCGTTTGCCGGACCCGGTTCAAACTTCGTCATGGGCTTTGCCTGGATGATTGCGTTTGTCGTGCTGACCGTGCTGCCCCCGACCGAGATCGGCGCCTTCCTGCGCAAGATGGCCGGCGCGGGCGTGAGCGTCAACGCAGCAATGTTTGTATTCAATATGATTCCCGTGCCCCCGCTCGATGGTGGTCGCATCATGACTGGCATCCTGCCGATGTCGCTGGCGCGCCCCTATGCCAGCATCGAGCGCTACAGCATGTATGTGTTTGGCGCGCTGGTATTGCTGATGTACCTGGGCGTGCTGAACCGCTTCCTGATCGTGGCCATCGAATTTGTCATCGGCATTTTCGTCACGCTGGTCACGCCGTTGACAGCTCTGCTGGGCTAGGCTGCAGGCAAGGTAATTAACCGATGGATATTTCGATGCAAGAAACTGAACAACACAATAATGCCGAGGCCATCTCCGGTTGGGTGCGCCGCTGGGCGCCGCTGCTGCCGGGCGGCGAAGTGCTGGACCTGGCTTGCGGCAGCGGCCGCCATGCGCGCCACCTGGTCAGCCTGGGCCACCCGGTGATCGCGCTCGACCATGATCCGGAAATGCTGGAAAAGGCGGCCGGCGCCGGCATCACCACCTCGCTGGTGGACCTGGAGGCGGCTGGCGCCACCTGGCCCTTCGCGGCCGGGCGCTTTGCCGGCATTGTCGTCACCAACTATCTGCACCGTCCATTGCTGGCAGCGATGATCGCCAGCCTGGCGCCCGATGGCGTGCTGCTGTACGAGACCTTTGCCGAAGGCAATGAAGAGTTCGGCAAACCGTCGAACCCGAAGTTCCTGCTGAAGGAAGGCGAACTGCTGGCGTTGGCCCTGCAGCACGGCTTGCGCGTGGTGGCGTTTGAAGAGGGCCGGGTGGAGCAGCCGAAAGCTGCTCTGGTGCAACGAATTTGCGCCGTACGGCCAGATTTTCCACGGCTGGCGGCGTTGTTGCCAGCGTTTTGAGCGGCGTTTCTACCTTACAATGCACCACGGGCGCGGGCTATCCGCTACAATCGTTGTTTTATTTATCGGCGCTATAAACTTACTATGATCAAGGGCAGCATTGTAGCAATCGTCACCCCGATGCACGCGGACGGCAGTCTGGACATTCCAGGCCTGCGCAAGCTGATCGACTGGCATATTGCCGAGGGTACAGACAGCATCGTCATCGTCGGCACCACTGGCGAATCGGCAACCGTCAGCGTCGAAGAACACTGCGAGCTGATCAAGCTGACCGTCGAGCATGCCAAGGGACGTATTCCAATCATCGCCGGCGCCGGCGGCAATTCCACCGCAGAAGCCATCAAGCTGACGCGTTACGCAAAAGATGCGGGTGCGGATGCTGTCTTGCAGGTTGTGCCTTACTACAACCGTCCTACCCAGGAAGGCATGTACCAGCACTTCAAGGCCATCGCCGAAGCCGTCGACATTCCCGTGATCCTGTACAACGTGCCGGGCCGTACCGTGGCCGACATGAGCAACGAGACCATCGTGCGCCTGGCCGCGATCGCCAACATCGTTGGCGTAAAAGATGCGACCGGCAATCTGGGCCGTGGCATCGACCTGCTGCGCCTGGTGCCCGCCGACTTTGCCGTCTACTCGGGCGATGATCCGACCGCCATGGCGCTGATGCTGTGCGGTGGCCACGGCAATATTTCCGTGACGGCCAATGTTGCCCCGCGCGCCATGCACGAACTGTGCGTTGCCGCCATGGCCGGCGACCGCGCCACGGCAATTGCCATCAACAACAAGGTCTTCCCGCTGCACCAGAAATTGTTTGTCGAACCGAACCCGGTGCCCGTCAAGTGGGCGCTGGCGGAAATGGGCCTGATGCCTGCCGGCATACGCTTGCCGCTGGTGCCGCTGGCCGATCAGTACCATGCCACCGTGCGCGATGCCTTGCGCGACGCTGGCGTCTTATCCTGAGCCCGGACTGGTATAGTCCGGACCTTCCCTGATTTCAGCTGCCACTTAGCTTCTTATCCAGTAACGACATGACAAATAGCAAGAAAACCACCCCGGCGCCAGCCACCATTGCCATGCGTGGCCTCGTCATCGGCGCCGTTGCGGCCAGTCTCGCCGGCTGCGGCATGATCAGCTCGGTAGTCGGCGCCGGCAAAGTCGACTACAAGTCGGTCAAGAAAGCCAGTTCCCTGGATGTGCCGCCCGACCTCACGCAATTGCAGCAAGACAACCGCTACTCCCTGCCTGATGCCAAGAACGGCATAGCCACGGCTTCAGGCTATAACGCCCAGCGCAGCGCGACAGCCGGTATGCCGACCGTGGTCGGCGCCGATGGCGTGGTCGGCGTGGTGCCGGTCACGGCCGGTTCGGTCAAGGTCGAGCGCGCGGGCAACCAGCGTTGGCTGGTGGTCAAGCAGCCGCCTGAAGTGCTGTGGCCGCAACTGAAACAATTCTGGGAAGACTCGGGCTTTACCATCGCCATCGACCAGCCAACGGCTGGCATCATGGAAACCGAATGGAATGAAAACCGCGCCAAGATCCCGCAAGACATCATTCGCAGCACGATCGGCAAGGTATTCGATGGCCTGTATTCGAGCGGCGAGAAAGACAAGTACCGCACCCGCGTCGAGCGCCTGGCCGATGGCTCGACCGAAATCTATATCAGTCACCGTGGCGTGGAAGAGGTCATTACCGGCCGCGACAAGGAAAGCACCACCTGGACCGCACGCCCCAACGATCCGGGCCTGGAAGCACAATTTCTGGCACGCCTGATGACGCGCCTGGGCGCGGCCGGTGACGAGGCGCAAGCGAAGACTGCGATCGACTCGGCGATTGTGCAACCGCAACATGCCAAGCTGGTCGGTACGCCTGCCACGCCAGAGCGCGCAATCGAAGTCGATGAAGGTTTCGACCGCGCCTGGCGCCGTGTCGGCCTGGCGCTCGACCGCGTCGGCTTTACCGTCGAAGACCGCGACCGTACGCAGGGCACGTATTTCGTGCGCTACGTCGACCCTGATGCAGTCAAAAAAGATGGCTTCTTCTCGAAGCTGTTCAGCTGGGGTTCGTCCGCCGACAAGGACAAGGACAAGGGCGCGCAGCGCTACCGCGTGCTGGTCAAGGCGGCCGCCACGGGTTCCGCCAGCACCGTCAGCATCCTGTCGAACGAAGGCCAGGCCGACGTCTCGCCAGTGGCCGAGAAAATCCTGGGCTTGCTGAACGATCAGTTGAAGTAAGGAAGGTAGTGGCGGGTGCCAACCTGCCATGCAGAAAAAAGCTGGCCCGGAAACGGCGCCAGCTTTTTTATTGCCTGCCGCTCGCTTGCAATACAAAGCGGCAGACGAAAAAAAACCGGCCCGAAGGCCGGCTTTTTCACTGCGGGGTGCTAATTACTTAGCAGCCGATGCAGCCGACGAAGCGGCAGCAGCAGCGTCCGAAGCGGCCGAAGCAGCGCTCGAAGCAGCAGCAGCAGCGTCGGTAGCGGCCGAAGCAGCAGCGTCAGCAGCTGGTGCTGGAGCAGCTTCAACTACTGGTGCTGGTGCTGGGGTTTCAACTACTGGTGCTGGTGCAGGAGCTTCTTCTTTTTTGCTGCAAGCAGCCAGAGCAACAACCATCAGGGAGGCGATCAGCAGGGATTTTTTCATTTGTTTTCCTTAATTATTTCAAAAAATAAATCAATATTGTTGCGATGAATAATTACCGGTAATTATCGCTCGTTAGGTCGTCTTCGAAGGCTTTTCGTACCAGGTGGTGCCTGCCAGACAACGGAAACTTCCTAACCGAATATTATAGCGATTTTTGGTGCGTCGCAATAGGAGCACGAGGCAAATTCGCAACTATTTTGTGATATCGCAATATTTGCCAAGGCAAATTGCAAGCAAGTGTAAGAGTTTTGCGAAAGCGCGTCAAAACGATATTAAAAACTCATCTTTCTTTGCGCCAGCGCAGAGTCTTTTACTTTGCCTGTGTTCCACCACATTTGCTGCGTTGCGCCTCATTCAGGCCAGTTCGAGCCAGCCGTCCTGATACCAGGTGTACAGCGCTTCCATCACGTCATCGGATGCCTTGGCCACGGCCGCGCCCTCGAGCGCACGGTCATTGGCCAGCGTCTCCAGCGCCGTTTTATCGGCCCGGCCAATTGCGAACGACTCGCCATTGATGAAGACATTCTTGCCACGATACAGCATCAGCGTCTTGCGTGACAACACGACACCGTTCTTGTGTGCAGCTTGTGTGAAGCGGCCCACAGTCAGCGGCTTGGCCAGCGGCGTGAAAAACACATTGTGCTTCGGCTCGGACAGGTGTTCGCCGAGGAAGATGGTGACGTCCTCTTCCGTGAAGCGCACCTTGTTCAACTCTTCGGTGATGACGCTGAGCATCTCGCGCGGGATTTCCGCCGGCTTGGCCGACGCCTTCAGGTCGGGATCGCTATAGATGCCGGGCAGGTCGATCGAATCGGCCATGAATTGCAGGAACGCTTCGCCCAGTTCCTGGAACGAAGGCGAGCGGAAACCGATCGAATAGGTCTGGCAGTCGCCGATGGCCACGCCGTCATGCGCGTAGTGCGGCGGCAGGTACAGCATGTCGCCCGGTTCGAGCGTGAATTCTTCGTCGGGCGTGAAGTTGCTGAGGATTTTCAGCGGCAGGCCGTCGATCAGGCTCAGGTCCTGCTGCGCGCCGATGCGCCAGTGGCGCTTGCCCTGGCCTTGCAGAAGGAACACGTCATAGGAATCGAAATGGGGGCCGACGCCGCCGCCGTCGGTGGCGAAGCTGACCATCAGGTCGTCCAGGCGCGCATCGGGCAGGAAGCGGAACTGGCGCAGCAGTTCGTCGGCCTTGGCGCTATGCAAGTTCGCGCCTTGCACCAGCAGCGACCATTGTTTCTGTTTCAACGAGGGCAGGCTGGCCAGCGGACCTTGCTGCATGGACCAGTGGCCATCGACCTGGCTGACCAGGCGCGACTCGACATGGTCGAGCCTGGCCAGTTCGGCCAGGGCCTTGAAGTCCAGCAGGGGCTTGAAGCCAGGCACGGCCTGGCGGATCAGCAGCGGTTTTTTATGCCAGTAGTCGCGCAGGAATTGCGCCGGCGTGATGTCGCCGAGGAGAGTTAATTTTTTCATGCGCCCATTATAACAACCGCAAATGCAGTAATGCGCCTGTCGTTGGCGGCGGAAAGGTATAATTTGTCAGCTTATACAATGAAAGGAAACATAATGAAGATTGCCAAAAATACGGTCGTGACTGTCAACTACAAACTGTCAGACGCGCAAGACAATCTGATCGAAGATGGCCGCCAGCCGATGGTCTATCTGCACGGTGATTATGAAAACACCCTGCCGAAGATCGAAGAAGAGCTCGATGGCAAGGAAGTCGGCTATTCCAACACGATCCAGATCGAGCCGGATGATGCTTTCGGTGAATACGACCCGGCGCTGGTCAAGGTCGAGCCACGCAACCGCCTGCCTGAGCCGCTGGAAGTGGGCATGCAGTTCGAAGGAATGCCTGAAAGCGATTCGCCGGACGAAGAAGCGATGATCTTTACCGTCACCGATATCGCCGACGACAAGGTCGTGCTGGATGGCAACCATCCACTGGCCGGCATCGCGCTGCGCTTTGAACTGAACGTGGTCGACGTGCGTGAAGCCACCGAAGAAGAAATCGCCCACGGCCACGTGCACGGCGCGCATGGCCATGGTCATGACGACGAAGACGGTGATGACGAAGGTGCCGAAGGCGATCACTTCCGCACCCACCCTATCCACTAACACCTGATCAAACCTACTGCGCGGCGTGCTTTGCGGCCGGCGATGCTCACCGTAGTGAAGTACGGTTGCGCTTCTCGGCCACAAATCACTGCCGCTCGCTACGGTTTGCTCAGGCGTCGTGACGCTGGTTGTAAAGCAGTACTTCTGATTTAACGGCGCGGCACCGATGGCCTGGCGGCGCGCTCGCGCACTTCAAACAGTGGCGTCTTGCCGGTGCGCACAGCAATCGCCGCCCAGTCGCTGGCGATGCTGACATGGCCCACATTGCCTTTCCAGTGGATCGCCGGCATGTCGCCCTTGCGTGTTCCCTTGCCTTTGCTGTCGCGTTCTTTCTGCGTATCGACCATCAACACCTTGCCGTCGAATTTTTTTGCGAGCAGGCGGATCTGCTTGCGCGGACTTGCAAAGCCATCCTGTTTCGAGCTGAAGCTGGGCAGCAGCGAACTTTCCTCTTCATCGAGCACGCCAACGTCGCCGTCCGAAAACAGCACGATGCCATCGAGCTTCTTGCCTTGCGCCATGGCGAACAGGCGCTGCAGCCACGAGCGGTTGGCCACCAGCCGGTCTTCGAATTCGCTGTTGCGGCCCGCTTCGGGCAGGAAATGGTTATTGTTGGCGGGCAGGTTGATGGTGGCAAACAGCACGCCGCCCACTTCCCAATGGGCATTTTCCGCATAACTGCGAAACTTGGCCGTCGACGACAAGCGCGACACATTGAGCTTGCGCTGGCCCAAGCTCTGGTTGTCGGCAAAATACACGTCGCGCAGGCGGTTCAGCCGTTCGATGGCGTTGACCCTGCCGCGCGAATTGCGGCAACCTGCCCAGTCACTGGCCGACAGCGAAACGATCAGCGGCGAGGTGCTTGCCTCAAACAAATCCTTGCGCTGTCCGTACAGCTTGTCGCTGCAACTTTCACTGACGGCCTTGATGCCGGTCGCTACCACGAACGAGGCATTGAAGGCGCTGGCGCCGGCAATCGCCTTTTTCAACGGCCCGTCGTCGGTGCCGGCCTGGAAAGAGTGGCCCAGCACGGCAAATTCAAAGCCGGGGTTGCCGGGGTTGCCAGCGTTGGCCAGCAGCGGTGCCAGCTGCAGGCCGGCCGCCAGCAGTGCCAGGCGCGCGAGGCGACGCGTCAGCGTCATGCGGCGGCCAGCCGTTTCAACTGATACAGCTGTTCAAGCGCGTCGCGCGGGGTCAAGGCATCGGGGTCAAGCTCGGCGATCGCGTCCAGCAAGGCTTGCTGCGCTTCGCTCAGGGCTGCCACCGGCAGCGCCTCTTCTTGCTCGGCATACGGATCGGATGGCGGCGCGGCAAACAGGTCGCGCTGCGGCGTGCTGTCGAGCGCCTGCGCTTCCAGCCGCGCCAGGTGCTTGCGCGCGGCCTTGATCACCGGCTGCGGCACGCCGGCCAGCTGGGCCACCTGCAAGCCATAGCTTTGCGAGGCCGGGCCGGCCTGCACCGCATGCAGGAAGACGATGCTGTCCTTGTGCTCGACGGCCGACAGATGCACGTTGGCAGCGCTTGGATGGCTGTCGGGCAATTGCGTCAGTTCAAAATAGTGGGTGGCGAACAGGGTGAAGCTGCGGCTGGTATCGATCAGATGGCGCGCAATCGCCCAGGCCAGCGCCAGGCCGTCAAAGGTCGAGGTGCCACGGCCCACTTCGTCCATCAGCACCAGCGAGTGTTCGGTGGCGCCGTTCAAAATTGCCGCCGATTCCGTCATTTCCACCATGAAGGTCGAGCGCCCGCCGGCCAGGTCGTCGGTCGCGCCGATGCGGGTAAAGATGCGGTCGATCGGGCCGATGGTGGCGCTGGCGGCCGGCACATAGCTGCCGACATAGGCGAGCAGGGTGATCAGGGCCACCTGGCGCATGAAGGTCGATTTACCGCCCATGTTCGGGCCGGTGATCAACAATAACCTGCGTTCGTTGACGAAGCGGCAGTCGTTGGCGATAAAGCGTTCGATCTGCTTTTCCACCACCGGGTGGCGGCCTTCGACGATATTGATGCACGGTTCGCCCACCAACTGCGGTGCGGCCCAATTGTGCTGCTGCGCATGTTCCGTCAGCGCATTCAGCGTGTCGAGCTGGGCCAGGCCCTGGGCAATGGTTTGCAGGGTGCCGATATGCGGCGCCAGGTCGGCCAGCAAGATGTCGTACAGCAGCTTTTCGCGCACCAGGGCTTTATCCTGCGCCGACAGCGCCTTGTCCTCGAACACCTTCAGTTCCGGCGTAATGTAGCGCTCGGCGTTTTTCAGCGTCTGGCGGCGGCGGTAATCGTCCGGCACCTTGTCGGTCTGGCCGTGCGTCACTTCAATGTAAAAGCCATGCACCTTGTTGTATTCTACGCGCAGGTTGGCAATCCCGGTGCGGGCGCGCTCACGCGTTTCCAGGTCGACCAGGAACTGGCCGGCGTTTTCCGACAGCGCGCGCAATTCATCGAGCTCTTCATCGAAGCCGCGCGCAAACACGCCGCCGTCGCGCACCATCGCGGCCGGCTCGGGCGCCACGGCGCGCACCAGCAGATCGAGGCAACTTTCTGGCGTAGCGAGTGCCGCATGGATATCGGCCAGCAAACCGTCGCATGGCTCGCCGCCGTAGCAGTGCGTGACCCGCTCGCGCAGCGCCGGCAATTGCAGCAGGCCGTCGCGCAGCGCGGCCAGGTCGCGCGGACGCGCCGACAGCAGCGCGATGCGGGTGGTGATGCGTTCAATATCGGGTACTTGCGCCAGTGTGGCCGCCAGTGGCGCGGCCGCTTCGCTGTGCATCAGCGCGGCGATCGCCTGATGGCGCGCGCGCGCCACGCCCTGGTCGCGCCGCGCATGGTGCAGCCAGTGGCGCAGCATGCGCGAGCCCATGGCGGTGCGGCAATGGTCCAGCAGCGAAAACAGCGTCGGCGATTCCTGCCCGCGGATGGTTTCCGTCAGTTCCAAGTTGCGCCGGGTGGCCGCATCGAGGCCGATGAATTCCGTCTCCGTTTCGGTCGTCAACGAGCGCACGTGCTGCAGGCCGCGCCCTTGCGTCGACTGCGCATAGCGCAGCAGCGCGCCGGCCGCGCCGAACGCGGCGCCGAGGCCATCGGCGCCAAAACCGGTCAGTGTCGCCACGCCTAATTGGTCCAGCAGCGCCTTGTGGCCGCCGGCCACATCGAAATGCCAGTCCGGCACGCGGTTCACATGGGTTGTCGGATGGTCGTCAAATAGCGTGCCATGGTCGCCGCTGAGGATCTCTGCCGGCACGATGCGTTCCAGTTCCTGCTGCAATCGCAGCGCGACGGTGTCGCTGCTGCCCGAAAACTCCATCAGTTTGAGCGCGCCGCTGGCCAGCGACAGCCACGCCAAGCCGGTGGTCACCGTCTTGCGCTGCGTGATGCTGCACAGGGCCAACAGCGGGCGTTCGGCCTTTTCCGGCAGCAAGTCGGCGTCGGTCAACGTGCCCGGCGTGACCACGCGCATCACCTTGCGTTCGACCGGCCCCTTGCTGGTGGCCGGGTCGCCGATCTGCTCGCAAATGGCCACCGACTCGCCCAGTTTCACCAGCTTGGCCAGGTAGCCGTCAAGCGAATGAAACGGCACGCCGCACATCTTGATCGGATTGCCGCTGGCCGCGCCGCGCGCCGTCAAGGTAATGCCCAACAAGCGCGCGGCTTTTTCCGCATCGTCAAAAAACAGCTCGTAAAAGTCGCCCATGCGGTAAAACACCAGCATCGTCGGGTGATTGTCCTTGATGCCCATATATTGTTGCATCATCGGCGTGAGCTTGCTGCGGGCGATATTGGCGAGCTCGTGGTTTGACTGCATGTTCATGTAAGTCTTTGAAGTTAAGCGTTGTTCTGTAGAGTGGTCGGCGGCCGGGCATGACGGGCGCGCGATGGCGCGGCCAGGCTGCCTGCGGCAAGCCACACTTTACCATTACCGGCAGGGTAGGGGCGAGACTTGCCGGACGGCTGGCCTGGCACAATGACCTTCATGTTATTTTCTGTTGATGATGCTATCGGCATGGGCCTTCAGCACCGGATGGCCAACTGCATTATTGTTATGCTTGGTAGCATTGGCCAGTACCGAAGAGATGCTGTCCTTGTAGATGGCATTGATGTCTTCCTCGCTCTTGCCAGCCGCCACGCCAATGGCAAACGCTGTTTCTGCATACGCTTTTTGCGACAGGATCCACTTGGCCAGAGCCAGTTGCTGCGCATCATAGCTTGCCTTGAAGCGCGGATTTTTTTCCGCCATCTGATGCATGGGCAGCGTGAATAAACTTTCAAGGAATGCGTTGTCACTTTCAAGTTTTTCATTTGCCTGCTGTAACTGACGATTTTTTTCGGCAAGTGCACTTGCATTGTCTCTGAGCTGAGCAATCAAGCTGTCATTGGACTGATTGGAAAATTTTTGGGCCTCGAGCTCTTGCCTCGCCGCAATCTCATCAAGTCTGGCCCGCTCTTCATTCAGTTTTGCCTGTTGTGCAAAATAATTATCCGGGTTTAAGTAATCACTGCTCATGCTGCGCCTTGTTCTCAAATTTTGAAGATTGTTAAAAGTGTAGCAGTGATTCCCGAGCTGATGCCACTACAACAAATAGCTGCAAATATTGTTGCTTTTACATAACGTAAATTGCGTCAATGTAATTTTGGGGTAAGATGGAAGCATCCAGGCATTTTTCTTTCCAAGACCCCAACCTTGTATTGTATTGAGGGAAATATTGCCAACCGCCAGGCGTCACGAGCGTCCGGGTTGGACTGGTGAATCTTGAATAAACAACCCAGCCAGATCCATGACCATCTCCTGCCATCTCACCGAAGCGCGTCGCCTGCAGGCGCTGCGCAAGCTCAACTTGCTCGATACGCCACCGAGCGAGGCCTTCGACCGCATCACGCGCATGACGGCGCGCTTTTTCAATTTGCCGATCGCCGCCGTGTCGCTGACCGATACCGATCGGCAATGGTTCAAGTCGCGCGTCGGCGTCGAGCACACTTCGATTCCGCGCATGCAGGCGCCTTGCGGCGAAGTGGCCGACAGCGCCGATGTGCTGGTGATCGCCGACCTGCAGGCCGATGCAGGCTATTGCAACAGCCCGCTGGCCGCCGGTGGTATCCGTTATTACGCGGGCGCGCCGCTGATTACCGTCGATGGCCATTGTCTGGGCGCACTGTGTGTGCTGGGCACCGAGCCGCGCGACACCACGCCAGACGAGCTGGCCAGCCTGCAGGACCTGGCCGGCATGGTGATGGCGCAGATCGAAATGATGCATGCGATCGGGCGCGTCGATCCGGTCAGCGGCTTGCCGAACCGCACCCAGTTCATCGAAGACTTCGAGGACCTGCAAAAAGACCGCCCCGCTGGCGAATGGCGATTGGCGATCCTGATCAACCTGGCGACGCCGGAGCAACTGGCGCACGCCGCGCGCGCCATGGATTCTGTCTACCTCGACGAACTGATCAACGACGCGGCCGCCTGGATACAAGCCGAACTCGGCGATGGCCGCAAGGTCTATCATGTGGCCACCACCCAGTTTGCGCTGCTGGCGGCACCCGGCATCACGCTCGACGTTTGCCTGCCGGTGATCGAAGCGAAAGTGGCCGGCGCCATTGCGACCATCAAGAGCAGTTTCGTGGCCACCCCGGCGGTCGGCGTGGCGCCGTTCGAAGTGGGCACGGCCGACTGCCTGAGTGTGCTGCGCCGCGCGCAAAGCGCGGTCCAGGACGCCATCGAAGGGTCCAGCCATGTGGCCGTATATTCAGCGCATGAAGACCGGCTGTACCGCCGCCGCTTCACCCTGCTGGGCGACTTTGCCCTGGCGCTGGCCAGCAGCGACCAGCTGCGCCTGGTGTACCAGCCGCGCATCGATATCGCCAGCGGCCTGTGCGTGGGCGCCGAAGCGCTGCTGCGCTGGAATCACCCCACCCTGGGCGCCATCGGCCCGGCCGAATTCATCCCCTTCATCGAGCGCTCGCGCCTGGCGCAAGCGACCACTGCCTGGGTACTCGAGACGGCGCTGGAGCAGCAACTGGCCTGGCGCGAGGCGGGCATGGCCTTGCAGCTGTCGCTCAATGTCTCGGCCGCCAACCTGTTAGAGCCGGACCTGGCCGCCCGCGTGATCGGGGCGCTGGACCGCCGCGGCCTGCCGCGCGACTGCCTGGAACTGGAAATCACCGAAAGCGCGATCATGGAGCAGCCGGCCCGGGCGCATGCAACGCTGGAGGCGATCGCCGCCAGCGGCGTGCACCTGGCGGTCGACGACTTCGGCACCGGCTACAGCAGCCTGGCCTATCTGCAGCGCATGCCGGCCGATGTGGTCAAGATCGACCAGTCCTTTATCCGCGAACTGGAAAGCGACCCGCGCCAGCAGGGCCTGGTAAAAGCCATGATTGCACTGTCGCAGGACCTGGGCCACCGGGTGGTGGCTGAAGGCGTGGAAAACGAGGCCGTGCTGGCTTTCTTGCACGAAGCCGGTTGCGATGAGGCGCAGGGCTACTGGTTTGCGCGGCCACTGGAAGTGTGCGACTTCAGCGCCTGGCATGTGAGCCGGATGGTGGCGCGGGCGCAGCAGTTGTCCCTGAATATGGCGGCAATGCCGGCGAACACAACGAAGCCCGCCGCTTCCTGAGCGCAGGCGCCGGCGCTACCAGAGGCGCGCCAGCGGCATCACAAAGCCGCTGAAAAATGACCAGGATGGCGAGGCGCGATTGAGTCCGCGCGCAAAGCCGAAGTCGATTGCCAGCCGTTTGGTCGGGCTATAGGTGGTGGCGAAAAGAACCTGGGCGGTGCTGTCGGCACCTGCCCGTCGCGTGCCCGACAGCTCGCCCGTGGCGCCCCAATGTTCGTCCAGCGGCAGCGACAACGACACCGAAGCGCCCGTCTGCACGCGCCGCTCGCCGGCATCGACCGCGCCCATGCGCGTGAAGTTCAGATTGCTGTCCATATGCACGCTGGCGATATCCTGGCTGTAGATGCCATTGACGCTGTAGTCCGCCTTGCCACTGCCGATCACCTTGCGCGCCGTCGGCACCTTGGCGCCCAGTTCAACCCCGAAGGCGGTCGCCTCGTTAACCAGGAAAGCGTGCTTGAGTTCGATGGTGGTATCGCCCAGTCCCTGGTTGCGCTGGCCGCCGCCATCGCGCTCGGAAACAAACGCCTCTCCTCCCAGCAACACGCCCCAGGTCTCGTTAAAGGCCAGCTTGACGGTGTAGGGCAGGCTGGCCCGTCGGTCATCGTCGAGCCTGGTGTGCAGGCCACCCAGTTCCAGCTCCAGCTGCCCAGGTACCGGCAGTTGTGCCGGGCTGGATACGGAAGGACGGTAGGGCGTCACCGCATCGTCCGGAGCTTGCTGGGCGTGCGCGGCGCTGGCGACGGCGTACAGACAAACCAGTGTGAGACGGGATATTGGTTTCAAGAGAGAGATGCACATGCTTTCGGGGAGGGGGGGCAAGGTGGCTGTGCGGCGATTGTCGCACAGCTGGCATCTTGACAGGGGAAGCGATGGCAAGGCAAGGATGTGGTAAAGCTAAGTCGCTGTTGCGCTACATCGTCGCTGCCGACACGATTTACAAAACCCCGTCGCCGCCCACCGAGCTTTCCGGCATATTTCCACCAGATACTTCTTCTACTTCATCAAAATTTAATTCTTGCATATTTTCCTCGCTGGTTTTTAACCTGGGTATTTGTATAGGTAAGTATTGCTCACCTACCAAGAATAATATTAACTTGCTGAGTTGATTTTGTATATGAAGACTCGAGAAATTTCCAAATTGCAAAAAACAGGCAAGCGTTTCCCATGTCAGTCGGTACTGATCACGCAGATTCTCTCGTCTCCTGCATCACATCCTTCATTATTTTCCCCTTTTGCAGTACCACTAGGCGCTCTGCCATGGCAATCGTTTCCGGCCGATGCGCAACAATCACGCGCGTCAGCTGGATCTTCTGAATCGCCGCATTCACCGCCTGCTCGTTCCACACGTCCAGATGGCTGGTCGCTTCGTCCAGCACCAGCAGTTTCGGATTGCAGTACAGCGCGCGCGCCAGCAGGATGCGCTGCTTCTGGCCGCCCGACAGGCCGCTGCCGATATCGCCCACCAGGGTATTGAAGCCCATCGGCATGGCGGCAATTTCTCCGTGCACGGCCGCCAGTTGCGCACAGGCCTGCACCTGCTGCTGATTCGGCGACGGCGCAAAGAAGCTGATGTTGTCGGCGATCGAACCGGCAAACAGGCTGTCTTCCTGCATCACGGTGCCCAGCAGTTGCCGGTAATTCTTCATGCCCAGGTTGGCCAAGGTCACGCCGCCGATCAGGATCTCGCCTTCGGTCGGCTCCAGCAAGCCCAGCAGCAGTTTCATCAGAGTCGTCTTGCCGCAACCCGACGGGCCGGTCACCGCGATGCACTGGCCTGCAGGAATACTCAGGTTCAGGCCGCTCAATATATAGGGTTCGCTGTCGGCGTAGCGGAATGCCAGGTTACGGATCTCGATCGATGGCGAAATATGCTCGACGTCGATTTCCACATCGTTGCTGTCTTCTTCCGCGCGGGTCAACACGATATCGGCCACCCGTTCGCCATGCAGGCGCAGCATGCGCAGTTCAAACAGCTTGTCGACCAGGCTGGCCATGCGCTGGCTGAACTGGTCCTTGTAGCTGATAAAGGCGAACAGCATGCCGACCGAAAAACGGTTGTCGAGCACCGCCAGCGCGGCCATCCAGATAATGATGACACGTTCGGCGCTGAATAAAAATGTATTGGCGGTCTGGTACGACACCGACAAGCGCGCGATGCGCAGGTCGGCGTTGAACTGGTCGGCCAGCGCATTCATCCAGCTGGCGCGGCGCTCTTCATTGCGGCCGAACAGCCGGATGCTCTGGATGCCGCGCACCGATTCCAGGAAGTGGGTCTGCTGCTTGGCGGCGTGGATGATCTGCTCGGCGGTTGCCTCGCGCAGGGCCTTGAAGATGGCCCAGCGCAGTAGCACATACAGCACCACCGCGATGCAGGCCACGCCGGCAAGCAGCGGACTGTAGATCAGCATCATGCCCAGGGTGGCCAGCACCAGTACGCCGTCGATCGCGCCTTCGACAAATTGTGTCGTCAGGCTGCGCTGCATGGTCTGGATCGAATTGAAGCGCGAGACGATGTCGCCCGTGTGGCGCTTTTCGAAATACGGCAGCGGCAGTTTCAGTAGGTGCGCAAACGCATTGCCCAGCCATTGCAAGTTCAAATTTGTCGCCAGCACGGTGGTGATCCACGAGCGCACGGCACCGATCGCCGTCTGTATCAGCACCAGCAGCAGGAAGCCGCAACCGAGCACCGTGATCAGGTCACGGTCGGCCGCCAGCAGCGCTTCGTCGACCAGCCACTGCATGTAGAACGGCGCCACCAGCGCGCACACCTGCAATGCCAGGCCCAGCACCAACAGTTGCAGCAGGCCGCGCTTGAGGCCCACCACCCTGCCCATCAGCGACAGCAGCGAGAACTGCTGCTTTTCCTCGACCTTCTTGAATTCGGCGGTCGGTGTCAGTTCCAGCGCCACGCCCGTAAAGTGCTTCGCCACTTCCGCCAGCGGCAGGCGGCGTTCGCCGACGGCCGGATCGTGGATCACCGCATGGCTGCCGGAGACCGATTTGAGCACCACGAAATGGTTCAGGTCCCAGTGCAAAATCGCCGGCAGTTTCAGTTCGGGCAGGTGCTGCATGTCGAGTTTCAGCGGCCGCGTATGCAACGCCAGGCCCTGCGCCATGGCCATCAGGCCTTTTAACGTGACGCCTTTGAGCGACACCGAAAAGCGCCGGCGCATGCTGGAAATATCGATCTGGTGGCCCCAGTAACTGGCCACCATGCACAAGCTGGCCAGGCCGCATTCGGCCGCTTCCGTTTGCAGCAGCACGGGCAGGCGATTGCTGCGCCAGAAGGACAAATGGGCAAGAGAAGGTAAATGCATCGGGCGCAACCAAAAAGGGAATGTGAAGGCTTACAGACGACCGGAAATACTGAACAGCGGTTCGAGCACCCATTCATACAGGCGACGCTGTTCCAGCAGCACGCTGGCGTCGACCAGCATGCCGGACTTCAGGGGCAGCGTTTCGCCATAGGCCTGCACGCTCTGGCGCTGCAGGCGCAAACGGATGCGGTACAAGGGTTCGCCACTGGTGCCGCTGACGGCGCCCGGCACGGCCAGGTCTTCCGGGCGCAGCGAGGTGCTGGCCACTTCGCGCACCTGCGCCGGATACTGGCCGAATTTCTGGTACGGATAGGCCTGGTAGCGCAGCAGCACCTGCATGCCCGGCTTGATAAAGCCGACCGAGCGCGATGGTGCATAGATTTCCGCCTCCAGTTCCGCGCCCATCGGCAGCACCGACGCCAGCACGCTGTTGGCGGCCACCGTCTGACCGATTTCGGTGGTGATCGCGGTGACCTTGCCGTCCTGCGCCGCGCGCACCAGGATCTCGCGGCGCGCCTCGTTTTCGGTCAGGTCCTGCTCGATGGCCGACACATTGCGCTGCAGGTTTTCGGCATCGCGCTGCGCCTGCACCTGCAGATCCCGCACATCGGCTTCGGCGGTGGCCAGGTCGCGCCCGCTGGCCGACTTGATGCGCTGCAGTTCGGCCAGGCGCTGGTGCTGGTCCAGCAGCTCGGCCTGCTTGTCCTGCAACTGGGCAGAGGAGATGTAATTGGTGGCGTGCAGGTCGCCATAGCGTTGATAGGACTGTTCGGCCAGCGTGATGCGGCGCTGCTGCAGCACGATCTGGTCTTCCATGCGGGCGATCTCGGCCGTCAGGTCGCTGGCACGGCGCTGCCCGGCCGCCATGCGCTGGCGCGATTGCAGGCTCGATTGTTTCAGCTCCGCGTCATAACTGTCGCGCCGGCTTTTCAGCAAGGTCGACACCACTTGCTGTGGCGCGCCGGCACTGACGCTGCTGCGCTCGCCGGACAATACGAACAGCACTTGGCCGGCATGCACGCTCTGTCCTTCTTTCACGCGGGCCTCGGTAATCACGCCTGACTGACCCGGCATGACGCGAATCACCCCGCTGGTCGGCAACAGCACGCCTTGCGACTGCGCCTTGCGGGTGGTGCTGAAGAAAATGAAAAAAGCGATGATGGCCAGCGCGATGCCTAGGAACAGCAGGGTCAGGAACAGATGGCTGACGGGACGCGCCAGGATGACCGTGCCATATTGGCGGGTGCTCAGGTGCTCGAGGGCCTGCTGGCGAAACAGCGGTTGGGTAGCTTGAGGGGGAGTTGCTGGCGACGCCGGAGCACTGGGTTGATCACGCAAAATAAGTGCTTTTCAATAAATGGATTGATCTTGGCCACGATGTGCCGGAAACAGATAAAAAACGAGCTTCGGAGAAAATATCGCCGAAGCTCGTTGAGCGCACGCCATACTGAAGCCTGCGTCGCAAAGCCCGTATTTGACACAAGCAAATGCCTGCCCGTGATAACGCATTGACCAACACGCAATTGGCCATGCTTGTTGAGGGGATAGTGCCTCTTGCAGCAGTAAGTTGCTTTTAATTGCAAGATTATCTGAAGCTGCCTTACCAGTTGGCACTGCCATCGACTGAGCCTTCAGGCATGTTGCCGCCGGATACCTCTTCAATTTCCTCGACGCTTAATGCTCGCATGGTTTTTCCAAAATTTCATTATAAGTCTATTACAGGTGCTGCTGAAATGCCTGGTGGAATAGTATCGCCGCCGACTGAGCCTTCAGGCATGTTGCCACCAGAAACTTCATCGATTTCATTGATTTTTAATTCTTGCATGTTATTTTCCATTCGCTTTAAAAATTGATGGTTCTCGATGACTAGGCAATCACGGCTTTAATCTGCCACCAACTGAAGCCTCTGGATAGTTTCCGCCTGAAACTTCTTCTATTTCGTTGATATCTAATTCTTTCATGTTGTTTTTCTTTCGTTTAAATTTGGTGAAATAAAAATCACGTTGACTATCTCTATATGCTTCAGGTTGCGTTATTATTTTCTATTGAAATAATAATTTCATCTGATTTTTTATTTATCATCTCGGATCAGTATCACCACCAACTGAGCTCTCAGGCATATTTCCACCAGATACTTCTTCGATTTCGTCAAAGTTCAATTCTTGCATATTTTCCTCAAAGAATTAAAATTTATGATGATTTCCTTCGACTGTTCAATAATTTTTACAAGCGTCCACCTACTGAAGCCTCAGGGTAATTTCCGCCAGAACCTTCTTTGATTTATTGAGGTTTAATGTTTGCATGTTTTTTTCTTGTCTATGATTTCCTGGATTTTGAAGAAAAAGAGTTAAATTTTTATTGTGGTTCTTGCTGATTAATAAATTACATCTCCATAAGGCCACCGACTGACGCTTCCGGCTTATTTTCGCCAACTACGTCTTTAATTCCATTGAATTATAATTTTTGTGTACTATCTGTACACTATTTTTCTTATGGTTAAGTTGGAGATTAATTAAATTTTTACCGGTTTTGTGTTAGTCGAACATTCTAGTAAAGGTGAAAGGTGTGCAGGAGGCATATATTCTCAGTACGCACATTATGTCTCAACATGGCCACCTACTGATGCTTCAGGATCAAAACTGAATACGCGCAATTCCGGAAGATCTTGTTCTCCTCGAAGAATCCGTACAGTCAGTATGAATGCAAGTTCCCAGCGCCCTTTGCTTTGCCCGACGTCCAAATTGTGTTTCCATTCTTGGCGGATGCAGCGCACGTCGGGCATTGCTGGGTCTGGAGGCAATAAATGTGACTCGAAATCCAATGGAAATTGATATGTAGCGCCGACGGACTGGAGGAATGGCGACGGTATGGAATAGCGGGTGGGGAGGTCGGGACCTATTTGCGTCAGTTGGGGAACACTGACGAGGCAGCAATCGATGATTTGAAAAGAAGTGAAACCAGTCGTCTTTGAACCACAGCAATTGACTTCCAGATAGACGTGTTGTCCTTGCTGAAAATGCACGCCGCCCATATAGGGACCATGGCGCGGATCGGCGCTACCGTCGCACGATGTAAACGCATAGTCGAGTTGGTTGGTGATTTGATCTGCGTCAAAATGAACAGCTAATTTCATCCAAGGTTTTTCGTACGTCATTTTTTTTGATTTCTTTCTATGTTAATGAGTAACTTCTGATAGCGAGAATCTCGCCGTAGCGCTAACAGATCGGGTGCTGACTCGATCAGGTTGATTGGGTAGCCATACGCTAGTGCCTGCCTCAATGCAGCCATTGCTTCGTCGCGCTTGCCTAATAGTTCATAGGTTAGTGTTGCCCTGAAATGGATATCTGGCAAAGTGGGTGCAAGGCGGACGGCCTTTGTAACGTACTTTATCGCATCGTTTCGCAGCCCAGCATAAGCTGAGTACAAGGCCAGTCGAGAGTTAATCTTGGAATCGTCCGGCGAGTGATTAATCATAACTTTAATCAACGTTATTGCACGACGGTATGAATTGCGCGACAACTCGACTTGGCTTGGAACCCAGCGTTGGGCATCAGCCAAGTTTGCCCATAGAAGGTAGTTGCCTGGGTTGCCTTTTTTTTCTGAGACTGCGTTTTTGAATGCCTGCACCGATCCAAGGTAATCCGCTTTGTTAAACAGAATAGTGCCCAGATTAGTATATAGCTCCCAGTCAGGATAGACCTGCAATCCTTGTTGAAGCACTTGCAGAGCTTCATCGCTACGATTCATGCGCTCAAGCGTCGCGCTGAGCTGAGCGTATGAATTGGATACTTGCGGATCCATTTGTATGGCCTTCCGAAAAAGTACTTCGGCGTCTTTATAATTGCCCTGGTTGTAATGCATTCTGCCCAGCATTGAAATGAACGGTCGATAATGCGGGTACATAGCGGTGGCTTTGCTGAGTACTTTTCGTGCTTGATCAAAATTTTGGGCATGAATGAGCAGTCGCGCCTTGCCATACATGCCCAACAAATTAGTGGGCTCCAAGTTCAGCGCAGTAGTGATTTCTTGCAGTGCGAGTGGACGTTTGCCTTGGTGTTCCAAAACCCAGCCTTGGGCCACATGGGCGAGAGCCAGTTGATCGTCCGCCACCAATGCCTGCTTCGCTGCGATATCCGCGCGTTGCAACCAAGTTTCGTCACGGCCACTACCCACATAGCGTAATGTGAAAGCTAGAGAAAGTCCTGCATTTGCCGCAGCATGCTCTGGTATATGTTTAAGAACAGTGCTGAAATGTTCAATCGCTTGCGTTTTGCTGCTATCACTATCCAACACATGCAACGCCGCCATGCCAGCCGCCATGCTGGCCATTTCTGAATACGGCGCTGGTAATTTTTCACCCGTGACAAAAGCTTTCACCGTGGGTGCGACATTGGACCATTGCCATGCCGCCACCATAGCTACCAGTGTCACGCCTGCACAGATTTGCAAGGTCCGTTTGCGCGGAATCGGCAGGCGAATGGCGACGCTGGAGGGTGCTTCCGGCGGCAACGCAGTCTCCGCTAACGGCAAAGGAGCCGTGCCTGATGCGTTGCGATGCCCTGCAATCCCCTCACGCACATCGCGCATGGTCCTCGGCCGCTCCAGCGGATCATGCGCCGTCATCGAGCGCACCAGGGCGTCGATGGCAGGCGGCACCGAGGCCGGCATGGCGGGCCAGACGGCGTTCGATTGCATGTGGGCGGCGGCCAGGGCCAGGCCGTTCAGGTGCGAGAACGGGCGCTGGCCGGCGAGCATTTCGTACAGCATGGCGCCCAGCGCGTAGATGTCGCCGCGCATGTCGGGCAGGCGGCCCATCAGGCGCTCGGGGGCCATGTAGGCGATGGTGCCCTGCAGGTCGCACAAGGCGGTGGTTTGGGTCGCTTGCGGGTCCAGTTGGCGCGCCAGGCCAAAATCCAGGATGCGCACCTTGCCGTTTGCTTCCAGCATCAAATTCGATGGTTTCAAGTCGCCATGCACCAGATCCATGGCGTGCGCTTCGTCCATCGCGTCGGCGATCTGCTGGGCGATGTCGAGCGCGGCGTCGAGCGGCATCGTCGCTGCGTGCATGACCTGGCCCAGGGTCTGGCCTTCGACCAGTTCCATCACGATGGATTGGCTCTTGCCGTCGCCATCGATCGAGAAAATTCGCACGAAGGCGGGGTGGCGCAGGGACGCCGCCAGGCGCGCTTCGTTGAGCAGCTTTTCCGGATGCAGCATGTCAGCCTGCGGCTTGAGGCGCTTGAGCGCCACGCTGCGGCACAGTTTGGCGTCCCATGCTTCGTACACATGGCCGAAACCGCCTTCGCCCAGCAACCGGCGCACTTCGTAGTGCGCGCTGAGCGTGTCGCCGTGTGGTGCAGCTTGCTGCACCGGATCGAGCAATTCCATAGGGCGTGATGTGCAGTAAATTGATTTTAAGTAACTTCCTGATTTAAAACGATTGTTTCGAATAAGTCAATTCCTATTGATAAAAAATGAAGATGGATTGCCGTACAAGATGATGACGTGCGCACCAGAAACTTGTTTAAACGCAACTTTGACGGCGGCCGCTGCACCAATAATGCAAGGGGAACCTGGCATGGGGAAGGGTGGTCATGGACAAGCTGCTGCAGTATTACGAACGCGAACTGGGCACCCTGGGCGCGCATAACCAGGCGTTCGCGCGCCGTTATCCGGCGCTGGCCGGTGCGCTGGGCATGGCTGGCGGCGAGCCGGGCGACCCGCATGTGGCGCGCATGCTGCAGGCTTATGCGATGTTCAACGCGCGCACGGCCAAGCGGCTCGACGATGCCTTCGGCCAATTCAGCGACACCCTGCTGGACGTGAATTTTCCGCATTATCTGCGGCCGTTTCCGTCGTGCTCGATTGCCCGCATCGACAGCGATGGCCATGACGAGGTCGGCCCGGTCGTGATTCCCCGCGGCACCGTCATGCATGCGCAGGAACAGCAGGGCGTGGCCTGCAAGTTCACCACCGCCCATGACGTGACGGTGGCGCCGCTGCGCCTGTTCGATGTGCGCTACCAGGCCGTGCTGGCGGCGCCGCCCGGCTTGCGCCTGGCGAACGAGCTTGGTTCCGCCATCAGCCTCGGCATCGAAGCCATCGGCGCGGTGCAGGCGTTGCGCAAGCTGGCCGTGCCGTCGCTGCGACTGTTTATCGACGGCGAACCGGCCTTGTCCGCCACCTTGCGTGACGCCCTGTTCCTGCGCGTGCGCGGTGCGTGTGTCGAGATCGTCGATGGTGGTGGCGCAGGACGCTGGCTGGCGCTGGAGCAGATTCCGGTCGCGCCGGCCGGTTTTGTGCCTGGCGAGGCCCTGATCCCGTTCCCGGCTACTTCACACCCGGCCTACCGCCTGCTGACCGAATACTTTGCCTTTGCCGACAAATTCAACTTCATCGATCTGGACCTGGCGAGCATCCAGGCGCTGCTGCCCGACGATTGCCGCCGCTGCACCGTGCACCTGCTGCTGGCCGACGTGCATGCCGACTCTTCCATCGCGCGCATCCTGCGGCCCTTATCGAAACGCAACCTGCTGACTGGCTGCACGCCGGTCGTCAATCTGTTTGCCCAGGCGGCCAATCCGCTGCGCCTGACGCACACCAGCGCCGACTATCCGCTGCTGCCGTCGGTGCGGCAGGCGCATGGCTACGATATCTACAGCGTCGACAGCGTGCGCGTGCTCGGCAGCAATGGCCAGGACGCCACGCTGGATGCCTATTCGCCTTTGTATTCGATGCGCCACGGCGAGGCCGGCGGGCGGCTGGGCAAGTATTGGGTAACGCGGCGCGACGAGGCGATGGCGCTGAGCCATCCCGGCTATGAAATGCGCATCGCCTTTGTCGACAGCGCCATGGCGCCGCTGCACGACACGGCGCAAACCGTGTCGATCAATCTTACCTGCAGCAACCGCGACTTGCCGAGCCACATGACGTATGGCGCGTCGGGCGGCGACCTGCGCCACGAGGGGCCCGCCGGCAGCCTGCCGGTGCGCCTGCTGCGCAAGCCGGGCGCGCCTTGCCGCTTTGCCTCGGGCGCGCCTGCCCACTGGCGGCTGATTGCCCAGCTGTCGCTGAATCACCAGTCGCTGGGCCAGCAGGGCTTGCCGGTTTTCAAGCAAATCCTCGAGCTGTACAACCTGCGCGGTTCAGCCAGTGCGGCGCGCCAGATCGCCGGCATCACGGGTTTGCGCCAGCGCTCTGCCAGCACCTGGCTGGCCGACGAGGCCGGCGGCAGCCTGGTGTTCGGCATCGAGGTGCTGCTGACGGTGGACGAGGACGCCTATGCCGGTAGCGGCCTGCATGCGTTCGCGCAAGTGATCGAACATTTTCTTGGGTTATACGTCCATCTTGCCAGCTATACCCGCTTGATCGTGCTGTCGCAGCAGACTGGAAAGGAGTTGTTATGTTGCCTGCCCCGCAATGGAAGCCAGACGTTGATGTGATCCCCGAGTTGATCGAACAACTGCTGGTCCATCCGTCCCGCTTTGATTTCTTCCAGGCGCTGCGCCTGTTGTCGGCGTGGCTGGTGCAGCAGGGTGTCGAGCCGGAACAGGTGTTCGAACAGGGCCTGCAGTTGCACGGCAGCGCCAGCCTGGCGTTTGCGCCTGGCCAGATCGAAAACTGCTGGGCCGATGACGAGGGCCGGTTTCACGTGCGCGCGGCAATGATCGGTTTCCTGGGCCTGCATGGCAACTTGCCGCTGCATTACACCGACACCATCGCCCGCCATGAACGCGACACCATGGACACTGGCCCGCGCGCCTGGCTCGATGGCCTGTCGCAGCGCGCGCTGAGCTTGTTTTACCAGGCCTGGGCGCGCTACCGCATCGAGTGCCAGGGCGGTGCCGATGGCGGCGACTTCCTGCCGCTGCAACTGGCGCTGGCCGGCGTCGCTCCCGGTGCGCTGGAGCCAGCGCCAGATAGTTTGCCGGCGCACGTGATCGCCCATTATGCCGCCTTGCTGCGCCACCGGCCCGCCACGGCCGAGGTGATGCAGGCAGTGCTGGCGGAGTATTTCGACGTGCCGGTGCAGGTGCATCGATTTATCGGCGCCTGGGTCACCCGCGCGCCGCATGAGCATACGCAGTTGTCGGGCAACAATGCGGTGCTGGGCGGCGGCGCCATGCTGGGCGAGCGCTGCCGGCGCGCTGACCTGCGCCTGCGCCTGCTGCTGGGGCCTTTGTCGCGCGTGCAATATGACGACTTCCTGCCGGGCCGGCCGGGTGCGATTGCCCTGCGGCAGATGCTGGCGCTGTTCGGCTTGCCGTCCGTCAGCTTCGAAGTGCGGCTGGTGCTGCGCCGCGACGACGTGCACGGTTGCACCTTGGGCGGCGTGCAGGGCGCCTGCCTGGGCCAGCATGCCTTCGTGCTGGGCGCGCCGTCGCAAACCGACCGCGACGACATGCATTACGAGCTGCGCTTCGATGGTTCCGCCTGAAATAGCAACTTTTGACCATGATGGGAGGGCATGCCGTGGACAGTGACGACGATTTTGCGCAATGGATGGCGCTGGAAAAAAACCTGATTACCGCCAATCGGCCGCTGCGCCTGCGCCTGGCTTACGCGCAAGGCATCAATGACGATGTGTTGCTGCCGCAGCGCATCAACGGCACGGAAACCCTCTGCGGCGGGCTCGAGTACCGCATCCTGTGCGTGGCAACCGATGCGCAATTGCCGCTCAAGCAGTTCATCGGCGTGCCGGCCGAGTTGCAGATCGTGACCGACCGGGGCGCGCTGCGCAGCGTCTGCGGCATCATCGCCGAAGCCAGCGCCGGCCAGAGCGACGGCGGCCTGGCCACGTATCAGCTGGTGCTGCGCGACGCGCTGGCGCTGATGGAAAAACGCATCAATACACGCGTGTTTCTCGATAAAAATGAATTGCAGATCGTGCAACTGCTGTTCGAGGAATGGCGCCAGGGCAACGGCATCCTGGCGGCCAGCCTGGCGCTCGAGATCGAACCGGCGCTGGCGGCGCGCCAGCATCCGCTGCGCGACTTCACGATGCAGCACAATGAATCGGACGCGGCATTCATACGTCGCCTGCTCGGGCGGCGCGGCATCGCCTGGTGTATTTATCCGGGTTTGCCCGCTACCCCGGCTGCGCAAGGCGGTGACAACTTTCCGGCGCACACCGTGCTGCTGTTCGACGACGCGCTGCGCCTGCCTGAAAACGCGGCAGGCACCGTGCGCTATCACCGCGACAACGCCACCGAACAGCGCGACACCGTCACGGCCTGGAACGCGGTGCGCCGCTTGCAGCCGGGAACGTCCGGGCGCCATAGCTGGGACCAGGCCCATCCGCTCAATCCGCAATTCATGCATACGCGCGCGCTTGGCATGGCAGAGCAGGGCATCAATGGCCAGCAACTGGCGGCCACCCTGGACGATTACATCGTGCAGATGCCGCAGGCCGGTGCCGGCAGTGACGACCACGGCCGGTTGGGCGAACTGGCGATGGCGCGCCACGATCTGGCTACCAAGTGTTTCGAGGGCGAAGGCTGCGTGCGCGATTTTTGCGCCGGGCAGTGGTTCAGCCTGCAAGGCCATGCCGAGATCGACAGCCACGCAGCTGACGAGCGCAGTTTCGTGATTACCTCCCTGACGGTCTTGGCCAGCAATAATTTGCCGAAGGGACTCGATGCGCGGATCGACCGTTTGTTCGCGCAAAACCACTGGCCTGTCGATGCAGGCCTGGCGCCGCCAGCCGATGGCACGGTCTTGCGTTACCGCAACCGTTTCAGCTGCGTGCGGCGCGGCGTCGCCATCGTGCCCGGTTTCGATCCGCGCAGCGACTTGCCGGTGGTGCGCCTGCAAAGCGCGCTGGTGGTAGGCCCAGGCAACGAAGAGGTGCATTGCGACGCGCAGGGCAGGGTCAGGTTGCGTTTTGTTGCCACCCGCGCACAGGACCATGCCCATGCCAACGGTTCTGGCGCCTCGGACAGCGAGCGCGATTCGGCCTGGGTGCGCGTGGCGTCGAGCTGGGCAGGCAATGGCCCGGGCAGCGGCCGGCAATGCGGCGCTTTGAGCCTGCCGCGCATCGGCAGCGAAGTGCTGGTCGATTTTCTTGGTGGCGACCCGGACCGGCCGATCGTCGTCGGCCAGCTGTATAACGCGGTGGCCATGCCGCCCGCCCTGAGCGAGCGCGGCGGCTTGCCTGGCAACCGCTATCTGTCGGGCCTGCGCAGCCGCGAAATACACGGTGCGCGCGGCAATCAGTTGTGCCTTGACGATACGCCGGGCCAGATCGGCGCACAGCTGGCCAGTGATCATGCCGCCACGCAATTGAACCTCGGTCATTTGAGCGAACCGCGCAGCGGTGGCGCCGGCCAGCAGCGTGGCGACGGTTTTGAATTGCGCAGCGACGCCAGCGGCAGCCTGCGCACCGCCCGCTCGCTCTTGATTTCAAGCTGGAAACAGCTGGCCGCCGGCGGCAAGCAGCTTGACAGCAGCGAACACGCGGCGCTGATGAAAGAGTGCCTGGAACTGTTCAAGTCGATGGGCGAATACGCCGCGCAGCACCGGGCGCTGCCGCTGGAGCCGGCTGGCAGCGAGGCGCTGGCCAGCGCGATCGCGGCCGACAAACCGGTGATCAGCATTACCGCGCCCGAGGGCGTGGCGCTGTCGACGCCCAAAACCATCGCCAGCCATGCCGGCGGCAATATCGACCTGCTGGCCCTGCAGCAGCTGCAACTGGGGGCGGCGCAGCGCTGCAATATCAACGCCGGCAAGGGTATTTCGCTGTTCGCGCACCAGGACGGCATCGTGCAGGTGGCGCACTACGGAAAATTCCTGCTGCAAAGCCAGCATGACCTGCTGCAGGCTGATGCCGCCAAGGAAATCCGCCTGTCGGCCGGCACGCGCCTGGTCGGCATGGCGCAGGATGAAATCACCTTCATGACGACCGGCGGCGCGTATTTGAAGCTGTCGGGCGGCACGGTCGAGCTGGGCGGGCCGGGCGCCCTGACGATCAAGACCGACGGCCACCACTGGAACGGCCCGGGCAGCATGAAGGCCGAATTGCCCGCTTTCAGCGAAGGCGACTTGGGCCGCGTGCCGCAACTGGTGCGCGCCAGCGACGGCATGCCGGTCGAAGGTGTCGAAGTGCATGTCGAGCGCGAAAACGACAGCGCCCTGACCGGCAAGAGCGACGCCAATGGGCTAGGCCCCAGGGTGCTGACCGATCACTTGCAACGGCTGAAAGGCTTTTTCTTCAGCCGCCGTTCCTGAAGTGCCTACCCGGGAGAGCACGCCATGACCTTTGATCCACGCCCGCCGCTGTGCGACGACCCGAAAGTCAACCTGCGCGGCGAGTTTGCCTGCAGCGCCGATTATCTGCACAGTTACAAGGTGACCGTACAACAGGTGCCGCTGCCGGGCATCATTATTTTCGTGCACGGCGTCAATTCCGATGGCGAGTGGTACCAGGGGGCCGAGGAGGGCTTGTGCCGGGGCTTGAACCAGCGCCTCAAGCGAAGTTGCGATCACCTCATGCATCACGGCGTGGAAGGCGGGGAACTGACGCCGGTGAATTATGGCAAGGAGATCACGGACGAAGGCTTTCTCAATCCCGAGATGTCGGCCGATACCCTGATCCTGGACGCCGCCACCTTTTCGCCCGTGATCCGCTTTCGCTGGGGCTACAAGGCCTCCGGCGAGGAATTGCAAAAATTTGGCAAGGGCATCTATCTCAATGAACAGGATTACTGGGGCGGCGGCCCGTTTGCCAATGGCTGCAGTGCGCTGGCCGACTTGTGGAAAGACGGCCTGAGCGAAAACCTGTTCCTGTGGACCACCATCGAGCACATGAACCCGTTCCCGGAACGGCAGGTGTTCAGCTGCCCGCCGCGCCCTTATTTCGTGCTGGCCGCATATCGCCTGGCCAAACTGGTCGAGGCGATCCGCCAGCAGCAGGCTGACGTACCAATCACCATCGTCTGCCATAGCCAGGGCACGATGGTGGCGATGGCGGCCGCCTTCCTGGGCAAGAACCTGCCGGCGGTCGAGGGCAAGTTTCCCTGCGTGGCCGATAACTATGTGATCTGCAATTCGCCGTACAGCCTGGCGAAAAGCAATGCTTCGGAAAACTGGATCGGCAGCAATCTGCGCGCCGCCGATGGCAGCACGGGCCGGGTGACCGTCGAAGCGCGGATCGAAACACTGAAGAACTTCTTCGAGATCATCGGCCAGCGCGCCAGCCTGGGCGAGGTGCAGACCGACCAGCGCGTCGACGACTGGGCGGCCAATGTGCAGCATGGATTTTCCGCCGCCGCCGATCGCGAAACATACGGCATCGCCGGCGCCGCGCGCGGCGGCAAGAAATCGTCATATGGCCGTGTCACCGTGTATTGCAACCCGCACGATATCGTGGTGTCTTCGATCGCCATCCAGGGCATCGGCTGGCGCGGCCTGAATCGCGGCGAGCTGGCCGCCACCAAGGCCGAAGGCGTGTATGTGCAGCGCGTGTTTGCGCAGGGTTTTGAAGTGGGCAGGCAGGGCAGCTATCACTACTGGGCCGACCATTGGCGCAAACCCAAACCAGGGGGCAAGGATTTCTGGTTTCCGGATCAGAAGTACGCGTCCTACTCCATCAAACGAGGCAGGGAAGCGAGCAATGACGATTTCGCCGCCATCCTGACGGTGGGCTTTGCGCCCCTGTTCATCATGCTGACGAAACTGTTCAAAAAACCCACTAATGCGTCGCCCGACAAGGATTGGAAAATTGAACTGAACGCACCCGACCTGGAGTCGCCATTCATGCCCCAGTCCTTGCGTTTCGGCGAACTGAGCGACAAATTCGACGAAGGCTATGACGCCGCAGGCGAATCGCGCCAGGCCGGCAAGCAGCGCACGCCCAACGACGACTATTCTGCCAACCATGAAATTCCACGCGGCGGCCTGCAAGGCGAGGAAAGGAGGCTGGAAGCGCAAAGAATGGACATCGCCAGGGGCACGGCCGACGACGAGGCGCGCCTGCGCTACGAGCAGCGTGCGGTATTGCGCACCCAGGCGATACGGGAAAAGAAAAGCGTCGCCGGAAAGGTAGAACAGGAAATGCCGCGCGCCACCCCCAGCGCCGACTACATGACCTGGCGCAGCGCCCGGGTCGAGGAAATGATGTCCAACCAGGCCGGGGCTTTTGCGACCGACCATTCCACCATCATGACCAACCCCATGCACGCCGAACGTGCGCTGGCATATGACGTGCCGGTGGGGGTGTGCAATATCAAGGCGGATGCGCTGAGAAAGTTGAGGGTGGCGGCGGATTGGAGGTTGTTGGAGTGGGTAGATGACACTAATTCTGCAAAGAAATTTGAAGAATATTTTACTAGTGCCACTATTGACGAATTAACGATAGCCAAATGGGGCGGTCGCGAGAGCGGACCGGTCAGCATGCCAAGTTCAATAATCGACAAACGCGAAAATCTTCCATTTTCTGAAAGGCCAGCATCAGGTGAACTCGCCCACGGATGACATTGATTTGACTGTATTTCCTGAGCATGTACAGCAACTGTTAGTTAAAATAGAAATGGAGAGTTCGATATGGCGAAGTCTTTTTTTTTGTACGCATTGATGATTTTTCTGGCATTGATTTTCCTAACTGCCTGCGTCCGACTGCGTTCAACCTCTACTACAGCATCCAGTACAGTCATAGCAGTACCGGACGCAGTGAAACGACCTTATATGTCACAAGTGGTCGCTGTGCAATGGCTGAATCCACTGCAGCGTCGTGATTACCCGACGCAATGGCAGTTGCTTTGGACGTTAGGTCTGGTACAGCCGAATCCCGGCGATGACATGGTCAAGGCGAATCCTGCAAAGTATTCCAGCTTGCAGGCAATTTCGCCTGTCGCCGGGGGAAATGAAGGTGAAGAAACGTTTGTTGGATATCATCGTAAATACATTCGGAAGGTCTTCAACTTATTTCATGATATTTATTATTCTGACCCCGAATATTTTTATAACGTTCATTCAGCCGAGAATCGCTCACGCTGGCGTGAACTGGCTGGTATCCATATCGAATACGCGATACCTGAAGGAAAACTTGATTCGACAGATGCTGGCGCCTTCGTACAAGACTATGTACGGCGTACCTTCACCATCGGCAACCCAAATTTTCCTACGTTGTGGACCCGCGCCACGTTGCCTGATGTCCGTGTCACCATGGACGGCCCCAACGCCGGCTTCACCTCGCTGACCGCCGCCCTCGACTACCTTCAAGCCCACCCGAAAGAAACCGTCTGGGTCATGAACTGGGATGCGCCCAGCCGGCCCAAGGACAGGCAGATCAACGAAAACCTGGTGTTGCTGATACTGGCTGGTCCCGATTTCAAGACCGAACGGGCACCGCTGGCTTGGCTTGGCTATCCCAGCACGAGACAGACGGCCGATTTTGAAGCGAAGAAGGGCGAGCCGCCGCGCCTGGTGCAGGCCTGGACGGCCGCCATTGCAGACGCCGCCAGCAAGGCAGGCAAAGTCGATACCGACATCGGTTATGTGATCCACGATGCCGGCAATACCAACAAGGACTCATCGGACCGTATCGGCGCGCTGGCGCAGACGCTGACGATGGAGCTGCCTGAATTCGATTTTCTGAAACAAAGTTTTAATCTGACCGCCGTGCTGGGCGAGACGGGCGCCGGCACGGCCTTGACGAATGTGGCGCTGGGTATCGCTTACTCGCATCACTTCGGCAAGCCCGTATTGATCGCCGGCACCAGCGATCTGGCCGCGCCGGTGGCGCTGGTGGTGGCGCCGCCAGCCGTGGTGCGGCCGATCAAATATGACCAGCCATGGTTTCGCGCACGCGGCGGCAACCATGCGTATTTGCCGTGGTGGGGGCTGCGGCATGATGCGCCCGAGTATATCCAGGGGTTTTCACAATGAAGAAATTGACAGCGGTGCTGGTTTCGCTATTGCTTTGTGCTTGCGCGACTTCGCCATTTCAGGAAGTACCAGTACAGCGCAGTGGTCCGTATATGGCGCAGGTGGTCGGCTTGCAGTGGCTGAACCCGTTGCAGCGGAAAGATTATCCGACGCAGTGGCAATTGCTGTGGACCTTGGAATTGGTGCAGCCGAATACAGGCGATGAGATGGTCAAAGCCAAGCCTGAAAAATATACCAAGCTTCAAAGCATCGCATCCATAGCAATTGGAAATAATGGTTCTGAAACTTTTCGGGGCTACTATCATAAATATATAGAAGATATGTTTGACCGTTTTCACGGTGTTTATTATTCAGACCCTGAGTATTTCTATAACGTTCACTCGAATGAAAATAGATCACGTTGGCGTGAGCTTGCCGGTATTCATATCGAAGTTGCTTTGCCTGAAGGAAAGCTCGATGTTACCGAATCAAGAGATTTCGTTCGCGAATACGTCGCAGATGTTTTTAGCATCGGCAACGTCTATTCGCCTACCCTTTGGACGCGCGCCACGTTACCTGATGTCCGTGTCACCACAGGCGGCCCCAACGCCGGCTTCACCTCGCTGACCGCCGCCCTCGACTATCTGCAAGCCCACCCGAAAGAAACCGTCTGGGTCATGAACTGGGACGCCCCCAGTCGGCCCAAGGACAGGCAGATCAATGAAAACCTGGTACTGCTGATCTTGGCCGGCCCCGACTTCAAGACCGAGCGCGCACCGCTGGCGTGGCTTGGCTATCCAAGCACGAAACAGGCGGCCGATTTTGAAGCGAAGAAGGGCGAGCCTCCGCGCCTGGTGCGGGCCTGGACTGCCGCCATTGCGGACGCCGCAGAAAAAGCGGGCAAGGTCGATACCGATATCGGCTATGTGATTCACGATGCGGGCAATGTGCACAAGGACTCGTCCGACCGCATCGGCGCGCTGGCGCAGACCTTGACACTGGAATTACCGGAATTCGATTTTCTGAAACAAGGTTTCAACCTGACCGCCGTGCTGGGAGAGACAGGCGCCGGCACGGCGTTGACGAATGTGGCGCTGGGTATCGCTTACGCGCATCACTTCGGCAAGCCGGTTTTGATCGCCGGTACCAGCGATTTGACCTCACCGGTGGCGCTGGTGGTGGCGCCGCCGGCAGTGGTGCGGCCGATTCAATATGACAAGCCTTGGTTCCGCGCGCGCGGCGGCAATCATGCTTATCTGCCTTGGTGGGGGCTGCGGCGTGATGCTCCTGAGTATCTTCAGGGATTTTCACAATGAGGGCACTAATCAGTGTTTTGATGCTGTTCTTGCTTGGCGGGTGCGCGACGCCACCGGTACAGGAAGTCGAATCGAAACGTGCCGGGCCGTATATGGCACAAGTGATTGCCGTGCAATGGCTTAATCCCTTGCAGCGGCGAGATTACCCGACGCAATGGCAATTGCTATGGGTGTTGGGACTTGTAAAGCCAAATCCTGCTGATGAGATGGTCAAGGCAAATCCCGGGAAATATTCCAGCTTGCAGGCAATCTCGCCTGTCGCCGCTGGAAATGAAGGTGAAGAGACGTTTCGAGGCTATCATCAGAAGTATCTTCGCAAGGTGATGAATCTGTTTCGTAGCCCGTATTTTTCAGATCCCGAGTATTTTTATAACGTTCATTCAGCCAAGGACAGGTCGCGCTGGCGCGAATTGGCTGGCATCCACGTGGAATATGCCATTCCTGAAGGAAAGCTTGATATAAAAGACGCGACGGATTTTGTGGGCGATTACATTGCAGGTACTTTTGATATCGGCAATCCCAACTTTCCTACACTTTGGACACGTCCCACACCGCCAGCCGTTCGCCTGACCACAGGCGGCCCCAACGCCGGTTTTACCTCCCTTTCCGCCGCTCTCGACTATCTGCAAACCCACCCAAAAGAAACTGCCTGGGTCATGAACTGGGATGCGCCCAGCCGGCCCAAGGACCGGCAGATCAACGAGAACTTGGTACTGTTGATACTCGCAGGCCCTGACTTCAAGACCGAGCGCGCGCCGCTGGCGTGGCTCGGTTATCCGAGCATAAAATCCATCGCCGACTTCGAGCTGAAAAAGGGCGAACCGCCACGCCTGGTGCAGGCCTGGACGGCCGCCATTGCGGATGCCGCAGAAAAAGCGGGCAAGGTCGATACCGATATCGGCTATGTGATCCACGATGCCGGCAATACGCATAAAGACTCATCCGACCGCATCGGCGCGCTGGCGCAGACCTTGACACTGGAATTACCGGAATTCGATTTCTTGAAACAAGGTTTCAACCTGACCGCCGTGCTCGGCGAGACGGGCGCCGGCACGGCCTTGACGAATGTGGCGCTGGCTATCGCACACGCTCATCACTTCGGCAAACCGGTGCTGGTGCCCGGTACCAGCGATTTGACGTCGCCGGTGGCGCTGGTGGTGGCGCCGCCGGCCGTGGTGCGACCGATTCAATATGACAAACCTTGGTTTCGCGCGCGCGGCGGCAATCATGCTTATCTGCCTTGGTGGGGGCTGCGGCATGATGCTCCTGAGTATCTTCAGGGATTTTCACAATGAGGGCGCTGATCGGTGTTTTGATGCTGTTCTTGCTTGGCGGGTGCGCGACGCTACCGGTGCCGGAAGTCGAAACAAAGCGCAGCGGGCCGTTTATGGCGCAGTTGGTCGCTGTGCAATGGCTGAACCCATTGCAGCGTCGTGATTACCCTACGCAGTGGCAGTTGCTTTGGACGTTAGGTCTGGTACAGCCGAACCCCGGCGATGACATGGTCAAGGCGAATCCGGCAAAGTATTCCAGCTTGCAGGCAATTTCGCCTGTCGCAGGGGGGAATAATGGAGAAGAAACTTTTCGTGGATATTATCGAAAATATATCCGAGAAACGATGAATTTATTCCACGATATTTATTACTCCGATCCCGAATATTTTTATAACGTTCACTCAGCTAAAAACAGATCACGCTGGCGTGAACTGGCAGGCATCCACATCGAATGTGCTTTACCAGAAGGAAAGCTCGACCCTGTGGAGTCGGCAGCTTTTCTGCAGGATTATGTCCGGCGTACATTTACAATCGGCAACCCCAGCTTTCCCACCCTTTGGACCCGCGCCACGTTGCCTGATGTCCGTGTCACCATGGGCGGCCCCAACGCCGGCTTTATCTCCCTTTCCGCCGCGCTCGACTACTTGCAAGCCCACCCCAAAGAAACCGTCTGGGTCATGAACTGGGATGCGCCCAGCCGTCCAAAGGACAGACAGATCAATGAAAACATGGTGCTGCTGATCTTGGCCGGTCCCGACTTCAAGACCGCGCGCGCACCGCTGGCATGGCTCGGGTATCCGAGCACAAAATCCATTGCCGACTTCGAGCTGAAAAAGGGCGAACCGCCGCGCCTGGTGCAGGCCTGGACGGCCGCCATTGCGGATGCCGCAGAAAAAGCGGGCAAGGTCGATACCGATATCGGCTATGTGATCCACGATGCCGGCAATGTGCACAAGGACTCATCCGACCGCATCGGCGCGCTGGCGCAGACGCTGACGATGGCGTTGCCGGAATTCGATTTTCTGAAACAAGGTTTCAACCTGACCGCCGTGCTCGGCGAGACGGGCGCCGGCACGGCCTTGACGAATGTGGCGCTGGCTATCGCACACGCTCATCACTTCGGCAAACCGGTGCTGGTGGCCGGTACCAGCGATTTGACGTCGCCGGTGGCGCTGGTGGTGGCGCCGCCGGCCGTGGTGCAGCCGATTCAGCATGACAAGCCGTGGTTCCGCGCGCGCGGCGGCAATCATGCGTATCTGCCGTGGTGGGGGCTGCGCCATGATGCGCCTGAGTATATCCAGGGGTTTTCGCAATGAGGGCGCTGATCGCGGTTTTACTGCTGCTTTTGCTTGGCGGGTGCGCGACGCCATCGGTACAGGACGTCGAATCGAAACATACCGGGCCGTATATGGCACAAGTGGTCGGTGTGCAATGGCTCAATCCGCTGCAAAGGCGGGACTATCCGACTCAATGGCAACTGTTGTGGACGTTAGGTCTGATTCAGCCAAATCCTGACGATGGTATGGTGAAGAAAAATCCTGGGAAGTACACTAAACTACAAAGCATCGCTTCTATTGCAAGTGGAAATGAGGGGTCTGAGAGTTTTCGAGGTTATTACCGGAAATACGTGGAAGAATTATTTGACCTTATACATGATGTTTATTACTCCGATCCTGAGTATTTCTACAACGTTCACTCCGCCGAGGACAGATCACGCTGGCGTGAACTAGCCGGTATCCATATCGAATGTGCTTTACCAGAAGGAAAGCTCGACCCTGTGGAGTCGGCAGCTTTTCTACAGGATTATGTCCGGCATACATTTACAATCGGCAACCCCAGCTTTCCCACCCTGTGGACCCGTGCCACGCTGCCCGATATTCGCGTTACCACAGGCGGCCCCAACGCCGGTTTTACCTCCCTTTCCGCCGCTCTCGACTATCTGCAAACCCACCCAAAAGAAACTGCCTGGGTCATGAACTGGGATGCGCCCAGCCGGCCCAAGGACCGGCAGATCAACGAGAACTTGGTACTGTTGATACTCGCAGGCCCTGACTTCAAGACCGAGCGCGCACCGCTGGCATGGCTCGGGTATCCGAGCACAAAATCCATTGCCGACTTCGAGTTGAAAAAGGGCGAACCGCCGCGCCTGGTGCAGGCCTGGACGGCCGCCATTGCGGATGCCGCAGAAAAAGCGGGCAAGGTCGATACCGATATCGGCTATGTGATCCACGATGCGGGCAATACGCATAAAGACTCATCCGACCGCATCGGCGCGCTGGCGCAGACGCTGACGATGGCGTTGCCGGAATTCGATTTCTTGAAACAAGGTTTCAACCTGACCGCCGTGCTCGGCGAGACGGGCGCCGGCACGGCCTTGACGAATGTGGCGCTCGCTATCGCACACGCTCATCACTTCGGCAAACCGGTGCTGGTGGCCGGTACCAGCGATTTGACGTCGCCGGTGGCGCTGGTGGTGGCGCCGCCGGCCGTGGTGCGACCGATTCAATATGACAAACCTTGGTTTCGCGCGCGCGGCGGCAATCATGCTTATCTGCCTTGGTGGGGGCTGCGGCATGATGCTCCTGAGTATCTTCAGGGATTTTCGCAATGAAGAAATTGACAGCGGTGCTGGTTTCGCTACTGCTTTGTGCTTGCGCGACTTTACCGGTTCATGAAGAGCCAGTGAAGCGCAGTGGTCCGTTCATCGCGCAGGTGGTCGGCTTACAATGGCTGAATCCTTTGCAGCGGAAAGACTATCCGACGCAGTGGCAATTGCTGTGGACACTAGGGCTGGTAAAAGCCAATCCAGGGGATGAAATGGTCAGAGATAAACCTGAAAAATATACCAGGCTTCAGAGTATTGCATCTGTCGCCATAGGAAATAATGGTTCAGAAACATTCGATGGCTATCATGAAAAATACGTTGAAAAGATGTTTGATTTAATGCATAGCGTGTACTACGCGGATCCTGAGTATTTTTATAACGTTCACTCGGCAAAAAACAAGTCACGTTGGCGCGAACTCGCAGGTATTCACATCGAATATGCTCTCCCCGAAGGTAAGCTTGCTCCGGCGGAGGCAGAAAATTTTGTCCGTGGATACGCCGCAGCTGTCTTTAATATCGGTAATATTCATTCCCCGACTCTTTGGACTCGCTCAACGCCACCCGACGTTCACTTGACCATGGGCGGCCCCAACGCCGGCTTTACCTCGCTGACGGCCGCCCTGGACTACCTGCAAGCCCATCCAAAAGAAACCGTCTGGGTCATGAACTGGGATGCGCCCAGCCGCCCCAAGGACAAGCAGATCAATGAAAACTTGGTGCTGCTGATACTGGCTGACCCCGACTTCAAGACCGAGCGCGCGCCGCTGGCGTGGCTCGGTTATCCGAGCATAAAATCCATCGCCGACTTCGAGCTGAAAAAGGGCGAACCGCCACGCCTGGTGGGGGCGTGGACGGCGGCCATTGCGGACGCTGCAGAAAAAGTGGGCAAGGTCGATACCGAGATCGGCTATGTGATCCATGATGCGGGCAATACCAATAAAGACTCATCCGACCGCATCGGCGCGCTGGCGCAGACGCTGACGATGGAGTTGCCGGAATTCGATTTTCTGAAACAAGGTTTCAACCTGACCGCCGTGCTGGGCGAAACAGGCGCCGGCACGGCGCTGACGAATGTGGCACTCGGCATCGCCTACGCGCATCACTTCGGCAAGCCGGTTTTGATCGCCGGCACCAGCGACCTGGCCGCCCCGGTGGCGCTGGTGGTGGCGCCGCCGGCGGTGGTGCGGCCGATCAAATATGACCAGCCGTGGTTTCGTGCCCGCGGCGGCAATCATGCTTATCTGCCGTGGTGGGGGCTGCGGCATGATGCACCAGAGTATCTCCAGGGGTTTTCGCAATGAACATCGACAGGGGGGCACTATGCTAGGCGTGATTCGTTTGAATGATCCGACCAGCCATGGCGGCAAGGTGACGGGGGCTGCGCCGAACAGCACGGTGCTGGGGGTGGCGGTGGCGCGCAAGGGCGATCCTTGCATCTGCCCGGTCAAGGGCCATGTGGGTTGCAAGATCGCCGAGGGCGATCCGCAGGTGCTGATCGATGGCGTGCCGGTCGCCTTTGAAGGCCACAAGACGACCTGCGGCGCCAAGCTGATTTCCACGGTGGGAAACAGCGGGCGCGGCTGACGCTGGCGCTAGCCGGCCAGGCTGTGATCGATGGCACTGGCCAGCTTGTCGACGATTTCGTCGACGTGACTGGCATCGATGATGTAGGGCGGCGCCAGCAGCACATGGTCGCCGTGCTGGCCGTCGATGGTGCCGCCCATCGGGTAGCACATCAGGCCGGCCTGCATGGCTTGCGTCTTGATGCGCGCGTGCAGGCGGCGGGATGGCTCGAATGGCTGCTTGCTGGCGCGGTCGCGCACCAGTTCCAGCCCCAGGAACAGGCCACGGCCGCGAATATCGCCGACCTGCGGATGCTCGCCCAGGCGCTCGACCAGCCGTTGTTGCAGCAGGCTGCCCATGGCGCGCACATTGGCCAGCAGATCGCGTTCCTCGATCTGCTGCTGCACTGTCAAGGCAGCCGCGCAGGCGGTGGCGTGGCCGATATAGGTGTGGCCGTGCTGGAAGAAACCGGTGCCGGCGCGGAGGGTGTCGCGGATGGCGCTTGACACCATCACCGCGCCGATTGGCTGGTAGCCGGCGCCCAGGCCCTTGGCAATGCAGATCAGGTCGGCGGTGATACCCTCCTGTTCGCAGGCAAACAGGCTGCCCGTGCGGCCCATGCCGCACATGACTTCATCGAGGATGAACAGGATGCCGTGGCGCTGGCAGATGGCGCGCATGTGGGCAAAATAGCCGGCCACGGCGGGCAGGGCGCCGGCCGTGGCGCCCACCACAGGCTCGGCGATAAAGGCCATCACGTTTTCCGCGCCCAGTTCAACGATCCGCTCTTCCAGTTCCCGGCCCAGGCGCGCGACATAGTCGCCATCGGTTTCGCCAGCGGCCTGGTCGCGGTACGCATAGCAGGGCGCCACATGCGTGACGTCGATCAGCAGCGGCGCGAACTGCTGGCGGCGCCAGGCGTTGCCGCCAGTGGCCAGCGCGCCCAGGGTGTTGCCGTGATAGCTCTGGCGGCGCGCGATGATATGGCGGCGCTGCGGCTGGTCCCGCTCAACGAAGTACTGGCGCGCCAGTTTCAGCGCACTTTCCACCGCTTCCGAACCGCCGGACACAAAATACACGCTGTCGATGCCGGCTGGCGCCCTGGCCACCAGGAAATCGGCCAGTGCTTCCATCGGCGCGCTGGTAAAGAACGAGCTGTGCGCATACGCCATGCTGGCCACCTGCCGCTGCACGGCGGCGATCACGGCGGCGTCTGAGTGCCCCAGGCAGGATACGGCCGCGCCGCCGCAGGCGTCCAGGTAGCGCTTGCCGTCAGCATCGATCAGGTAGGGGCCGTCGCCGGCAACGGCGGTGGGGTAAGTGGCGTTCAAGCTGCGGTGGAAAACATGGCTCATGGCGGCGCTTTCGGCAAGAAGGGAGGCGCCAGTATAAAATTGCCAGAAGCAAATTACAACATATGTTGTAATTTAAATTGAAAAACATCATTCATTCATCGGCGTCTTAAGATAGCGTTCATCTTGCCGCTCGACACTGGGCGGGCCATACTGGCGGCTGACTTTTTTGGAAACCTTTTATGCGCATCCTGCTGGCCGAAGACGATATTTCTCTTGGTGAAACCATCCTCGCCTGGTTGCGTCTGGACCAGCACGCGGTCGACTGGGTCGAGCGCGGCGACTCGGCCCAGACCGCCCTGATGACCCATCACTACGACTGCGTGCTGCTCGACCGCGGCTTGCCGGGCATGAGCGGCGACGCCTTGCTGGCGCAGTTGCGCAGCGCCGGCAACGCCGTGCCGGTAATCCTGATCACCGCCTTCAATGCGCTGGCCGACCGGGTCGAAGGGCTGGACCTGGGTGCCGACGATTACCTGGTGAAACCGTTCGAGCTGGAAGAAATGTCGGCGCGTATCCGCGCGGCCGTGCGGCGCGGCGCCAGCCAGGTCAGCAATGCGCTGGCGCACGCCGGCATCGCCCTCAATATCGAGACCAAGCAGGCCAGCCTGGACGGCCAGCCGGTGGCGCTGACGGCGCGCGAATACCATGTGCTGCATGCGCTGCTGTTGAGGAAAAACAGTATTGTTGCGCGAGCGCAGATCGAGGAAGCGCTGTACGGCTGGGGCGATGAAGTGGAAAGCAACGCCATCGAAGTGTATATCCATAACCTGCGCAAGAAATTCGGCGCCGACAGCATCGTTACCGTGCGCGGCCTCGGTTACCGGTTGAAAAACGATGACAGCCAGGCCTGAGCGGGAACCCAAGCCCTGGTCGCTGCGGCGGCGCCTGCTGGCGGCGATAGTTGCCGCCAGCACTGTGCTGTGGCTGGCCAGCCTGGGCATTGTCACCATGATCGCCTGGCATGAAACCAATGAGGTATTCGACGATGCGCTGGAAGAATCGGGCCAGATGCTGATGGCCGCCACCACCGACTGGCAGCAGCGCGGCTTGCTGGCGCGCGCGCAAAGTTCCGGCGGACCGACGCGCAAGGTCGACATGCAATACCAGATCGTGGTCGACGGCAAGGTGGTGCAGCGCACCAGCGGCGCGCCAGCGCAGCCGTTCGTGAGGGACTTCGACGACGGCCATGGCTTTGCCGACCCGCAAGTGGAACAGCGCCGCTGGCGCGTGTTCGTGGTGCGCGACGAGGAGCGCCAGTTCGAAGTGCAGGTGGGACAACAGTACAAGAAGCGCTACGATATCCTGGAAGAGCTGGCCGAACACCTGTGGCTGCCGATCGCCGGCTTTCTGGTGCTGCTGGCGCTGGTGTGTTGGCTGCTGACGGGCAGGGTGCTCAAACCGCTGCGCGCGACCGCAGCCAGTATTGCGGCCAAGAGCCCGGGCGACCTGGCGCAGGTGGAACTGGCCGGCCAGCCGCGTGAACTGCTGCCCATCGTGCAGGCGCTGAATGGCGTCTTGGCGCGGCTGGACGTGGCGCTGCAGTCCGAGCGCCGCTTCACGGCCGACGCCGCCCACGAACTGCGCACGCCGCTGGCCGGCCTGCACATGCATGTGCAACTGCTGCAGCGCCAGCATCCCGACCTGGCCGCGCCGTTCCAGAAGCTGCGCCGCGATATTGCGCGCGTGACGGCGCTGGTCGACAGCCTGCTGACCCTGGCGCGGCTCGATCCGCTGGCGCGCGGCCAGGTGGCGACACTACCGGTGGCGCTGGCGCCGGTGCTGGAACAATTACAAGCGGCGCATGCGCAGGAAGCAGCCGCACGCTGCATGGCGCTGGCGGTGCGCTGCGACATCGCATCGGTCGAGGCCGACCCCGCCATGTTTGACATCCTGCTGCGCAACCTGCTCGACAATGCGCTGCGCTATTGCCCTGACGGCAGCCGCATCGAGATTGTCGCGCAGCAGCATGCTGGCCGGCCGCGCATCAGCGTGCGCGACAATGGCCCCGGCGTGGATGAGGCCAGCCGCCAGCGCCTCAGCGAACGCTTTTTCCGCGTGCTGGGCCAGCAGCAATCGGGTAGCGGGCTGGGCCTGTCCATCGTCAGGCGCATTGCCGACTTGCATGGGATTGCGCTGGCATTCGGTGCCGGCCTGGATGGAAAAGGGCTGGGCGTGACGCTCGATTTCCCCGCCCGGGGCGCACCTTAAGATACGGTTAATGTGGGCTAGGTGTAATGGGTTCATGCCTGCAGCGACAGGCAAACCCCACCACTACCGAAGAGGAATGACCATGAAAAAAATACTCACCATCTCCTGCATGAGCGCCCTGATTGCCGCTTCCGCCTTTGCCATCGCCCAGCCCGCCGGCTACACCGGGCCGTCGAATACGGCGCCTGCCGCTGCAAGCGGTTACACCGGCCCATCGAGCGTGGCGTTAATGACAGCCAAGGACGTGCTGGCCAAGGCCAAGGACGATCAATACGTGAAGGTCAAGGGCAAGCTGACCAGTCACAATGGTGGCGAGGAGTATGAATTTACCGACGCCAGCGGCAAGATGACGGTGGAGATCGACGCCAAGCGGTTCCCGCAGGGCGTCAAGATCGATCACACGACGCTGGTGGAACTGACCGGTGAATTCGACAAGGAGACCTTTGGCGAATCGACCCTGGACGTGAAACAGATCAAGGTCGTGGCGAACTAGGAAGCATAGGCGCCCAGTTCGCGCAACTGGGTTTCGGCCGCCGCAATGCTCGCCACGGCGCCTGGCCCGGCGCCCGCCACCAGCAACTCGGCCAGGCTTTCGGCGGCGGCCACGCCGGCCACGATGGACGGGAAGAACGAGGGGCTGTCGACGGCGATCACGATGCTGGCGTGCGCTTGCCGGGCCAGCGGCGAGATCGCGCTGTCGCTGATGGCTACCACCGTGCAGCCGGCCTGGCGCGCGCGGCTGGCGACCAGCAGCGCTTCGCTGGAATAAGGCGCAAAGCTGGCCACTACCACCGCTTCGCCCGCCTGCAGGGCGCGCAAGTCCATCTCCAGGGTGCCGCCCTGGCCGCTCAGCAACTGCACGCTGGGGCGCAGCAAGCGGTACAAATAGTGAAAAGTGTAGGCGATCGGGTGCGCCGCGCGAAAGCCGGCCACATGCACGCGGCTGGCCGCTTCGAGCAGGCTGGCCGCCGCCATCAGGGCCGCCTGGCTGGCGTGTCCGGTGGCGGCCAGGTTGCGCTGCTGCACCGCGAACACTTCGGCCACCAGTTCGCCACCCTTGCCGGCCAGCGCGCCGGCTTTTTCCGCATAGGGCGCAGGGCCGGCGCGCAAACGTTCCACGAAAATCGACTTCAGTTCGGGCCAGCCGGCAAAGCCCAGTTGCTGGGCCAGCCGAACCAGCGCCGCCGACTGGACTTTTGCGCGCGCAGCGATGCTGCGCATCGACGATACGGCCACATCGTCGGGATGGTCGACCAGGTAGCGCGCGCCGGCCTGGAATTGCGGGCTGAACTGCGCATAGCGCGCATGGATCTCGGCAAGCAACGCCGCGTGCCTGTCTTGGTGGGTGCCTGCCTGCATCGCCGTACCTGAAAAATGGAGTTGCGACGATGTTACAGCAACCCTCAGCGTCCCGGTAGCGCCGCGCCCAGGGTGGCGTAGCCAACCGCGCCCGCGCGTGGCCGCAAGCGGGCGAACAGGTGCGGGCTGGCCTTGCGTCGCTGCGGCCCGGTGGTTAATACGCGCAAGGCGGTGGCCAGCGGCACGTCGTGGCAATGCAGGAACAGGGCGGCGGCCCCCGTGCCGGCCATTTCCTGCAGCGCCAGCGCATGCTCGACCAGCGCGCAAGTGCGCATGTCCAGCCGCGCCGGAATGTCGGGCCGGAATAATTGCTGAGGAACTTGCCGCGCACTGCTCATGCCGCTCTCCGCCTTTGTTGATGAGGAACTGACAGCATAAAAGCGCCGTGCCGATTGACTTTGCGTCAGATCAAGCTCAGCGTTAAATCGATGCTTTCTGGAAATTTTCGACTACCGTAAAAAAGTATTGCATTTTTGCCGGCCAGCCTCGTTGAGGAGGGTATGCAGCGGCACCATCACGGTTGCCGGCATCCCATTTGAAAGGATCTACCATGGCCAGCAATATTCCCGGCAATACCGCCGTTACCGAATTCCTGCTCCAGCATCTGCAAGCCGAAGGCTACCAGGCCAGCATCGACAGCGATGGCGACATTGCCTTCCGCTTCGAGGGCATGGGCTACGTGCTGTGCTTTGACGAGGACGACGATCAGTTCGGCAAGCTGATCCTGCCCAATGTCTGGTCGATCGACACGCCCGACGAACTGCAGCGCGTGCTGGCCGCGCTCGATGAAGTGAATCGCCGCATCAAGCTGGTCAAGGGTCACGCCGTGCGCGGCCAGGTCTGGTTCTGCATCGAGATGCTGCTGGTCGACCAGCGCCACTGGTCCGTATTCCTGTCACGCGCCACGCGCGCCATCTCGCACGCCACGTCGATGTTCGCCGCCGAGATGCGCGCCAGCGCGGTGGCCGCGCAAGCCATCGCCGACGCCGGCGCGAACTGATTCAGGCGCAGGCAGGCAAGGGCTGCTCGGCGCCTGACAGCCACGCCAGCAGCTGCGCCTGCGACATCGGACGGGCAAAATAATAGCCCTGCAATTCGTCGCAGCCGGCATGGCGCAGCACGTCGGCGTCGGCCGCGCTTTCCACGCCTTCGGCCGTTACCGTCAGGCCCAGGGTATGCCCCAGGCCGATGATGGCCTTGGTGACGGCCAGGTTTTGCGGCGAACTGTGGATATTCTGCACGAAGCTCATGTCGATCTTCAGCTTGTCGAGCGGGAAGCGGCACAGATAGTTCAGGCTCGAATAGCCGGTGCCGAAGTCGTCGATCGACAGGCCGAAGCCCAGTGCTTTTATTTGTTGCAAGGTGGCGATGGTGTCGTCCACATTGTCCATCAGGATCGATTCGGTCAGCTCGAATTCGATCTGGCCTGGCGCCACGGGAAATTCGGCCAGCACCTCGCGCAAGGTAGCCACCAGCGCGCCGTTTTTCAGCTGGATCGCCGACAGGTTGATCGATATGGCAATGCTGCCGACGTCCGCGTCGCGCCAGGCCATGTGCTGGCGGCACGCTTCGCGTATTACCCAGGCGCCGATCGGCACGATCAGCCCCGACTCCTCGGCCACGGGAATGAAGCTGTCGGGCGCGATCAGGCCGCGCTGCGGGTGGTTCCAGCGGATCAGGCCTTCCACGCCGTGCAGCAGGCCGCTGATGGCGTCGATGCGCGGCTGGTAGTGCAGCACGAGCTGCTGGCGGTCGATGGCGTGGCGCAGATCGCTTTCCAGGTGCAGCTGCTGCAACTGCTGGTCCTGCAGCTGTGGCGAGAACATGCGCGCGTTGTCGCGCCCGCCGCTCTTGGCCTGGTACATGGCGGCGTCGGCGTGGCGCATCAGCGTGTCGAGGTCGTCGCCGTGATCGGGATACACGGCCACGCCCACGCTGCACGACACATACAGTTCGCTGCCGGCCACCTGGTGCGGCGCGCGCATGGCCGGGATCAAGCGTGTTTCAAGCAGGCGGCCGATGGCTTCGACATTGTCGATGCCGTTCAGGATGACGACGAATTCATCGCCGCCCAGGCGGCTGACGGTATCGCCATCGCGCACCAGCTGCAGCAGGCGTGACGACACCGACTGCAGCAGCGCGTCGCCGACGTGGTGGCCCAGCGCATCGTTGACGTTCTTGAAGCGGTCCAGGTCGATGAACAGCACGCCGACCTTTTCGCCATTGCGGCGCGCCTGCATGATGGCGGCCGCCAGGCGCGTGTTCGACACATGGCGGTTGGCCAGGCCCGTCAGCGCATCATGGTGGGCCATGTGTTCGATCTGGCGCTCGCTGGCCTTGCGCTCGCTGATGTCGAGCGAACTGGCGATAAAGTGGGTGGTCACGCCATCGAGGTCGCGCACGGCGTTCATCACCAGCCAGGCGGGATAGCTCTCCAGCGACTTGCGCTGGATCGAGATTTCGCCTTGCCAGTAGCCGCGCCGCACCAGCGTGTGGCGCAGGTTGTCGAGCTGTTCGGGGCTGTTATCTGGCGCCAGCAAAAAGGCCGGCCGCTTGCCGATCAGCTCGACCATGTCGTACAGCGAATGGCGGCGGAAGGCCTGGTTGACGGTGATGATGCGCATGTTCGCATCCATCACGATCAGGCTTTCGGCCGAGGCTTCGAACACCTTGGCCCACAGTTCCAGGCGCGACTCCATCTGCTTGGTCTTGTTGATCGGCGTGAAGGTCGACAGCACCGCGCGCTGCCCCTGGTACTCGATCAGGCGTGCCGAAATCAGGGCCCAGCTCGGCGTGTCGCCGCTGTGCCACAGCACTTCGAATTCATCGACGGCGCCCAGGTCGCTCAGGCGCTGGAAAAAGCGCGAACGGGCCTGTGCGCTCATGCCGCGGCTCCATGGGTCCAGTTCCAGCCCCTGCTGCCACGCATGTGCGGCCTGGTTGGCGTGCAGCACCTGGTGGTGCGGGATCGAGGTGACCATCAGCGGGATCGGAATCGCATCGACCAGCTGGCGCTGCGCATCGGCGGCGCTGGCGCGCGCCACCAGTTCCTGCTGCGCCACGCGCTGGAAATCGAGCTGCTGCAGCATGGTGTTGAAGGCCCCCACCAGGCGGCCGATTTCGTCCACGCTGTGCCAGTCGGCGCGCAGGCTATGGTCGCCCGTCTCGCGCACTTCCTGCGCCACGCGGGCCAGGCGACGGATCGGCAGGGCGATCTGGCGGGCGACGAAAAACACCAGCCCCAGTATCATTACCAGCAGCAGCACGGCGGTGCCCAGGTGCAGCCACATGCGCGTGAAAAAGCCGTCCACGCGCAGCTGGATCAGGCGCTGCAACTCGGTTTCGGCATCCTTCCAGGCCAGCTGCAGCGACGACACCGCCGCCGCGTCGCGCAGCAGCAGTTCCTGGCGCCCGGCCGGATAGGGCTCGGCGCCGGCCAGCGCCTGGGTGCTGGCGCGGAACTGGGCGACGGCCTCGTTCAGGGCCGCGCGCGAGCCTGCCAGGTGGCGCCGCAGCAGCGGCGTGCTCGCTTCGAACGCTTCCGTATAGTCGCTGCCGATGCCGCGCATGGTGGCGTCCATGCGCCCTTCCAGGATCAGGAACTGGGTCTGCATGCGCTGGCGCTGCACGCCTTCCGCGCTGCACAGGTTCAATGCCAGTTCGCGCATGCTGTTGATTACTTCCAGCAGTTCGGGAAAACGCAGGATCACCAGCGACATGGTGTAGTAGCTGTCGAGGTCAGGGTCGAGGATCAGGTTCGACTGATTGCCCACGCGCGTAAGCAGTTCGCGCCCGGCAACAAACACGGCGGAGGGCGCGACGTCATCATCAGCGCCGCCAGCGTCGTGCGGGCGCACCAGCAGGGCGCCAAATTCGGCCGCCAGTTCGCTGCTGCGCATCTGGCCGCCCAGGACGCTTTCGGCGCGCGCGATGCTCGACGCGGCCGCCGCGCCCTGGGTCTCGGCGCCGGTGCGCGTGAGCGGCAGCATGGCGTCGCGGATCACGGCGATATACTCGTTGCCGGCCATTTCCTTGCGCGAAAAATCGATGGCCAGGTATTTTTCGTTGATCAGGATGCCGGAGATAAAGATGACGGCGGACAGGTCGAGCAGGTAGATCAGCGCCAGCTTGCGCCCCACCGTCAGCTTGCCGATAAACCGCGAGATTTTGCCCACCATGCCTGCACCGCCTTGTCGTCAACCGATGTTATGGTTTCTTATATGCAATTTTCATGCCTGAAATTACATTATTCCCGGCGTTCTTCGCAGTGAAAGCGCACCTTTCCGGTGCGCCTGGACGAAAAAAAGGCGGCGCACCAGCGCCGCCTCTGCATGGCAGTGAGCCGCTTACGCTTCGGCCACGCGTTTGGCGATATGCGCCAGCGCTTCTTCCACCTGGTCGATCAGGATCAGGCACAGATCGCCTTCGCCAAGGCGTGCCAGGGCGGTATCGATGGCGATGAATTCGCCGTTGATTTCATCGATATGGCTGGTGCGCTTTGCGCCGTCGAGGCCCTGGCGCAGCAGGGCGACCACTTCGCCGTCGGCGCGGCCGCGCTGGCACTGGTCCTGGTACAGCAGCACGTCGTCAAACGCGGCGCCGAGGATTTCGGTCTGCTGGCGGATATCTTCGTCGCGGCGGTCGCCGGCGCCGCTGATCACCACCGAGCGGCGTTTGGCCGGCATGCTTTCGACCGCCTGCACCAGCGCCAAAATCGCATCGGGATTGTGACCGTAGTCGGCGATCAGCGTGGCGCCTTTGTAGTCGAACACATTGAAGCGGCCCGGCGCATTGTCGTTCTCGTTGGCGAACGATTTCAGGCCGGCGCGGATCGCGTCCCAGTCCAGGCCGACGGCCCAGGCGGCGGCCACCGAGGCCATCGCGTTTTCGACCTGGAAGCCGATCGCGCCGTTGCGCGTGATCGGCACTTGCGACAGCGAGATTTCATGGCGCGCCTTGCCTTGCGCCGCCACCAGCTTGCCGTCTTCCACGTAGACTACGCGGTTGCCCTGGGCGCGGTGGGTGGCCATTACCGGGTGCGATTTGTCGGCCGCAAAGAACGTCACGCTGCCGCTGCAGTTTTTCGCCATGCGCACCACCGCCGGGTCGGTGGCGTTCAATACCGCCACGCCGCTGTCGGACACGTTCTGCACGATCACCCGTTTCAATACCGCCAGGTCTTCCACGGTGGTGATGTAGTTCAGGCCGAGGTGGTCGCCGGCGCCGATATTGGTCACCACCGCCACCTGGCAGCGGTCAAACGCCAGGCCTTCGCGCAGCATGCCGCCGCGCGCCGTTTCAAACACGGCGGCGTCGACGTCCGGGTGCAGCAGCACGTTGCGCGCGCTGCGCGGGCCGCTGCAGTCGCCACTGTCGATCTGGCGCCCTTCGATATACACGCCGTCGGTATTGGTCATGCCGGTGCGCAGGCCCGACGCCGTCAGCAGATGGGCGATCAGGCGCACGGTAGTGGTCTTGCCGTTGGTGCCGGTGACGGCCACCACCGGAATGCGGCCGTCGTCGCCTTCGGCAAACATGGCGGCGATGATCGCTTCGCCGACCGGGCGCGGCCTGCCGAACGAGGGCGCCAGGTGCATGCGCAAGCCCGGTGCGGCATTGACTTCGACGATGCCGCCGTTCTGTTCTTCCAGCGGTTTCAGGACGCTGTCGGCGACCACGTCGACGCCGCAGATATCGAGCCCCACCATGTGCGCCGCAGCCACGGCGCGCGCCGCCACTTCCGGGTGCACGTCGATGGTGACGTCGGTGGCCGAGCCGCCGGTCGACAGGTTGGCGTTATTGCGCAGGATCACGCGCTGGCCCACCGGCGGCACCGAATCGGCGACAAAACCCTGCTTGGCCAGGCTGGCCAGGGCGATGTCGTCGAAGCGGATTTTGGTCAGCGAGGTGGCGTGGCCGCTGCCGCGGCGCGGATCGAGGTTGACCTGGTCGACCAGTTCGCGCACCGTGTGGCGTCCGTCGCCGACCACTTGCGGCGGATCGCGGCGCGCTGCCGCCACCATTTTGTTACCGATCACCAGCAGGCGGAAATCGTGGCCGGGCAGGTAGCGCTCGACCAGGATATCGTCGCGGAATTCCTGCGCCGCGATAAAGCCGGCCGTCAGCTGTTCGCGCGTGGTCACATTGACGGTGACGCCCTTGCCCTGGTTGCCATCTTTTGGTTTCACGACCACCGGCAGGCCGATCTCGCAGGCGGCGGCCCAGGCGTCGTCGGCGTCAAGCACCACGCGCCCTTGCGGCACCGGCACGCCGGCCGAGTCCAGCAGTTTCTTGGTCAGTTCCTTGTCCTGGGCGATCGCTTCGGCAATCGCGCTGGTGCCGTCCATTTCGGCGGCCTGGATCTTGCGTTGCTTGCTGCCCCAGCCGAATGTGACCAGGCTGCCTTCGGTCAGGCGGCGAAACGGAATATTGCGCGCCAGCGCGGCGTTGACGATGGCGCCGGTCGATGGCCCCAGGCGCACGTCTTCATCGAGTTCCTGCAGTTGCAGCAGCGCGGCGGCCAGATCGAACGGCGCATCATCGAGCGCGGCCAGGCACAGTTGCTGCGCCAGCTCCAGGGCCAGGCGGCCGACCGCTTCTTCCGAATATTCGACGACGACCTGGAAAATGCCGGTTTCCAGGGTCGGCGTGGTGCGGCTGAAGGTGACCGGGCAGCCGGCTTGCGCCTGCAGGCCCAGCGCCACCAGTTCCAGCACCTGCGCCATCGGCGCGGCGTTGTAGTTGCCCAGCGGTTGCAGCGGGCTCAGGTGCGGAAACAGATTGCGCAGGCGCGCTTCGAATCCAGGCAACTGGGCGATGTCGAGTTCCTGCGTGGTGCAGGAAACGATGGCTTCCACGGCGGTGTCGTGGCTCCAGAGATTGGGGCCACGCAGGGCCCGTACGCGAGATACTTCCATAATTAACCGTATTCCTTGTGTTCTTGTGGGCCCGGCATGCGCCGGGCTGGTGCTGTCTGTTGCCGCTCAGTTGCCGATGCTGCCTGGCGCCGCGTCAAACGTGCGCAGGCCTGCGCAAATGAGGTCGGTGGACAGGTCCAGCGACCAGGCTGCAGCGACGGCCGCCAGCACGCTGTCGACGTTGCCGGCGGTGGCCGGTTTCAGCAGGTCCAGGCACAGCAGCACGATTTCAATGCCGCCTTCGGCCAGCACGATATGGTTGCCGCGCACAAAAGCGGCGCGGCGCCCGGCGGCCAGGTGGGCAACGATGGCGGGCAGGCTGCCATCCTGGGCAAACAGCGTGACGCTGCCATCGCACAGCTCGGCCAGTGCCAATACCTGCGGCTCGGACGCGTTGAGCACCGCCACGCCGGTCGGCAAGACCACGTCGACCTGGCTGCGCACGGCCTTGTACAGGCCCGCTTCGTCCAGCACATCGAAATCTTTCACGTCATCCAGGCTGCCGGTGTCGGTGACGATGCCGATCTGGCAGCGGTCATACGCCAGGCCTTCGGCCAGGATCATGCGCGGATTGCTTTCAAACAGGGCCGTCTGCACGGTGCGGTTGAGCAGCAGGCGCTGGCCGGCATCCCAGTTCACGCAATTGCCGCTGACCACGCGGCGCTGGTCGAGAAACATGCCTTCGCCGCAGACGGCGCCGGTATGCAGGCCGGACAAATTGAGCAGTTTGCACAGCATACGCACGATCAGGCTGGCGCCGCGCGTGCCCGTCACGCCGATCAGCGGAATGCGGCCGGTCTCTTCCTGTTCGAACAGATGCTCGACAATCGCCGCGCCAACCGCGCGCGGCTTGCCGACACCCGGCTTGATATGGGCCAAGAGGCCCGGGCTGGCGTTGACTTCGATGATCGCGCCGCGCTGCTCTTCGAGCGGACGCGTGATGTCTTTGGTGACCAGGTCGATGCCGGCGATATCGAGGCCGACCACGCGCGCGGCCAGCAGCACCGCATGCGCCACCGATGGGTGGACTTCGTCGGTAACGTCGATGGCAACGTTGCCGTTCGGCTGGATCAGCACTTTCTGGCCCGCTTGTGGGATGGAATCGGCGGTCATGCCCTGGCGCTGCAGTTCCAGCACGATCTCGCCCGATTCATGCGGACGGACGGTGCCGAGCGGAAAATCTTCGCCTTCGCCACGGCGCGGATCGGTATTGATCTGGGTATTGACCAGCTGTAAAACGGTGGATGTGCCGTCGCCGTCGACCCACAGCGATTCGCCCTTGGCAGCGGCAACGAGCTTGTTGCCGACCACCAGCAAACGGTGTTCGTCGCCGGTAATGAAACTTTCCACAATCACGGCCGAGCTGTCGCTTTGCGTGGCGGCCAGTTCATAGGCTGCCTTGACATCGCTTTCGGTCATCAGGTTGAGCGATACGCCGCGGCCATGGTTGCCATCGTATGGTTTCACCACCACCGGCACGCCGATATCCTGGGCTTCTTCCCAGGCCGCTTCGGCGCTGCGCACCAGGCTGCCTTCAGGCACTGGCACGCCGCAGGCCTTGAGCAGATACTTGGTCAGGTCCTTGTCGCTGGCGATGCCTTCGGCAATCGCGCTGGTGCGGTCGGTTTCGGCGGTCCAGATGCGGCGCTGTGCGGCGCCATGGCCCAGTTGCACCAGGTTGCCGTCGTTCAGGCGCAGCGAGGGAATGCGGCGTTCGGTGGCGGCATCGACGATACTGGCCGTGCTCGGTCCCAGGCAGCGCGAATCGACCATCTCGCGCAGCGGCGCCAGGGTTGCTTCGAGATCAAAAGCGGTGTCGTTGATGGCGGCCATCAGCAGTTCGCGCGCCGCTTCCAGGCAGGCGCGGCCGACCTGTTCTTCGCGCGTGCGGAAAGCCATTTTATACACGCCGCGCTGGCTGGTCGAGCGCGTCTGGCCGAAACCGGTGCGCATGCCGGCCAGGTTTTGCAGTTCCAGAACCACGTGCTCGAGGATGTGGGCCGACCAGGTGCCTTCGCGCAGGCGCTCGAAAAAGCCGCCGCGTTCGCCCACGCCGCAGCGGTGCTCGATCATGCCGGGCAGCCATACGACAAGCCGCTCGTACAGGCCGGGCAGGGTGTTGGATGGGTAATCTTCCAGTTCGCCGATATCGACCCAGGCCTCGATCACCGGACGGTAGGTCCAGATATTCGGGCCGCGCAGATGGGTGACGCGGACAAATTCGATGTTCTTCTTCTTGATCATGTAAGTGGTTTCTTGATAACAAGCCAGGCGTCTGGGCGCCAGATACTTTAGGTGGCTCTACAGAGACTTTTCAGGCTCTGCGCTTGGTTCTTTATCCCGGGTATGCGCAGTGTGCCACTTTTAGGGGCCTCCTGTCGCATTTGCTTCTACTATTCTGCTGGAGTTACGTTTCTAATTGTTACCTATCGTTGCCTTACATATCATTTTTACCCTGGCTTGCCCCACAAATTGCATCATTTGCGCAACGGCCCGTTGTTGTATACTTCCGCCTGGCGTTGCAAAAGCGCAGCATCCACCTGGCGCTTGCTGATCAGTTTCGCCATCCTTGCCATACCTGCAGGCATCCATTCGATACAATACAGGAAATTGCAACTGGTTAATCTGCCAGTCGCCACCCCGCTGCACACCCCAGGACAGGCAGCTTTCACCCCCCAAATCCGCCCTTCAAGGGCCAGGCCAAGAGCCGGAGCATGCTTTACGATGACAACTGAACTGATAGTTCCTGCAGTACCCACCCCCGCCACTTCGCTGCCTGAACACTGGCTGGCGCAGGTGGAAAACAATCTGCTTGCCGGGGAGAACGTTTTAAGTAGCGTGGAGGTTGACCTCGACGCGCGATTACGTTTCACAAAAGGCATAATAGTTGTCACGGAGAAGCGTCTGCTGGCGCGCGCGCCCGGCGAAACCACGTGGCAGCACTGGTCGTACCGGCCCGGCCTGCGCCTGGCGCACCACGATCACGCCGGTGTCGGCCACCTTGAATTGTTCGACGACCATGGCCGCCTGGCCTCGTGGCGCTTTACCCTGGGCCAGAACCTGCACGCGATGCGGGTGCTGGAGCAATTCGTCGAGCGCCTCGACAGCCACCTGACGGGCCAGCCTGTCCTGGCAGCCGAGCAGGAAGTGTGTCCCAGCTGCAAAGCGCCTTTGGAGCCGGACCAGGAAGAATGCCCGATCTGCGCCAAGGTGCTGCATACCCCGCCGTCGACCTGGACCCTGTTCCGCCTGTGGCGCTTCGCCCACCCCTACCGTGGCCAGCTGGCGCTGGGTTTCACCTTGATGCTGCTCTCCACCGCCGCGCACATGATACCGCCCTACCTGACGGCCCCGCTGATGGACAATGTGCTGATCCCGTATCAAAACGGACAGCAGATCGACCCATGGCTGGTGGTGTATTACATGGGCGGCCTGCTCGGCTCAGCCTTGCTGGCCTGGCTGCTGGGCTGGGGCAAGACCTATGTGCTGGCGCTGGTATCCGAGCGCATGGGCGCCGACCTGCGTTCAGCCACGTATGAACATTTGATGAAACTGTCGCTCGAATTCTTCGGCGGCAAGCGCACCGGTGATTTGATGGCGCGCATCGGCAGCGGCAGCGACCGCATCTGCGTGTTTTTGTCGCTGCATTTGCTGGACTTCGCCTCCGACGTGCTGATGATCATCATGACCGGCGCCATCCTGTGGTCGATGAACCCATGGCTGGCCATCATGACCCTGGCGCCATTGCCGTTCATCGCCTGGATGATCCACCTGGTGCGCGACCGTTTGCGTACCGGCTTTGAAAAGATCGATCGCGTGTGGAGCGAAGTGACCAATGTGCTGGCCGATACGATTCCCGGCATCCGCGTGGTGAAAGCATTTGCCCAGGAGCACCGCGAAGCGGCGCGTTTCCGCGACGCCAATGCGCACAACCTGGCCGTCAACGACAAACTGAACAAGGTCTGGTCGCTGTTCTCGCCCACCGTGTCGTTCCTGACCGAAATGGGCTTGCTGGTGATCTGGTGCTTCGGCATCTGGCAACTGTCGCGCGGCGAAATCACGGTCGGCGTACTGACCGCCTTTATCGCCTACAGCACGCGTTTCTATGGCCGCCTCGATTCCATGAGCCGCATCGTGTCGGTGACGCAAAAGTCGGCCTCGGCCGCCAAGCGCATCTTCGACATCCTCGACCATGTATCGAGCGTGCCCGAGCCATCGCAGCCGGTGAAACTGGACAAGGTCGAAGGCCGGATCGATCTGCGCGAAGTGGGTTTCCGCTACGGCAACCGGGCGGTCAACCGCGGCATCACTCTGAACATCAAGCCCGGCGAAATGATCGGCCTGGTCGGCCACAGCGGTTCGGGCAAGAGCACGCTGGTCAACCTGATCTGCCGTTTCTATGACGTGTCGGAAGGCGCGATTTTGCTCGATGGCGTCGATATCCGCTCGTTTGCCGTATCCGACTATCGCCGCAATATCGGCCTGGTGCTGCAGGAACCCTTCCTGTTCTTCGGCACCATCGCCGAAAACATCGCCTACGGCAAGCCGCACGCGACGCGCCAGGACATCATCGCCGCCGCGCGCGCCGCGCATGCCCACGAATTCATCCTGCGCCTGCCGCAGGGCTACGATTCGATGGTGGGCGAGCGCGGCCAGGGGTTGTCGGGCGGCGAGCGCCAGCGCATCTCGATCGCGCGCGCCTTGCTGATCGATCCGCGCATCCTGATCATGGATGAAGCGACCTCGTCGGTGGACTCGGAAACCGAAAAAGAAATCCAGAAGGCGCTCGACAACCTGGTGCAGGGCCGCACCACGATTGCGATTGCGCACCGCTTGTCGACGCTGCAGCGGGCCGACCGCCTGGTGGTGCTGGACCGTGGCCAGGTGGTGGAAGTGGGCAGCCATGACGAGCTGATGGCAAAAGAGGGCGCATATTACCGCCTGTACGAAGCGCAGGCGCGCAACGCCGCTGAAATGGTATTGGAAGACAAGGAATAAGCATGGCCGAGATTACTTTTGGATTGAGCCGCAACCCATATGGCAAGTTGCTGATGACGACGTTTGACGGCCAGGTCATCGAGGGCGTGGCGCCGGTGCGGGCGTTTCCGATCCAGTCGCCCGACGAAGGCATTTCGCTGGTGCAGGGCGATGGCAAGGAAGTGGCGTGGATCGAGCATCTGGACGACTTGCCGCCAGCCTCGCGCGACTTGCTGATCGAGGAACTCGAAGGGCGCGAATTCATGCCCGAGATTTCGCGCGTGAAAAGCGTGTCGAGCTTTGCCACGCCGTGCACCTGGCATGTCGATACGGATCGCGGCGAGACGCAGTTCGTGCTGAAAGGCGAGGAAGACATCCGCCGCATCGGCGCGGCCTCGCTGCTGATCGCCGACAGCCATGGCATTCAATTTCTGATCCGCGACATGTTTACCATCGACAAGCACACGCGCAAAATCCTTGATCGCTTCCTGTAACGGTGGGCGAACCGCTTTTCTAATGAGCATGCCGTTCAGCGCAAACTGAGCGGCATTTTTTGGTCTATGCGCCTTGCAAATGATCTCATTTGATCTATGCTGATGTCTTGAAGGAGACGATCATGGCAATCCCCAAGCAAGCAGATCACTCACTGGCGGCGCGCCAGGCCCGGGTCTTGTACGACAGCATGAGTATGCATGGCGGTGATCCGCATGAACGCATTGCGCTGATACGCCAGGGCATTCCGGCGGCGGCCATCAGCCGCTTGTCGGCGCGCATGGGCATGAGCAAGGAGCTGCTGTTGTCCAGCCTGGGCCTGTCGCGCGCGACCATCAGCCGCAAGGAGAAAGACGCCGGCCTGCTGTCGAAAGACGAGTCGGAGCGGGTGCTGGGCGTCGAGACGCTGATCGGCATGGTGCAAGCCATGGTCGAGCGCTCCGGCGATCCGGCCGGTTTCGATGCCGCGCGCTGGCTGTCTGACTGGCTGAGCAAGCCGTTGCCGGCGCTGGCCGGCGCCACCCCCGCCAGTTACATGGATACGTTCGAGGGGCAAAACATGATCAGGGAATTGCTGGCGATGAGTGAAAGCGGAGCTTACGCATGAGCGTGCTCTGGCGTATCGCCGCCGATACGCCAGGTTATGCCGCCGATGACCTGAACGGCATCGGCGCCAAGCTCACGGGCGGGCGCTGGAACAGCAAGGGCGTGCCGGTGGTGTATTGCGCCACCAGCATTGCGCTGGCTACCCTGGAAACCGTGCACTACCTGCGCGCCGGCACGCTCCCTTTCAACCGCTTCCTGGTGCGCATCGAGGTGCCGGAAGCAGTATGGCAGGCGCGCCAGTTACTCGACCCACCGCCTGGCGGCTGGGACGCCATCCCCGCCAGCCGGTCGGCCAGCCGGGCCGGCGATCACTGGAGCGCGGCGGGCAAGACCGCGTTGCTGGTGGTGCCATCGGTGATCGTTCCCGATGAATGCAATGTGCTGATCAATCCGCGCCACCCTGACGCCGCCGCGATCACTGCCAGCACCGTGCGGCGCTGGCAGTACGATCCGCGTTTCTTCCCCTGACGCTTTACTTGAACCGCTTTACTGGAACGCCACCTCGGCAAAGCTGCGCAATTTGCGGCTGTGCAGCCGGTCCACGCCCTGGCGGCGCAGCAGTTCCACCGCGCGGATGCCGATGCGCAAATGCTGGTCGACCCGTTCGCGGTAAAAGTGGTTGGCCATGCCGGGCAGCTTGATTTCGCCGTGCAGAGGCTTGTCGCTGACGCACAGCAAAGTGCCATACGGCACGCGGAAACGGAAGCCGTTGGCGGCAATCGTGGCGCTTTCCATGTCGAGCGCAATCGCGCGGCTCTGGCTGAAACGGCGCTCGGGCGTGCGCTGCGGCAGCAGTTCCCAGTTGCGGTTGTCGGTGCTGGCCACCGTGCCGGTACGCATGATGTGTTTCAGGTCCAGCCCCGTCAGCTGGGTAATTTCGGCCACCGCCGTTTGCAGCGCCTGCTGGATTTCGGCCAGTGGCGGGATCGGCACCCACAGCGGCAAGTCTTCGTCGAGCACATGGTCTTCGCGCACATAGGCGTGCGCCAGCACGTAGTCGCCCAGGCTTTGCGTGGTGCGCAGGCCGGCGCAGTGGCCCAGCATCAGCCAGGCGTGCGGGCGCAGCACGGCGATATGGTCGGTAATGGTTTTTGCGTTGGCCGGACCGACGCCGATATTGACCATGGTGATGCCGCTGCCGTCGGCGCGCAGCAAATGATAGGCCGGCATCTGCGGCAGGCGCGGCGGCGCCGCGCCCAGGGCGTCGTCCACCTCCACCGACTGGCCGACCCGGCGCGTCACCACATTGCCCGGTTCCACGAAAGCGATATAGCCGTCGTCGTCCGAGGGCGTGCCGGCGTCGGGTGCGCGCTGCATCATGGCGTGCCCCAGGCGGATGAATTCGTCGATATAGAACTGGTAATTGGTAAACAGCACGAAGTTCTGGAAGTGCTGCGGCGAGGTGCCGCTGTAGTGGCGCAGGCGCTGCAGCGAATAGTCGACGCGCGGCCCCGTAAACAAGGCCAGTGGCTGCGCTTCGCCATGCGCCGTTTCAAGGGTGCCGTTGGCGATGCCGTCGTCCATCGCCGCCAGGTCGGGCAGGTCGAACAGGTCGCGCATGGCCATGCGGCGGCCGGCGTCCATATTGCCTTCGATATGGTCGTGTTCGGCAAACGAGAAATGCACGGGGATAGGCTGGGCGCTGACGCCCACTTCCAGCGTCACCTTCTGGCCGTTGTTATGGTTTTTCAGCAGCAGGGTGAACTGGTCGAGGTAATAATCGGCAAACAGGTCGGGGCGCGTCAATGTGGTTTCAAACACGCCGGGGCCTGCCACGAAACCGTAGGCCAGCGGCGAATCGGCGCGCGCCACGGTTTCGGTCTGGATGCGCACGAAGGGATAGCAGCCGCGCACCCGTTCCTGCATGTTTTCGCCGGCAACAAAGCGCTGCAGCGCGTCGCGCAGGTGGTCGATGCTGGCACGGTAGATGGCTTGCACCTGTTCCAGAGCCAGGCGGGGATCGTCAAAACGGGCGGAGGCGATAAAGGCGGGCGTATGCAAGCGGTACTCCTATCAGGGTTGGTACATGGCATTGTAAGGCAGGCACGGTGTTGATGGGGTACGGCCTGGAGCTGATGAAAGCTTAAAAACGGCGGGCCGGAGACACGGGTCCGAGAAAATGCCGATGGCGGCGTTGCGGCTCCTTGCCGTACTGGCGTACTGTCTGCGTCGCCGCGCCTTGCCCTCGACATTTTTCAGGCCCGCTTGGCCCGGATGCCCGGGCTGGAGTCTTGGGCCGAAGCGTGGTTTGCTGGTGTGCGCAATGACGGCATGCAGGCACGGGCGGAAGCGCCGCCCGATTCGCGCCCAGCGATATCTGGCATCAGGTCTCTGGCGTATCGAGCTTCGCCAGCGCCTGCCTGGCCTTGTCGAACGCGGGATCGAGCGCCAGCGACTGCATATAGCTCGCGCGCGCCTTGGCCTTGTCGCCCAGCTGCTCATAGGCCATGCCTTTGCGCCACCAGGCACCAGCGGGAGGCGCCACCTGGACTGCGGCGTCGAAGCGAAGGTAGCGGTCCAGCAGTGCTATCGCCTCGGCAGTTTCATAGCCGCCGTCGATGCGGGTCCTTGCCGCCTGGTACACCGACGGTGCGTGGCTCGGATTGCGGTCATACAGCCTGGCGGCGCCGCGCAGGTCGCCGCGCATCACCAGATCGAGAGCCAGCATCATGTCGGAATCGGCCTGCACGGCCAGTTGCGCCGGTTTGCCATACAAACGTGCCTCGATCTTTTCGGCAACGTCGGTGGCTCCCATGCCCGTGTTGGAAAGGACGATGACCGTATAGCCGCTGCCCTGGTAGCGGCGGAACACCGCATTGATGCCGGGCGCACCGCCATTATGGCCGATGACGGTGTCGCCGAAAGCGCTCTTGCGCTCCCAGCCGAAGGCATATTCCTTGTCCGGTCCCACGGGGGTCCACATGGTCGCTTTGCTCGCTTCGGACAACAACACCGTTCGCTTGAGCGCTTGATCGTAGCGCAGCATATCGCGCGTGGTCGTGCGCATGCCGCCATCGGAGGACGGCGGCGGTACTGACTTCACGTTGGAGCTTATGCTGCCGTCGCCGTTGCGGGTGTAGCCGATCGAGCGGTCAGGCAGTGGCTCGTCTTCGAGGGTGAGCGAACTGTCAGTCATGCCGGCAGGCCTGAATATATGGTCGCGCAGGTAGTTGCGGTAGGACTGGCCGCTGGCTTTTTCGACGACGGCGCCGAGCAGTACCATGCCCGAATTCGAATACTGGAAGCGGCTGCCGGCCGCAAAACTGGGCGGCTGGTCGTAAATCAGCGGCAGGAAGGCGTCAATGGTGCGCAGCTTGTCCATGTTCGCGGCGAAGTCCTTGTGCGCCATGTAGTTGCCGGTGCCGGCCGAGTGGTTCAGCAAGTGGGCGACGGTGATCGTGTCCTTCTCCGCGTAAGGGATGTCGGGAAGGAAGCGCGAGATCGGATCGCTCAGTTTGAGCTTGCCTGCTTCGGCCAGTTGCAAGATCGACACCGCGGTGAAGGTCTTGCCGATGGAGCCAATGTTAAAGCGCGTGTTGGCGCGGTTTGGCACATTCGTCTCGCGATTGGCCAGGCCCACGGCCGCTTCGTAGACGGTCTTGCCGTCATGCGCCACCAGCACCGTGCCGGCGAATATGCCGACCTCACCGTAGCTTTGTACGATGGCATCGAGGTCGCGCTCGATATTGTCCGCCTTTGCAGCGGTACCGACCATCAAGAGACAGGCAAGCAAAACTCGAAACATGTTGTTCTCCATCTAACCGCCCACCGGGCGCATGAGTATATTGCCGTAATTTCGCTGTAAAGTCCCTGCCGTTTGATGTGCATACGTGCAATGCTTTTCTGACCTGGGGCAACACAATAAACCCTGGGCCGACTTTCCGCTGCAAGCGAGTTTGGATCAATCAATATGGAATTGCGCGCCGATACGCGGCCAGCCGTGCAGGCGCGTGCGATAAGGGCCGCTTAATAATTTTCATTTGCACGCGCTGTTCTTCGCCACCGAATAGGCGAGTTCATACTGCTGTTGATACATGAGCAAAGCAAGATCGTCATCTGTATTGTACGGGCCATCCCCGAGCGACTTGACCTGGCTGGCTTGCTCCGCAAACTTGGCTTGAGCATCCTTCAATTGCGCCCAATAGGTGGCACACCAGCCGTCCTTTTTGTCGAGCCTTGCTTCGAGCTGCGCGATTGCTTGATCCCAAAGGGCGTTGGAACGGCCATAGCAAGACTTCAGGCCGCCATTGCTGGCGCAAGCATTGACTTCGCACTTGAGTGCTTTGGTACACCGGTCCAATTCAGCGGAGACTTTGCGCGCCAGCTCCGCAGGAGGCTGCTGCGCAAGCGCGCACGACGAAATACAGGCAAGGAGAAGAGCGATATATTTCGATGAGAATGGCATGCTGACCTATTTTCAATTAGCCCCGCAACGCGCGGAGCAATATTATCAAAAAGCCACATGATTCTAGCATGCCCGGCGACATGCCTACTTGCCCGTTGCCTCGCCTGATCGATGGCCAAAGCCAGCCCGACGCTGCCTCAGCAGGACACAAGATGTAACACTCTACCCTGAATGTTTACAACCACTGTCAGGGCATACGACAAGTGGCGGCCAGAGGCGAATGATATAGTGGCGGGAATGTATACACTGAAAGAAACTGCCATGAAAAACGACGCTGCCGTTCGCCCGCAAGCCAGCCAGGCACCTGCCAGACTCAGCAAAGAGGACTTCGTCACTGCGCTGCGCAAACTGCTGCAAGAAGCGGGAAAATCCGGCGAGGCCAGCGTGGACGTACGCGCGGCGAACCTGCACACCGAGGTTGGCGTTTATCCGGCGCGCGGCCACTCGATGCCAACCTGTTGCACCGTGATGTATGAAGAGATGCAGCCAGGTGACGAGATACTGCTGACTCCACCTGGGGGAAAGGGACCTACGCTGCTGGTACGGTACAAATTCCCACGCTGAAAATCGCTGTCTTGCGCCGGCACGCCTTGGCCGGGTTGGCGCTACCGTTGCCGGTTCAGCTGTCCGGGCTGCGGTGGGCCTTGCGCCCGCCGATCAACAGCATATCCTGTCTGCCATCCTGCGCCAGTTCGATAATTTCGCCGGTCTCCGGGGATACCAGGCTGGTTTTGCCGGTTGGCACCAGCCGGGTGGCGCCGATGTCCGGCATGATCATGGTCCAGTCCTTGCCGTCGAAGCGCAGTTCGTAGCGGTTGGCGAAACGGCCCTCGAAGCGGTCGAGCTGGTAGATGCCGACGTGGCGTGTGGCCGTTGCCAGGTCCAGCGGAGCCGGGTGGGCCAGGCGAGGTTTGAAGTCAGGCCAGCCGTAGGCGGACGCCACCGCCTTGACGATCTCGCCGCCAAGATAGCTGCCGTTGTCGCCGTCGGTCATGACGACGACGCCGTTGCCGCTGTCGAGATACATCGCGTAGGTGCTCTTGAAGCCGGTATTGCCGCCGGAATGCATGAAGCGTTTGTGCTCGCCATCGCCGACCACGAACAAGCCCTGCGCATAATTGTTCAGCGCCGGCGTCAGCATATCGCGCGCCTCGGTGGCGCTCAGAAAGTCCGTGCCGGTTTTCCATGACCGTTGGATACCGATGGCGAAGCGTGCCAGGTCGCTGGCCGTGGTCCACAGGCCGGCGGCCGCCAGTTCGGGATAGACGAAGGCTCCGCCTTCGACTTCGCTGCCGTCGACGTAGTGGCCGCGCGCGCGGTTCATTTCTGCCGCCGGCAATGGCTGCGCGAATGTGCTGCGCCGCATCCCAAGGGGCTGCAGCACTTGCTGGCGCATCAATTCCGCAAAAGGCGTGTGCAGACATTGCTGCATGGCGACCTGGGCGATGGTGTAGCCGCCGCCGGAATACGCATAGGCAGCGCCCGGGATGGTCTGGATGGCAACCGCCGGCGTGAGCGACGGCGGCTCGCCCTTGATGACCTGAAGGTCGGCAGGGATCGCCTGCGACGGTGGATAGCCGGGAAAGCCGGACACGGTCACACCCGCGGTGTGGTTGAGCAAATTGCGCAAGGTCACCGGATGCCCGGGGCTTTGCTGCCCTGCGGGCAGGGTCCATGGCCGCAGGCAGGCGTCCACCGGAACATCGAGCTGGAGCTTGTTGCTGCGCGCCAGACGCTGCGCCAGCGCGCCGGTCACGCCCTTGCTGATGGACGCGGCCTGATACAGCGTGTCGGTGTCGGCCGCAGGCGCGGATGGTTGCCGGTAGACGCCGGCCCAAACGATCTTGCTGTCGCGGATGACCGCCACGCTGGCGCTGGAGACCTGATAGCGGCGCAGGCGCTGCTCGATATCGAAGGTCTGCGCCGGCTCGCCTGCGATGTCCACCCGCTGCCGCAGTCCGCCGGCGATACGCCCGGCCATATCGGACTCGCCCGCGTGGGCGGGGACGCTACCTGCCGCCACCCCCAGCAAGACTCCCAGGCATAGCACGCGGCCTGAAGCGTGGACTGGTAATGGCCATGGACAAATGCGCATACGTCTCCCTTCATTGATTGAATGGGCCGATAGTATCGAGCATTGCGCGAGGCTTCCCGGATTTGCGACGAACAGTGGAAAGCTTGGTCCAGGCTGTTTGTTTTCAGCAAAATCTCTGAGGGCGGCAGGTTACACTGTCGACTCATTCACTGATCGGCCCTGATCGGCCCACACTGCCATGTTCATGCGCTTCGCTTTCCTTGCCTCTGCCTTGATGCTTGGCTTTGCCGGTCCGGCCGCCGCCGATACTGCCGTCCTTGACAAGCTCCAGGCCAACCGGCTCGCCATCACGCTGGACAAAGGCACGCTGGCGGGGCCCGGTGCGGCTACGCTGCTGCAAGCTTCGCGCCAGGCGCAGTATGTGCTCCTCGGCGAGGATCACGGTGTCGCCGAGATCGCCCAGTTCTCTTCCGCCTACTTCAATGCCCTGGCGCCTGCCGGCTTCACGACCCTGGTCACGGAAAATGGTCCAGTCGTGGCAAGCGCGCTCGAAGGGATGCTCAAGCGCGCCGACGCGGTCACTGCGATCGCCCGATTCGACGCCGCCTATCCGGACTCTGTTGCTTTCTACACCATGCGCCAGGAGGCAGAGATGCTGGCCGGCTTTGCACTGGCCGCAGGGCCGCGCTTCGAGCATTGGGGCATCGACCAGGAATTCATCGGTACGGCCAAATACCTGATCACCCGGATGCTGGCCCAGCCGGTTAATCCGACCGCCCGCGCGAAGCTGGAAGCCTTGCGTCAAATGGAAGCTGTCGCTTATCAAAAGGCGGTGGCTACCGGCAATCCCCTGGAGTACCTGATGCTGTCGGCCTCCAACGAGGAACTCGCTTCGCTGCGCCCGCTACTGGCTGGCCCCAAGGAGCAAACTGCGCTCGGCCTGCTCGATGCACTGCTGGACAGCCGTGCCATCTATCAGAAGAGCGCCTCAAAAGTACCCGGCGATCGCGACCTCTCCAATCGCATGCGCCTGGCGCTGTTAAAGCAGACCCTGGCCTCGCGGCTCGGCGTGCAAGAGCAAAAGCTGGTGGTGAAGGTCGGCGCAAATCACGCCTACAAGGGTATGAATCCGCTCAACAATCGTGACGTCGGCAACTTTCTGGCGGAGCGCGCCGAAGGCCAGGGTCGTACCTCGCTGCACCTGATCGTGGTGGCGGCGAAAGGGCAGCAACTGAGATTCGCGGGAGCGGGCAAGCCATACCGGCCGGCACAGATCGAACTTGAGAGCTCTGCCTTCAAACTGCTGGCCGGTGCGGGCGCCACCGACGGCAGCTGGTCGCTATTTGATCTGCGGTCATTGCGGCCCGGTTTGCGCAAACTGGCGGCGGGCGACATCGACGTGTTCAATCTGATCAACGGCTACGACTTCGCCCTGCTCATCCCCGAAGGCAGCGCTTCAACGCAGCTCGCGACACCGTAGTGGGGTAGCGGAAGCCCTGCAAACGGAACGCGGGCATGAGGCAAACTTCGGCATGCTTGACGGATTCAATTAGAATTGCTATTCTATTTGAATGGTCAGACTAGCTAAATTCAACGAAAATCATTTTATCGACAGCGCCATCACGGTCGCTGCCCAATGCGGCGTGGCGGCGGTGTCGATGTCCGCCATCGCAGTCAAGGCGGGCGCGCCGATCGGCTCCGTGTATCACCGGTTCGATTCGCGCAATGCCATCCTGGCGCGCGCCTGGCTGCGCGTGAAAGGCGACTTCCGCGAAGAAGTCGCCAGCCTGTGGGGCGAGGGCGACACCTGGGCCGGCGTGCATGGCCTGCTGGACTGGTGCCGCCGCAAGCCCGTCTATGCGCGCTTCCTGCTGCAATGCGAGGACAGTCCCGATTTCAACGGCGGCCTGGACGACCAATTGCAGGCCGCGCTGGAACAGGAGCAAGCCGCGCTCGACGCCTGCTTCAGCCGCTGCGCCGGCGCCGGCCTCGATCATCTGGTGCTCAAGTTCATGCTGATCGACGCCCCGGTGGCCGTCGTCAAACCTTATCTGACCCAGGACCGCGCGATCCCCGCCAGCGTTGACGCCATGCTGCGCGCCTCGCACGACGCCGTGCGCGGCTGGGCCGCCCACACCACACACTAATCAATATAAAGAACACACACCATGCGCTATTCCACCCAGCTTGAACACGGCAAGAAAATCCCGCTGCACGACGAAGAAGGTTTCGAAGGCATGCGCGCGGCCGGCCGCATCGCCGCCGACACGCTCGATTACATCACGCCTTTTGTGAAGCCCGGCATCTCGACCGCCAAGCTCGACGCCATGTGCGAGGAATTCATGCGCGCCGCCGGCGCCATCCCCGCCACCATCGACTACCACGGCTACAAGCACGCCAGCTGCATTTCGGTCAACCACGTGGTCACGCACGGCATCCCGTCCGAGAGCAAGATCCTGAAGGTGGGCGACATTTTGAATATTGACGTCACGCCGAAATTCAACGAGTGGCACGGCGACACCAGCCGCACCTTCAAGGTCGGCGCCGTCTCGATCCTGGCCAATCGCCTGGTCAATACCGCGTATGAAGCGATGATGGTCGGCATCAACACGGTGCGCCCGGGCGCCACCCTGGGCGACGTTGGCGCCGCGATCGAAGCGGTGGCCAAGGCGCAGGGCTTTTCCTCGGTGCGCGACTTCTGCGGCCACGGCGTGGGCAAGGTTTTCCACGACACGCCGCAAGTGCTGCATTACGGTAAAGCCGGCACCGGCATCGTGCTCGAACCGGGCATGATCTTCACCATCGAACCGATGCTCAACGTCGGCAGCTACCAGGTCAAAGTATTGCCCGACAAATGGACCACGGTCACCAAAGACCGCTCGCTGTCGGCCCAGTTCGAACACTCGCTGGCGGTGACGGAAACCGGTTTTGAAATCTTTACCTTGTCGGCATTGCCAGGCGCCCAGCCCTGAACTCGCTGACCGAGCGGCTGCTGGCGCGCCATCGTTTGGTTCCCGAAGACGCGTTGCAGCAGGTGGCGCAAGCGGTCCTGATGCAGCACGGCATCCGTAGCGACAGCGTGCTGCGTGCGGAACGCATTGCCGCGTTGGCGCCGCCGGTGGCGTGCGTGGTGGTGCTGGCCGAATGGCTGGCGTATGTGGATTGGGAAGGCTACGATAGCGCGCTATACATGAATTTTGACACTGTCAGCGCCTTGGCGGTGGATCAATTGCAGTTGCCGCCGCTGGCGCGCGAACAGGCCAGCTTCCAGACGCAGCGGCCAGTATTGGTCGACGCGTTGCTCGCCTTTACGGCGCGGCATCTGCTGCTGTTTCCCTGATCTTTACGGTTTTCCCTGCGCCACCGCTTTTACGGCGCGTTCCTCGCCCATGCTTGCTGCAATCTTCCAGCGCTGCATTGCGCTGGCGCGGTCGGGGCGTTTCAATCCCGCGCCTTCCCAGTCCATCAATCCCAGATTGTAGATATCGCCGGCGCTGCCCTTGTCGGCGGCCTGGGTGAACCATTTGCGCGCTTCCTTGTGGTTCACTGGCGTGCTTTTGCCCATCATGTTGTACAGGCCCAGCAAATGCATCGCTTCGGTATTGCCTTTTTGCGCCGCCTGTTTCAAGAGTTCCAGCGCGCGCGGCATGTTGCGCTGTTCCTGCCAGCCTTCGGCCAGCATCACGCCCTTGGCGGCCAGCGCGTAGCTGTCGTTTTTTGCCAGCGCGCGGGTGATCCACGGCTTGGCGTCGGCGTGCCATGCCTGGCGTTCCTGCGCTGTCGGTGCGGCCTGGCCCGGTTTTTTTGGCTGGCCTTCGCCCATCAAGGTCATCCAGCCATACAGGCCATACGCATCGGCATTGCCCTTCTTGACCAATACGTCGAGCATTGCCAACGCCTGCGCCTTCTCGCCGTTTTCATACAGTTTCAAGGCTTTCGATGCACTCGCGTCCTGCGGTACGCTGGCCACATGCGGCGCCACCGGCGTCGAAGCGATGGCCGGTACCGGCGCCGTGCTGGCGCGCTGGCGCAGCGGCAGGCCATAGCCGGCGCCCAGCGCCACCGCGATGGCTGGCGCCAGCACCAGGGTGTAGGCCAGCTGGTGGCGGCCGCCCTTGCCGGCGATCAGCATGGCCCGCTCGGCCTGCTTGCTGCCGCCCAGGGCCTCTGCCAGCACCGTTTTGACCTGGCGCCTGAACAGCAGCCAGGCCGCGCCAGTGGCCAGCAGGCCGGCAAAAGCGCCCATGCCGCGCCCGAAGAAAAACCACACGCCGATGGTGGCGGCCAGCGCGGCGAGCGCGCCTTTCCACCAGAACTGCTTGGCCAGCCGGGTATAGACCTGGCGCAGCGCGCCGAGCACGCAGGTACGCACATTGCTGGCGTAGTCGGCCGACACCACCTCGGCGTGGGCGTGATTGGTCTCGCCGCTCAGCACCGCTTCGATCACGTCGGCGTTCAGCTCGGACGCTGCCACATCGCGCAGCGGAACCAGCAGGCCTTGTATACGGGACGAGAACAGGCCGTCATCAAGACTGCCGGCCAGCGCGTCGCCAAGCACCTTGAGATCGCCGCGCAGCAGTTTTTCAACGATATCGTCGAGCGTCAGCCAGCGCAAATCGCGGCCGTAGGCCACCAGGTGATGCGATTCGCCATTGCAGGCGGCGTCCAGGCGCACGATGCGAAATTCGCCCGCGTACAGGGCCTCGACTTCCTGCGGCAGGTCTTCGTCGTCTATGCGCACGTTTGCCAGTGCCAGGCTGCTGGCGATGGCGGCCAGTGAGCGCACGCTTTCTTTTTCGCGGATGCGGCGCGCTTCGTCGGGCGCCTGTTCCGGCAGGCTGACGCTGTAGGCAGGCGCCACATGCACATCGATCCAGGCTGCATTGCCGACCTTGCCGGAACCATCGCAAGGATTGCACTGCAAGTCGCCCACACCGCTGCAGGTGCGGCAAGTGACGCTGCCGCTGGCGCGGCAGGTGCTGCAATTGATATTGCCGCTGCCGTGGCAGGTGTTGCAGGTGACCTTGCCGTAGCTGCAATGGTGGCAAGTGCGCTGCACGTTGCGGTACTGGGTGCGCGTTTCGGTGTGGTAGCTGGTGCGCGAGCTGCCGTTCTCGTAGATGGTAGTGGGTACTTCCACCGTCACGTAGTCGGTCACCTGTTCCATGACCAAACCGCTGCCGCTGCAATACGAGCACGATATTTTGCCACTGCCATGGCAGCCGTAGGCATTGCAGCTGACGGTGCGCCGGCCGTGGCAGCTCCAGCAGGTTTCGGTGGTGCTGCCGTAACATGTGGTGCAGTTGACGCGGCCATGGCCGGTGCAGCTGTTGCAGGTGTCCAGGTGCCACTGCTTGACGGCATGTCCCAGGTACAGGCCGTCGGCGATGCCATCATAGGCGTGGCCAGCGCTGTTCAGCGCCGTGCTCAGTTTTGCCGCCGCGCGGCGCAGCCGGTCCCTGTTTTGCCCCTGCGCGAATGGCACCACTTCATGGCTGGCGCAGCAGTGATCGCTCGCTGACGGCGTGAAATAGCCGTTGATATGGCGCTGTTCCAGGCGTGCGTCGAAGGTGTAATGGGCTTGCAGTGAAAACTCCTGCTGCACATCGTCTTCGGCCAGCGGCGTGATGTCCTGCGGCTCGAAGCGGGTCTTGTCCTGCACCAGGGTGCGCAGCTTGCCCAGTACGGTGGGTGCGTCGTGCTTGCCCAGGTTGATGGGGGCGGGCGAGGCCGGCGCGCTGGCGCCGCCGGTTTCATCGCCGTTCGTCTCCGACACTGGGTTCATGCGACCGTCCTTTTGCTCAATGAAAGATGTGTCGATTTTAGCATTCTTGCCTCGATCATCACCTTTCGCCAGGCGGCAGTTTCAGCGCATGCCGCGGCGCAACTGGTCAGGGGTGCTGCCGCTTTGCCGGCGAAACATGGCAATAAAGGCCGATGCCGTGCCATAGCCCAGTTCCAGCGCAATCGCCTGCACCGAGGCGCCCCGTTCCAGCATCGGCAGCGCGGCAAGGAAGCGCTGGCGCTGGCGCCATTCGCCCAGGGGCATGCCCAGTTCGCGCTGGCAGCGGCGCGCCAGCGTGCGTTCGGTCAGGTGAAATTGCGCGGCCCAGTCGGCCAGCCCGCGCTTGCTGCCGGGATCGTCCTGCAAGGCCGCCAGCAGCGCGGCGATCACCGCGTCATCACTGCCGGGCAGGTAGTTGCTGGTGCTTGGCGCCAGTTGCAGCTGGTCGACCAGCACCTGCGCCAGCCGCTGGTCGCTGCCGGTGGCGGGCGTGGTGACGCCACGCCCGGCAAAGTCGCCAAGTATGGCTTTGAGCAAGGTACTGAGCACCAGCGCGCAGGGCCGGGTGGGCAATGCCAGGCACAGGCTGGCGTCGATGTAGGCCGAATGAAACACGACATCCTGACGGATATAACCATCGTGCAAGGTATCGGGTGGTATCCAGATGGCGTACTGCGGTGGCGCCAGATAGCGCTGGCCCGCCACCATCAGCTCCATCACGCCGGTGGCGCAATAGGTCAGCTGGCCCCATGGGTGGCTCAGATAGCCGAACTGCTGCTGCGCGTGGAAATCGTCGAGGCGAAAATATACGGGATAGGGCAGGCTGTCGGAAACGGCAGGAAAATGCTGATTGCTGGCCATATTGTCTCCCTGTCCGTATCGTTTGTCCGAAATGCATTATATCCATGAAAACGGACCATGCGACAATACAGGCTGTTGAATCCAGGAGTCGCCATGCAGGCCAGGCATTATCTGTTTCCCGTGATCGCCGTGCTGATCTGGGCCATCAATACCATCGTCAGCAAGATGGCCGTCGGCGTGATCGATCCGGCCGCCATTTCCTTTTTCCGCTGGCTGCTGGCCGGCGTGCTGCTGGCGCTGGCGTTCGGTCGCCCGGTATGGAAGCAGCGCGCCGTCGTCAAGCCCTACCTGGGCAAGCTGTTTGTGCTGGGCATGCTGGGCATGGTGATGTACCAATGCCTGGCGTATATCGCCGCGCAGACCACCTCGGCCACCAATATGGGCATCCTGGCGTCGATGATGCCGCTGCTGGCGGTCGGCCTGTCGGTGCTGCTGCTGGGCGAGGCGGCCACCGTGGGCGGCGTGTTCGGCGGCCTGGTGTCGCTGCTGGGGCTGGCGTACCTGCTCAGCCATGGCGAGCCGGCCGCGCTGCTGGCGCATGGCGCCGCCGCCGGCGATGGATTGATGCTGCTGGCCTGTCTGTCGTATGCCGGCTATGGCGTGCTGCTCAAGCGCTGGAAGATTCCGCTCAATAACTGGCACTCGCTGCTGGTGCAGGTCTGGTGCGCGGTGCCGGTGCTGTTCGTCTATTACCTGAGCCAGTCGGCGCCACCCGTGACCAAAGCCGGCCTGCCGCTGGTGCTGTTTGCCGGCATCCCTGCCTCCATCGTCGCGCCATTTTTATGGATGCATGGGCTGGCAAAACTGGGGCCGAGCCGTGCCACCACGCTGATGAATCTGCTGCCGGTATTCACCGTCATCATCGCCATGCTGTTCCTGGGCGAAACCTTGCACGCCTACGATGTGATCGGTGGCGGCGTCACCTTGCTGGGCGTGCTGATGGTGCAACTGCTCAAGCAACCCTTGCGTCGTGCCAAGGTCAAATCGGCTTGATTTTTTGTTATGCTGGTGTTTTTGCCGGGAGGGCGCCATGACCATCAATACCAGCCTCGATACACTGCTGAGTGAACTCGAAGCGTTCGGCATCGCCAACGATGCGGCGCACACCGAGCGCGGCAGCCGCATGCTCAATATCACGCGCGATACCGGCGAGTTGCTGGCAGTCCTGATACAGGCGCGTGGCGCGCGGCGCCTGCTGGAAATCGGCACCTCGAACGGTTATTCCACCCTGTGGCTGGCGCGCGCGGCGCAGCCGCTGGGCGGCAAGGTGACCAGCGTCGAGCTGGCGCAGGACAAATTTGCCATGGCGCGGGCGAATATAGAGCGGGCGCAGCTGTCTGGCGTGATCGAGCAGAAACTGGCCGATGCGGGCGAGGTGCTCCGTGCGGCGCAGGACGGCGCCTGGGATTTCATCTTCCTCGACTCGGCGCGCAGCCAGTATGGGGCGTGGTGGGCGCAGCTGGACCGCGTGCTGGCGCCCGGCGGCGTGCTGGTGGTCGACAACGCCACCTCGCACTTTGACGAGATGGCGGCGTTCCTTGACGGCATACGGCTTGACACGCGCTATACGACTTGCCTGGTACCGGTCGGCAAAGGCGAGTTTATTGCCGTCAAGGCAGCTGGCTGATCAGACGATCGTGCTTTCCAGCGCGCGCACCAGCGACTCGATGCCTTGCGCATCGACATCGTCGAAGCGGCCGGGGAGGGGGCTGTCGAGATCGAACACGCCAAACACCACGCCATTTGAAAATACCGGCACCACCAGTTCCGAACGCGAATTGACATCGCAGGCGATATGGCCAGGAAACGCGTGCACATCCTGCACCACGATCGATTTGCCTTCGACCACGGTGGTGCCGCAGACGCCACGGCCTTTCTTGATGCGGATGCAGGCCGGCTTGCCCTGGAACGGTCCCAGCACCAGTTCATCGTCCTTGAGGAAATAAAAGCCGGCCCAGTTCAGGCCCGGCATGGTGTTGAACACCAGCGAGCTGAAGTTGGCCGTATTGGCGATCAGGTCGCTTTCGCCGGCCAGCAGGCCTTGCAGCTGCGAGCGCAGGTCGGCGTACATGGTTTGCTTGGCGGCAGGGGTATCGGTGCCGTAGGCGGCGTCGCTGATGGTAAATGTCATGGTGAAAGCTCATAAACAGGGAAGGCGACATGGTAGCGCTTCTGGCGCGATTGCGCAGGGCTTCAGGCGTTTGCCAGTGTACGCAGCAAGGCCAGCGCCGGATGCGGCCGCTCATGTGGCGCCACCAGCGCGATCTGCAGCGCCAGTTGCTCGCCTTCGGCCAGCGCGCGGTAGACCACGCCGGCCAGGCGCAGCGCGCGAAACGAGTCGGCCAGCAGCGCCGCACCCTTGCCGGCGGCCACTTCGGCCAGCAGCACATGATGGTCCGCCGGTTCGCGCAGGAACACGGGAGCGTAGCCGTGGCGGGCAAATATCTGCTGGCAATGGTCGAAAAACGCCGGCTGGCGCGCCCGTTCGAACCAGAACACGGGCAAACCCTGCAAGTCCGGCAGGCGCAGCGTGCGCCTGCGCGCCAGCGCGTGGCCGGACGGCAAGGCCACCATCATGCGCTGGCGTAACAGGGGATGCACTGCCAGTTCGAAGGTATTGGCCGGCATGGCCACCAGCGCCGCGTCAAGCTTGCCCTTGCGCACGGCCGTGATCAGGGCCGGTGACGGCCCCGCCTGCAGGCGCAGCATGGTGGCCGGCAGGCGCGTTGCCAGCTGCGCCAGCAGCGGCCGGAACAGGCCCGCTTCCACCGATGTCGTCACGCCCAGGCGCAGCTGCGGCGCCGTACTGCCGCGTTCCAGTGAGCGCTCGGCCTGCTCCAGTAACACCAGGATCTGCAGCGCCTGCGGCAGCAGGGTTGCTCCGGCATCGGTCAGCGCCACGCCCTGCGTGTCGCGCTGGAAAAGGCGCGTGCCGAGCTTGTCTTCCAGCGCCTTGATGGCGCGCGACAGCGGCGGCTGCGTCATGTGCAGTTGCTGCGCCGCCTGGCGGAAGTTCAGGCAGCGGGCGACCGCGCAAAACAGCGTCAATGCATGGGTGTCCAGGGCTCTCATACCCGAAAGGTATCACGAAATCGGACATTCCCCCGCCGCTCAAGGCGCGCCAGACTGGTGTTACTCAACCATCACTGGAGAATCAATATGCAACAAAGCGTGCAACAAAGCGTGCGGCAAATCGGCAATAGCGGACTGGCTACTTCACCTCTTGGTCTGGGCTGCATGGGCATGTCCGAGTTTTATGGCGCCACCGACGAGGCGCAGTCGCTGGCCACGCTGGAAGCGGCGTTCGACGCCGGCGTTACCCTGTTCGATACGGCCGATGCCTACGGCTTTGGCCACAACGAACAATTGCTGGGCCGATTTTTGCAAGGCAAGCGCTCGCGGGCGCTGGTGGCCACCAAGTGCGGGCTGGCGCGCGAGCCGGGCAGCTATGCGCGTCGGGTCGACAACAGCGCCGCATATATCCGCCAGGCCTGCGAAGCGTCCCTGCTGCGGCTCGGCGTCGACAAGATCGACCTGTTTTACCTGCACCGTATCAACCTCGACACGCCGTTGGAAGAATCGATGGGAGCGCTGGCGCAATTGCAGCAGGAGGGCAAGATCCGCGCGATCGGCCTGTGCGAAGTGGGGGCCAATACCTTGCTGCGCGCCGCCGCGATCGCGCCGGTGGCCGCCGTGCAAAGCGAGTATTCGCTGTGGACGCGCGAACCCGAGCAGGGCGTGCTGGCCGCCTGCCGCGCCGTGGGCGCCAGCTTTGTTGCCTACAGTCCGCTGGGTCGCGGCTTTCTGACCGGCGCGATAGACGACGTTGCCAAGCTCGACGCCGGAGACTTTCGCCGTTTCAATCCGCGCTTTGCCGATGAGAATATCGCGCGCAACCAGGCCATCGTCGCGCTGGTAAAGCAGATGGCGCAGGCAAAAGGCTGCACGCCGGCCCAGCTGGCGCTGGCCTGGCTGCTGGCGCAGGGCGACGATATCATCGCGATACCGGGCACCAAGCGGATCGCTTATCTGCACGACAACCTTGGCGCGCTGTCCATCAGCTTGAGCCCGCTTGAACTGGCGGCCATGGCGCAGGCATTTCCATCGGGCTCGGCCTTTGGCGCCCGTTATACCGACGAGGGCATGAAGGGGGTGGACGCCTGATAGTTGCTCAGTGTTCGCTACCGAACGTACAGCAGCCTTTTCATAAGGAAAAATGCAGGATGATCTGCTAGCATCGACCAGGTCCCCATGTAAGCCGGGAAACCAAGCAAAGGTGGAAAACCATTGTTAGACGACGATGCAATTTTTGATATTGAGCTGAAATTATTGTTGGAAGGAATATTGCTGCGCTATCAGCATGACTTCCGCGATTATTCGGTGGCCTCGCTGCGCCGGCGCATGCGCCAGGCACTGGAACGCTTTGACTGCGCGACCTTGTCGCAGTTGCAGGACCGCATCCTGCACGAGCCGGCCATGTTCCTGCAGATGCTGCAGTTCTTCACGGTGCAGGTCAGCGAGATGTTCCGCGACCCGGCGTACTTTCGCGCGCTGCGCGAAAAAGTCGTGCCGGTGCTGCATACCTACCCTTCGATCAAGATCTGGGTCGCCGGTTGCAGCAGCGGCGAAGAGGTGTGGTCGCTGGCGATCCTGCTGGAAGAACAAGGTTTGCTCGAACGCACCATGATTTACGCCACCGATATCAATGTCGATGCGCTGGCCGCCGCCGAGGCCGGCATTTATGCGGTCGACCGCATCGCCCAGTTCAGCGATAATTACCGGCGTTCGGGCGGCAAGCGTTCCCTGTCCGATTACTACACGGCCGCCTACAATGGCGCGATTTTCGACCGCCGGCTGCGCCGCCATTTTGTGTTTGCCGACCACAGCCTGGCAACCGACAGCGTTTTTTCCGAGGTGCACATGGTGTCTTGCCGTAATGTGATGATTTACTTTAACAAGGATCTGCAGGACCGCGCGCTGGGCCTGTTCCACGAGGCGCTGGTCAACCGCGGTTTCCTGGGACTGGGCATGAAGGAAAGCCTGCATTTCAGCCGCCATGCGGGCAATTTCCGCGAGCTGTGCCAGGCAGAAAAAATCTTCCAGCGGGCCTGAACCATGCCACACCGCGCGCCCGTGAGCACCATTGCTGCACCGCCGGAAGGGCTGCGCCTGATCGCCATCGGCGCCTCGGCCGGCGGCGTCGAAGCGCTGGGTTTGCTGCTGTGCGCCTTGCCGGCCAGTTGCCGCGCCAGCGTGGTGGTGGTGCTGCACCTGGCGCCGGGGCGGTCGAGCCGTTTGCCCCAGCTGTATGGCGCGCGTTGCCTGCTGCCGATCCGTGAAGCGCAGGACAAGGAAGCGCTACAGCCGGGGGTGGTGTATTTCGCCGCGCCCGACTACCATCTGCAGATCGAGCCGGATCGCAGCTTTTCGCTGTCGCTCGAAGCGCCCGTGTATTTTTCGCGGCCGTCGATCGATGTGCTGCTGGAAACGGCGGCCTGCGCCTACCGCCGCGAAATGCTGGCCATCATCCTGACCGGCGCCTCGGCCGATGGCGCCGAAGGGCTGGCGAAGGTGCGCCAGCTGGGCGGCTTTGCCTGGGTGCAGGATCCGGCCGCCGCCATATCTGCTGCCATGCCGGCCGCTGCGCTGCGGCGCGCGGGCGCCGACCGGGTGCTGAACTTGCAGCAGCTGGCCGCCAGCCTGGCTTTGTTGGCGAACTGAGCTGCACGCTTGCACAGTGCGCCGGTGCGCACGCCATAGTACGTGTAAGATACACATTACCGCATTAAAGTTGAGTTTCTGATATTGAAATTCTTGTTTGTACATTTTATTGAAACGCACGCTGCCGGCTGGCCGTCGCGATGCCTGAAGACTGATCCGTGACCGCACCTATCCACATTCTTGTCGTTGACGACATCGCGCAAAACCTGGTTGCCCTGGAGGCTGTGCTGGCCCGTCCCGGCATCGTCATCCTGAAGGCCAGTTCGGGCGCCGAAGCGCTGGAAATCTTGCTCACCCACGATGTGGCGCTGGCCCTGCTCGACGTGCAGATGCCGCAGATGGATGGCTTCGAGCTGGCCGAACTGATACGCGGCAGCGCACGCACGCGCGACATTCCCCTGATTTTCCTGACCGCCGCCACGCGCGAACCGACCTACAGTTTTCGCGGCTACGAGGCGGGCGCGGTCGATTTCCTGTTCAAGCCGGTCGACGTCAAGGCGCTGCAAAGCAAGGTGCAGGTACTGGTGCAGCTGTACCAGCAAAAGCGCGAACTGTCGTCGCAACTTACCGAACTCAAGCACGCGCTGCACCTGAACGAATTATTTACTGCCGTGCTTGGCCACGATTTGCGCACGCCGCTGTCGGTGGTGATGAACGGCGCCATGCTGTTGCCGATGATGAGCGAGCATCCCAAGGTGATCATCACGGCGCAGCGCATCGAGAGCAGCGCCAAGCGCATGGCGCGCATGGTCGATCAACTGCTGGACCTGGCGCGCATCCGTTCGGGCACCATGGAACTGCGTTGCGGCATGCACGACTACCTGGCGCTGGCGCAGGCCATCGTCGATGAATTCGACATGCCGGGCCAGCCGGCGCGCATTGCCCTCAGCCATGTGGGCGAACTGCATGCCCAGTGCGACGCGGGGCTGTTGTCGCAAGTCATTTCCAACCTGCTGGCCAATGCGCTGACGCACGGCGAAGCAGGCGCGCCGGTGCAGCTGGAGCTTGACGGGCGCGCCGCCGATCATATTGAAATACGCGTGCTCAATCGTGGCGAACTCGACCCATCCTTGCTGCCGGCCCTGTTCGAGCCGTTTCACCAGAGCGGTGAAAAGCGCAGGACCGGGCAGGGCCTGGGCCTGGGGCTGTACACCGTCGACATGTTCATCAAGGCGCATGGCGGCACGGTGCAAGTGACGTCCTCCGCCACCCAGGGCACGATCTTCACGCTCAATTTGCCGCGCCAGTGCAATGTCAGTGCGCAGGTGGCCGTGCCATGAACGATACGAGGGATAACGATCAGCCGCGCGGCGGCGGCATCACCGGCGAGCTGGTGCGCCAGCTTGACTGGTCCGCCACCAGCCTGGGCGCCATGTCGGGCTGGCCGGCCGGCCTGCGCACCAGCGTCGACATCGTGCTCAATTCGCCGATGGCGATGGTGCTGATGTGGGGCCCCCGGCATGTGATGATCTACAACGACGAATACATCAAGATCGCGGCGGGGCGCCATCCAGCCGCACTGGGCGGCACCGTGCCCGATGTCTGGCCCGAAATATGGGACTGGAATGCGCGCATTCTCGACGCCGGCCTGCGGGGTGAAACCCAGGTGCACCGCGAATGCAGGCTGCCGCTGCTGCGCGACGGCGTGCCCGTCGATCATTATTTTGACCTGTTCTATACCCCCGTGCATGGCGAGGGCGGCCAGGTTGACGGCGTGCTGTGCACGGCGCTGGAATTGACGGCGCGCCTGGAAGAGGGCCGCCAGCTCAAGCTGGCGACGACCGAACTGGGCGCCGTCAACCAGGCGCTGCAGGCCGAAGCGGAAGCGGCGCGCGACGCCAACCGGCGCGTGGCCGAAGAGCGCGGCCTGTTGCGCGCACTGTTCGAACAGGCGCCCAGCTTCATGGCCGTGCTGCGCGGCCCGCAACATATTTTCGAGCTGGCCAACGAGCATTACCTGAACCTGGTCGGACGCACCGGGCTGTTGGGCAAGAGCGTCGAAGAAGCCTTGCCGGAAGTGCGCGAGCAGGGTTTCATCGACCTGCTCGATGAAGTCTACCGCACCGGCATGCCGTTCGAAGGGCGCCAGTTGAAGGTCGACCTGAACACCGCCGATGGCAAGCAACGGCAGCGCCATATCAATTTCGTCTATCAGCCGATCAAGGACGACGACGGGGTGGTCGGCGGCATCCTGGTCGAAGGCAGCGATGTCACCGAGCGCATCGAAGGCGAAGAGCGCTTGCGCCTGGCGCAGCAGGCCGGCGGCATCGGCACCTTCGAATGGTTTCCCGATACCGGCAAGTTGGAAGTGTCGCCGACTTTCCGCCGCATCTGGGGCATCGCCGACGATGCCGCCGTCACGCAGCAATTGCTGGTGAGCCTGGTCGACCAGCGCGACCATGAAAAAGTCGGACCGAGCCGCATGCAGCTGGCGCAAAACCCGCTTGAATACGTGGAATACCGCGTGCGCCGTCCGCTCGACGGCGAAGTGCGCTGGATCGCGCGCCAGGGCGAAGTGGTCGATGGTCCTGCGCCGGGGCAGCGCCGCTATGTCGGCGTGTCTTTCGACGTGACCGAGCGGCGCCTGATCGAAAATGAACTGCACGCCAGCCAGGAGCGCATGGCCGCCATCTTCGGCCAGGCCTCGGTGGGCCTGTCGGAACTGGGCCTGGACGGCAGCTTCCAGCGCGTCAATGGCGCCCTGTGCACCATGTTGGGCCGCTCTTCCGAAGAGCTGCTCTGCATGAACATGAACGACATCATGCATCCGGACGATGTGCCGGGCAACACCTTGCTGTTCCGCCGCCTGGTGGAAACGGGCGAATCGTTCAGCCTGGAAAAGCGCTACCTGAAGCCCGATGGCATGCAGGTGTGGGTGTCGAGCAATGTCAGCCGCCTGGTCGATGAGCATGGTCAAACGCGTTCCCTGATCGCCGTCAAGACCGATATCACGGAACGGCGCCGCATCGAAAAAGCGCTGCATGAATTGAACGAAACGCTCGAGCACCGGGTCGAACAGGAAGTGAGCGAGCGCACCAAGGCCGAAGACGCCTTGCGCCAGGCACAAAAAATGGAAGCCGTGGGCCAGTTGACGGGGGGTATCGCGCATGACTTCAACAATGTGCTGCAAATTATCTCGGGCAATTTGCACCTGCTGCACCATTTGTCGGGCAACGACGGCGTAATGCGCCAGCGGCTTGACACGGCGATTGCCGCCGTCGAGCGCGGCGCCAAGCTGTCGTCGCATTTGCTGGCCTTTGCCCGCCGCCAGCCTTTGCAGCCGGTGGTGGCCGACCTGTCGCGCGTGGTGCGCAACATGGATGCGCTGCTGCGGCGCGCCCTGGGCGAGGCAATCGACATCGTGCTGGTGGGCGGCGCCGGGCTGTGGAATACCCTGGTCGACCGGGGCCAGATTGAAAACGTGATCCTGAACCTGGCCATCAATGCGCGCGACGCCATGGATGGCGTGGGCAAGCTGACCATCGAGATGGGCAATGTCGTGCTTGACGAGCAGTATGTGCACAACCTTGATGTGCCGGCCGGCCAGTACGTGATGCTGTCGGTGACCGATACCGGCAAGGGCATGAGCGGCCCGGTGCTGCAGCGCGCGTTCGAGCCGTTCTTTACCACCAAGCCCGAAGGCGCGGGCACCGGCCTGGGCTTGTCGATGGCCTATGGTTTCGTGACGCAAAGCCGTGGCCATATCCGCATCTACAGCGAGCCGGGGCATGGCACCGGCGTCAAGATCTACCTGCCGCGCACCTTGATGGCGGAAGCGGCGGACGAGGAGGAACTGAGCGGCGTGGTCACCGGCGGCACCGAAACCGTGCTGGTGGTGGAAGACGACGTGGGCGTGCGCGCCACCGTGGTCGACATGCTGGGCAACCTGGGCTACAAGGTGCTGAAGGCCGAGGATGGCGAAAGCGCGCTGGCGGTGCTGCAAAGCGGCGCGCAGATCGATTTGTTGTTTACCGACGTGATCATGCCTGGCCCGGTGCGCAGTACCGACATGGCGCGCATGGCGCGCGAGATGCAGCCCGATATCGCCGTGCTGTTTACCTCCGGCTATGCGCAGGATGTGATCGTGCACGAAGGAAGGCTTGACGCGGGCGTGGAGTTGCTGAGCAAACCGTACCGTCGCGAAGAGCTGGCGCACAAGCTGCGCCATGTGCTGGCCAACCGCCAGCAGCAACTGCGTGCGCGCCAGCTCGACTGGTCCGCCACACCAAACGACAGCGCGGCGGCCGGCACGCCGGGCCTGGACCTGACGGGCCACGCGCCGGTGCCGCAAGGAGACGTGCCAAGCTCAATGAAAATCCTGGTGGTGGAAGACAATCTCGACTCCCAGCTGATGGTGTGCGAACTGGTGGGCATGCTGGGCCATACGGTGAGTGGCGTGTCGGACGGTGAATCGGCATGGGAATTGCTCAATGAGCAAGAATTCGATATCCTGTTTACCGATGTCAGCCTGCCTGGCATGTCGGGCATTGCGCTGGCGCGCATGGTGCTGCGCGACAAGCCTGGCATGCGCATCATCTTTTCCACCGGTTACGGCAAGGAATCGATGGACGAGCTGGGCTTTTCGGCCAGCGTGCTGCGCAAGCCCTACGACCTGCTGGAACTGCAGGCGGCGCTGGAACAATCGTGAGCCGGGCAATCTTGCCCGGTTTAACTAACTGAAAGACAAGCATGACTCCTGAACTGACGATACTCGGCTGGACATTGGTGCTGGCGCTGGTGCAAATTTTCATGGCGTCGAGTGCCCGCACGCGCGAGACCGGCGCCACCTACAACATGAGCGCGCGTGACGAACCGGGGCCGCCGGTAGGCAAGGCCACGGCCCGCTTGAGAAGGGCACAGGCCAACCTGTATGAAACCCTGCCACTGTTTGCGATTGCCGTATTGATCGCTCATGTGGCCGGTGTGCACAACAGCCTGACGCTGTACGGCGCCATCCTGTATCTGGCGGCACGCGTGCTGTATGTGCCGATTTATGCGCTCGGCATTCCGGTGGTACGCACCCTGGTGTGGGGCGTGTCATTTGTCGGCCTGGTCATGATCTTGTGGGCGATCCTGTTTTCTTCCTGAACCACTTCCTGAAATCCTACAGGGGCTGTGGCAGGCGTCCTATGGTGCACATTTCAGCTCAACCGTAGAGTGAGGTCACGCTGGCGCACGGGCGCCGGCACTCACCTTACGGATACAAGATGGCCACCCTCGCCACTGCATTACCCGAGACCGCCGGCAAGACGCCGGCCAAAACTCCCGCTAAGAAAATCAAGCGTCTGCTGCGCACCGTCTTTGGCGTCGAACGCCTGCGCGTGGGCCAGCAGGACGTGATCGACAGCGTGCTGGACGGGCGCGACACCCTGGCCATCATGCCTACCGGCAGTGGCAAGTCGCTGTGCTACCAGATTCCCGCCTCCTTGCTGCCGGGCCCGACCGTCGTTGTTTCTCCGCTGATTTCGCTGATGAAAGACCAGCAGGAAAAGCTGGCCGGCCTGGGCATTACGGCCGTGCAGTTGAACAGCAGCCTGTCGCGCGCCGAAGAGCAGGACGCCATCGCCACCATCGAAGCGGGCGGCAAGGTGATCATTTTTTGTACCCCGGAACGCCTGGCAACAAACGAATTCCTGACGCTGCTGGCCGCTGCGCCGCCGTCGCTGGTGGTGATCGACGAAGCCCATTGCATCTCGCAGTGGGGCCATGATTTCAGGCCGGCTTACCTGGAAATCGCCGCCGCCCTGCGCGCGCTGGGCCGCCCGCCGGTGCTGGCGCTGACCGCCACCGCCACCGACGATGTGATCGACGATATTGGCGCCCAGCTCGATACGCGCAAGCTCCATATCGTCAATACCGGCATCTACCGTGACAATCTGCGCTACAGCGTGATCCAGGTCACCAATGCCGAGGAAAAACAGGATCAGGTGCTGCGTCTGCTGCGCGAAACGGCGGGCGTGGGCATCGTCTATGCGGCCACGGTGAAAGCCGTCGAAGAACTGACCGAACGGCTGCAGGAGCTGGGCGAAAGCGTGACCTGCTACCACGGCAAGCTGGCCGCGCGCGAGCGCAAGGAACACCAGGATTTGTTCATGCGCGGCGAACGCCGCATCATGGTGGCCACCAATGCCTTTGGCATGGGCATCGACAAGCCCGACACGCGCTTCGTGATCCACCTTCAGGTGCCGGCCAACCTGGAAGCGTACTACCAGGAATCGGGACGGGCGGGGCGTGATGGCCTGCCGGCCGATTGCACCTTGCTGTACTTCCAGGAAGACAAGCGGGTACAGCAATTTTTTCTCGCCAAGCACTATCCGACCGCCACCGAACTGGCCGCCATCGTGCTCGAAGCGCAGGAGCTGCCGGCCACGTTTTCCTTTGATGCACTGGCCGGGCGCCTGCCCGATTTTTCCGATGGCCATCTGAAGGTGTGCCTGAAATTGCTGAAGGATGGCAAGCTGCTGCGCCAGGACCGCAAGCTTGGCTATTGCCTGAAAGCGGTGACGGCCAGGACGCCGTCATATGCGCAGCTGGAACAGATCTATATCGAAAAACAGGAACGCGACAAGCAGGCGCTGGAACAGATGGTGGCGTATGCACAGAGCGGTTTTTGCCGCTGGAAGCTGCTGCTCGATTATTTTGGCGACGCGGGCGACTTCGAGCGCTGCTGCAGCTGCGACAACTGTTTGTCGCCGCCGGCCGTCTCGTCGCCGATCACCTTCGATGAGCACTTGCAATTGAGCACGCTGGCGCCGCTGGTGCAGGCAATGCCAGCCACGCCGGCAGCACCGCAGATCGCCGTCGGCAGCCGGGTGCGCGTACCGCGCTTTGATATCGGCACTGTGCTGTCGGTGGCGGGCGACCAGGTGACCATCGAGTTTCCTGAAGAAACCACCAGAACTTTCATGGCCGAGTTCGTTGCTCCTGCCTGAGTGTGCGTTGTCGGACAGAGGACAAGGCGACGTGTCGCTAAAATGGTTCCATTGAAGAATTTTTCGACATGGGACTGGCATGAGCGACATGGTAGTAGTGCGCAAGGAAGGCCTGTATTGTGTGCCGGGCCAGTTTTATATCGACCCGTGGCGCCCGGTAGAGCGCGCCATCATCACGCACGCCCATGCCGACCATGCGCGTGTGGGCCATGGCCATTACCTGAGCGCAGATTCCGGCGTGAAGGTGCTGCAATCGCGTTTGGGGCCGGTCGCTATCCAGGGCCTGGCATATGGCGAGCGCATCAATCAAAACGGCGTGACCGTCTCGCTGCACCCGGCCGGTCATGTGCTTGGCTCAGCCCAGGTACGCATGGAATGCGGCGGCGAAGTGTGGGTGGCCTCGGGCGACTACAAGCTGGAGTCGGATCCCACCTGCCTGCCGTTTGAACCGGTGCGCTGCCATACCTTCATTACCGAATCGACGTTTGGCTTGCCGATCTACCGCTGGCAGCCGTCGCAGGAAATCTACGATGAGATCAACCAGTGGTGGCGCAAGAACGCGGCCGAAGGGCGCACCAGCGTGCTGTTCTGCTATGCCTTCGGCAAGGCCCAGCGCATCCTGGCCGGGCTCGACCCCGAGATCGGTCCCATCATCTGCCATGGCGCCGCGCAAGCCCTGACCGAAGTCTACCGTGCCTCCGGCGTGGCCTTGCCGCACACCGTGATGGTGGGCGATGTGACGGACAAGGCGGCCTTGAAAACCGCCATGGTGATCGCGCCGCCGTCGGCTGCCGGCTCGGCCTGGATGAAACGCTTTGGCGACTACAGCGATGCGTTTGCCAGCGGCTGGATGCTGCTGCGCGGTGCGCGCCGCCGGCGCGGCGTCGATCGCGGCTTTGTGTTGTCGGACCACGCCGACTGGCCTGGCCTGATGCGCGCCATCAAGGCCACCGAAGCCGAGCGCGTGATCGTCACGCATGGCTCGATTCCGATCATGGTGCGCTGGCTGCAGCAGAACGGCTGGCAGGCGGGCGGCTTCGAGACCGAATATGGCGATGACGAGGCGGCCGATGCTGCCAATCAGGCGGGAGACGCGCATGCGTGAATTCGCCCGCCTGTACGCCGAGCTCGACGAGACTACCTCCACCAGCCGCAAGCTTGCCGCGCTGCAAGCCTATTTCAGCAGCGCGACGCCCGAAAATGCGGCCTGGGCCGTGTATTTCCTGGCCGGCGGCAAGCCGCGCCAGGCCGTGCCCACCAAATTGCTGCGCGAATACGCCACCGAGGCGGCCGTGCTCGACACCTGGCTGTTCGACGAGGCCTATCATGCCGTCGGCGACCTGGCCGAAACCATCGCCCTGATCCTGCCCGCGCCCAGCCATGTCAGCGATATCGGCCTGGCCGAATGGGTCGAACAGCGCATTGCTCCCTTGCGCGGCGCCGCACCCGAGGCGATACGCAGCGCCTTGCTCGGATATTGGGATGAACTGGAAACGCGCGAGCGCTTTTTGTTGATCAAGCTGATCGGCGGCGGTTTTCGGGTCGGCGTGTCGAAGCTGCTGGTGACGCGTGCGCTGAGCGCCATCGCGGCGGTCGACAGCAAGCTGATCGCGCAGCGCCTGATGGGCTGGACCGATGGCAAGGTCAGCCCCACCGGCGCCGGTTTTCTAAAACTGATCAGCGAGGAGTCCGCCGGCGAACACGCGCTGCGCGGCGGCCAGCCGTATCCGTTTTTCCTGGCCCACCCTTTGCAGGCGGCGCCGGAGACCCTGGGCGAGGTCGGCGAATGGCTGGTTGAATGGAAATACGACGGCATGCGGGCCCAGCTGTTGCGGCGCGATGGCACCACCTGGCTGTGGTCGCGCGGCGAAGAGCTGATCACCGAACGTTTTCCCGAGCTGGCGCGCCTGGCTTTGCCGGAAGGCTGCGTGATCGATGGCGAAATCCTGATCTGGCAGCCGGGCGAGACGCCATCGCCGTTTGCCGACCTGCAAAAACGCATGGGCCGCAAGACGGTGTCAAACAAGCTGCAGGCCGAATTGCCGGCCGCGCTGGTCGCCTACGATGTGCTGGAACTCGACGGCGTCGATATCCGCCACCTGCCGCAGCACGAGCGGCGCGCGCTGCTGGAAACCCTGGTGCAGGACATTGCCGAGCCGGCGCTGCGCCTGTCGCCGCGCATCACGGCCGACAGCTGGGAAGAGCTGGCGGCGATTCGCAAGGAGTCGCGCGCGCGCGGTGTCGAAGGCATGATGATCAAGGCGCTCTCGGCCGCTTACGGCGTGGGCCGCACCAAGGATGTGGGCACCTGGTGGAAATGGAAGATCGATCCGTTTTCCATCGATGCGGTGCTGATCTATGCCCAGGCGGGCCACGGCCGGCGCGCTTCGCTGTACACCGACTACACCTTTGCCGTGTGGGATGACGATGAAAACGGCGAGCGCAAACTGGTGCCGTTTGCCAAAGCCTATTCGGGCCTGACCGACGCTGAAATCGGCAAGGTCGACGCCGTGATCCGCAAGACCACGGTGGAAAAATTCGGCCCCGTGCGCAGCGTCAAGCCGACGCTGGTATTCGAGATCGGCTTCGAGGGCATCGCCGCGTCGAGCCGCCACAAGGCCGGCATCGCGGTGCGCTTTCCGCGCATCTTGCGCCAGCGTGACGACAAATCGATCGACCAGGCCGATACGCTCGACAATTTGAAGGCTTTGCTGGGCGGGGTGGAAAACCCATGAGCAAAAGCGCGCTGGCGCAGCGCATCGATGACTGGTTCGTGGCCAGGGGCTGGAGCGTGTTTCCATTCCAGCGCGCCGTCTGGCGCGCGGCGGCCAGCGGCCAGCCGGGCCTGCTGCATGCGAGCACCGGTTCCGGCAAGACCTATGCTGTGTGGTTCGGCGCCTTGCTGCGCTCCAGTCGCCTGGTGCGCAAGAGCCGCAAGCAGGGCTTGCGCGTGGTGTGGATTACGCCGATGCGTGCCTTGGCGGCCGATACCGTGCGTGCGCTGCAAGCATCGGGCGAAGCACTGGCGCCGGGCTGGCGCATCGAGGCGCGCACCGGCGACACCAGCGCGGCGCAGCGCGCGCGCCAGTCGAAAGCCTGGCCCGATGTGCTGGTGACAACCCCTGAAAGCCTGTCGCTGATGCTGTCGCAGGCCGATGCCGCCGAGCGCTTCAATCTGCTGGAAACGGTGATCGTCGACGAATGGCACGAACTGCTGGGCAGCAAGCGCGGCGTGCAGGTGCAGCTGGCGCTGGCGCGGCTGCGGCGCTGGAATCCGGCTTTGATCACCTGGGGCGTGTCGGCCACCCTCGGCAATTTGCAGCAGGCGCAAGATGTGCTGCTTGGCGAACACAACAGCGGCGTGCTGGTCGAAGGCAAGGTGCGCAAGCGCATCGTGGTCGACAGCCTGATCCCGCTCAATCCCACGCGCTTTCCCTGGGGCGGCCACCTGGGCATCCAGATGCTGCAGCCCCTGATTGCAGAAATCGAGGGCAGCGCCACCACCCTGGTATTTACCAACACCCGTTCGCAAGCGGAACTGTGGTACCAGCACCTGATCGATGCGCGGCCCGACTGGGCCGGGCTGATCGCCCTGCACCATGGTTCGCTGGCGCGCGAGGTGCGCGAGTGGGTCGAGCAGAGCCTGAAAGCGGGAACATTGAAGGCGGTGGTGTGTACCTCGAGCCTGGACTTGGGCGTGGACTTTTTGCCGGTCGAGCGCGTATTGCAGATCGGCAGCGCGAAAGGCATCGCGCGCCTGGTGCAGCGGGCCGGGCGCAGCGGCCACGCGCCAGGGCGCGTTTCGCGCGTGACCCTGGTGCCGACCAACAGCCTGGAATTGCTGGAAGCGGCGGGCGCGCGCCAGGCGCTGGCGCAAGGCCAGCTCGAAGCGCGGCCGGTGCCCGACAAGCCGCTCGACGTGCTGGTGCAGCACCTGGTGACGATCGCGCTCGGCGGCGGCTTCCTCTCGCAGGAATTGTACGAGGAAGTGCGCACGGCCTGGTCGTACCGGCATTTGACGCCGCAGGAGTGGCAGTGGGCGCTGGATTTTGTCGCGCGTGGCGGACAGAGCCTGACCGTGTATCCGGAATACCGCAGAGTGTTGCCGGACGAGCAAGGTATCTACCGCGTGCCGGATGCGGCGCTGGCGCGGCGCCACCGCATGAGCATCGGCACCATCGTGTCCGAGTCGTCGATACAGGTGAAGTACATGAGCGGCGGCAAGATCGGCAGCATCGAGGAATCGTTTATCTCGCGCCTGAAGCAGGGCGATCATTTTTTGTTTGGCGGGCGCATCCTGGAATTCGTGCGGGTGCATGAAATGACGGCCTATGTACGGCGCGCTACCGGCAGCCGTGGCGCCGTGCCGCGCTGGCAGGGCGGCAAGATGCCGCTGTCGTCGGAACTGGCGCATGCCGTGCTCGACCAGTTGCAGCAGGCGCAGGAGGGCGCGGCGGCGGGACCGGAGATGCAGGCGCTGGCGCCGCTGCTGGCGATCCAGCAGAAATGGTCCAGCCTGCCCACGCGCAACAGCCTGCTGGTGGAAACCCTGGCCAGCCGCGAAGGCCATCATCTGTTCCTGTATCCGTTTGCGGGCCGCTCGGTGCACCTGGGGCTGGCGTCCTTGCTGGCCTACCGGATTGCCCGCGTGCAGCCGGCCACCTTGTCGATCGCCGTCAATGATTATGGTTTTGAATTGCTGGGCGCCGACGACCTCGATTTTGCGCCGCTGTTTACGGCGGCAACGGGCGGGGAAGTACCTCTGTTCAGTCTGGACAACTTGCTGGAAGATGTGCTCGCCAGCCTGAACGCGACGGAGTTGTCGCAGCGGCGCTTTCGCGAAATCGCCCGCATTGCCGGCCTGGTATTCCAGGGTTATCCGGGCCAGCCGAAAAGCACGCGCCAGCTGCAGGCCTCGTCGTCGCTGTTTTTTGAGGTGTTTCGCAAGCATGACGCGACAAATCTGCTGCTGACGCAAGCGCAGCGCGAAGTGCTGGAGCAGGAGCTGGAGCTGACGCGCCTGCGCGACACCTTGCGCGAGCTGCACCAGCGCAGCATGAGCGTGCACGCCCTGAAGCGTGCTTCGCCGTTTGCCTTTGGCCTGATGGTCGAGCGTTTCCGCGAAAAGCTGACCACGGAAAAACTGTCGGACCGGGTGGCGCGACTGGTGCGCGAGCTGGAAAAAGCGGCCGCATGACACATTGCATCGTCAACCTTGCCGGTGAAACGCTGTGGCTGCTGGCCAGCAAGGCCATCTATTGGCCGGCGCGCAAGATGCTGCTGGTGGCCGATATCCATTTCGGCAAGGCCACCGCGTTTCGTTCGCTGGGCGTGCCGGTGCCGCACGGTACCACCACCGGTAACCTGCAGGCCCTGTCGCAACTGCTCGATGTGCATGCTTGCGAGGAAATTGTATTCCTCGGCGACTTTTTGCATGCCAGGGCCGCCCATGCGCCTGCCACCCTGGCGGCCATGCATGCCTGGCGCGCGCGCCATCCGCACTTGCGCCTGAGCCTGGTGCGCGGCAACCACGACCTGCATGCGGGCGATCCGCCGGCCAGCCTGGGCATTACCATGGTCGATGAGCCGCACCGGGTGGGCCCGTTTGCGCTATGCCATCATCCGGAGCTGGAAACAGATGCCTATGTGCTGGCCGGCCATGTGCACCCGGTGTTTCACTTGCGCGCCGCGCGAGAGAGCTTGCGTCTGCCGTGTTTTTTGCTGGGGCCGCATCGCGCCATGCTGCCTTCGTTCGGTGCATTTACGGGCGGCCATGCGATCCGCCCCGCGCCAGACGAGGCCATCTTTGTAGTGGCGGACACGGCCATATTCCGGGTTCCCGGACAGGGGCCGGATACTGTTGAGTGTCTGATACCATCGATCAAAAACCAATAGTAACTGCGCCACCGCAGGCGGGATAGTTCCTACATGTCGTCTTGTCATGCGCCTATTCTGGGTTAGCCGATCGCGCACTAAGATGACTGTTCCCATGCGTAAGTATGGTTCAACGTCCGGCATTATTAACCATCGAGGAGATCATCATGGCTACATCGAGTGACAACAAACAAGGTCAGCAAGGCGGCAAAGCCAGCGGCAATGCCGGTAGCGGTAGCGGCAACAAGCAAAGCGACACCAGCAAACGCGGTTTTGCGTCGATGGATCCGGCGCAGCAGCGTGAAATCGCCAGCGAAGGTGGTCGTGCCGCCCATGAAAAAGGCACGGCCCACGAATTCACCTCGGAAGAAGCACGCCGGGCCGGCAGCCAAAGCCATAAAAATGATGGCAACAAGCAAAGTGGTGGTTCGGGTTCGTCCGGTGGCGGTAGTGGTAGCGGTGGCGGCAACCGCGGCGGCTAAGGCTGTAAGCAGCCATGCGCCTGCGCTCTGTGTAGGATAAATCCTACATACCGATCTGACGACTTCCTATGCCTGTCCATCGCGCCGTGGACTATGCTGGAAAGGTTGCGATTACGCAGCACTTCACTTACGGAGGTCGACATGGCGCAGAATCATCCACCGGAGCAAGCCGGCAAGGCAGGCGATCCAGGGCATCAGCAGGCAGGCAGTGGCAACCGGCAAAGCCACGCACAGGAAGGCGAGAATTTCGTGCTGGTCGACAGTGAACGGGGACTCGACATTGGCGACGACCTGTTTTCCATCGGCGAAGTGCGGCGAGCCGACCGGCTGCCACGCCAGTATCAGGGTGGTAATGCCGGCCAGAGCCGGCAAAGCGCCGACGACGCCCCCGATGTGACGGGCAGCACCGGCGTCTGACCCTGTCTGACGTTTAATTGACGCTCCAGGCCGCTTGTGCCAGCCGCAGTGCATGCTCGCGCACATCGGCTGGCCACGCTTGCACCTGTGTCAAAAAGGCTGGCCGCTGCCCTGCAAACAAGGCGCGGCTCGCTTCTTCGAAGCCTGCTTCATCACCGGCCAAGGCACTCATGAAGCGGTAGGCGGTTTCACGCGCCTGCCGCTGTTCGTCTTGTGCCTTGTTGTCGCGCTGTGCATGTTCCACCAATTTCCGTAACGCCACAGAAGCGCCACCGGGCTGTGTTGCCAGCCATTCCCAGTGGCGTGGCAGCAAGGTGATTTCACGCGCCACCACGCCCAGCTTGGGCCGGCCCGCCGTGCGTGGCGCAGCAGGTGCTACCGTTTCTTCCACGTCCATGGGGGGACGCGGCAGGCGCTGCAATACTTCGGCCAGGCTGCCGTGCAGGTTCAGGTCGACTTGTTGTCCGTTGTCATCATTGAAAACCAGGATTTGCGCGTCGGGATCCTTGCTTACAAGTTCCTTCAAGGTTTGCGCCACGGCATGCAATGTGCCGGCGGCAACCTTGCTCTTGCCGGCAAACGCGGTCAGGGGGGATGGGTTCATGCTGCCTCCTTCTGAATAGGGTAAGCAGCCAATTTTACCCGGGTTAAAATAAAAGTCAATAAAACCCGGGTAAAATAATCAGAGGTCGATACGGCCGTGTTCGCCTAGGTCTTTCGGCGTGTCGCCGGTAATCGCCGCCTTGGCCATTTCAAAGAACTGGCGCATCTTGCTGGCGTCGCTGTCCCAGTATTCGGCCGACTGGATGGTGACCTTGATCAGCGACAGATGGGGATCGTCGAGGCCGCCGGGGAACCAGGCCTTGACGACCGGGTTCCACAATTCTTCGGCCTTGGCGCGGTCTTTCAGCAATTCGGCGCGGCCGCACACCGACACATACAGGCTGTCGCTGGGCTCGGAAAAGCTGACATTGACCTGCGGGTTGTTCAGCAGGTCACGCGTATAGGCTGCCTCGTCGGTGACGAAAAACCAGATCTGGCCTTCGCTGTCGACTTGCTGCTGGGTCAGCGGGCGGCTGGTCAGGGTGCGCGTGTCGTCGCTGGTGGTAAACATGCCGAATTTGACGCTTTTGATCTTGTCGGCAATGGTGGCGATCTGTTCGCTGGTATAGGAAGTCATGCTGTGCTCCGTTTGTAGTTGTCCTGAACCACAGCATAGGCCGCACACGAGCGCCGCTCTGTTCGACAGCGTACTTTGCGGGGCAGGCCGGCCGCGCCCGCCCATGTTTCAGTCTTGTTACAAAACGGTGTTGTTGTGCCCATTTCTGATATTGACTTAATAAATGATAATCATTATCATTTGTTTGATAATGATAAACGTATGCACTATTGAAGGATGGGAATGAAGCAAGCTGATGTGTCGCGCAATCCTGCCAGCCGGGCCCTCTGGCTGAAGCAATTGCATCAATGGCACTGGATCAGCTCGGCACTATGTTTGCTGGGCATGTTTTTGTTTGCCATCACCGGCATTACCCTGAACCACGCCAGCCAGATCGAAGCCAAGCCTGTGATTTCCCGGCAGAAAGCGCAACTGCCTGCGCCGCTGGTTACGGAACTTGCCGCCTATGCCGAAAAGCATGATGGCGCCAACGCGCCGATGCCTGCAGCGGCCGAGCGCTGGCTGGAACAGCAGTGGTCGCTTAACGCAGGCGGGCGTGCGGCCGAGTGGAGCGTCGACGAAGTCTATTTGCCGCTGCCGAAAGCGGGCGGCGACGCCTGGGTGCGCATCGGCCTGGAAGACGGCGCCGCCGAATATGAACTCACCGACCGCGGCTGGATATCCTGGCTCAACGACGTGCACAAGGGCCGCAACACGGGCGTGGCCTGGATCTGGTTCATCGATATTTTTGCCGGGCTGTGCATCGTGTTTTGCCTGACGGGACTATTGATTCTGAAGTTCCACGCAGCCAACCGGCCGTTCACCTGGCCGATGGTTGGCCTCGGTATTTTGATCCCTTGCGCGATCGCGCTGCTGTTTATCCATTGATGTTTTTCTTTTCCTTGTTTTCTCCTTACTTTGACAGGCATACCATGAAATTACGCTACTCCCTTGCGCTCGGTCTTCCCCTGATCGGCACCTCGGCGATGGCGGCCGACCTGGCCCTCAAGCTTGAAATCCCGCAACTGAACGTAGCGGAATACCACCGTCCTTACGTGGCCGCCTGGCTCGAATCGGCAGACCAGAAAGTGGTGGGCAACCTGGCCGTGCTGTACGACGTGAAGAAGAAAGACAAGGCGGGCGAGAAGTGGCTCAAGGACATGCGCCTGTGGTGGCGCAAGAGCGGGCGCGACCTGGCCATGCCGGTCGATGGCGTCAGCGGCGCCACCCGTGCGCCAGGCGAACACAACCTGACTTTCCCCGGTTCCAAAGCCGTGCTCGACAAGCTGCCGGCCGGCGAATACCAGCTGGTGGTGGAAGCGGCGCGCGAAGCCGGTGGCCGCGAACTGGTGCGCGTACCGTTCCAGTGGCCGCCGAAGTCGGCCCAGTCGGTTCCTGCCAAAGGCAAGGAAGAACTCGGTAACGTCGTCGTCCAACTCAAACCTTAAGGCGCTGCCATCATGTTGAAACAATTGAACAAACCGCTGATCGCCCTGGCCCTGGCCGGCCTGGCCATGAACGCCCACGCGCACCGTCCGTGGATGGTGCCATCGAGCACCATGGTCGACAGCAAGGACGCCTGGGTCACGGTGGACGCCGCCATCTCCGAAGGCCTGTTCGAGATCGATCACCAGCCGCTGCGTCTCGACGCGCTGGTCGTCACCGGCCCGGACGGCGCCACCGTCACGCCGGCAAACGCCGTCACCGGCCGCCTGCGCAGCGTATTTGACGTCAAGATGGAAAAGCCGGGTACCTACAAGGCCGCCATCGTGTCGAAAAACGTGATGGGCAGCTACAAGGTCAACGGCGAACAGAAGCGTTTCCGTGGCAACGAAGAAACCTTCAAGAAAGACGTGCCGGCCGATGCGACGGACGTGAAAGTCACGCGCACCGCCAGCCGCCTGGAGACCTTCTTCAGCAAGGACGAAGCCAGCATGGAGGTGTTCAAGCCGACGGGCGTGGGCCTGGAACTGGTGCCCGTCACGCACCCGAACGAATTGCGCGCCGGCGAAAAAGCCACCTGGCGCTTCCTGATCGACGGCAAACCTGCCGCCAACCAGGCCTTCAGCCTGGTGCCTGGTGGCGTGCGCTACCGTGGCGTGCTCGGTGAAATTCGCCAGAGCACCGACGCCAAGGGCGAGATCACGTTTACGGTGCCGGCGGCCGGCATGTACTACGTCAACAGCAGCTGGCCAGCGGCCACGCCACCGGTCGCCGGCCAACCGCCAGCCATGCCCGAGCGCCGCATGACCTATGCGGCCACGGTGGAAGTATTGCCGGAATAAGCGATGCGCCGGGTATTGTTGCCGCTGCAGCTCGATGACCGCATGCCGCCGCCTGGCGCGGCGGTCCGGGAGCTGCACGGCCTGAGCATGGGCACCAGCTGGTCGGTGCGCCTGGTCGACAGTGCGCTGGCGGGGCGCGCCGGCAGTACCGACTTGCGTCTGGGCTTGCAGCAGCAGCTGGACCTGGTGGTGCAGCAGATGAGCCACTGGCAGCCGGATTCCGACCTGGGCCGTTTCAACCGCGCCGCGCCAGGTAGCTGGCAGCAACTGCCCGCCGCCTTTGGCGAAGTGCTGGGTTTTGCCCTGCAGGTTTCGCAGCTGAGCGGCGGCGCGTATGATCCGTGCGCTGGCGCGCTTGTCAATGCCTGGGGCTTCGGCCCCGTGAATCGCTATGACCAGCCCGGCTTTGCCGTGCCCGCTGCGGCGACGGTACGGCATTTGTTGTCGCAGCGTGCTCAGGTTGAGTTTGATGTGTCCACGCGCCGCGTGCGCCAGCCCGGCGGCGTGCAGCTGGACCTGTCGTCTGTTGCCAAGGGCCATGCAGTGGACCGGCTGGCGCGCTACCTGGACAGCCAGGGCGTGGCGCACTACCTGGTGGAAGTCGGTGGCGAGCTGCGCGGTGCGGGCTGCAAGCCGGACGGACAACCGTGGTGGGTGATGCTGGAACAGGTCGACGACGCCGACGCTGCGTTGCAGCCGGCGGAAATGATGCTGGCGCTGCATGGGCTGTCGGTCGCCACGTCCGGCGACTACCGCCGTTTCTTCCATGATGGACTGGCGCGTCGTGCCCATACCATCGATCCGCGTACCGGCATGCCGATGAGCAACGATCTTGCCTCGGTAACGGTGGTGCATGCGCAATGCATGGCGGCCGACGCCTGGTCCACCGCCCTGACCGTGCTCGGCGTCGAAGCCGGCATGGCACTGGCCGAACAGCAGGGCCTGGCCGTCCGCTTCGTGCGGCGCGATGGCCAGGCTTGCCAGGAATACCTGAGCAGCGCCCTACTGGCCCTGCTCGACGACTGATACCTTCATGATTTTTACCCACGATACGACGCGGCTGTTGCTGCTGGCCGGCATGTCACTCAGTTATGCCGGCGTTTGCCTGGCGCCCTGGCTGCGCGCGCGCGCCAGGCGCCGCGCCGCCGCTGCCGAGAAAGCGGCGCTGGCCGGCAATCCGGCCTGGCTGGTGGCGTATGCAAGCCAGACCGGCAATGCCGAAGAACTGGCCACGCAGACGGCGCACAGCCTGCGCCTGGCTGGCGTGGCCGTGCGCGTATGCGAACTGGCCGAACTGACGGCGCAGGACTTGCAGCAGGCCGAGCGGGCGCTGTTTTTGGTCAGCACCTATGGCGAGGGCGATGCGCCCGACAATGCCGCCGCCTTTATTGGCCGCCTGATGACGGGCGAACTGGCGCTGCCGCAATTGCATTATGGCGTGCTGGCGCTGGGCGACCATAGCTATAGTCACTTCTGCGGCTTTGGCCGCGCCCTCGATGCGTGGCTGGCCGGGCAGGGAGCAGCAAGCCTGTTCGAACGCATCGAGGTCGACCGCAGCGCCAGTGCGGCGATTGCCGCGTGGTTCCAGCAGCTGAGCCATCTGGCCGGCACCAGCGATGCGCCCGACTGGAGCGCGCCCGCGTTCGAGGACTGGCGTTTGCTCGAGCGCCGCCTGCTCAATCCGGGCAGCGCCGGCGGCTCCATCTATCATGTGGAACTGGCGCCCGTCAGCGGCGCCTTGCCCGCCTGGCAGTCGGGCGACCTGGTGCAACTGGCCGCGCCGGCCGATCCATCGAAGCCGCGCGAATATTCGATCGCCTCGATTCCGCAGGAAGGGCGCGTGCATCTGCTGGTGCGCCAGCACAGCCATCCCGACGGCGGCCTGGGCCTCGCTTCCGGCTGGCTGACGCAGCAAGCGCAGCCGGGGCAAGTGGTGCAACTGCGCCTGCGCCAGCATCGCCGTTTCCGCCTGGAAGGCAACGCCGGAAGGCCCTTGATATTGATCGGCAACGGCAGCGGCATCGCCGGCCTGCGCGGCCACCTGAAAAGCCGGCTGCTGGCCGGCCAGCGGCGCAACTGGCTGATCTTTGGCGAGCGCAACGCGGCGCATGACGCGCATTACCATGAAGAACTGCAGCGCTGGCATGCCAGTGGTGACTTGCCGCGGCTGGACCTGGTGTTTTCACGCGACCAGGAGCAGCGCCTGTATGTGCAGGACCGCTTGCGCGGCAATGCCGATGAGGTGCTGCAGTGGCTGGCGCAGGGCGCGGCGATTTATATTTGCGGCAGCCTGGCCGGCATGGCCGGCGGCGTCGACCAGGCGTTGGAAGAGATGCTGGGCCGCCCGGCGCTCGATGCGCTGGCGGCCGAAGGGCGCTACCGCCGCGACGTGTATTGACGCGGCAGGCTATCATGGCTGCTTGACCCATTCCCAGGAGGCAGCATGAGCGACAACATCGATACCATTCCCGTCAACCTGATCAATGGCCAGGCCACCAGCCTGGCCGCCTACCATGGCAAGGTGCTGCTGGTGGTCAACGTGGCCTCGGCCTGCGGCCTGACGCCGCAATACGAAGGACTGGAAAAACTGTATCAGGACAAGCAGGCCGAGGGTCTGGTGGTGCTGGGCTTTCCCGCCAATGAATTCGGCGCGCAGGAGCCGGGCAGCAACGAAGAGATCGCCGACTTTTGCAGCAGCAAGTTCAGCGTGCAGTTCCCCCTGTTTGAAAAAATCGTCGTCAAGGGGCCTGGCCAGCATCCGCTGTACCAGCAACTGGTGAAACAGCAGCCGCAGGCGCAGGAAAAGCCCGGCAGCGATTTTCGCGCCAAGCTGGCCGGCTACGGCATCACGCAGGAAAAGCCGGACGACGTGCTGTGGAATTTCGAGAAGTTCTTGATCAGCAAGGATGGCCGGGTGGTGGGGCGCTTCGCACCCGACACCACGCCGGACGATGCCATTCTTGCGGACGCGATCGAGCGCGAACTGCGCGCCTGAGTTGATCAGTCCTGGGCGGCCGGTTCCAGCTCGCCGCTCACTTCCTGCAAGCCGCGCGCCAGGCTGGAAATGCTGGGGTTGTCGATGAACACGCAACGCTTGCCGGTGCGCTTGCAATAATCCTTCACGCGCCAGTAGGCGCTGTGGCTGATGCAGCCGGTCTGGCAAATCACCAGGTCGGCCGCCGCCAGGCTCGAATCGAGCAGGTTGGCATTGTCTTCCAGGCCGCCGTCATGGTGGGCAAACTGCGCGCCGACCCGTTCGATCAGGGCGCGGTAGGTGGCGACGTTGCCGCTGCGCCCGCCTACGCACAGCACGCTCTGGTCGACCAGGCGGATCGGCATTTTCAACTTGCCGCCGCTGGGCACTTCGAGCTTGGGCGCCGGTGGCGGCACGGCCGCGGCTGGTCGGGGCTGGGCTTTCAACTCCGTAATTTGCAGGCGCAATTCTTTTTCGCGCTCATCCATTTGCGCCAGCCGTTCGACCAGGCGGGTGCGCGACTCCAGCGCGGGGATGGCCGCTTGCAACTGCGCCAGTTCCGCGCGCAGGCCGTCGATCACGCTGTCCTTGCCGATCGCTTCGGCACGCGTGCGCAGCAGCACCGCTTCCTGGCGTTCCAGTTCGCCGGTCTTTTCCTGCAGCATGGCCTGGCTGCGTTGCTGCAGCCTGGCCAGTTCCTGCGCCAGGCGCGCATTGTCCTCCTGCAAGGCGGTAAATTTCCCCATGTCGGCGCGCACGCAGGCGCCGGCCTGATGCTGGATCATGTGCAGGTCGCGGCACATCTGTTCTTCCAGCTGCGCATCGCAGCGCGGATGAGTCAGGCCGGCCCAGAAGGCGCCGGAAACGTCGCCGTTGGCCACTGCCGTGCGCCACAGCTGGGCCACCTGGTCAGTGGTCTTGGCGCCGCGAAAGCGAAGGATCACCGGCGCGTAGCGGCGTTCCAGTTCCTTTTGCAGCGCTTCCGACAAACGGTTGCGCGCACCGCATTCGGTGACCGCGCCCACATGCACTTCGTAATCGTCGGCCAGCACGCGGCCCCCGGTCATCTTGCCGACCAGCTTGCGCAAATAGCCAAGCGGCAAACCGACGCCGACCAGCGGACAATGGCAGGTATGCGACAGTTCCCACAGACGCCGGCGGCGCGAGGTGAGCGCGGCGGTATCGGCCTCGCCGGCGGAGCAGTTGCTGATGACGGGCAGAGATTTGTCTTTGTCACACATGGCGGTTTCCTGTTGGGCTTAGGAGGGGGGGCGGGCGGCGCTTATTGCGCCAGCGGCAGGGGGCGCTTGGGGTTGACCAGGCGGTCCAGGCGTTCGAGCAAGGTGCGCCTGGCTGGTTTGGGCGAACTGGCCGCCAGCGTGACCATGGACGCCCATTGCTGCGACAGCTGCTGGCAGGTTGCCTGCAGCACCGGCGCCAGGCCTGGCAGGCTGGACAACACCCGCAGATGGCGTTCGATCACCGACGCCAGGTTCGGACACGCCGCGTTGGCGTGATAGTGCGACATCAGGTGCAGCACATTGGACAGCATCAGTTCTGGCTGCTGTTCATGGTTGCTCGCCAACATCGTCTCAATACGGTCGTTCGCCATCAGACGCTCCTGTGCGGTAGTGCCGCTGGCGCGCGCGCCTGGGGCGCACGACTGGCTTGCGGAAAGGGGATGGATTGCCGGGCCGGCTGCGGCGGGTTCAGGCAGTAAGGATCAGTTTGTTCAGTTGCGTGACGCGCAGGCGGTAGATCTTGCCGCTGTGTTCGATTTCGATTTCGCGGCCCTGCTGCAGCAGCGTTTCGCTGGTAATGCGGCGGGCCGGCTGCGCCATGCTGGCGGGCGGGCGCACATGAGCGGTGGCGGCATCCTGGATCATGGCTGGTTTTGAGCTGTGCATGGGTGGCTTTCTTGGTCTCAGTTGAGAATGATTCGTATTTGCATTATTGTTGAATGTGACCCGAAATGCAAGTGTTATTTGCGCGAAAAGCCGGCTTTTTTGCGCATGAAAAAAGACCCGGCGGGAGCAGGCGCTCCGGCCGGGTCAAGCCTGTGGGGGGGATGGTCAGACGGCGAGCAGCTGCGGCGTTTCCAGTACGGCGGCGCTGGCGGCCAGCGTCTCGGCCTTGAGCTTGGCGGCGGCCAGCTGTTTGGCGCGCGAACGCGATGGCGGCAGGCGGCGCAGCGTTTTCAGCGCATCCGGATCCTTGATGCCGATGGTGCGCTGGTCCACCGTGATCAGGCCGATTTCGTTGAAAGCCGACAGCGTGCGGCTCACCGTTTCCAGGGTCAGGCCCAGGTAGCTGCCGATTTCATGGCGCGTCATGCGCAGGTTGAACAATTTGCTGGAGTAGCCCATCTGCGCGAAGCGGTCGGCCAGCGACACCAGGAAGCGGGCCACGCGCGCCTCGGCGGAGAGCGCGCCCAGCATGCCGATCATCGCCTGTTCGCGCACCAGTTCGCGGCTCATCACGCCATACATGACGTTTTCCAGTTCCAGGTGCACGCGGCCCAGCGCCGTCAGTTTTTTGAACGGCAGCAAGATCAGGTCGCAGTCCGACAGGGCCACCGCTTCCGACGAGTAATGGCGGGTGTGGATGCCGTCGACGCCCAGCATGTCGCCCTTCATGGGGAAGCTGAGCACCTGTTCATTGCCGAATTCATCGATCAGTACGGTTTTCAGAAAGCCCGAGTTGACGATATACAGGGTATCGAAGGGCTGACCGATGGTGTGGATGCGCTGGCCGGTCTTGAACTGCACGTGCTGGAACAGCAGTTCGTCGGCGGCGATGGTGCAGGCGGTGGAAATATGCAGCAGATCGCAGACCTCCTTCAGGTTCGACCATAGCCGCCCCTGGCGCTGGCGTCCCGCTTCCATGGAAGGCGAAGGGGGCATCGGGGAAGCCGGACGGTTTTCAGACGTTTGCGTGGACAGCATGTTCATCTCCTGGTGTCAGGTCGGTCATGTTGGAATAGTGAAATGCTCAGGGACTGCGCCGCATGCGGCATGCTCCTGGCGGTGCTTGAAGCGCTGAAACTTGCTATGTGATGAAATAACTTCCAGCAACTCAATAACTGGTTTCAGTATGCCAACACTCGTAGTGAATTCATATCAGCCGAGGCTGAATATGACAGTAGGAGGTATGGTGGGTAGGGTAGGATTGTTCCTACTGTGAAGCAACCCGCGCGCGGCGGGCTGGTTCAGGACTTGAACGGCGACAGCAGGCGGTGGGCAACGGCGTATTGCACCATTTCCGAAAGGGAACTCATGCCCATTTTTTGCATGATGCGCGTCTTGTGGGTGCTGACCGTCTTCACGCTCAAGTGCAGGTTGTTGGCGATCTCGGTGATCGACTTGCCTGCCACCAGCAGTGAAAACACTTCGAATTCGCGGTCCGACAACTGTTTGTGCAGCAGGCTTTCATTGGGCATCATGATGTTGAGCACCAGCTGCTCGGCCACTTCCGCGCTGATGTAGGGGCGCCCGGAAGCCACCTTGTGGATGGCGCCGACCAGCTGGGTGCCGGCGCTTTCCTTGGTCAGATAGCCCTGGGCGCCGGCGCGGATGGCACGCACCGCATATTGCTCTTCTTCGTGCATGGTCAGGATCAGGATCGCCAGCTTGGGCGCTTCGCTGCGGATCTGGCGGATCAGGTCGACCCCGCTGCGCCCCGGCATCGACAGGTCGAGCAGCAGCAGGTCGAAGCCGCCCTCGCGCACCCGGTTCAGTACTTCAAAGCCGTCGATGGCTTCGCCGACGATGTCGATGTCGGGTGCGCCGTCCAGTATGCGCTTGAGGCCTTCGCGCATGATGGTGTGGTCGTCGGCAATCACAATACGTATCATAGGGTGCAGTAGGTTGGTTCGCCGGGTGCCGGGCGATTGTTAGTTGATGAATCGGAAAGATTTCCATCTTAGCCGAAAAATGCCGCCGCACCAGCATCGTTTGGTGCGAAGGTTCATTGCGCTGGCGGTTCCTTGATCAGGCGGTGTACCAGCACTGGCAAGGTCGAGTGCGACAGCACCTTGTTGGTGACGCTGCCCAGCAGCAGCTGGCCCCAGCCGCTGCGGCCATGCGAACCCATGAAGATCAGGTCGCAGTGCTGCAGCTGCGCCACTTCGACGATCTTCAGCGCCGGGCTGTCGGAAAAAGCCGTCAGGCCGCCCGCTTCCAGGCCACGCCTGGCGGCCTCGTCAAGGATGGGTTGCCAGTGGCCGCTGCCGGCCTTGCGCATCGCGATGCGGTATTCTTCTTCGCTGGGATAGCTGGGCGGAATGATTTCGATATACACGGGATACTGGTATTCGGGCGCGACGTACAGGGCAAGGATGTCGGCATGCATTTGTTCGGCGAACGCGACGCCGGCGCAGGCGGTCAGGTTGGAGACGGCGGAACCGTCAGTGGCGATCAGAATTTTCTTATACATGACAGCTCCTTCTGAGGGTGAACCGCTGCGCGCAGCCTGCCTTATTGTAGGCTCGACAGCATGATTGTATTCATGGAAAGACTTGATATTTATCAACACTCATGCAGCTTCAGTATAGACAACGTTGAAGAAAAAATTGCCATTTGATGGCTGTGGTGTTGCGGCACGTGGCCTGCGGCAAGGTTTTCTCGCCCGATTGATGCTCTTGCCTGCGCGCCAATGGTAGTATTTCAAAATACAACACCTGACACAGATATTTCCGTGCGGAAAAGGTATTGTATGCCCGCTTTGCGGCGGGAAGCGCGTTTTGAGATTGAACAACAGGGCGCGGCCCTGCTACACTCGCACCATCGCAGCGGTATTGCCTCAAATCATCTTAATCGAGAAATTGTGGGTAGTAGTCTGTAAAACGCACAGTTCAGGCGGAATTTTGACAAATTATGGAGAAGCAGGGATATGACAAACGCCGCTGATGATTTCGATGCCTTATTCGATGAAGTATCTGCCCAACGCACCGAGGCGCCCAAGCCGGCCCCGGCAGCCCCCGCCGAGATAGCGGATGATGATTTCGACGCGCTGTTCGACTCGGTATCGGCCAGCACAGCGCCAGCCGCGCCGGCGCCAGCCGCGGCAACGCCTGCGCCGGTGTCCGCGCCGGTTGCCGACAGCGCCGCACCGGCCGACCAGTCCGACAAGCCGATGTTCGAACGCCTGGGCGGCATCGTGCGCCTGCTGCACGACTCGCTGCGCGAACTGGGCTACGACAAGGCGCTGACGGAAGCGTCGTCGCAGATCGTCGACGCCCAGGACCGCCTGGAATACGTCGCGACCCTGACCGAACAGGCTGCCAACAAGGTGCTGAACACGCTCGACGAAGGCATGCCGGCCCAGGATGTGCTGTCGAAAAAGGCCAAGGACATGGACAGCCGCTGGACGGCGCTGTTCGACGGCAAGCTGAGCCTCGATGAATTCAAGGCCCTGGCCGGCGACTCGCGCCAGTTCGCGCAGGCCGTGACCGAGGCAACCGAGGCGGAAAAAGCCCGCTTGCTGGAAATTATGATGGCCCAGGACTTCCAGGACATCACCGGCCAGTTGATCAAGAAAGTGGTCAATATCACCAAGACGGTGGAAAATGAACTGGCGCAGTTGCTGCGCGACAATGCCCCGGCCGAAGTGCGCGAGAAACTCGCACAGAAACAGGAAGCACCGCTGATGCAGGGGCCTTCCGTGCCGTCGGTGGCGCTGGACCAGGATAATGTCGACGACCTTCTTGCCGATTTGGGATTCTAATGGACGATATGCTCAAGGATTTCGTCGTTGAGGCGATGGATCTTGCGGTTAATGTTGAAGAGCACTTACTGCGTCTTGAACGCGATCCGGACAACAAGGAAACGCTCAATGCGGTGTTTCGTTCCTTTCACACCATCAAGGGCGGCGCCGGTTTCATGGGCCTGCCTGCGCTGGTGGCGGCCTGCCACCTGACGGAAAACCTGTTTGACGCGCTGCGCACGGGTGCCGCGCCGGTGACGCCGATCGCCATCGAGGCGGCGCTGCAGGCGTCCGGCTTCGTGGCCGACCAGTTGACGGAACTGGCCAATGGCGCCGCGCCGGAAAGCCTGCCGGCCATGCCGGAAGAGCTGGAAGTGATCCTGACCAACGCCATCGAAGGCAAGAGCATGGATGCGCCTGTTGCAGCCGCGCCAGCGCCTGCCGTGGTGGCGGCGCCGGTTGCCGCCGCCGCGCCGGTTGCTGCCGCACCGGCCGCTACTGCCGTGATCGGCGCTGACGGCCTCGACTGGACCGCTTTGTACAACGCCGTGGTGCCAGCCGGCAGCCAGCTGACGGTGGTTGCGCCTGCTGCCGCCGTGGCCGCCGCACCGGTGCCTGCCGCCGCAGCTGCCGCCGCCCCTGCCGCCGCCAAGCCTGCCGCCAAGGCCGTCGATGGCGTGGTGCGCGAAGAGCGCGCGGACATGCGCCACCCCGCGCCTGTCAAGGAAGACAGCATCCGCGTCGACGCCGTCAAGCTCGACGCCCTGCTGGAAGTGGCCGGCGAATCGGTGCAGGCCGCCAACCAGGCTGCGGTGCTGCTGGAACGCCTGCTGCAATTCAAATTCGAAGGCCAGGCCGCGACCCTGATGGCGACCTTGGCGGAGACCCTGGAACGCGCTTCGCGCTACTCGACCGAACTGCAACGGGCCACCCTGGCCACGCGCATGCAGCCGGTAGGCCGTTTGTTCCAGAAATTCCCGCGCCTGGTGCGCGAGCTGGCCAAGGACCTGGGCAAGGATGTGGAGCTGACCATCGAGGGTGCCGAGACGGAAGTCGACCGCGTGGTGGTCGACAGCCTGTACGATCCGCTGGTGCACATGTTACGCAACTCGCTCGACCATGGCGTTGAATCGCCGGAAGATCGCCTGGCCGCCGGCAAGCCTGCCAAGTCGTATATTTCCCTGAAAGCCTGGCAGGAAGCGAACAGCGTGATGATCGTGCTGCAGGATGACGGCAAGGGCATGGACCCGGTCTTCCTGCGTAGCAAGGCGCAGCAGAAAGGCCTGATCAGCGAAAACGCGCAATTGAGCAACGACGAATGCTTCCAGCTGGTGTTCCTGCCGGGCTTCTCGACCAAGGAAGTGGCGTCGAGCGTCTCCGGTCGCGGTGTCGGCATGGACGTGGTCAAGACGGCGGTCGAGAAAAACCGCGGCGCCATTCATATCGAGTCGGTGCTGGGCAAGGGCACGAAATTTGCCATCCGCCTGCCGATCGAATTGTCGATCGTGCCGACCATGCTGGTGTCGACCTCGGGCGCCGCGCTGGCGCTGCCGATGGCGGTGGTGCAGCGGGTGGTCGAGTTGCCTGAAACCTTTATGGAAGTAGGTGGTGCGCCGGTGCTGAAAGACCAGGGCCGTCCATTGCCGGTGCGTTCGCTGGCTGGAGCCTTGGGCTACGAGTCGTGCAGCGAACGGGTCGGCATCGTGGTCGCGGCACCGCAGCCGTATATCCTGGCAGTCGCTGCCGTGGACGGTACGGCCGACTTGGTGATCAAGCCGATGACGGCCATTACGGTCGAAGGCATTACCGGTACCGCCCGTTCAGCCGAAGGCGAACTGGTGCTGGTGGTGGGGCTGTCGTTCCTGATGGACGGCTGCCGCGGCACCGTGCGCATGGCAGCCTGATCGTTTGCATTTCCCGAAAAAGCCCGCGGCAGCGCTACTGCCGCGGGCTTTTTTCATGCGCCGTCGGGGCGCAGCGTGCCGCCTTCCAGCCAGCGCTGCACGCGCACGATCTCATTGTCGCGGCCAGCCTCGTCCTTGGGGGGCGGCAGATAAATATCGGGCATGATGCCGCCCAGGTCCACCTGCAAATGCGGCAGGCGCGCAGAACGCGAGGTGGCGTATTGCAAGTGGCGCAGGCCCGAGGGCAGCGCATGCAGGCGCAGGTTCGAATAGTCGAGCGCGCCATAGCTGTTGCGTCCGATCAGCTTGACGTGAAAACTTTGCCGCGCAGCCAGCAGGAATTCTTCGCAGGAACTGGCGCAGTCGCGGTCGATCAGGATCGCCACCCGTGCCGGCCGCTGTGGCGTTTGCCCGTCTACGCGCACATAGCTGATGGTGCCGCCCGGCTGCTGCGGCGCGAACTCGCCGGGCTGGACGCTACGCATCTGCGACGCTGCCTGCCCGGCAAAAGCGGCGCAGGCGGCGTCGCCGGGCGCCAGCAGCGCGCAGACGCTTTCCTGGCCGGCGATATTGGCCGGCGTGGACAGCCATTCGGCACCTACCCGCACCATTTCCCCCGAACTGATCCATTGCAGCAGCGGCGCATACGTGCTGTCGCTGCCGCCGCCATTGCGGCGCACGTCGAGTATCCAGTTGGGACGTGCGGCCAGTTGCTCGCGGTGGGTGTCCAGCAGGGTCTGCATTGCCGCGCTATGGCTGCTGCGAAAACTGGGCAGACTCAGTAGCACGGTCTGGCTGCTCAGCAACCGCAGCGTGGGCGCTTTCGACGGCGCGGCCTGGCCGCTGGCGGCACCCGGCGCCGGTGCCGGCGCGGCAATGTCCACCGCGCTGCCCGGCTTGACATGCAGATGGCCCTTGCGCCACATGCCCACATAGTTTTCCAGCACCGCGTCGCAGGCGGCGGCGTCAAGCGCGGTGCTGGCCGCCTTGCTTGCCGTGGCCAGCGCCAGGTCGAAATAGGCTTGCCCTTTTTGCGCCAGGTGCTGGCGCGCGCCGGTATCGTTTTCCAGCAAGAAGCCGGGAATGGCGCGCAAGTCCTGCAGGCACGCCTCGCCGGGCGTGGCGGCCTGCGCGTGACTGGCCGCGACGGTGGCCAAGACGGCCCATGCGAAAAAACTTGGTCTCATCAGTGTTATCCCTTGATATTGTTGTCAAAATACAATACACGAAAGTCCGTGAAAATCCTATTGCGTTGTAGTGACACCTTCATTGCTTCGGGCGAGCGGATTGATGGATAGGCCTGATGCCACAAGAAGGTCTTAATCGGCAATTTTCAACTCAAATCCAACACAGTGACCGAACTTTGTATCGCCAATCCCCTGGCTGGACCGCTTTCGGTTCTGTGATGGGCAAAATATGGCATAATCCTTGTGGATCACCGTATGAACCTGGACTCACTTGATCAATTACTACAGGCTGTGGCATTGCTGCATAACTCATGATGAAGACGCTTTACGACAAACTCTGGGAATCCCACGTGGTGCGGGCCGAAGAAGACGGCACCACCATTCTGTATATCGACCGGCACCTGGTGCACGAAGTGACCAGCCCGCAAGCGTTCGACGGACTACGCGACGCCGGGCGACAGCCATGGCGTGTTTCCGCCAACCTGGCGGTGGCCGACCATAACGTGCCCACCACCAGCCGCGCCGACGGCATTGCCGATCCGGTTTCGCGCCTGCAGGTTGAAACGCTGGACAAGAACGCCAAACACTATGGCCTGACGTATTTCAACATGAACGACAAGCGCCAGGGCATCGTGCACGTGATCGGACCCGAGCAGGGCGCGACCCTGCCCGGCATGACGGTCGTCTGCGGCGATTCGCATACGTCGACCCACGGCGCCTTCGGCGCGTTGGCGCACGGTATCGGCACCTCGGAAGTCGAGCATGTGCTGGCCACGCAGACCTTGCTGCAGAAAAAATCGAAGTCGATGCTGGTGCAGGTCGACGGCGTGATGCCGGCCGGCGTGACGGCCAAGGATATCGTGCTGGCCATTATCGGCAAGATCGGCACGGCCGGCGGCACCGGCTACTGTATCGAGTTCGGTGGCGCGGCGATCCGCGCGCTGTCGATGGAAGGGCGCATGACGGTGTGCAACATGGCGATTGAAGCGGGCGCGCGCGCCGGCATTATCGGCGTTGACGACACCACCATCAACTACGTCAAGGGCCGCCCGTTTTCGCCAGCCGGCCCGCACTGGGACCGCGCGGTAGCCTACTGGCGCACCCTGCATTCGGACCCGGGCGCCCGTTTCGACCTGGTCGTCACCCTGAACGCGGCCGAGATCGAGCCGCAGGTCACCTGGGGCACTTCACCTGAAATGGTGGTGGGCATCGATGGCCGCGTGCCCGATCCCGACCACGAAAAAGACAGCGTCAAGCGCGACGCGATTGAAAAGGCGCTGGTTTACATGGCCTTGAAACCGAATACGCCAATCTCGGACATCCGCATCGACAAGGTGTTTATCGGTTCGTGCACCAATTCGCGCATCGAAGACCTGCGCGCGGCCGCCGCCGTGGTACGCGGCAAGTACCGCGCCTCGAACGTGACCTTGGCGCTGGTGGTGCCGGGCTCGGGCCTGGTGAAGGACCAGGCCGAACGCGAAGGCCTGGACCGCATCTTCAAGGACGCCGGTTTCGAATGGCGCGAACCGGGCTGTTCGATGTGCCTGGCGATGAATGCCGACCGCCTGGAACCGGGCGAACGCTGCGCCTCGACCTCGAACCGAAACTTCGAAGGCCGGCAAGGGCAGGGCGGACGTACCCACCTGGTGTCGCCGGCAATGGCGGCTGCGGCGGGGATCGCCGGCCATTTTGTCGATGTGCGCAGCTTGCGATGACTACCGGGGCCGGAAGCGCTGGCGTACACTGGCGGTCCGGTCCCTCATTTGATATCACACTCATCATGAAAAAACTCTTCGCCCTCCTGATCGCCACCGTTGTTCTGGCTGGCTGCAACACCGTCTCCGGCATCGGCCGCGATGTGCAGAAAGTCGGCCAGGTCGTCACTGGCGCCGGCGGAAAATAACCCTGTGACGGGGCAGGCGCCTGGCGCCGCCCGTCCTACCGAGTAGATACAGCATGGATAAATTTACGATTTACGAAGGCCTGGTTGCGCCGCTGGACCGCGCCAATGTCGATACCGACGCGATTATCCCGAAGCAATTTTTGAAGTCGATCCACCGTAGCGGCTTCGGCCCCAACCTGTTCGATGAATGGCGCTACCTCGACCATGGCGAACCGGGCCAGGACAACAGCCGCCGTCCGCTGAACCCGGAGTTCGTATTGAACCAGCCGCGCTACCAGGGCGCATCGATCTTGCTGACGCGCAAGAATTTCGGTTGCGGCTCCTCGCGCGAACACGCGCCGTGGGCGCTGGATCAATATGGCTTCCGCGCCATTATCGCGCCCTCGTTCGCCGATATCTTCTTCAATAACTGCTACAAGAACGGCCTGCTGCCGATCGTGCTGTCGGAGGCCCAGGTCGATCATCTGTTCAATGAAGTCAAGGCCTTCCCTGGCTACAAACTGGTGGTCGACCTGGAGCAGCAGCGCGTGTCGACCAGCAACGGCGCGGTATCGTACCCGTTCCAGATCGACGCCTTCCGCAAGTATTGCCTGATGAATGGCCTCGACGATATCGGTTTGACACTGCGCCACGCCGACGATATCCGCGCCTTCGAAGAGCGCCACTTGTCGAATCAACCCTGGCTCGCCAACGTTATTTAATTCCTATAAAAATATGAAAATTGCTATCCTGCCCGGCGACGGTATCGGTCCTGAAATCGTCGCCCAGGCCGTCAAGGTCCTGAATGTGCTCGGTGAATCGTTCGAGCTGGAAACGGCGCCCGTCGGTGGCGCCGGTTATGCGGCCCACGGCCACCCGCTGCCGGAAGGCACCTTGGCGCTGGCCAAGGCGGCCGATGCGGTGCTGTTCGGCGCCGTTGGCGACTACCAGTACGACAATCTGGAACGCCAGTTCCGCCCCGAGCAAGCCATTCTGGGCCTGCGCAAGAACCTGGGCCTGTTTGCCAACCTGCGTCCGGCGATTCTGTACCCGGAACTGGCGGGCGCCTCGACTCTGAAGCCGGAAGTGGTGTCGGGCCTCGATATTCTGATCATCCGCGAACTGACCGGCGATATTTATTTCGGCCAGCCGCGCGGCGTGCGCGAATGCCCGGACGGCCCGTTCAAGGGCCAGCGCGAAGGGTTTGACACCATGCGCTATGCGGAAGGCGAAATCCGCCGCATCGCTCACGTGGCGTTCCAGGCGGCGCAAAAGCGCGACAAGCGCCTGACCAGCGTCGACAAGGCCAATGTGCTGGAAACGTTCCAGTTCTGGAAAGACATCGTCACCGATGTGCACAAGGAATACCCGGACGTCGCGCTCGACCATATGTATGTCGACAATGCCGCCATGCAGCTGGTGCGGGCGCCGAAGAAATTCGACGTGATGGTCACCGGCAATATGTTCGGCGACATCCTGTCGGACGCGGCCGCCATGCTGACCGGCTCGATCGGCATGCTGCCGTCCGCTTCGCTCGACGCCAACAACAAGGGCCTGTACGAGCCTTCGCATGGTTCGGCGCCTGATATCGCCGGCAAGGGCATCGCCAATCCGCTGGCCACGATACTGTCGGCGGCCATGATGCTGCGCTACTCGTTGAACCGCGCCGAGCAGGCCGAACGGATCGAAAAAGCCGTGAAAAGCGTGCTGGCGCAAGGCTTGCGCACCGCCGATATCCATGAAGCGGGCACCACACTGGTCGGTACCGAAGCGATGGGTGATGCGGTCGTGAAAGCACTGGCGTAAAATTATTCAATGACGGCGTTCGCCGTCTTATTTTGAGGAATGGTAATGAAATTAGTAGGCTTGGTAGGTTGGCGCGGCATGGTCGGTTCGGTCCTGATGCAACGCATGCAGGAAGAGGGCGATTTCGCCCATATCGAACCGGTGTTTTTCACCACCTCGAACACGGGCGGCGCGGCGCCGGCGATGGCGAAGAATGAAACCATCCTGAAAGATGCCAACAGCATCGCCGAACTGTCCAAGTGCGACATCATCATTTCCTGCCAGGGCGGCGACTATACCAGCGCGGTGTTCCCGCAGTTGCGCGCCAGTGGCTGGGATGGCTACTGGATCGATGCGGCCTCGACCTTGCGCATGGAAAAAGACGCCGTCATCGTGCTCGACCCGGTCAACCTGCACGTCATAAAGGATGCGCTGGGCAAGGGCGTGAAGAACTATATCGGCGGCAATTGCACCGTCTCGTGCATGATGATTGGCCTGGGCGGCCTGTTCCAGCACGACCTGATCGACTGGATGACCTCGATGACCTACCAGGCGGCCTCGGGTGGCGGCGCGCAGCACATGCGCGAACTGCTGACGCAATTTGGCACCATCAACAGCTCCGTCAAGGCGCTGCTGGAAAACCCGGCCTCGGCCATCCTGGAAATCGACCGCCAGGTGCTGGCCACCCAGCACGGCTATTCGGCTGACGAGATCAAGCAGTTCGGCGCGCCGCTGGCCGGCAACCTGATCCCGTGGATCGACAAGGACCTGGGCAATGGCCAGTCCAAGGAAGAGTGGAAGGCCGGCGCGGAAACCAACAAGATCCTCGGCCGCGGCATCGATTTCGGCAGCAAGGAAATTGCCGTCGACGGCCTGTGCGTGCGCATCGGCGCCATGCGCTGCCACTCGCAGGCGCTGACCATCAAGCTCAAAAAAGACGTGCCGCTCGACGAGATCAACGACATCATCGCCAGCAGCAACGAATGGGTAAAGCTGGTGCCGAACACGCGCGAAGCATCGGTGCGCGACCTGTCGCCGGCGGCCGTCACGGGCGGCCTGACGATACCGGTCGGCCGCGTGCGCAAGATGAGCATGGGCGGCGAATACCTGTCGGCGTTTACCGTTGGCGACCAGTTGCTGTGGGGCGCGGCCGAACCGCTGCGCCGCATGCTGCGCATTTTGCTTGATGCCTGATCGATATTAAAGTAATTGCATGAATGAGCCGGGGACCGATTTCCCGGCTTTTTTTTCGTCCATGCCCGTGGATGGCGCAACCATGCGGCGCTTGCATAGCTCAGGGCATGATGATATGTTGATACCTCTGGAAAAGTAACTGTTTTCCCACGTCAACCAAGATGCCACCAATTATGCCTGTACACACTCGTCCCCGAGTCGCCTCCCTAGCCATCAAAACACTCAGCAGCGCGGTCGCTTGCGCGGTGTTATTGTCACCGGCGGCATACGCGGCCGAGCTGGGCAAGATTACGGTGCTGTCCGCCGTGGGCCAGCCGCTGCGCGCGGAAGTCGAACTGACCGCCGTCAAGCCGGGCGAAACCTCGGCACTGCTGGCCAAGCTGGCGCCACCCGATGCCTACCGCCGCGCCGTGGTCGACTTCAACCCCGCCCTGAACGGGCTGACGTTTGCCATCGAGACGCGTACCGGTACCCCCTACATTCGCATCAGCTCGGCGCAGCCGCTGACCGAACCGCTGGTCAATCTGATGGTCGAACTGAGCGGCAAGGGCAGTGTGCAGACGCGCGAATACGCCTTCGTGCTCGATACGCCGGAAGCGCGCCAGACGCGCGGCGCGCAAGTGGCCGCGCCGGTGCAGCCTGGCAAAGGGCAGGGCAGTGGTGCGGCGCCAGCCACGCCAGCGGCAGCAAAGGCCGACAGCACGAAAGCATCCGACTATCGCGTCAAGCGCGGCGATACCCTGAGCCGTATCGCCAGTGAGCTGAAACCGTCGGGTGTCTCGCTCGACATGATGCTGGTCGCCTTGTACCGGGCCAATCCCGACGCCTTCCAAGGCGAGAACATGAACCGCATGCAGGCCGGGCGCATCCTGGCCGTGCCATCGTCCGATACCGTGCGCGCGCTCGATGGCGCCGAGGCAAAAGGCGTGGTAACGGCGCATGCCATCGATTTCGAAGCCTACCGCAACAAGCTGTCGGGGCAGGTGGCGCAAAGCCGTCCGGCGCGCTCGGCCCAGGCCACGCAAAGCACGGCTGGCAAGATCGGCGCCACCAGGGTCGAGGAAAAGCCGACTGCGACGAGCGAAGCGCAGGACAAGCTGAAACTGTCGAAAGCCGAACCGGCGGCGAAGGCGGCCGGCAAGAGCACGGTGGCCAGCGAGGAAGAAAAAATCGCCAAGGCCCGGCAGGTGGACGAAGCGGCCTCGCGCGTGAAAGAGCTGGAAAAGAACGTCAGCGACCTGGAGCAGCTGATGGCCGTAAAGAACAAGGCCATGGCCGACAAGAGCGCGCCGTCGCCGGCCAAACCCGGCGAATTGGCCGCCACTGCGCCGGCAACGCAGCCGGTTGCACCACAGCCGCCGGTGCCCAAGGCCAAGCCGGTGCCGCTGGCCAAGAAGCCGTCGCCACTGGAGCCGTCCTTTGCCGACAAGATCAACGACCATCTGGGTGCCATCGGCATTGCCCTGGCCGCCCTGTTTGCCGCTGCCGCCGCGCTGGTGATCGCGCGCCGCAGGAAAGACACGCCGCCCGCGCACGAACACATCGCGCCGGTGCTGCCACCCGATGCGCCTTCGCCTGCCGATATTCCACCGGCGCATGATCTTGCACCGGAAGACCAGCAGTCCGAAGCGAGCAATCACTTGTTTGGCGCGGGAACCGGTATCGGTGCTGCGGCCGCTGGCGTGACAGCCGTGGCGGCCAGCACGGCGCTGGCGGCCAATGAAGTCGATCCGGTGGCCGAAGCTGATGTGTATATTGCCTATGGCCGCGATGGCCAGGCCGAAGATATCCTCAAGGAAGCGCTGCGCGCCAACCCCGAGCGCCATGCGGCGCGCCTGAAACTGCTGGAAATCTATTCGGCACGCAAGGATGTGGCGGCTTTCGAAGACCAGGCCAGCGAACTGTACAGCCAGACCCGTGGCCACGGCGACGAGTGGCCGCAGGCGGCCGCCATGGGCGCAGCGCTCGATCCAGCCAATCCTTTGTATGGCGACGCCGATGTCGACGCCGTGGTCAGCCTGAGCAAGCCGCCTGAAGAACCGTTGCACGGCCAGAGCGTGGATTTGCCGCTCAATCAGGGCGCCTTCGATATCGACCTGCCACCAGCCGAGCCTGCGCCAGTTGCAGCCGCAGCGGTGCCGGCGCGCGACGAGCGCCATCCGCTCGACTTCGACCTCGATAGTCTCGACTTTGAGCCGGTATCGACCAGCGACCCGATCGTCATGCCCGCTGCTGCGAATCCACCGGCCGGCAAGCTGGACGGCAAGGACCTCGCTGAGTATGACGCCAGCATGGACTTCGGCCTGGACCTGGAGCCGCCTGGCGGTCCCGCGAATGGCCTGGGCCCCGGCCTGACACCGCTGCCCGATCCGCTGAAAGACGTCGACCTGGCCGACTTCGACCTGGAGCCGCCAGTCACGCCCGTGACGCCGCCGCCCGCAGCGGCAGTGCCGGCCGAGACGCCGCCGGCGCCGCAGGAATTCGACCTGACCGGCATCGACCTGGACCTGAACGAGGGCAAGACGGCCGCCAGTGCCGGCGTGGACGACCCGCTGTCGGCGATCCATATGGAAATGGATACCAAGCTGGACCTGGCGATTGCCTACCAGGAAATCGGCGACAAGGAAGGCGCGCGCGAACTGATCGATGAAGTGATCAAGGGCGGCAGTGCGGAACAGGTCGCCAAAGCCAATACAATGAAGGCATTACTCAGTTAATCACCTGATACGACGCCCATGGCTGCGTTGCGTGCCCTCGCCGTACTATTCGTACTGTCTTCGGGCGCGCGCCTTGCCCTGAACGCCGTCTCAGGCGCTTAGGCAGAATGGTCAGGCCCGGTATAATGCGGCGATGCAAAATACTAACGAAGCAACGCCATTGAAGCGCATCGTCCTGGGCCTGCAGTATGACGGGCTGGCCTGGCATGGCTACCAGAAGCAGGAAAGCGGCCAGACGGTGCAGGACCAGCTGGAAAACGCGCTGGAGCAATTTGCCCGCGTGCGCCTGGCCACCACCTGCGCCGGGCGCACCGATGCCGGCGTGCATGCGCTGGAGCAAGTGGTGCATTTCGATACCAGCTTGAACCGCGACATCCATTCCTGGGTGCGCGGCGTCAATGCCTTTTTGCCGGCCTCGATTGCCGTGCGCTGGGCCAAGGAACTTCCCGGCGATCCGGCGGTCAATGACTTTTTCCACGCCCGTTTCAGCGCCCGCGCCCGTACCTATCACTATGTGCTGTACAACAACCCGACCCGCTCGCCGCTGGTGGAAGGACGCGCCGGCTTCTTTTTCCGCCCGCTCGATGTCGCGCTGATGCAGCAGGCGGTACAGCCGCTGCTGGGCTGGCATGATTTCACGGCCTTTCGCGCCGCCCAGTGCCAGGCCAAGTCGCCCGTCAAGCTGATGCATGACATACAGATCGTGCGCCGTGGCGACCTGGTCATCTTTACCATCACCGCCAACGCTTTTTTGCACCATATGGTGCGCAACCTGGTCGGCTCACTGGTGTATATCGGCAGCGGGCGCGAAAAACCCGAGTGGCTGGGGCAGTTGCTGGAAACCAGGGATCGCCATGCGGCCGCGCCCACTTTCATGCCGGACGGCCTGTACCTGGCGAAGATCGATTACGACCCGCAATGGGGCTTGCCGCAGGATGCCAGCAGCGCCTTGCCCTGGTTTTAAGGAAAAATACCCATGCCACGCACCCGTATCAAGATCTGCGGCCTGACCCGCGTTGAAGATGTCCAGGCCGTCGTTGCCGCCGGCGCCGATGCGATCGGCTTTGTGTTTTATCCGAAAAGCCCGCGCTACGTCACGCCGGCACAGGCAGCCGGCCTGATCGCCGCCATGCCGCCGTACGTGGCCAGCGTCGGCCTGTTCGTCAACGCCAGCGTGGAGGAAGTACAGGCGATCACGGCGCTGGCGCCCTTGTCGCTGCTGCAGTTTCACGGCGATGAAACGCCCGAACACAGCGCGGCCATCGCTGCCGCCGTCAACACGCCGTTCGTGCAGGTGTTCCGCGTCAAGCCTGACACAAGCGCGCAAGATTTGCTAGAATACGAACAGCGCTATCGCGCCGCCAGTCCCTTGTTTTCCAGCCTCTTGCTCGATACTTATGTGGATGCCTACGGCGGTGCAGGAAAGGTATTTGATTGGTCTCTCGTTCCAGAAGAACTCGCGCCTCGGGTCGTTTTGAGTGGTGGCTTGAGCGTACACAACGCGACTGACGCAGTGGTGCGCGTGCGCCCTTGGGCGGTCGACATCAGCAGTGGTGTCGAAGCATCCAAGGGCATCAAGGAAGCGTCCAAAATCCGCGCGTTTGTCGCAGCGGTGCAGGACGCCGATGCCATCATTGCCAGAGGAAACACCCCATGAAACCATTCAATACCAGCGGCGCTGCGCCGTTGTTCCACGCCACAGATTATGCTTTTCCCGATGCCCGCGGCCACTTTGGCCCCTACGGCGGCTCGTTTGTTGCCGAAACACTGACGCACGCGCTGGCCGAGCTGAAGGACGCCTATGCACGCTACAGTGCCGACCCGGAATTCCTCGAAGAATTCCGCTATGAGCTGAAACACTTTGTCGGCCGGCCTTCGCCGATCTACCACGCCAAGCGCTGGTCCGAAATGGCTGGCGGCGCGCAGATCTATTTCAAGCGCGAAGACCTGAACCACACTGGCGCACACAAGATCAACAATGTGATCGGCCAGGCCCTGCTGGCCAAGCGCATGGGCAAGCCGCGCATCATCGCCGAAACCGGTGCCGGCCAGCACGGCGTGGCCACGGCCACCATCTGCGCGCGCTTCGGCCTCGAATGCGTGGTCTACATGGGCAGCGAAGACGTCAAGCGCCAGGCGCAGAACGTGTACCGCATGAAACTGCTGGGCGCTACAGTCGTACCTGTCGAATCCGGTTCCAAGACCTTGAAAGATGCGCTCAACGAAGCCATGCGCGACTGGGTCACGAATATTGAAAACACCTTTTATATCATCGGCACCGTGGCCGGCCCGCACCCGTATCCGATGATGGTGCGCGACTTCCAGTCCGTGATCGGCGAGGAATGCCTGGTGCAGATGCCGGAAATGACCGGCCGCCAGCCCGACTACGTGCTGGCCTGCATCGGCGGCGGCTCGAACGCCATGGGCATTTTTTACCCGTATGTCGACCAGAAGGACGTGCAGCTGATCGGCGTGGAAGCGGCCGGCGAAGGGCTGGAAACGGGCAAGCACTCGGCTTCGCTGACGGCCGGCTACCCTGGCGTGCTGCATGGCAACCGCACCTATCTGCTGCAGGATGACAATGGCCAGATCATCGAGACCCATTCCGTCTCGGCCGGCCTTGATTATCCCGGCGTGGGTCCCGAACATTCGTGGCTGAAAGACTCGGGCCGCGCACAATACGTCTCGATCACCGACGACGAAGCGCTGCAGGCTTTCCACGACTGCTGCCATATCGAAGGCATCATTCCAGCGCTGGAATCATCGCACGCACTGGCCTACGCGGCCAAGCTGGCGGCAACCTTGCCGAAAGACAAAATTGTACTGGCCAACCTGTCGGGCCGCGGCGACAAGGACATGCATACGGTAGCGGAGCGCATGGGGTTGAACTTTAACTGACCCTGCATCGCGTAGGTCGGATTAGCGTGCAAGCGCGTAATCCGACATTGTCCACCATAACAAGAAAGCCATCCATGTCCCGTATCGACGCAACCTTTGCCTCCTTAAAAGCCCACAACAAGACCGCCCTGGTCACCTTCATTACCGCCGGCGACCCCGGCCCCGACGCCACCGTGCCGCTGATGCATGCGCTGGTCGAAGGCGGCGCCGACGTGCTGGAACTGGGCGTGCCGTTTTCCGATCCGATGGCCGAAGGCCCGGTGATCCAGCGCGCCTGTGAGCGCGCATTGAAATTCAATGTCGGCATCCATGACGTGTTCGAGTACGTGCGCCAGTTTCGCCTGACGAACCAGACTACGCCGGTAGTGCTGATGGGCTACGCCAATCCGATCGAGCGCATCGGCAACGCCGCCTTTATCGCCGCCTCGAAAGAAGCGGGCGCCGATGGCGCCATCGTGGTCGATTATCCGCCCGAGGAGTGCGAAGGTTTCGCCGCCGACATGCGTGCCGCAGGGCTCGATCTGATCTTCCTGCTGGCGCCCACCTCGACCGAAGAGCGCATCGCGCAAGTGGCCAAGGTCGGTGGCGGCTTCAGCTATTACGTGTCGCTGAAAGGCGTGACGGGCGCCGGCAATATTGATACAGCGCAAGTGGCCGAACGCCTGGCCGCCATCCGCCAGCATGTTAAATTGCCGATCGGCGTGGGTTTCGGCATCCGCGACGCCGCCACCGCGCGCGCCGTGGCCGAGGTGGCCGATGCGGTGGTGATCGGCAGCCGCATTATTCAGGAGATAGAAAATGCACCGGCCGGTGGCGAAGCCGAGGCCGTGCGCAGCTTTACGGCCGGTATCCGCGCCGCGCTCGATGCTTGAGTGAAATTGTTATTTATTCAATGATGACTTGCTTGCAAAGTTCGACAGCCCGGCGATAAACGGCTACACTTCGGCCACTGAATTGGCTGTGCACCAGATAAAACTGGGGGCGCGCCGCGAGACGCGGCCACCCCGTCATCGTTCGCCGGGTGCGTCCACCGACGCACCGACACGACTTTCTTGCCCGACAAGGGCACCAGGAGAAAAATATGAGTTGGTTGGAAAAACTGCTGCCACCGCGCATACAGCGCTCTGATGCTGCCGCGCGCAAGACCATGCCGGAAGGCCTGTGGGTCAAATGTCCTTCGTGCGAAGCCGTGCTGTACCGCACCGACCTGGAATCGAACCTGCACGTCTGCCCGAAATGCGACCATCACATGCGCATCCGTGCGCGCGAGCGCCTCGACAGCCTGTTGGACGCCGGCGGCCGCTATGAAATCGGCCAGGAAATCCTGCCGGTCGATACGCTGAAATTCAAGGACAGCAAGAAATACCCGGACCGCCTGAAGTCCGCCATGGAAGCGACCGGCGAGACCGACGCCATGGTTGTCATGGGCGGCGCCATCATGAGCTTGCCGGTGGTCGTGGCGTGCTTTGAATTTGAATTCATGGGCGGCTCGATGGGCTCGGTGGTCGGCGAGCGCTTCGTGCGCGGCGCGCAGATCGCGCTGGAACAGAAAGTGCCATTCATTTGCATTACCGCCACCGGTGGCGCGCGCATGCAGGAAGGCTTGCTTTCCTTGATGCAGATGGCCAAGACTACCGCCATGCTGACCAAGCTGGCCGAAAAGAAACTGCCGTTCATCAGTGTGCTGACCGACCCGACCATGGGCGGCGTGTCGGCCTCGTTTGCCTTCATGGGCGACGTGGTGATTGCTGAACCGAAAGCGTTGATCGGCTTTGCCGGCCCGCGCGTGATTGAAAACACCGTGCGCGAAAAATTGCCGGAAGGCTTCCAGCGTGCCGAGTTCCTGGTCACCAAGGGCGCCGTCGACATGATCGTCGACCGCCGCAAGATGCGCGAAGAAATCGCCCATTTGCTGGCACTGTTGCAGAATCAGGCTGTGGAAGTGCTGGCTTGATTGTATTGAATGGAATAATGTCCATTTACCCGAACCCATGAACCGCTGGGGTCGGACCCTGAGGGTCCGACCCCAGATGTTGTTTAGGGTTGCCTGTTTCTCTGCCTCGCGCATCCTTACACAAGAAGTCTCCCATGCAAAACCTCCCCATCACTTTGCCAGACTGGCTCGCCATGCTGGAAACCCGGCATTCGGAAACCCAGATCAATATGGGCCTGGACCGCGTGCAGGCCGTCAAGGCGCGCCTGCAGCTGGCATTTTCCTGCCCCGTGATCATGGTGGCCGGCACCAATGGCAAAGGTTCGACCTGCGCCATGCTGGAGTCGGTCTTGTTGCGTGCTGGCTACAAAGTGGGCCTGTATATCAAGCCGCACTTTCTCGACTTTAACGAGCGCGCGCGTGTGCTGGGCGAAATGGCCAGCGACGAGCAGCTGGTCGCCAGCTTCAATGCCGTCGAAGCGGTGCGCGCTGACACGCCGCTGACGTATTTCGAATTCACCACCCTGGCCATCCTGCATCTGTTGTCGCACGCGCAGCTCGACGTGGCGATCCTGGAAGTGGGCCTGGGCGGGCGCCTCGATGCGGTCAATGTGATCGACGCCGACGTGGCCATCGTTACCAGCGTCGATATCGACCATACCGATTACCTGGGCGACACGCGCGAGGCGATCGGTTTTGAAAAGGCCGGCATCTTCCGCGCTGGCAAGGCGGCCATCTGCAGTGATCCGGTGCCGCCGCAATCGTTGATCGATCATGCGACGGCGATCGGCGCCGACCTGTGGCTGATGGGCCGCGACTTCAATTATTCGGGCGACAAGCAGCAGTGGAACTATGGCGGGCGCGAGCAGCGCCGCAATTCGCTGGCCTACCCGAGCCTGCGCGGCGCCAATCAGATCCTCAACGCCACCGCCGTGCTGGCGGCGCTGGAAGTGCTGAAATTGAAGTTGCCGGTCGGCGCGCAGGAAGTGCGCACCGGCCTCGTGACGGTGGAGCTGCCGGGCCGCTTCCAGGTGCTGCCTGGTCGCCCCAGCGTGATTCTTGATGTGGCGCACAATCCCCATGCAGCCTCGGCGCTGAACCAGAACCTGGGCAATATGGGCTTTCACCCTTATACCTATGCCGTCTTCGGGTCCATGCTCGACAAGGATATCGATGGCGTGCTGGCCGCGATGAGCGAACACGTCGATCACTGGTGCCTGACGGGCCTGCCTTCGCCGCGCGCGGCCAGCGCTTCCGAGCTGGCGGCCAAGGTACAGATCATGCTGGAAGACAAGCCGGATAGTGGCGATCATACGGTGTCCGTATTCGATGATCCGGCACAAGCTTTTGCAAATGCAATGAGCCGGGCGGGTGAGAATGATAGAATTGTGGTCTTTGGTTCTTTCCTCACCGTTGCCGGCGTGATGAAGGCCAGGAAATCCTCACTTCACTGAAACGCACTCGACTGAAAATGACGCATGGGCTTGTTCTCGAAACTGTTTAAAAACAAGCAAGAATCCTCTGGCGAAGACAGCGGCTTTTATGTTCCTGGCGAAGCGCAGTCGCCGACCCGCAAGCGCGCCGCCAATACCTCCGGTGGTGGTGGCCGCCGTGCTGGCCGCGATGCGCCCGATCCGGCCTTGCCGGAAAAGAAACGCGCGCGCCGCCGCCTGATCGGCGCCATCGCGCTGGCCCTTGGCGTGGCTGTCGGCCTGCCGATGCTGCTCGATTCCGAACCGAAGTCGCCCGTCAACGATATCGCCATCGATATTCCGTCGAAAGAAAAAGTTGCTGCAGCGCCTGCGCCGGTGCAAGCGGTACCGGCGCAGGGCGCGGCCAACAATGGCCTGGACCAGTCCGAGGAAATCGTCGATACGCCATTGCCGGCCAGAAGCAAACCGACGCCGATGCCAACGCCGGTTCCCGCCACCGTGGTGGCCGCGGCCGAACCGGTCAAGCCGGCCTATGTCGAGCCGAAGCCGACGTATGTTGAGCCGAAGCCGGTGAAGGTCGAGCCCAAGGTCGAACCGAAGCACGAAACAAAACCGGAGCCGAAGGTCGAGGCCAAGGCCGAGCCGAAGCGCGAGCCCAAGGTCGAGCCCAAGCCTGAACCGAAACATGAAGTCAAGCCGGAGCCGAAGCCTGAACCGAAACCGGTCAAGGTGGAAAAATCGAATGACGATGCGGCGCGCGCGATGGCCATCCTGGAAGGTAAACCTGCGGCCAAAGCGGAAGCCAAGCCGGTTGCCAAAATGGAGGAAAAATCGTCCGATAACGATGGCGGCCGCTTCGTTGTGCAGGTCGCCGCGCTGGCAACGCAGGACAAGGTCGATGAACTGCAGGCGAAGTTGCGCGACGCGGGCATCAATTCCTATACGCAAAAAGTGTCCAGCGCCGGTGGCCAGCGCATCCGCGTGCGCGTGGGGCCGTTCGGCAGCCGCGACGAGGCGGAAAAGACGCGCGCCAAATTGCAAAAGCTGGGCCTGGGCGGCAGCCTGGTGCCAGCATGATGCCAGTGGGCCAGGCGGCGTGACGATTTTCGATTATCTGGTGTTGTTCGTGCTGGCCACTTCGGTGCTGATCAGCATGATGCGCGGCCTGATCAAGGAAATCCTGTCGCTGGTGAGCTGGGTGGTGGCGTTTGTCGCAGCCAACGCCTACGGCGCGACCCTGGCGAAATTCCTGCCGGCCGTGATTCCTGGCGAGGCCGTGCGCCTGCTGCTGGCCTTCGTGATTCTGTTTATCGGCGTACGCATCCTGATGGGCTTGCTTGGCATGACGATCGATGCGCTGGTCAAGGTAACCGGGCTGAGCCTGGCCGACCGGATGCTGGGCAGCCTGTTCGGCGCGGCGCGGGGGCTTGTAATTGTGCTGACCACCGTCATCTTGTGCGGCATGACCTCGATTCCGCAACAGCCGTTCTGGAAGAACGCCTTGCTCAGTCCGTTTGCGGAGCAGGGTGCGCGCATCATCAAGCCTTATCTGCCTGCCGCCTACGCGCAGCATGTGAAATTTTGATCTTTTTAAATCAGTAGCACAGTTACAGGAGCACACCATGTGTGGCATCGTCGGCGTCGTTTCCCATCAACCTGTCAATCAATTGCTCTATGATGCGTTGTTGCTCTTGCAACATCGTGGTCAGGACGCGGCAGGGATTGCGACCAATCACAGCAGTATGTTTTCCATGCACAAGGCCAATGGCCTGGTGCGCGACGTCTTCCGTACGCGTAACATGCGTTCGCTGCAAGGCAATTCCGGCATCGGCCACTGCCGCTACCCTACCGCCGGTTCGTCGAGCGAAGAAGAAGCGCAACCGTTTTACGTGAATGCGCCGTTCGGCATTACCCTCGCGCACAATGGCAACCTGACCAACTGGGAACAGCTGAAACAGGAGATGTTCAAGAACGACCGCCGCCACATCAATACCGATTCCGACTCGGAAGTGCTGCTGAACGTGCTGGCCCATGAAATCCATCAGGCCACCAGCGGCCTGGTGCTCGATCCTGAGGCGATCTTCAAGGCCGTGACCGTGCTGAACCGCCGCGTCAAGGGTGGTTATGCGGCCGTCGCGCAGATCGCCGGCGTGGGCTTGCTGGCCTTCCGCGATCCGCACGGCATCCGTCCTTTGTGCCTGGGCATCAACGAAAGCGAGCAGGGCACCGAATACCTGATCGCCTCCGAATCGGTGGCACTGGAAGGCATGGGCTTCCGTTTCGTGCGCGATATCGCGCCGGGCGAAGCGGTCTTCATCGATGCTGACAAAAAACTGCACAGCCAGCAATGCGCCGACAACGCCAGCCTGAACCCATGCGTGTTCGAATTCGTCTACCTGGCGCGTCCCGATTCCGTCATTGACGGTGCCTCGGTGTACGCCACGCGCCTGAAAATGGGCGAATACCTGGCCGAAAAGATCCGCCGCGAACTGCCCGAAGGCGGCATCGACGTGGTCATGCCGATTCCCGACTCGTCGCGTCCGGCCGCCATCCAGCTGGCCCTGGCGCTGAACATCGAGTACCGCGAAGGCTTCATCAAGAACCGCTATATCGGCCGTACGTTCATCATGCCGGGCCAGGCGGCGCGCAAGAAGTCGGTGCGCCAGAAGCTCAACGCGATTCCGTCCGAATTCAAGGACAAGGTCGTACTGCTGGTCGACGACTCCATCGTGCGCGGCACCACCAGCCGCGAAATCGTGCAGATGGCGCGCGAAGCCGGCGCCCGCAAGGTGATCTTCGCTTCGGCCGCACCACCGGTGATCTACCCGAACGTCTACGGCATCGACATGCCGACGCGCGATGAGCTGATCGCCTATGGCCGCACCACCGAAGAAGTGTGCCGCGAAATCACCGCCGATTACCTGGTCTACCAGGATATCGACGACCTGAAGCAGGCGATTGCCGACGTCAACCCGGCCCTGACCAACTTCGAAGCGTCGTGCTTTGACGGCGTCTACGTGACCGGCGACGTCTCGCAGGACTACCTGGACCGCCTGGAATATGCGCGCCACAATCCGAAGGCGGCAGCGCCCGAAGACACGCCGCGTTCCCAGCTGAACCTGAACCTGGCGACTACCGAAGCATAAGTAACCTGCCCGGCCTGCGCCGGGCTTTTTTTGGGGTCAGACCTTCAGGTCTGACCCCGGCATTTGCCTTGGGGTTGCGCGGCAAATCGAATATCCGGAATTTCATCGATGACCACCAAAAAAACCTACGGCTTTACCACCACCATCCTGCATAACGACCGCCGCAAGGGCATCGAGCACGGCTCGCTGCACAAGCCCGTGCATACTTCGGTTGCTTTCGGCTACAGTGACGCGCGCCAGCTGGCGTCCGTGTTCCAGGGCAAGGAGCCGGGCTTTCGCTACGGCCGCCAGGGCAACCCGACCGTCTCCGCACTGGAAGACAAGGTCAACCAGATGGAAGACGGTGTGGCCACCTTGTGCTTTGCCACCGGCATGGGTGCCATCGGTGCCGTTGTGCAATCCTTGCTGCGCGCCGGCGACCATGTGGTGTCGTCGGCCTTTTTGTTCGGCAATACCAACAGCCTGTGGCAGACGGTGACGGGGCAGGGCATCGGCGTGTCATTCGTCGACGCCACCGAAGTGGCTAACGTGGCCGCCGCCATCACGCCGCAAACGCGCATCGTGTTCGTTGAAACCATCGCCAACCCGCGTACGCAGATCGCCGACCTGGCAAAGATTGGCGAGCTGTGCCGCGAGAAAGGCATCCTGTATATCGTCGACAACACCATGACCACGCCCTACCTGTTCCGCCCGAAAGCGGTGGGCGCCGGCCTGGTGATCAATGCGCTGACCAAGTCGATCGGCGGCCACGGCAATGCGCTTGGGGGCAGCCTGACCGATACCGGTGTGTTCGACTGGACGCAGTACCCGAATATTTTCGAGAACTACAAAAAGGCGGCGCCGAAACAATGGGGCATTGCGCAGATCCGCGCCAAGGCCTTGCGCGACTTCGGTGCCTCGCTGGGGCCGGAAGCGGCGCATCATATTGCCGTGGGCGCCGAAACCATGGCCTTGCGCATGGACCGCACCTGCTCGAACGCGCTGGCGCTCGCTACCATGCTGCAAGCCGATCCGCGCGTGGCGGCCGTGCATTACCCGGGCCTGGCGTCGCACCCGCAGCACGCGCTGGCGTCCGAGTTGTTCCGCAGCTACGGTTCGCTGTTCAGTTTTGAATTGAAAGACGGCATCGACTGCTTCGATTTCCTCAATCGCCTGAACCTGGCGATACCGGCCAGCAACCTGGGCGACACGCGCACCCTGGTGATACCGGTCGCCCATACGATCTTCTACGAGATGGGTGCAGAACGCCGCGCCAGCATGGGCATTGCCGAGTCGCTGATCCGCGTTTCCGTCGGTATCGAGGATGAAGCCGACCTGCTCGATGATTTCAAGAGCGCGCTGGACGCGTAAACGCCTTCGGCAATAAAAAGGGCCGCAACAGCATTGCTGTGGCGGCCCTTTTTCACGTGCAGCAGTTTAATGCCAGCTGCGCATCAGGCCGACTGCCAGGCCTTCCAGGGCAAACTCGTCTTCCGGCGTCACGGTAATGACCTTGAAGTCGGGGTTTTCCGGGAACAGTTCGATCAGGGTGCCGGTTTTCTTGTAGCGCTTGACGGTGACTTCATCGCCGATGCGGGCTACGACGATCTGGCCGTTCTTGGCACTGTCGACTTTTTTTACGGCCAGCAGGTCGCCGTCCATGATGCCGGCGTCGCGCATCGACCAGCCGCGCACTTTCAGCAAAAAGTCGGGCTTGGCCGAAAACAGGGCCGGATCGACGTTGTAGCTCGCTTCCAGGTTTTCCTGCGCCAGGATGGGCGAACCGGCGGCCACGCGGCCGATCAGCGGCAGCGACATCAGCAGCGCGGCAGGCACCTTCGGCAGCGCCGGCTCGGCAAGCGAGGCGCCGATCAGGCGGATGCCGCGCGAGGTGCCCGGCGAAATCTCGATGGCGCCCTTGCGGGCCAGGGCCTGCAAATGCTCTTCGGCTGCATTGGCCGATTTGAAACCCAATTCATTGGCGATTTCGGCGCGGGTCGGAGGAAAACCCGTGTTTTCAATCGCGTCCTTGATCAGGTTCAGGATTTGTTCTTGTCGTGCTGTCAGCTTGATCATGGATGGTGGGTGCATAGTGAAATGCTGTCTATATGAACAGTCTGTATTTTTGTACAGTATCGCCGACTATGCAAGCGACTTTCGGCATTTTCGGCCGATTTCGATGGAAAAAGTCGCGCGCGAAGCAAAAATGCTGCGCTGGCGGGCGTTGCAGGCGCTGCATGGCAAGCAATGGTTGAACGGATTGCAAAAGGCGGTTATAATCTTCGGCTGACCTTCCCACACCCGTCTTGACGCCGGGGTGGGCGATTATCAATCCGACCTGAAGGAGTTTGCATGCGTCATTATGAAATAGTCTTTATCGTCCATCCGGACCAGAGCGAGCAAGTGCCCGCGATGATCGAACGCTACAAAGCCAGCGTAACCACCCGCGGCGGTTCGGTTCACCGCGTGGAAGATTGGGGCCGCCGTCAAATGGCTTACTCGATCCAGAAACTGCCTAAAGCACACTACATCTGCCTGAACATCGAATGCGACAACGAGACCCTGGTCGAGTTGGAAACAGCATTCAAATTCAATGATGCCGTGTTGCGTCACCTGACCGTTAAAATGAAGAAAGCTGAAACAGCTCCTTCGCCGATGATGAAATCGGTACAACGCGAAGATGCGGCCAAAAGCCACCGCACCGAAGCACCAGCAGCCGCTCCAGCCGCAGCAGCAGCCTGATTGACCAGGATCGTGCGCTGAACCAGTTACAAGTTACCGCCATCATTGCCGAGCGCGAAATATTGCGCTATACCCCGGCAGGGTTGCCGATCGTGAATGCAGTATTGCAGCACAGTTCGCAGCAGATGGAAGCCGGTATCGCCCGTTTGACCGAGTTTGAACTTGCCGCGCTTGCCGCTGGCGAAATCTCAGGCCGGTTCAGTCAGGCAAGCTTGGGCGGGGTGTATCAGTTCACGGGTTTCCTGGCCAGGAAAAGCCGCAACAGCAAGAGTTTGGTGTTTCACATCATTGATTTTAGTGCAGTCAGTTCTGACTAGCGCAATTTTAGATACAGGAGCCTAGAATGGCATTCGGTAAAAAGTTCGACAAAAACAAGCTCAAGCTTAAAGAAAAACGCAAACAGCAAAACCCACTGTTCAAACGCAAGAAGTTCTGCCGCTTCACCGCAGCACACGTTGAACAAGTTGACTACAAAGACGTTGACACGCTGAAAGACTTCGTCCAAGAAAACGGCAAGATCATGCCAGCACGCCTGACCGGTACCAAAGCGCACTACCAGCGCCAAGTTGACACCGCAATCAAGCGCGCTCGCTTCCTCGCGCTGCTGCCATACACCGATTTGCACCACGCTTAATCGGTCAGATATTCCTGGAGAAGAACTATGCAAATCATTCTGTTAGAAAAAGTTGTTAACGTCGGTAACCTCGGCGAAGTCGTCAAAGTCAAAGACGGTTACGCACGTAACTTCCTGATCCCGCAACGCCTGGCCCGTCGTGCTACCGCTACGGCGATCGCCGAATTCGAAGTCAAGCGCGCTGAACTGGAAAAAGCTGCTGCCGCCAAACTGGCTGCATCGCAAGCCCAGGGCGAAAAACTGAGCGGCCTGACCGTTCAAGTTGCTCAAAAAGCTGGCGTCGATGGCCGTCTGTTCGGTTCTGTCACCAACTTCGACATCGCTGAAGCGCTGACCAAGCAAGGTTTCGCTGTTGAAAAAGCACAAGTACGCATGCCTACCGGCCCGCTGAAAGTTGTTGGCGAGCACAACGTTTCGGTTGCCCTGCACACCGACGTGGTAGTGGAAGTGGTGATCGCTGTGGTACCAGACGCAAACGCGTAAATCGTTTGCAGGCCTCGGCCTGCAGCATTGCCGCAATTGGAAAAGCCGGGTTCGCCCGGCTTTTTTGTGGCCTTTTTTTCCGTCATTTTCAGCCCTTTATTTTTGCCCGCACGCCGAAGCGGGTATAATTCGCGCCATGAACGCCCCCTCAGATCCACAACTGGATTCCCTCCGCATACCGCCGCATTCGATCGAAGCAGAACAGTCCGTCATTGGTGGTCTGCTGCGCGATAATGCCGCGTATGACCGCATTGCCGATTTCATGCATGCGGATGATTTCTATCGCTATGACCATCGCATCATCTTCGAGCAAATCGTCAAGATGGTGAACGCCTCGAAGCCGGCCGATGTCATTACTGTTTTTGAAACCCTGACCCAGCTCGGCAAGGCCGAGGATGTGGGCGGACTCGCTTACCTGAACGCGATGGCGCAAAACACGCCGTCGGCAGCCAATATCCGCCGTTACGCCGAGATCGTGCGCGACCGCGGCGTGCTGCGCAAGTTGATCACCGTGGCCGACGATATCTCGGGCACTGCGTTCAGCCCGCAAGGCAAGGAAGTCAAGCAGATGCTTGACGAAGCCGAATCGAAGATCTTTGCGATTGCCGAAGAAGGCGCGCGCGGCGCGCAGGGCTGGACCGCGATCCAGCCCTTGCTGACGCAAGTGGTCGAGCGCATCGACGAGCTCTACAGCCGTGACAACCAGAGTGAAATCACCGGCGTGCCGACCGGTTTTATCGACCTCGACCGCATGACCTCCGGCCTGCAGCCGGGCGACCTGGTGATCGTCGCCGGCCGCCCGTCGATGGGCAAGACCGCGTTTTCCGTCAATATCGGCGAGAACGTGGCGATCGACAGCGGCTTGCCGGTGGCGGTGTTCTCGATGGAGATGGGCGGCGCCCAGCTGGCCATGCGTATGCTGGGCTCGGTCGGGCAGCTCGACCAGCACCGCCTGCGCACCGGCCGCCTGAACGACGAAGACTGGCCGCGCCTCACCAACGCGATCCAGAAGATGAACGACGCCCAGTTGTACATCGACGAAACGCCGGCGCTGAACTCGATCGAGTTGCGCGCGCGTTCGCGCCGCCTGTCGCGCCAGTGCGGCAAGCTCGGCCTGATCATCGTCGACTATTTGCAGCTGATGTCGGCCAATTCCCCCGGCGACAACCGTGCCACCGAGATTTCCGAGATTTCACGTGGCCTGAAAGGCTTGGCGAAAGAACTCGGTTGCCCGGTGATTGCGCTGTCCCAGCTGAACCGCTCGCTGGAACAACGTCCCAACAAGCGTCCGGTGATGTCGGACTTGCGCGAATCGGGCGCTATCGAGCAGGATGCCGACGTGATCCTGTTCATTTACCGCGACGAGGTGTACAACCCCGACTCGCCCGACAAGGGCACGGCCGAGATCATTATCGGCAAACAGCGTAACGGGCCAATCGGCAGCATCCGCCTCACTTTCATGGGGCAGTACACCAAATTTGGCAATTACAGTGGTGGCCTGGCGCTTTACCAAGGCGACTAACACAGCAGCACTGGCATTCCATCGGCCGCCCCCACTCACCGGGGCGGCTTTCTGTAGTAAATAACACGACTCAATGCTTAACGGAGAATGACATGTTTGGACGCTTGATGCCCACTGAGGGCAAGTTTTTTGAATTGTTTAACCAGCACGCGGAACTGTGCGTCAAGGGCGCAAAAGAGATGCTCGGCCTGATGACCAATTTCGACGACCTGGAAAACCGCGTGCATGCCATCGAGAGCATCGAGAAACAGGCCGACAAGGTAACCTACGCTACGGTTGAAATGCTGCACAAGACCTTCATCACGCCGATCGATCGCGATGACATCCATCAACTGATCACGCGCCAGGACGACATCCTCGACCTGCTGGAAGACGCGGCCCAGACCGTTTCCCTGTACGACCTGAAAGCTGTTACGCCGGAAGCCAAGCGCCTGGCCGAACTGGTGCTGGCCTGTACCGAGAAGGTGCGCGACGCCGTCGCCCTGCTGCACAATATGGACAACTCGCGCAAGATCGTCGCCATCTGCGAAGAGATCGACCGCCTGGAGTCGGACGCCGACCACGTGATGCGCGCCGCCATGTCCAAATTGTTCCGCGACGAACCGGACGTGCGCAACCTGATCAAGATGAAAGCGATCTACGAGCTTCTGGAAACCGTGACCGACCGTTGCGAAGATGTGTCCAATATTATCGAAGGCATCATCGTCGAAAACGCGTAAGCGTTGGGCCTGTCCTGAACCAGAATCGAAAAGAACATACCAATGACCATACAAATCAGCATTTACGTGCTAGGCCTGTTGATCGCCCTGGCACTGCTGTTTGACTTCATGAACGGCTTCCACGATGCCGCCAACGCGATCGCCACGGTGGTCTCGACGGGCGTATTGAAACCGCAGACCGCGGTTGCCATGGCTGCCACCTTCAATTTTGTCGCCATTTTCGTGTTTCACCAGCTGACCGTGGCCGCCACGGTGGGCAAGGGCACCATTGACCCGACAGTTATCGACCAGTACGTGATCTTTGGCGCGCTGATGGGCGCCATCTTCTGGAACCTGTTTACGTGGTACTACGGGATTCCTTCGTCGTCCTCGCACGCGCTGATCGGCGGCCTGGTCGGCGCGGCTGTCGCCAAGTCCGGCACCGGCGCGCTGGTTGCCGCCGGCCTGTGGAAAACCGTCGCCTTTATCGTGATCGCCCCGGTGCTGGGCTTTGTGTTCGGCTCGATCATGATGCTGATCGTGTCGTGGATTTTCGTGCGTTCCACACCGCGCAAGGTCGACAAATGGTTCCGCCGTTTGCAACTGGCCTCGGCCGCTGCCTACAGCCTGGGCCACGGCGGCAATGACGCGCAAAAAACCATCGGCATTATCTGGATGCTCTTGATCGCCGCCGGTCACTCCAACGCGGCGGACGCGATGCCGCCACTGTGGGTGATCATCTCGTGCTACACGGCGATCAGCTTCGGCACCCTGTTCGGTGGCTGGCGCATCGTCAAGACCATGGGCCAGAAGATCACCAAATTGAAACCGGTGGGCGGCTTCTGCGCCGAAACCGGTGGCGCCATCACCCTGTTCGTGTCGACCGCGCTGGGCATCCCGGTGTCGACCACGCACACCATCACCGGCGCCATCGTCGGCGTCGGTTCGGCGCAGAAAATGTCGGCCGTGCGCTGGGGCGTGGCGGGCAATATCGTCTGGGCCTGGATCTTCACGATTCCTGCTTCGGCTTTTGTTGCCGCAGTGGCCTGGTGGATCGGCCACCATATCATGTGATGAAGTACCGTCGCGTTTGAAAAGGGAGCCGTGCAGGCTCCCTTTTTTCATGGCTCGCTCTTTGCCTGTTTTGCCTGCCGGCGCGCATACCCGATGCACAGCAGCACCATCAACACCAGGAACACGAACGGCGAGGCACCCATTACGGCAAACGTGGCGCCATAGCCGCAAGCGCCTTCCGAGGCGCTGCCGAACCAGGAGCAGGGCATCAGTTCGAGCGCCATAAAGGCGAGCAGGGCGGTCGCCAGCGCAGAGAGCAGTGCCAGGCCGGCAATCGTCAGCAGGTTTTTCATGGGGAAGTGTCAAATGAAACAGGCGCCGCGGCGCCTGTCTGGTGGTCGGGAATTACTGGCCGCGCGGGCCCTTGTCGCCACCTTGATGCTCCTTCAGGCCGTCATTCTGGCGGATCGCGCCTTTGTCCTGCTCGGCCTGCTGGCGGCTTTTGTTCGCTTCATGCTGGGCTTGCTGATCTTCGCGCTGCTGCTGTTCGCGCGCTTTCTCGCTTTGCTGGGTCATGGTGCTCTCCTTGAATGATGAAGTTCCATGATGCACTTTTTTGCCAGGCGATACTGTTCGTTATCCAACACACACGGGCTTAAGCCAGCTCAACCGTCATGCCCTCGGTGGCCAGGAACACCTGCAACGGCCCCAGCCGGCCGGCAAAACGCGCCATCACGTCGGCGAACACCGCTTCCAGCTGGTCGTCGCTGCGGCCCGGTTCGTGGTGGGTGCAATACAGCCGCCTGGCGCCGCAGCGCAGGGCAAGTTCCAATGCGCCGTCGAAGGTGCCGTGGCCCCAGCCGCGCTTGGCCGTGTATTCCTCGCGCGTGTACGAGCAGTCCATGATCAGCGCGTCGACGCCGGCTATCGCCTTGTCGATGGCCTCCTGGCGCTGCGCAATGACGGCCTGGCAGGATGCGTGTTCGGGCGAGCCGCTGGCGTGCGGATTGTCGAACGGTTCATGGTCGCCGCTGAAAAACAGCGAGGCGCCGCCGGACTCGATGCGGTAGCCCAGGTTGATTACCGGATGGTTCATTGCGGTATTTGTCACCACCGCGTCGGCCACTTCCACGCGCTCGCCGACGGCCAGGGTACGGTAGTCGATCTCGGCCGCCATGGCAGCTTCGCTGACGGGGAAATAATTGTTCTGCAGTTGGGTGGACATCACGTGCTCGATGCCGTTGCCAAACGCGTCCGCCGCGCCGTACAGGCGCACATGGCTGCCGCGGATGAACAGCGGCGCGAACATCGGCAGGCCGTGGATATGGTCCCAGTGGCTGTGGGTGATCAGGATATGGGCCGTGGCTGGTCCCGGCGGCAGTGCGCCGGCCAGGGCGAAGATGCCGCTGCCGGCATCGAGTACCAGCAGGGCGCCGTTGGCGGTACGCACTTCGATGCAGGTCGTGTTGCCGCCATAGCGCACCGTGTGCGGACCGGGCGAGGGGATCGAACCGCGCACGCCCCTGAAGGTAAATTTCATCGCTGCCTTGTTATACTGTAACGATTGTTGATTCTATTCTAATTGTCGTGCACAAAACGGCATTTTTTTATAATTGTTGTGTTTCGGAAATCTATTTTCGGTTGTTGCATTTTTATAATGTACAGTCGGACACTGGCAACGGTACACTGGCGGTTGTTGCCACTTTCCCAGCCTCCATCATGCTCCAGCTGCACCCCGAGCAAATCGCCCAGCGGCTCGACCAGCTGACTGAACTGAGCGTCGAACTGGGCCGTGGCGCGGCCGCAGGCATGCTGCACGGCGGCGATATCACGCCGCTGCTTGAACGTATCGTGCTGGTCGCCAAGGACATGACGGACGCCGATGGCGGCACCTTGTACCGTCCCAGCGCGGATGGACGCAGCCTGGAGTTTCATATCAGCATCAACGACAGCCTGGGGCTGCGCCAGGGTGCCAGCGCCGGCGTGGCCATCGGCGTGCCGGGCGTTGCGCTGTGGCAGGACGACGGCGCACCGAATCTTGGCTCGGTGGCGGCGTATGCGGCGCACCGCCGCGTGTCGGTCAATATCGACGATGTGTACCAGTCGGGCGAATTCAATTTCTCGGGCATGCGCGCCTTCGATGGCCATTATGGCTACCGTTCCACCTCCTTCCTGACAGTGCCGATGAGCGATCATGAAGGCGAGCTGATCGGCGTGCTGCAACTGATCAATGCCCAGGATCGCGCCACTGGCGCGGTGCAGGCGTTTTCCGCCACCGACCAGCGTTTTATCGAGGCCCTGGCGGCGCAGGCGGCCGTGGCGCTGACCAATCAATTGCTGTTGCGCCAGCTGGAACAGTTGCTGGAGTCTCTGGTCAACCTGATCAATATCGGCATCGATGAAAAGTCGCCGTACACGGGCCGCCATTGCCAGTTCGTGCCCGAGCTGACCATGATGCTGGCCGACGCCGTGCATGCGGTTGATACGGGGCCGATGGCCGGTTTCCAGTTGAGCGAGAACGAACGCAAGCAGCTGTGGCTGGCGGGCCTGTTGCACGACTGCGGCAAGATCACCACCCCGGTGCACGTGGTCGACAAGGCCACCAAGCTGGAAACCATCTATGACCGCATCCACCTGCTCGACACGCGCTTCGAAGTGCTGCTGCGCGACCTTGAAATTGCCACCTTGAAGGCGCAGCTGGCGGCTCCCGAGCGCAAGGAAGAGCTTGAACATGCGTTGCGGCAGCAGCAAACGCTGCTGCGCGAGGAGCGCGACTTTCTGCGTCACGCCAATATCGGCGGCGAAGGCATGTCGCCGGCCGACCAGGAGCGGGTGCGGCAAATTGCACGGCGGCGCTGGATCGGCCCCGACGGTGTCGAGCGCGATTTCCTCGACGCCAATGAACTGGAAAACCTGACCATCCGTTTCGGCACCCTGACCGAGGTTGAACGCAAGATCATCAACAACCATATTTCGGTGTCGATCCGCATGCTCGAAGCGCTGCCGTGGCCCAAGCATCTGCAAAAAGTGCCCGAATACGCGGGCGGCCACCATGAACGCATGGATGGCAAGGGTTATCCGCGTGGCCTCACGCGCGAACAGATGTCGGTGCCGGCGCGGCTGATGGCGATCGCCGATATCTTTGAAGCGCTGACGGCCTGCGACCGGCCCTACAAAAAGGGCAAGTCACTGTCCGAGTCGCTGCGCATCCTGGGCCACTTCAGCCTGAATGGTCATATCGATCCCGACCTGTTCGACGTCTTTATTCGCAGCAAGGTCTACCTGGCGTTTGCCCACAAGCACATGCAGCCCGAGCAGGTCGACGCCGTTGACGAGGCCGCCATTCCCGGTTACGTGCCCTGATGCGCTGGCTTTCCGGATTGAAAAAGCATGGCGCGCGCCTGCTGCTGGGCGCGCTGCTGACCCTGCTGGCCGCCTGTGCCAGCATCGGCCTGTACGGCACCGATACCGTGAGCCGCCTGGACGCAATGCTGGGCGACATGCGCATGCGTGCCGACACGCCGGGACTCGACAAGCGTATCGTGATCGTCGATATCGACGAAAAAAGCCTGAACCAGATCGGCCGTTTTCCCTGGGGCCGCGATGTACAGGCAAGGCTGGTGTCGCAGCTGACGGGCCACTATGGCGTGGCGGCGGTCGGCTTCGATATTTCGTTTCCGGAAGCCGATACCAGCTCTGGCTATGGCGTGCTGGCCGAGCTGGCCAAGGGCGAATTGGCCGGCGTGCCAGGCTTGCGCAGCCAGCTTGAACGGTTGAAACCGCAGATGGACTACGACGGCCTGTTTGCCGAAGCAATGCGCGGCCAGCCGGTAGTGCTGGGCTACAGCGTCTCGGACCGGCAAAAGAAGGGCGTGCTGCCCAAGCCTGCCTTTACGGTGGCCGACCTGAACGGGCGCACCGTCACGGCATTTAGCGCACCGGGCTACGAAGCGAACCTGGCGCAGCTGCAGCAGGCGGCGCAAGGCGCCGGCATCTTCACCGCGCTGACCGACAGCGATGGCGTGCTGCGTTCGTCCACGTTGCTGCAGCGCATCGGCGACGGCTATTACCCTTCGCTGTCGCTGGCCACCGCCAGCGTGTATCTGAAGGCGCGCGCGATCGCGCCGGTGTTCAGCCAGAGCGCCGACCAGCTGTCCGAGGCCGAGCGCGAACACGGTGGCCTGGATCGCATTGCACTGTTTACGCCGCGCGGCCGGCTGGATATCCCGGTCGGCGAAGCCTTGACCACCACCATCCAGTTTCGCGGTAATGGCGGCCCGGACGGCGGGGCTTTTCGCTATGTGTCGGCCGCCGATGTGCTGATGGGTGCGGTGCCGGCCGAGGTGCTGCATGGCGCCATCGTACTGGTGGGCACTACCGCCGCTGGCCTGAACGATATCCGCGCCACGCCTGTCAATGCCGAGTTTCCTGGCGTGGAAGTGCATGCCAACCTGATCAAGTCGATACTTGACGGCCACTTCAAGTCGCGCCCCGACTATGCGCTGGCGATCGAGTTCGGCCAGGTAGTGCTGGTGGGATTGCTGCTGGGCTGCGCGCTGGCGCTGGCCACGCCGGCGGCAGCCGTCCTGCTGGCAGGCAGCGCGCTGGCCGGCGCGCTGGGCCTGAACTGGTGGTTGTACCACAGCCTCGATGCCGCGCTCGATTGCGCCGTGCTGCTGCTCTTGATCGCGGCGCTGTTCGTCGCCAACCTGGCCTGGGGCTATTTCTTTGAAGTGCGCAAGGGCCGCGCGCTGGTGTCGCGTTTTGGCCAGTATGTGGCGCCGGAACTGGTGGCGCAGATGGCCGACGATCCCGACCGCTACAGCATGGACGGCGAAAGCCGCGAGCTGTCGGTGCTGTTTGCCGACGTGCGCGGCTTTACCGCCATTTCCGAACAGATGACGCCGCAGCAATTGCGCGAATATATCAACCTCTACCTGACAGCCATGTCGGAAGACATCCGCGACAGCCATGGCGGCACGCTCGACAAATATATCGGCGATGCCGTAATGGCGTTCTGGGGCGCGCCGGTGGCGTTTCCCGACCACGCGGGCAGGGCCGTGGCCAGCGCCTTGCTGATGCAGCGCAGCGCAGCGCGCCTGAACCAGCAATTCCAGGCGCGCGGCTGGCCGGCGCTGCAGATCGGCATCGGCATCAACAGCGGCCTGATGCATGTGGGCGACATGGGTTCGCGCATCCGCCGTGCCTATACCGTGATGGGCGACGCCGTCAACCTGGGCGCGCGCCTGGAAGGCATTACCAAGGTGTACGGCGTGGGCATTGCGGTCAGCGAATTCACGCGCGCGCAGGCGCCGCAATTTGCCTACCGCGAACTGGACCGCGTGCGGGTCAAGGGCAAGACCGAGCCGGTGGCGATTTTCGAGCCACGCGGCTTGCACAGCGAAGCCGATGCGGAGGAACTGGCGCTGCTGGCGCGCTGGTCGCGCCTGCTCGAACTGTTGCGTGCACGCGACTGGGATGGCGTCGAGGCAATCTTGCTGGAACTGCCAGACGATGGCTTGCGCCGGCTGTACGCCGAGCGGCTGCGCCGGTATCGCGACAACCCGCCCGGCGAGGACTGGGATGGCGTTACCAGCTTCGAGACAAAATAACCATCGCTAGCATAGAAATTTCTGACTGGAAATCAGAATCCGTCTAAACTTTGCTTTCAATCAATTGATGGTCCAGACACGCCTGACTGGCCATGCAACCACAAGAACTCTCACACATGAATTATCGTCTGGTGCGCCTGCTTGCAGGTTCCGCGCTGTTACTCTGCGCGGCATGCGCAAACGCCCAAACCCCGGCTGCCGACAACGCCGTCCCGCTGTTTGATATTGCCAGCTACGAGGTCAGCGGCGACACCTTGCTGGGACCGCAACTGGTGCAATCGCTGGTGGCGCCGTTCGCTGGCCGGCAGCGCGATTTTGGCGCGATCCAGCAAGCCGTCGAGGCGCTGGAAAACGCCTACCGCAAGCGCGGCTACACCATGGTGCTGGTGGCCTTGCCGGAGCAGGAACTGGCTCGCGGTGCCGTGCGCCTGGAAGTGGTGCAGACGCAGGTCGGCAAGGTGGCCATTACCGGCAACCAGTATGTCGACGACGCCAATGTGCGGCGCGCCCTGCCGGCCCTGGTCGAAGGGCAGACGCCGAACATGCCGGCCCTGGGCCAAAGCCTGAAGCTGGCCAATGAAAATCCGGCGCGCAAGATGGAAGTCAAGCTGGCTACCGGCCAGGCCGACGGCACGGTCGACGCCAGCATCGCGGTGGTGGATGAGCGCGCCTGGAAAGCCACGCTCAACCTCGACAATACCGGCAGCAAGGACTCCGGCAAGACCCACGCCGGCGTGGTGCTGCAGCATGCCAACCTGTGGGGCCGCGATCATGTGGCCAGCCTGCAATACACCACCTCGCTTGAACACGCCAACCAGGTCGGCGTGTACGGCCTCGGCTACCACGTGCCGCTGTATGCGCTGGGCGACTCGCTGGACTTTTTTGCCAGCTATTCGAATGTCGATTCGGGTATTGTCGCGGCCGGCATTTTCGATCTGGCCGTCAGCGGCCGCGGCACCACTGCCGGCGCGCGCTACAACCAGAACTTCGGCAAGCGCGACAACTATGAACCCAAGCTGGTGTATGGCCTGGACTTCAAGGCCTACCGCAACAGCCTGCAGTTCTTCGGCATGGAGCTCGGTACCGACGTGACAGTGCATCCCGTCAGCATCGCCTATATCGGCGCCTGGAGCCTGCCGCGTGGCGAGGCCAGCGTGGGCTTGACGCTGGCGCGCAATATTCCCGGCGGCAAGAATGGCAGCCAGCACGACTTTACGCTGGCGCGTGCCGGCGCCAAGGCCGGTTACAGCACCGTGCGCGTCAGTGGCAACTACAGCCACGTTCTGGAGCAGGATTGGCAATGGCGCGCGCTGTTCAACGGCCAGTACACGCCCGATGCGCTGGTGCCGGGCGAGCAGTTTGGCGTCGGCGGCGCGGCCACCGTGCGCGGCTTTCTCGAACGCGAAGTGGCCAACGATTCCGGCGCCAACCTGAACCTGGAACTGTATACGCCGAACTGGTGCGGCGATGGCGGCTACCAGTGCCGCGCGCTGGCGTTTTATGACACGGCCTGGGTGCGCCGCAATCATGGCTTGCCCGGCGAAATCGACAGCATGGCGATCGGTTCAAGCGGCCTGGGCCTGCGCATTTTGCTGAACCGCTACGCCAACCTGCAATTGGACTACGCGCATGTGGTCAACCCCGGCCAGACCGGGCGCCGCGACGCCAACCGCCTGCATTTCAGAGTTGCGATTTCGTATTAATGCACTGAGGTATTGAGCATCAAGGATAAACACATCATGACCAAACAAAAAACATTGCGCACCGTGCCTGCTGGCGGCCCCTTCGAGCCGCCGCTGCGCCGCACCGCGCTGGCCTTGCTGATCGCCGCCTGCTTCAATGCGGCCCACGCCAATCCGGTCTTGCCGCAAGTGGTGCATGGCCAGGCCACGTTCAACCAGCAGGGCAATCTGTTTACCATCACGAACACGCCCAATACCATCATCAACTGGCAGAGTTTTTCCGTCAACCCGGGGGAAATTACGCGCTTTCTCCAGCAAAATGCCGGCAGCAGCGTACTGAACCGTATCACCGGACAAGACCCCAGCAAGATCCTCGGCTCGCTGCAATCGAACGGCAAGGTGTTCCTGATCAATCCGAACGGCGTGCTGTTCGGCCGCGATGCGCGGGTTGATGTGGCGGGCCTGGTGGCGTCCAGCCTGGCGCTGTCGAACCAGGATTTCCTGGCTGGCAAGATGAATTTCAATGCCGGCGAGCAGGCCGGCGCCGTCCTCAACCAGGGCACCATCAACGCCGGCAGCGGCGGGCAGATTCTGCTGATCGCGCCGAATGTGGAAAACAGCGGCATCATCACCGCACCGAATGGCGACGTGCTGCTGGCCGCCGGCCACAGCGTGCAACTGGCCGACGCCGCCAACCCGGATTTGCGCGTGGTGCTGTCGGCGCCCGCTGACCAGGCCATCAATGTGGGCCAGATCGTGGCGCAGGGCGGGCGCATCGGCATGGTCGGCGCGCTGCTGAACCAGCGTGGCGTGCTCAATGCCAACAGCGCGGTGCTCGGCGAAAACGGCAAGATCGTGCTGAAAGCCACCGGCAAGGCGCTGCTGGAAAACGGCAGCGTCACCAGCGCCACCAGTGCGGCGGGCAAGGGCGGCGAGATTACCGTGCTGGGCGAGCAGGTCGGCATGCAAGGCAACGCCTCGGTCGACGCCAGCGGCGCCGTTGGCGGCGGCACGGTGCTGCTGGGCGGCGACTACCAGGGTAAAAACGCGGCGATTGCGAATGCGCGCCAAGTGGCGGTGGAAAGTGGCGCCAGCATCAAGGCCGATGCGATCAGCAGCGGTGACGGCGGCAAGGTCATCGTCTGGGGTAACCAGACGGCGCGCGTGTACGGCAGCATTTCGGCGCGCGGCGGCGCCGCGTCCGGCAACGGCGGCCTGGTGGAAACCTCGGGCCACTACCTGGACATCAAGGGCATCCGCGTCGACACCGCCTCCTTGCGCGGCAAGCGCGGCAACTGGCTGATCGATCCCTACGATATCGAAGTGGTCGACGGCTATGGCGGCGAGCTGACCAGCTTTGACCAGTTTGCCGATGCGCCGGCGCTTGGCACCGCCACCATCGGCGCCGCCACCATTTCCAATGCCGGCAGCGATGTGACCTTGCAGGCGGTGCGCCGCATCAATTTCGACAGCGCCATCACGATGGTCAATGCAGGCGTGGGCATCACGGCCACGGCCGGCGAAATGATCAACGTCAACGCGCCGATCACCACCCTGGGCGGCGCGGTGACCCTGTCGGCCAACGACGCCAGCGGCGGCATGGCCTACGGCAGTGGCGCGAACCTGAACCTGGGCACGGCGATTACCACCAATGGCGGCGCGGTGGACCTGTCTGGCGCCAGCGTCAACGGCGCCGGCGTGATCAATGCCGGCAGCGGCAATCTGATCTTGCGTTCCAACACGGCCCAGGGCGGCATCAACCTGGGCGGCAGCGGCGATCAACTGGTCGGTAGCGGTGTCTACGGTCAACAGTTCATCTTGCAAGCTGACAATATCAGCCTGACCGGCGGGATCAATCTCGGCGGTGTGGCCGCTTATGGCGAGGTCATCTTCAAGCCGCTGACCAGTGGCCGGCCTGTGTTTGTCGGCAACAAACCCGGCAATGGCCTGGGCCTGACGAACGCCGAACTGAACCATCTCTCGGCCAATACCGTCACCATCGGCGACGCCACCTCGGGCAATCTGATCGTCAACCAGCCGGTCGACCTGGTCAACCTTGGCGACAATGGCGTGCGCAACCTGAACCTGGAAACCGGCGGCAACTTGCTGGTATCGAATATGCTGGCGCTGCGCCAGAGCGGCGCCACGCTGCGCGCCACGGCCGGCGGCACCCTGACGGTGGGCGCCGGCGGCGGCCTGCATGCGGCCAGCGCGGTCAACCTGGTGGCCGACAACATGAGCCTGGGCGGCGCGGCCCAATCGATATCGACCGCCAGCGCCGACGAAAACGCCAACGCCATGGTCAGCCTGAAGCGGCGCAGCAGCAGCGGCAGTATTGAAGTCGGCAGCGCGGCGGTCGACAGCGCCAGCAGCCTGGGCTTGTCAACTGCGGAGCTGAACACCATCAGCGCGCCGGCGATCACCATCGGCGGCAGCGACTTTGGCGGCACGCTGAAGGTGCAGGGCGGGCTGGACCTGAGCGGCTTGAGCGGCCTGACCACGCTGGCCTTGCGCAGCGGCGGTGGCATCGCGCTGAACGGCCCTGTATCGGTCGCCAAGGGCCTGACCCTGGAAGGCGGCGACATCAGCGCCACCGGCGCGGTCAGCGTGGGTGGCGAATTTCTTCTCGACGGCGGTAACTGGGTACAAAACGCCGCCAGCCTGCCGGCGTTTTCCGCCTACCGCTTCAATGTTGCGCGCGGTACCTTCCTGCGCGTGACAGGCGGCGACGGCAGCGTGGCGGGGCCGTACCAGATCGCCGATGTGTACGGCCTGCAAGGCGTCGGCAAACAGATCAACAACAACAATTATCTGCTGGCGGGCGATATCGACGCCAGCGGCACCGCCAACTGGAACCAGGGCGCCGGTTTCACGCCGCTGTTCGGCGGCGACGAGTATGCCTACAGCGGCATCCTTGATGGCGGCAATCACGGCATCCAGGGCTTGACCATCAACGGCGGCGCGAACCCTTCGTTTTTTGGCAGCGGCCTGTTTGCCAGGCTGCAGGGCGGCACCATCCGCAACCTGGCGATGGTGGGCGGTAGCGTTATCGGCGGGAACAATGTCGGCGCTCTGGTGGGCAACAACAGCGAAGGCACGCTCAGCAATGTAAGCAGCAGCATGGCTGTCAGCGGCAGCAGCAATGTCGGCGGCCTGGTCGGCGCCAATAGCGGCGTCATCAGCAATGCCAGCGCCAGCGGCAATGTGACGGGCCTGGCCGGCGGCATGAATGGCAATAGCGTCAGCGGTTCATCGATTGGCGGCCTGGTCGGCTCCAACAACAGCGGCGGCACGATTACGGTGGCGCGCGCCAGCGGTGCCGTCACGGCGCCCGGCGAACAGATCGGTGGCCTGGTCGGCAATAACGATGGCGCCATTTCGCAGGCGTATGCTACCGGCGGCGTGGGCGGCGGTGCCAATGTTGGCGGCCTGGTCGGACGCAATGGCGGCAGCATTGCCGACGCTTACGCCACCGGCGCCATCGGCCTGGCCAGCAATAGCGACGAGATGCTCACGCGCCAGAACGTGGGTGGCGTGATCGGCTGGAGCGTGGCGGGCAGCAGCGCCAGCCGGCTGTATTTCTCCGGTCATGTCTCGGGCAATGGCTTTGCCTTCAATACGGTGGGAGCGGTGGTCGGGCGCGCCGATCCGGGCGCGGCCGTAGGACCGGCCTCTTTCGACCGGCAAACCGCTGGCACAGAGCGCGATCAGGGCGGCTCCGCCGGGCGCACCACGGCAGAGATGCAGCAGCAAAGCAGTTTCGGCGGCTTCAATTTCGGCGAGAACGCCGTCTGGCGCATCTACGACGGCTACACCACGCCGCTGTTGAAGGCTTTTTTGACGCCGTTGCAGGTGAGCACCAGCGGCGCGGCCAGCAAGGTCTATGATGGCCTGATGGCCAGCGTCGGCACGCTCAGCTATGTCGGCCTGACGAACGGCGATCTTGGCGCCAGCGGCACCGCCAGCTACGGCAACGCACTCAATGTCGGCAACTACGCACTGGGCGGCCTGTGGTCGACCAAATACGATATCACCTATGCCGGCAGCACCACGCTGGCCGTCACGCCGCGCGCCCTGAGCGTGATCCTGGGCGGCAGCAAGGTGTATGACGGCCAGCTGGGGTTTGCCAATGCGACCTTTACCTTGGCTAATACGGTCAGTGGCGACACCCCGGGCGTGACCGGCAGTGCGCAATTTGTCGACAAGAATGCCGGCACCGCCAAGGCGGTCAATCTCAGCGGCCTGGCCTTGAGCGGCAATGCACTGGGAAATTACAGCCTTGCCGAAACGGCCAGCGGCACGGCCGAGATCAGCCGAGCCAGCCTCAGCCTGGCCAGCGTGAGCGCCGCCAATAAAGTCTACGATGGCAGTACCGGCGCCAGCCTCAGCGCGACCTTCGAAGGTGTGTTCGGTGCCGATCAGGTGCAACTGTCTGGCGCCTCGGCCAATTTCATCGACAAGAACGTTGGCGCCAGCAAGGACGTCAACTACAGCGTGGCGAGCGGCAACCTGGGCGGCAGCGACGCGGGCAATTACGTGCTCAATGCCAGCACAGGCAAGGCCAGCGCCGGCATTACGGTGCGTACGCTTGATCTCGGCTTTACCGGCGTCAACAAGACGTACGATGGCGGCACCGCCGCATCATTGACGATTACCGATAATCGTATCGCCAACGACGTGCTGACTGCAACGGCCAGCGCCGCGTTTGCCGAAAAGAATGCAGGTCTTGGGAAGACCGTGACGGTAACCGGCGCCAGCCTGTCCGGCACGGATGCAGCCAACTATACGCTGGCCAGTAGCGGCGGCACGGCCACGGCCGATATCACGCAACGTACCCTGAACCTGGCCTTTGCCGGTGCCAACAAGGTCTACGATGGTGATACGGCGGCGACTGTAACGGTCACTGATAATCGTGTGAACGGTGATGTGCTGACCACAACGGCAACCGGCGCATTTGCGGACAAGAATGCAGGTGCCGGCAAGACCGTGACGGTGACTGGTGCCAGCCTGTCCGGTGCTGATGCTGCCAACTATACGCTGGCCAATACCGGCGGCACGGCCACGGCCGATATCACGCAACGTACCCTGAACCTGGCTTTTGCCGGTGCCAACAAGGTCTACGATGGTGGTACGGCTGCCGTCGTGGCAGTCAGCGATGATCGTATCGCCAATGACGTGTTGAGCGCGACCGCAAGTGCTGCGTTTAGTGATAAAAATGCCGGTACGGGGAAAACCGTAACCGTGCAAAACGCCAGCCTGTCCGGCGTGGATGCGGCCAACTATGTTCTGGGCTCAACCACCGGTGCCGCCACTGCCACGATTACGCAGCGCGAACTGGCGCTGGGCTTTGCAGCAGCCGGCAAGACTTATGACGGCAGCACCGCCGCCAC